>NZ_JBQHCV010000025.1:0-184871 GCF_052068215.1 Nonomuraea sp. H19 | reverse complement strand
CCACGCTGACCACAGCGAGGAAACGACCTCCAGCCGAATCCCTCAGCCGACCAGCTCAAGGTCGAGAAAGATCGAGGCTAGCGGGCCATCCCTGAAGTCAGCGAGCGCATTTCGCGCGGCGGTTTCGCCCTCGCCGGATATCCGCCGAATACGCCGCAGGTAATGATGGCGCCGCGATTGCCGCGGGCCAGCCTGCCCACCGAACGGTGCCACGAACACCCTGCCATGGCCAAGTCGCGTGCCCGTCAAGCGAACCGGGACGGCGTCAGGAGGGTCTTCATGCGGCCCCTGGCAATCGGCCTGCTGGAGGCCGCCGTCCTTGGCCGCGTATTTCCTGTTCCAGGTGCTTGAACAGTTCCTCCAGGGTTGCGCCGCAGCGTACGTTGGAGAGCCCGCTGCGGCCGGGCACCAGGACGGTGCGAAAGGCGATGTAGCCGCCTCCGGAACCTTCCATGATTTCCCAGCCTGGGAACCTCTCGGTCGTCGTCATGGCGCTCACCCGGTGCGTTTCAGCAGCGGGCATCAGACCCTCACTTGCCAGAGCGGCGGATCCATCACGGGTTTGATGGCCTCTTCGAGGCGTGTGCCTTTACCCGCCACCCTCAACCGCCAGCCTCGACCACACGATCTTTCCGCCGAACTGTGGATACCGCGTCCCCCACTGGATGCTGAGATGTTCCACCAGGAACAATCCGCGACCACCCTCATCGTCGGGCGTGCATTCATGTCGTGTCGGCGGCTCGTTCTTTCTGTCCCATACTTCAATGAGCACCTCGCTGGCCAGCGAATACAGGCGGAGGCAGACCACCTCCATGCGGTCATGAATTTCGGGATAGCGTGCCTGCAGAGGAATGACATTGGCCGCCCTTATCGCGTTCGTCACCAGCTCACTCACCACTAGCTCCGCATCGTCCACCACGGCCATTAGTCGCCACTTCTCCATGAGGAGCCTGGTATGCAGCCGGGCCGTGGCGACGGACGAAGCCATTGCGGGGAGCGGAATGCAGCTTACGGCGCAGTCTTTCCCTGCCGGGATCCTCTGCGGCCTCGTGTCTCGCTGTACGTTGCGCCCTGCCGTCCGGCCGTACGACTGATACGGGGGCATCGCCCCATGCCCCTCGCCGCGGACGGGTTTCGGCTTCGGTGCTCCGCCGCCGTTGCTCATATGGCCCGCCTCCTCTTCCGACACACCGCGCGAGGGAAGCCAAGCAAAGGCGACGTAGTCGGTTCCAGAGCGTTCTCGGCGCGCGGATGTGGCAGAAATGAGGCATCGTGCCAGTTGAGCAGGACGGTTGGCCTGTCGCGCTTTACGCTTGGGCTGTACCGGGAGGAGGACAGCGCATGACACAGCGGCGGGTGCGCTTCATCCAGCGGCGCAAGGCGGCCGGTTACACCCAGGAGGAGCTGGCCGACGCGCTCGGCATTGAGCGTTCGACGGCAGGCCGCTGGGAACGAGCCGAAACCGAGCCGCAGCCGTGGCTGCGTCCCAAGCTCGCCAAATTGCTCAAGGTCACCTCGGCCGAGCTGGATGAGCTGCTGGCGGCGGTAGTCACCTTGCCGGATAAGCCCGGTAAGTTCGTTCTGCACTCCACAGTGCCGTTGGACTTCTCACTCACCCGCAACAACACCGTCAAAATCATGGAGGATTTTTCCGTCCAGGACATTGCTTCGCGCCGGGAAATGCTGGCGGGCCTTTCGGTGTTGGGCGGGGCGGCGGTGTTGCAACCCATCCGTCAATGGGCGGCTTCCTTGCCCGTCGTGCCGGTACCCGCTGGTGGCTCAGCGGCTGAGGAGGTGGCCGAGCTGGAGCAAGCGGTGACGGTCTTTCGTCAGTGGGACGCTTCCGGTGTGGGCGGCCTGCGCCGCAAAGCCGTGGTCGGGCAATTGAACGCCATAACCGAAAGCTTGGGCGAACGGCACCCAGTCGATGTCACCAGGCGGCTATTCGGCATTACGGCGGAACTGGCGCAACTGGCCGGGTGGATTGCCTATGACCAGGGCCTGCCGGGCACTGCCCAGCGCTATTATCCTGCGCATCCCGAGTGGCGGCGATACGCGGCCACGGCCGAAAAGCATACGCTCAGTGCCCGCGAAAGCCGAGGGCAGGCATATACCCGCAGCCGCATTTTTGACGAACTCCGCTTGGCCAAGGTGCGCCTCGCCCAGTGCGAACCGGTGGAATCCGCGGCCGTGGCCCTGCATTCCTTGCGGCTGGCGGACCAGGCGCGGTCCTCGCTCGTGGTGGAGTGGCTCATCCGATTTGATCGGGACCTCGGTAGCCGCTACCCAGGTGCGACGGGCGCGGCCACCTTTCACGAGGAATTGCGCGCCTATCTGCGGCGTGCGGCTCCGGGGCGGGAGGGCGAGCTACGTGGCCGCCATTGAATACCACGCGGTGCCAGGCGACGAGGCGGCCTCGCGGATTGAGGAGTACCGGGCCCTCTATGCCGAGGTGTATGGGGAACCGCCGTATGAGTGGGGAGCGGAGCATGCCGATTTGTTCGTGGAGCGCTTCGCCGTCCAGCGCCGACAGGAGGGCTTTGCCCTGGTGGAAGCCCGCCACAAGGCGCAGCTCGTGGGCCTGGGTTTTGGCGTCACGCTGCTCCCCAGCACCCCATGGTGGCGAAACTTGGTGACGCCACTGCCGGAGTCCATGACGACCGAACGGCCAGGCCGCACCTGGGCGTTGGTCGAACTGCTGGTACGCGCCCCGTGGCGACGGCGACATGTGGCCCGAACCATCCATGACCTGTTGCTCACCGGCCGGCCTGAAGAACGGGCCACCTTGACCGTGTTACCTGCCGCAACCCCGGCCGTGGCCGCCTACCGCAAGTGGGGATGGCGGCAGGTGGGGGAGAAGCGCAATCCCTTGCCGGGAGCGCCGGTGTTCGCGGTGATGGTGCGAGGGCTGGGGGAATGATCTTCGCGCGGAGCGCCGTATCGTCCGATCGCCGTCGAGTCCGGCGATCCGGGGCGAGGTGTCCATGGAACACTCGCGACTGGCTGCGGGAGTGCATCGATCTTTTCAATTCCGTTGCTGTTACCTTCACCGGCGACGCCTCGGCGGGCACCGCACGGGGTGGCCGGCGCAACGCTGGGGGTTGATGTGCTTAGGGAGCAGTGGGACTCGTGACCTTACCTCTGGACGGTCACGTGCACAGCGAGTGGTCCTGGGACGCCCCGATGGGCTCGATGGAGCACTCCTGCGCGCAGGCCGTGGACTTCGGGCTGCCGGCGATCGCCTTCACCGAACACCTCGACCACACGGTCTGGAGGGTCGCTCTCGATGCCCTCGATGAAAACGACCATCTCGCGACCTTGAGCACGCCCGATGGGCAACTGACCCCGCCGGAGTTCGACGCGTCCGGCTATCTGGAGGCTATCGAGAGGTGCCGCGAACAGTTCCCGAGTCTTCTGATCCTGAGCGGCCTGGAGATAGGCGAACCTCATTGGCATGCCGCAGCCACCGCGAAGGTGCTCGGCGCCGGACAATTCGACCGGGTGCTCGGCTCCCTGCACTGCCTCCCAGACGGGGACGGATTCGCAGAGCCGCCAGGCCTCTACGGGCACCGAGTTGCCGCTGAGGTCGTTCGGCAGTACCTGGCGGAAGTTGCCAGGCTCGTCACCGAAAGCGACGTGTTCTCCGTGCTGGCCCACATCGACTACCCGATCCGTTGCTGGCCGGAGCAGGAGGCCGGCCCGTTCGACCCGTCGGCGTTCGAAGAGGAGTTCCGGCACGCGCTGCGGGTGACTGCTCAGTCCGGCAGGGTTCTCGAGATCAACACGCGCATACCGCTGCACTCGACCCTCGTGAGGTGGTGGCATGAAGAAGGTGGTGAAGCTGTCACGTTCGGAAGTGACGCCCACGAGCCCTCAGCCGTCGCCCGCGGTTTCCGGGAGGCGGCGGACATGGCAGAGGCTCACGGGTTCCGCCCTGGGCAGGACCCGTACGACTTCTGGGCCCGTGTGGACTGACCCCACCTGTGTCAGCCGATCCCGCAAGCGCACCATCAAGATTCCTGTCGTAAGGCCGAGCTCGTCGGCTGGCTGCCTGGTGCTGCCATGGAGAGGAGGGCTTGCGCGCAGGGGAGCGCGGCGCTGAAAGTTTCGCGTTATTCAGTGAATCCGTGTTGCTTTATCCCCTGTGGTCGATCGCGCTGTCGTCGGCTGCGACGGTCGCCGACGTGTCCGCTGGAGCGGGAGCTTCACGATCAGCTTGGCCGCGCCTCGTCGGCGAGTTGGGCGGAGCGTATTGGCAATGTCCCCCGGAAGGGGCGACAACCCCTTCACACAACACGATCCCTATCCACTGGGAGGTCGGGCGATCAACTCACCCGAACTGTCGCCTGACCTCCTCCGCAAATCCGGGTACGCCGGTCCGCTCCAGTGCCGTCATCAGCCCCATAACCGTCCTCGGGTCGCGCTTATAGCTGTCGGCCTGCTCGCGCAGCGTTCGCAGGACGATCCGGGGCGCCGCGTCAAGCAGCCCCAACAGGAAGAAATCCGGAGTGTGCAGCTCGATGTCGTACGGCTCGCGGGACTGCGCGGGAAAATCTCTCACGTTGAAGGTCACCAATGCATCCGCGCCTGCACACACTGCGGCGGCCAGCACATGGCGGTCCTTGTCGTCACAGGCCATTGTGGCGATGAGCGGCTCGTAGCCGATCACTTCGGCATCATCGAACGCCGTCCGCATTTCAGCCGTGAGCCGGTGCACGACCTGAGCGGGGATACCTGCCTTGATCAAGTTTCGGTCGCATTCGTCCAGGATGCCAGCCGACCACAGTGGCCGGAACAGACCCCTCTCCGCCAGGCGCAGCAGCGTGTCACGTAGATAGGCCGGATACAACACGCACGTGTCGAGTAGGACGCTGAAAATCATCCCGCCCTCCGGTCACCTGGTTCGACGCGGCTCGGCGGTAACCTCGTACAGGTCGACCTCTTCGGAGACCTCCACCATCCGGTCCAAGGAGGCCCGGCGTTGATGACGACGCCGTTCCTGGTAGGCCAGCACATCTCGGAGCAGGATCCGGCGGTGTCGTCCCGGCTGTTCGAAGGGGATCTCGCCGCGTTCCAGCATCCGGACGACCGTCGGTCGGCTCACGCCCAGCAGATCGGCGGCTTCTTGGGTGGTCAATGTCTGGTGATGGGGCGCGATCGTGACGGCCTGGCCCGCGGCCATTGCCAGCACCACCAGCCGAAGAACCTCGAACACCTCATCCGGCAAGGTGATCCGTTCTCCCGCCGCTCCGATCAGCTCGGCCCGCCCGCCAGGCAGGTGGCGCACGGCATCGGCCAATCGATCCAGCGGCACGCCTGGTGGAAGGACCGTTCGCTCGGCAAGTTCGGTCGTCATGTAAGTCCCCTCTCGCCAACCCCACGATAGCAACAAACGAACGAAACGAACATCCGCTGTCACTGGCCTGCCCCGCGAAAGCCCTCGGCCGCCATGACACTCACCGCGGCCGTCTCTGGCTTCGATTCCGTCCTGGATATCGGTCAACGAAGGGCTCGAAAGTTCCGGGTCCAGGGGCGGGCGTCAGGCGGCCCACCACCCAGCCGGTCAAGGGGCGGGGCGCCGATGGCGCCGGAGGCGTGGGGGGTGCGCCGGAGGCGCCTGAAAAAGGGACGCCTGAGCTTTTCGGCGCGAAGCGCCCCTCGCGAAGACCTTTCGGGGCGGGCTCCAGCGGTTCACCAGCCAGTGGGGCAAGGGGCGGGTGTGCTTCGGCCCACCTGCACGTCACCTGCCTGGGTAAGGAGTTAGGCGGTGACCCCGGCGTCCACGGGGATCGAGGCGCCTGTGATGGTGCGGCCGCCTTCGCCGGCGAGGTGGGCGACGGTGGCGGCGATGTCGGCGGGGGAGCAGTAGCGGCCGAGTGCGGTCAGGCGGCGCTCCTCCTCCGCTTCCGGGGCGTCGGCCGGGTTCATCTCCGTGTCGGTCGAGCCCGGGCTCACGACGTTGGCGGTGATGCCCCGCGGGCCCAGGTCTCGTGCCAGGCCCTTGGCCAGGCCGATCAGTGCGGACTTGCTCATCGCGTACGCCGTCCAGCCCGCGTACGGCACCCGCTCTGCCAGGCTGCTGCCGATGAGGACGATGCTGCCGCCTCTCCCCATGTGCCGGGCCGCCGCCTGCGCCAGCACGAAGGACGCCCGGGCGTGCACGGCCAGCAGGCGGTCCACCTCGTCGAGCGTCACCTCCTCCAGCGGTCCGTACGGTGCGATTCCGGCGTTGCTCACCAGCACGTCGAGCCGGCCCAGCTCGCGGACCGTCCGCTCCACCGCCTCGATGAGTGCAGGTGCGTCGGCGGCCTCGGCCCGCATCGTGAGGGCGCGCCGTCCCGCCGTTTCGACCTCCTTGGCCACCGTGGCGGCTCGGTCGCCTGCGCTCTGGTACGTGATCGCCACGTCGAATCCGTCGCCTGCCAGCCGTCTTGCGATGGCCGCGCCGATTCCTCTGCTGCCGCCCGTGACAAGGGCAACCTTGGATGTCATGCGTCCTCCGATATCCGGAATACGTTCCGGTTAAACGGTAAGCGGAACGCGTTCCGGATGCAAGCGGTGCGAAGATGGAGATCGTGAGACGCGAGCGCACCGATGCGGCCCGCAACCGCGCCAAGATCCTGGCCGCGGCCGAGGCCATCGTCGCCGCCGAAGGCGTGGACGGGTTGTCGATGGCGGAGGTGGCCGCGGCGGCGGGGGTGGGCGTCGGCACGCTCTATCGGCGTTTCGGGGACCGCTCCGGGTTGGCGTACGCGCTGATCGACCGGCGGGAGCGGGAGTTCCAGTCGGCGTTCATCGAAGGTCCGCCGCCGCTCGGGCCTGGCGCGGAGCCGGCCGCCCGGGTGCGGGCGTTCCTCTACGCGCTCGCGGACCGGACGGTCGAGCAGCTCGATTTGCTGCTCATGGCCGAGACCGCGGGTCCGTTCGCGCGGTTCGGCGGCGCGTACGACGCCTACCACGGCCACCTCGCGATGCTGATCACGCAGGTGCGCCCGGACGCCGACGCCTCCTGTCTGGCCGACGCCCTCCTGGCGCCTTTGGCCGCCCCGCTGCTCGCCTACCGGATCCGGGAGTGCGGAGTCGAGGTGGAGCGGGTGAAGGCGGCCCTGGGCGGCGTGCTCGACGGGCTCGTCGGCTGAACGACGGCGCGCCCTGACTCCCGCTGCCGGCGGCGGCTCCAGCCCGCACCATCCCGCTGACGGACCGTGATCTCCCGCTCCGCCGACTGGGAAGGGGCGGGTGGGGCATCAGTGGCCCGAGCTGGCCTATGTTACGGAGAGTAGTTTTAGGGAAACATGTGAAATTTCCGGACAAGGCATGGTAGGAAAGGGCGCGATTCGAATTCGTACTAGAGAGGTTCCATCGTGGCGCGCGACGAGAACGACAGGCCATATGAGGATGGGCAGGGTAGGTCGTTAAACCCGGAGATGACGGGCGACGTGCTGTCTCCGCGGTGGAGCACCGATGACACCGACGAGCAACCCGCGATCCAGGTCGTCGGCAATGAGACCTACATCCTGCCGCCCGACCAGGGCTCCCCGACCGGGCTCGGCGAGCCGCAGCTGGTGGGCCGTGAGGGCGTGCGTGACGTCCTCGACGACGCCCCGGTCGCCGGGCATGACCTGCTCGATGGCGGCAGCGGGCCGCATGACCTGCTCAGCGGCGCCGGCGGCACAAGTGGCTCCAGCTCCGCCTACGACCTGGACGGAGCCGGGACCGGCGCGGGCTACGACCTGGAAGGCACCTCCTACGACCGCACGTCCTACGACGGGACCGCGTCCTACGAGAGCTCCAATTACGACCGCACCACGTCCTACGAGAGTTCCACGTACGACAGCACCACGTCCTACGGCGGCGCCTCTCACGACAGCGGGCCCTACGACGCGCTTGGCGAGCACAGCGGTCCTCACAGCCTGGACGACAACCCGTACCTCCCGCTCGACCGGGGCCACGAGGCCGGGGACGACGACCGCGAGGAGGACCAGACCAAGCGCGGTTTCCTCGGCTCGGGCTGGACCGACGACTCGCATGACGGGCGTTCCCGCGGCGGTGAGCGCGAGGTGCGCCGCCGTACCAGGCTCCTGCTGGTGGTGGCCGCCGCGGTGGTGCTGGTCGGGGTGGGAGCGGGCTTCATGCTCACCGGCACCTCCTCCGACGACCCGTGCGCGGGCGCCCAGTGCGCCAGCGCCGGCGAGGTGACCTCGCCCTCCGAGTCCGCGGCTCCCGAGGACACGCCGGTGGAGGAGCCCACCGAGCCTGCCGATTCGGCCACCGATGAGCCGACCGAGTCCGAGTCCGCAAATCCCACCCCGACGACTCAGCGGGCGCGGCCGACGCGTGAGCCCTCCGCCCGTCCGGAGAACACCCGCGTCGGCGAGCCGACCACGAAGTCCAGCAACAGGCCCACCAGGGACTCGCAGCCGGAGATGCAGGACACCGACCCCGCCCAGGACGGCCGGCCGACCGGCGACCGGCCCGACACCCAGCCGAAGTCGTCGCAGCAGCCCACCACCCAGCCCACGCAGGCGCCGCCGACCACCCAGGCGCCCGCGCCCACGCCGACGAAGGAAGAGGGTGGGGGGCTGTTGGACATCCTGTTCCCCTGGGCATGAGACGTGCGAGGATGCGGATCCGGCTGCTGTTCTGGCAGACTTGGAAACCGCTTTCCGGGGAGGTCTCGTGGTCACGCTTGAAGACGTCGCCAAGCAGGCGGGCGTCTCGCTCGCGACCGCCTCGCGGGTGCTCAACGGCAGCACCCGCCAGGTCGGCGCGGCGCTGCGGGCCCGGGTCGAGCAGGCCGCCGACGAGCTGGGCTACCGGGCCAACATCGCGGCCCAGACGCTGGCCCGCGGGGCGAGCAACGTCATCGGCATCGTCGTACACGACCTGACCGACCCCTACTTCGCGGCTCTCGCCGACGGGGCGATGCGCGCGGCGGCCACGGAGGGCCTGCTGGTCATGGTGGGCACCACGCATCGCGACCCCGAGCAGGAGATCGCCTACGTGGCGACGCTCAACGCCCAGCGGGTGCGGGCCGTGCTCCTGGTCGGCTCGCGGGTGGCCGACCCGTCGGTCACCGGGCGGCTCCGTGACGAACTGGCCAAATACCGCTCGGGCGGCGGCCGGGCCGCCTGCGTCGGTCAGGACCTGCTCGGCGTGGACACCGTCGCCCCCGCCAACCGGGAGGGGGCCGCCGAGCTGGCGCGCGCGCTGGCCGGGATGGGGCACACGCGGTTCGCGGTGCTGGCCGGGCCACCGCACCTGGTGACGGCGGCCGACCGGTGCGCGGGGTTCGCCGCGGCGCTGGAGGAGCTTGGGCTGCCCGCGCCGCACGTGATCCACGGGCCGTTCGACCGCGACGGCGGCTATGCGGCGGCCCAGCAGGTGGGCGAGGACGCGACCTGCGTGTTCGCGGTCAACGACGTGATGGCGGTGGGAGCGCTGGCCGCCTATCGGGAGCGCGGCATCCGGGTGCCCGAGGACGTGTCGGTGGCCGGGTTCGACGACATCGTCACGCTCCGTGATCACGTACCGGCGCTGACGACCGTGCGGCTGCCGTTGAAGGACATGGGGGCGCGGGCGCTGGAGCTGGCGCTGGGCGAGGAGGACGCGGTCGTGGTCGAGAAGGTCGCAGGGCAGGTCGTGCTGCGGGAGAGCGTACGGAGGTTGGCGTGAGGCTGGCGGTCAGCACGCTGGGGATGCCCGGCGAGGGGCTCGGCAGGGCGATCGAGATCGCGACGGAGCAGGGCTGCCAGGGGCTGGAGCTGCGCCTGCACCCGGACACCGGGGTGCATGCCGGGCTCGACGCGGCGGAGCGGCGGTCGGTGCGGGAGCGGGTCGAGGCGGCCGGGCTGGAAATTTCCGCTCTTGCGGGATATGTCGGGATCTGCGAGCCGGGGCCGGACGAGCCGGTCATCGAGGCGCTGCTCGCCGACCTGCGGCTGGCCGCCGACCTGGGCGCGCCCGGGGTGCGGGTGTTCCCGCGCGGTGCCGACCCCGCCGTCGGCGCCCGCAGGCTCAAGGCGGTCTCCGGTACGGCCGCCGCGCTCGGCCGCCGCGTGCTCGTCGAGACGCACGACAACATGGCCACCTGCGCCGCCGTGGCCGGGGTGCTGGCCGAGGCCGCCTGTCCTGAGACGACGGGCGCGATCTGGGACCTGCTGCACCCGTGGCGGCACGGCGAGTCCCCGGCCGATTCGCTCGCCGCGATCGGCCCGTATCTGTCGTATGTGCAGGTCAAGGACGCGGTCTCGGCTCAGGACACCACGCCGGTGCCCATGGGGACCGGGTCCGTGCCGCTGGAGGAGGCGGGCGAGCTGCTGCGCGGGGCCGGCTACGACGGGTGGGTGTCGCTGGAGTGGGAGCGCACCTGGTATCCGCAGGTGGCCCCGGTTGAGAAGATCCTGCCGGGAGCGGCCGACTGGGTGCGGCGTTTCACCGCTTAGTACCGCTTAGATGGGGGAATGTCCCCATCTAAGAACCCCCCAGCCCAAGGCAAGGTGCTCGTCGTCGGCATGGACGGGCTCCGGTTCGACCTGCTCGCCGCGTCGGGCGTCCCCGTGCTGACCGGGTTGATGTCCACCGGTGCGTACGGCACCAGCAAGCTCCCCTACGGCGAGGAAGACGCGCCCCGTACGGAGTCGCCCGGCGAGGTGGTGCCCAAGCGCCCCGAGCCGGGTGACGGCGGCCGGGTCATCGATTCCCGCACCGACTCCGGCCCCGGCTGGTCGTCCATCGCCACCGGCGTCTGGCCCGACAAGCACGGCGTCGTGGACAACGGCTTCGCCGACCCCCATTTCGACAAATTTCCGGACTTTCTGACTCGCGCGAAGAACGTCCGGCCTGAGCTGGTGACCTCGGCGTTCTTCTCCTGGGAGGCGCTCGACACGCACGGCGCGTTCGGCCCCGCCATCGACCGCCGGTTCGTCCTCGACGGGTACACCGTCGGCTGGGCCGAAGCCGACCGGCAGGTCACCGAGGCCGCCGAGCGGCACCTGCGCCAGGACGACCCCGACGCCGTGTTCGTGTACCTGGGCGACACCGACGAGGTGGCCCACGACCTCGGCCCGCACTGCCCCGAATACGCCGCCGCCCTCCAGGCCCAGGACGCCTACTTGGGCCGCCTGCTCGACGCGGTCCGCGCGCGGCCCGCGTACACCGATGAGCGCTGGACCGTGCTGGTCACGACCGACCACGGGCACGTCGACGCGGGCGGGCACGGGGGCCCGTCGGACGAGGAGCGCACGGTCTTCGTGATCGCCGCCCGGCTGGGCGCGGACCTGGCAGGCCGCTCGCTGGACGGGCCCCGCCTCGTCGACGTCGGCCCGACCGCGCTGGCGGCGCTGGGCGTGGCGCTCGATCCCGCCTGGGACCTGGACGGCGTTCCGTTGTTTTCATCAGGTGTTGAATTTCTGCCGGAGAAAGCGTAAGACTGGATGACAGGACGCTGAACCCCAGGAGTCACTCAATGAAGACGGCAATGGACTTCTCCGAGATCGACGCCGGAATGCCGGCGGAGGTGGGCGGCAAGGCGGCCAATCTCGGCGAGCTGACCCGGGCCGGGCTGCCCGTGCCGCCCGGCTGGGTGCTGACCACGGAGGCCTACCGGCAGGTCGCGGCCGGGCTCGAGACCGGCGGCGACGATGTGGCGGAGCGTGCCAGGCGGCACCTGCTCCAGGCTCCGGTGCCGGATGCCGTCTACGAGACGATCGTCAAGCACTACGCCGCGCTCGGCGACGACGTGCCGGTGGCGGTGCGCTCGTCCGCCACGGCCGAGGACCTGCCGTTCGCCAGCTTCGCCGGGCAGCAGGAGACCTACCTCAACGTGGTGGGCGCCGAGGCGGTCGTCGACGCCGTACGCCGCTGCTGGGCCTCGCTCTGGACCGACCGCGCCGTCGCCTACCGCGAGTCCAACGGCATCGACCACGCCGCCGTGCGGCTCGCGGTGGTCGTCCAGGTCATGGTGGACGCGGAGGTCGCCGGGGTGATGTTCACCGCCAACCCGGTCACCGGGCGGCGGCGCGAGACCGTCATCGACGCGAGCCCCGGGCTCGGCGAGGCCGTCGTCTCCGGAGCCGTCAACCCCGACCGCTTCGTCGTCCACGGCGGCGAGATCCTCGAACGCCACGCCGGCGACAAGCAGCTGGCCATCCGCTCCCTGCCCGGCGGCGGCACCGAGCGCGTCGAGACCGCCCACGACGGCCTCTGCCTGACCGACCCGCAGGTCTTCGCGCTGGCCGAGCTCGGCGGCCGGGTCGAGGACCACTACGGCGCCCCCCAGGACACCGAGTGGGCCATCGACGGTGATGGCAAGCTCTGGCTCACCCAGGCCAGGCCGATCACCACCCTCTACCCGTTGCCCGAGCGGACCAGGCCGGGCCTGCGGGTCTACTTCTCGGTCAACGTCGCCCAGGGCGTGATGGGGCCGCTGACGCCGATGGGGCTGTCGGCGTTCCGGCTGCTCAGCGCCGGTGGGGCGGGCCTGTTCGGCTACCGCCCCGCCGACCGCCTCGACGGCGCGTCCTTCCTGGCGATCTCGGGGCAGCGCCTGTGGTTCGACATCACCACGGCCGTACGCAGCCGCCCCGGACGCGCCATCCTGCCGCGCATGCTGGCGCTCGGCGAGGCCCGCACCGGGACCGTCATGGAGCGGCTGTTCGAGGACCCGCGCCTGTCGCTGACACACACCTCACGCCGCCCGTTCCTGCGTGCCTTCGGGCGCTTCGCCCGCCGCGTCCACGCCCCCTCCCGCGTCCTGCAGGCGCTGAGCAGGCCGGACCAGGCCCTCGCGTACGCCGCCCGCGTCGGAGAGGAGCTCGACAAGAGACTGCGGGTGCCCGCTTCGGCCACCCCAGCGCAGCGCCTGGACCACGCCGAGCGCATGCTGGCCGGCACCTTCCCCGTGATCGTCTCGATCATGCCCATCGTGATCACCGGCTACGGCCTGTTCGCCCTGGCCTCCAGGCTCTCCGGCGTGCCGATGGGCGACATGCAGGACGTTCTGCGCAGCGTCCCGCACAACCCGACCACCGAGATGGACCTCGAACTGTGGGACCTGGCCACCCGCGTCGAGCCGGAGCCGTTCAAGGAGCTGCCGGTCGCCGAGCTGGTCCGCCTCTACCGCGAGGAGCGGCTCCCGCCCGCCGCCCAGCGCGGGATCGCCGCGTTCCTGGACAAGTACGGCCACCGCGGCGTCGCCGAGATCGACCTGGGCGTGCCGCGCTGGTCCGACGAGCCCGCGCACATTCTCGGCGTCCTGGCCAACTACCTGCGCATGGACGGCGGCGCCGACGTGGCGCCCGCCGCGCTGTTCGCCAAGGGCGCGCGAGACGCGCAGGCCGCGATCGCGCACGTGGCGGCGCAGGCCGGGCGCAAGGGCCGCTGGCGGGGCGCGGTGGCGCGGTTCGGGCTCCGCCGCACCAGGAAGTTCGCCGGACTGCGTGAGCTGCCCAAGTTCTACCTGGTCAAGACACTCGCCGCGATCCGGCACAGCATGCTGGTGGTCGGGGAGCACCTGGTGGGCCGCGGCGTGCTGGACGCGGCCGGGGACGTGTTCTTCCTGGACTTCCGGGAGGCCAGGGCCGCGCTGAGCGGGGGCGACCTGCGGGAGCTGGTGGCGGAGCGGCGTGAGGCGTACGAGCAGGAGTCGCGCCGCAGGCACGTGCCCCGGGTGCTGCTCTCCGACGGCACCGAGCCGGAGGCGCTCGCGGTCGCCGCCACCGAAGGCGCGCTGATCGGCACGGCCGCCTCGGCGGGCACCGTCACCGGCGTGGCCAGGGTCGTGCTCGACCCGGTGGGCGCGCACCTGGAGCCGGGCGAGATCCTGGTGTGCCCCTCGACGGACCCCGGCTGGACGCCGCTGTTCCTGACGGCGGGCGGGCTGGTGATGGAGATGGGCGGCGCGATGTCGCACGGCGCGGTGGTGGCCCGCGAGTACGGCATCCCCGCCGTCGTCGGCGTACCCGACGCCACGCACCGCATCACCACGGGCCAGGAGATCGAAGTGAACGGCGCGGCGGGCACCGTGACGATATCGTGATCAAGTGCCCGATACCTACTGGAACCACAACGTCCACTACCAGCGGCTCGTCCTGAAGCTCGTCCCCGAGGGCTGCGCGCACGCGCTCGACGTCGGGTGCGGCGACGGGCTGCTGGCGGGCAAGCTGGCCGCCGTCGTCCCCTCCGTGACGGGCGTGGACCGCTCGGCCGCGGCGATCGAGCTGGCTCGCGAGCGCCAGGCGGACAACGTGTCCTTCGTGGCGGGCGACTACCTCGACGGGGTGCTCCCCGAGGGCAAGTACGACCTCGTCACCGCCGTCGCGGTCGTCCACCACGCGGACTTCCACGAGGCCATGGACGCCCTGGTCCGGCTGCTCGCGCCGGGCGGGCGGCTGGTGATCGTCGGCCACGCTAAGGACCGCACGCTCCTCGACGTGATCGTCCGTCTCACGGGCCAGGCGGTCTCGCACGTGCTCAAGCTGTTCCACGGCGGCAAGGGCGGTCCCGGCGTGCCGGCCATGGATCCCACCATGTCCTGGGGCGAGATCGCCCAGGAGGCGCGCAGGATGCTGCCCGGCTGCCACTTCCGCCGCCTGCTGCTGCGCCGCTACCTGCTGGTCTGGGACAAGCCGGCGTAACCCGCGGGAGCGGCGCCGTCCCGGTCAGGCGCCGAGCCCTGCGTCTCTGGCGCGCGCCACCGCAGAGGCGCGGTCGGAGACGCCGAGCTTGGCGAAGATGTTGGAGACGTGGTTGCGCACGGTCTTCTCGCTGAGGAAGAGCCGCTGGGCGATCGCGGTGTTGGTGAGCCCGGTGGCGAGCAGGCCGAGCACCTGGCGTTCCCGGTCGGTCAGCTCGGGCAGCACGGATGGCCGTACGCCGGACGTGGACAGGGCGGTGAGCACGAGGGCGCCGGCGGCGGCGCTGAAGACGACCTGCCCGGCGGCGACCGCCTCCAGGGAACGCGCGATCTCGGCCGGAGTCGCCTCTTTCAGCAGGTAGCCGCGGGCTCCGGCGCGGATGGCGGCCAGGACGGAAGCGTCGTCGGACAGCATGGTCAGGGCCAGCACGGCCACCTGGGGATGGTGTGCGGTGATGTGCGAGGTGGCCTGTACGCCGTCGATGCCGGGCAGGCGCAGGTCCATCAGCACGACGTCGGGCAGGACCCGGCCGACCAGCTCGATGGCCGCCTCCCCGGAGTGCGCCACGCCGGCGACCTCCACCCCGGGCAGGTCGGAGAGCAGCGCGACCAGGCCTTCGGCGAAGACGGGGTGGTCCTCGACCACCGCGACGCGGATCATCGGGCGCCGTTCAGCGGCAGGCGGACCAGGACGCTCGTGCCCGCGCCGGGGCCGGTGGCGAGGTCGAAGGTGCCGTTGAGCTCCTCGGCCCGGCGGCGCATCGACGTGAGACCGAAACCGTGGCGGGCGGGGGAGGCCACGCCGGTGCCGTCGTCGTGCACTGTCAGCTCCAGATCGTGGTGGGCGCGCAACCGGATCGTACAGACCGAGGCGTGGGCGTGCCGGGCGGCGTTGGTGAGCGCTTCGGCGGTGATCCGGTAGGCCGCCAGCTCGACCGACGCGGGCAGCCCTGACAGGTCCGGCGGGACGTCGACCTCGACGGTCAGGTGCCCGGCGAAGCCCTTGCCGAGTTCGGTCAGCGCGCCTGCCAGGCCGAGGTCGTCCAGGGGCGGCGGGGCGAGGTCGTGCACGATGGCCCGGACGGTGTCGACGGTCGTCCGGGTGCGGCCCGCCAGGTCGCCGAGGAGCTCCTTGGCCTGGTCCGGATCGGTGTCGACGAGCCGGCGGCCGCGGTCGATGTGCAGCGCCAGCGCGGCCAGGGTGGGGCCGAGGCCGTCGTGGAGCTCGTACAGCAGGCGGTCGCGTTCCTCCTGCCGGGCGGCGAGCAGTCGCTGGTGGGAGCGTTCGAGGTCGGCGTCCAGGCGATGGGCGTGCACGGCCACCGCCAGGTGCGGCGCCAGCTCGGCCAGCAGGGCGCGGTCCTTCGGCCGTAAGCGCTCGCCCACCATGAGCGTGCCGACGCGCTCGCCCGCGTGATGCAGCTCGACGCTCTCGACGTCCCCGCCGGGGCGGCCCCACTGCGCGACGACCGTGCCCGACTCCTCCACGGCCACGTAGTGCATGCGCAGGCTCCGGCCGAGCTCGGCGGCCATCCGATCGAGCAGCCGGCCGGGGAGCTCGGCGTCGGACAGCCGGGTGCCGAGCCGCCGCAGCGTCTGCCGGGGATCGTCGCGATCGCCGTAGACGAACTGGTTGGCCCTGGCCCGGGCGTGCGCGTACAGGGGATGGACGGCGAACGCCACCAGCGCGGCGCTCGCCGCCGCGCCCACCACCCGGCCGAGCGTGAGCACGGCCAGCGCGTACGCACCCAGCAGCAGCGCGCTGACGGCGCCGAAGGCCAGCGCGCGCGACAACAGCAGGTCCAGATCCCACAGCCGGTGCGCCACGACCGCGACGGCCACGGCAGCGGGCAGCGGCACGGGGGCGAGCGCGACCAGCAGCGGCGCGCCCACGGACAGCACCTGGCCGGCCCCCAGCATCACCACCGTCGCCAGGGCCGCGGCCAGCACCCACTGCAACTGCCGCCGCGACGACTCCTGCGCCCGCCGGTAGCGCACCGCCAGCGAGGCCACCGCCAGCACCGCCGCGACGGCGGCGCAGGCACCGCCGGCGATCCGCAGGACAGGCGGGAAGGGGGTCAGATCGGCCAGCGCCCCGGCGTACCCGGCCGGGTACAGCCCGGCCACGTCCACCACGGTGACCGGCCGCAACGCCCAGTCCAACGTGCTGATCACGATGCCCGTCACGGCCAGCGCCGCGACCGGACGCCAGCGTGGCGACGGCAGCCGCCCGTCCGGGAAGATCAGCAGGAACAACGTCGGCACCGCGAGGTAGGCGGGCACCCACAACCAGTTCGACAGCCACATCGCCCAGTCGTCCCCGGGCAGCGGCCGACCGTTGATGCCCAGCAACCCGTACGCCGACAGCGCCACCCCCACGGCCTGCGCCGCCCCGACCGCCGCCATCAGCCGCCCCACCCGGCTCGACGGGACCTGGGAGAGCACGAAAAGGCCGGGCAGGCCGAACGCGAGCGCGGCCACCGCCCGGAAGGCGTCGAAACGTTCCACGATTCCCGTCACACCCAGCCGCCGCAGCTCGGGCTCGACCGCCAGCGCGCCCACGACGAGGCAGAACAGCAGGATTCCGGCGGCGGTGCCGAGCCGGATGGAGGTACGGGTCACAACGGCCATCGTGACAGTCGCCGTGCCCCGCCGTCACGGGACGAAATGTCCCGGTTGTCAGAGGACCCGCACCTCATGACGCCCGACCGGGGCGACCTCGATCGTGGACGGCATGAAAAACGCATCCCCGTACGTCACCATGGCCGTCGTCAGCTTCCTGGGCTGGGTCGCGATGGCGGCCGAATCGTTCGTCGCCCCGCCCCCGCAGGACTACCGCGACGTCCTCGTACTGATCCCCTGGACCCTGTACGCGATCGTGCTCGCCGGCGTCGGCCAGGCACAACGCCACCGCAGCGGGAGACTCGCGCGCGCGGGCCTGATCGGCGCCATCGCGGGCATGGCGCTCTCCGCCGTCGGGAACGTGGGCATCATGCTGGGCAACGACGGCATGGTCGCCGTCTCCTTCCCCATCGGGCCTGGCCTGTTCTCCCTCGGGCTGCTGCTGTTCGGGATCGCCACCGTCCGCGCCCGCGTGCTGCCCTGGTGGGCGGGCACGGCGATGGCCCTGTCGCAGCCGATGGCCATCGCGATCGGCGTCGCCCTGGCCTGGCACGTGCCACTGAACCCGCACGGCAGCTACACGGGCGGCTTGGGGCACGGCATCGCCGTACTGCTGCTGGGGATCGCGCTCAGCCGCCTCCAGTGCCGGCCGGCCGGCGCTGGCCGCCCTTAGTCGCTCGCCCGGCCGGTGCCGCTCGGCTGCCCGGTGCCGCTCGGCCGGCCGGAGCCGCGAAGCGGCGGCCCGCACGAGACGGGCCGCCGCTTTCTACGGGGTGGGCAGCACCACGTCCGCGTAGCGGGCCTTCATCGTGGCCACGACCTCGTCGGGGTCGGCGGCCCAGACGTCGGCGTTGAAGATCTCCACCTCGACGTCCCCGGTGTACCCGGCGGCCAGGACCGCCTGGGTGATCGGCGGGAAGTCGATCACGCCGTCGCCCATCATGCCGCGTCCGAGCAGCACGTCCTCCGGCAGCGGGTGCAGGTAGTCGCACACCTGGTAGGACGCGATCCGGCGGCCCGCCCGCGCGATGTCCTCGGACAACCGCGGGTCCCACCACACGTGGAAGGTGTCCACCACCACGCCGACCTGCTCCTCCGGGTACGGCAGGCTCAGCTCCAGAGCCTGGCCCAAGGTGGACAGCACGGCCCGGTCGGGGCAGTAGATCGGGTGCAGCGGCTCCAAAGCCAGCTTGACGCCCCGCTCACCGGCGTACGGCGCCAGCTCCGCCAGCGCCTCGGCCACCCGCTCGCGCGCCCCGGCAAGGTCACGCGAGGAGCCGGCCGGCAGCGGCTCGCCGGGCTTCACCCCGGGCAGGCCGCCCACCACCATCACCAGGCAGGCGGCGCCCAGCTCGGCCGCCTCGTCGATGGCGCGCCGGTTGTCCTCCAGCGCCGCGGTGAACGCCTCGCCGCTGGTGGTGAGGAAGCCGCCGCGGCACAGCGACGACACCCGCAGGCCGGCGTCCCGTACCAGCTTGGCGCTCTGGGCGAGCCCGTGTTCGGCCACCTTCTCGCGCCACAGCCCGACCGCCTCCAGGCCGTGCCGTACGCACCCGTCCACGGCCTCCGCCAGCGACCAGCGCCGGGTCGTCCACTGGTTCAGCGAAAGACTCACAGGCCGTTCACCGCCAGCAGCGCCTTCATGCGGTGCACGGCCAGCTCCTGGTCGGCCAGCAGGCCGGCCTGGTCCGCGAGGCGGAACACCTCGGCGAGATGGACCAGCGAACGGGCCGACTGGGCGCCGTTCACCATGGTGAACGCGTCCTGGTGGCCGTTCAGCCAGGCCAGGAAGACGATGCCGGTCTTGTAGTTGTACGTCGGCGTCTCGAAGATCTTCCGCGACAGGGGGACGGTCGGGGCCAGGATCTCGTCGTAGGAGGCCAGCAGCCGCTCGCGGCTCGCCTCGTCACCGGCGGCCTCGGCCGCGTCCAGCACCTGCAGCGCCGCCGCGGCCGCCGGGGCGATCGCGTCGAAGATGCCGAGCAGCGCGTGCGAGCCGGTCTTGATCAGCGACGGGTAGTTGAAGTCGTCACCCGTGTAGAGCTTGACGCCCTCGGGGAGCGCGGCGCGCAGGCGTACCTCGTGCTCCTCGTCCAGCAGCGACACCTTCACCCCGTCCACCATCGCGGCGTGGGCGTGGATCAGCTCCAGGAACGACGCGGTCGCGGCGTCCACGTCGCGCGAGCCCCAGTAGCCGGCCAGCTGCGGGTCGAACATCTCGCCCAGCCAGTGCAGGATCACCGGCCGGTCGGCCAGGCCGAACAGCTTGCCGTAGACCTGGTGGTAGTCCTGCGGCCCGGTCGCCACCCGGGCGAGCTGGCGGGAGGCCATGACGATCACACCGGCGCCGGCCGATTGGACGGTCTCGATCTGCTCGGCGTACGCGGCGGTGATCGTGTTGAGGTCGGCGGCGTCGGGCGCGTGGTCGGTGCCCGCCCCGCAGGCCACCAGCGTCGCCGGGTCGCCGAGCGAGCGAGCCTCGGCGGCGCTGCGCTGGATCAGCTCCTTGGTCGCGGCCCAGTCCAGGCCCATGTTGCGCTGCGCGGTGTCCATGGCATCCGCGATCCGCAGGCCGTGCGACCACAGGTGGCGGCGGAAGCGGAGGGTGGCGTCCCAGTCCACCGCGGCGGGGGAGCCGGGCGTGTTGTCACCGAGCGGGTCGGCCACCACGTGCGCGGCCGCGTACACGATGCGGCTCGTCGCCGGCGTCGCCGACACCGGCCAGACCGTCGGCTCGCGCAGCGTGTACGGCCCGCTGCCGGGCAGGTCGATCATCACAGCTGCGGCACCTCGATCCGGCGGCCCTCGGCGTTCGAACGCAGGCCCAGCTCGGCGAGCTGCACGCCACGGGCGCCGGCCGCGAAGTCGTACGGGAAGGGCGCGTCCTCCACCACGTGCCTGATGAACCCCTCCCACTGGATCTTGAACCCGTTGTCGAACTCGGCGTTGTCCGGGACCTCCTGCCAGCCGTCGCGGAAGCGGGCCGTGACCGGCAGGTCCGGGTTCCAGACGGGCTTGGGGGTGGCGGAGCGGTGCTGTACGCGGCAGTTGCGCAATCCCGCGACGGCGCTGCCGTGCGTGCCGTCCACCTGGAACTCGACCAGCTCGTCGCGGTTCACGCGGACCGTCCAGGAGGAGTTGATCTGGGCGACGATGCCGCCTTCGAGCTCGAAGATGCCGTACGCGGCGTCGTCGGCGGTGGCCTGGTAGGTGTTGCCCTGCTCGTCCACACGTGCGGGGACGTGCGTCACGGCGCGGGCGTAGACGGACTCGACGCGGCCGAACAGGTTCTCCATCACGTAGTGCCAGTGGGGGAACATGTCGAGCACGATGCCGCCGCCGTCCTCGGCCCGGTAGTTCCACGAGGGGCGCTGGGCCTCCTGCCAGTCGCCCTCGAACACCCAGTAGCCGAACTCGCCGCGCACCGACAGGATCCGGCCGAAGAAGCCGCCGTCGATCAGCCGCTTCAGCTTGAGCAGGCCGGGGAGGAAGAGCTTGTCCTGCACGACGCCGTTCTTGACGCCCTTGGCCGTGGCCGCCTCGGCCAGCGCGATCGCCTCCTGCGTGGACTCGGCCGTCGGCTTCTCGGCGTAGATGTGCTTGCCCGCCTCGATGGCCTTCAGCACGGCCTTGACCCTGGCGCTGGTGACCTGGGCGTCGAAGTAGATCAGGTTGTCGTCGTCGGCGAGGGCGGAGTCGAGGTCCGTGGTGAAATCCGAAATTCCATGCTTTGCCGCAATGTCTGCAAGTTTTTCGGAATTCCGACCGACCAGTACCGGCTTGAGCTTGACCCGGCTGCCGTCCGAGAGGGTCACACCGCCCTGCTCGTTGATGGCCAGGACGGAACGGACCAGGTGCTGGCGGTAGCCCATCCGCCCGGTGACGCCGTTCATCACGACGCCTATGGTGCGCACGCTCATGAGGATCCCTTCAGGACAAACGTGGGGAAAGCGCTTTCCCGAACGGTACGGCCGTCCCACCGAACGCGTCAAGTAGCGCCCTCGTCAGCCACCCCGAATGGGGCCCCCACCTTGGGCTCCGACCGGGCCCGGCACGCCGCCCGCGGCGGCTGCGGGGAGAGCGGCGGGCAGGGTGGCGGGCACGGCGGATCTAGGGTTCGCCCCGGACCTCCAGCCGGGCCAGTGCCTTGGCGATGCGGTGGGCGGTGAGCGCGAGCTGCCACTCACGGGCCCCGAGCGCGCGCAGCCGGGCGGTCACGCTCTCGTCGGTGATCGGCTCGGGCGGCTCCCACGTCAACCGGCGTACGGCGTCCGGCTGCAGCAGGTTCTCCGTGGGCATGTGATGCTCCTCGGCCAGCGCGGCCACCACGGCGCGCGCCGCGGCCAGGCGCTTGGCGGCGGCCGGATCGCGGTCGGCCCAGCGGTTGGGCGGCGGCGGCCCGTCGCCGGACGTGCTGGGCTGCGGCAGCTGGCTTTCCGGCAGGGTGCGGGCACGGGCGACGGCGGCGAGCCAGTCGGCCATGTGGCGGCGCGCGCTGCGTCCGGTGAAGGCTGATATTTCGGTCAGTGCCTTCTTCGTACGCGGCCCTTCGAGCGCGGCCGTGATGATCGCCGCGTCGGGTAGCACCCGGCCGGGCGCGAGGTCGGCGTCGCGGGCGATCCGGTCGCGCATGGTCCACAGCTCGCGCACGATCGCCAGCGCCCGCACGTTGCGTATCTTGTGGATGCCCGACGTCCGCCGCCACGGATCCGACCTGGGCACCGGCGGCGGGATGTTGAGCACGGCGGCGAACTCCTCGCGCGCCCACTCCAGCTTCCCGCTCTCGGTCAGCTCCCTGTGGAGCACGTCACGCAGCTCGACCAGCACCTCCACGTCGAGCGCGGCGTAGCGCAACCAGTCTTCCGGCAGCGGCCTGGTGGACCAGTCGGCGGCCGAGTGGCCCTTCTCCAGCCGCAGCCCGAGCACGGTCTCGACCATCGTGCCGAGCCCCACCCGCTCGTAGCCGAGCAGCCGCCCCGCCAGCTCGGTGTCGAACATCTCACGAGGCCGGAACCCGACCTCCAGCAGGCACGGCAGGTCCTGCGAGGCGGCGTGCAGCACGATCTCCGCGTCGGCCACGGCGGCGTCGAGCGCGGACAGGTCAGGGCAGCCGATCGGGTCGATCAACGCGGTCCCGGCCCCGGCGCGGCGCAGCTGCACCAGGTAGGCGCGATTGCCGTACCGGTAGCCCGAGGCGCGCTCGGCGTCGACCGCCACCGGGCCGCTGCCGGCGGCGAACCTCTCCACGACCATGGCGAGACCGTCCGCGTCCGCGATCACCGGCGGGATGCCCTCGCGTGGCTCGAGCAGCGGCTCGATGGTTCGTTCTTCTGTCATGAGCTCACCGATCTCATGACGCTGGCGTTGTCGTGGACTTGGGCCCTCACTTCGTTCGGTCACTCTCCGGATCATCACGTCGGCGGGGCAAGGCGGACACGTCCGGCGGGAGCGGCGGGATCCCCGCCGCCAGGCACATCAGGTCGCACCAGGCGGCGACATGGCCGGAGAGATCCTCCTGAGCGGGTGACCAGGACGCGCGCAGCTCGAGCTCGGTCGTGACCGGGTCTTCGGCCTTGTTGCCGAACCCCTCTGACACGGCTCTTGTCACCGTACCGCCAGCGGCGGAGTAGTCGGCTTGGTGCGCCTCCAGCGCCTCGGTCAGCCAGCTCCACACGACGGGCCCGAGCAGCGGATCGGAGGTGATCTCCGGCTCCATGTCGGCCCTGACGTACGCCACCAGCCTGAACGGGCCCTCCCAGCCGCGCTGGCCGTCGGGGTCGTAGAGCAGGATCAGCCGGCCCACCGCGAGCTCGTCGTCGTCGCGGTAGACCGACGCGCCGATGGCGGCCGAGTAGGGGGCCAGCCGCTGCGGCGCGGGCAGATCCTCCAGCTCGATCTCCGGTCTGACCTCGGGCAGTCGCAGGCTCTCCGCCGCGCGCGTGAACGCCGCGGGAGGCGGTGGCTGGTCACCGAGTGTCATATCGGAAGCGTAGGTCGAAGTCGGACGGAAGGGGACCACGGGGGTGCTCATCCTTCGGGATCAAGCCGCAGCCGTAACGAGCTGGCGTGCCGGTCGGATGGATTCGGCGGAGCCGAGCATGATCGCGTGGCCGCACTCGACGCAGGCCCAGTGCGGGCATTCGCCCGGCTCGTGCCCGTCGTCGCACGGCGGCTGCTGGTGCAGCCGTTCACCTGCGCAGGAGGCGCAGCGCTCACTGCGGCGCTCTGGGGAACTCCACAACGCGGTCATTGCAACGGGCCTTTCTTCGGGTCTTGGCTTCGACGTTGGCATGAGCCGCTGACAATTCCCCGCAACGCGCTCGGCGTGTCCCGAAAGTGGTCGATGAATCGATGCCGCGCGGTGGGTTGGTGAAGTTTTAACCAATTCAGGACCGGCTCTCTGGTCCGGCTTGGGGTGTGTTCGACCCGTGTGTGCGGCCGATGCCGAGCAGACCGGTAAACCTTCATCTTGCTATCTGATCATGATTTGGGGTATCCAATGCATATTTTTCCGACACCTCGCACCGATGCGGGGACCGCCACCCGGACATGGCACTCTTGTGGGGTGAACCTCGCCGACTCAGCGTTCCTGCGTGCCTGCCGCCGCCAGCCCGTCCCGCACACCCCGGTTTGGTACATGCGCCAGGCAGGGCGGTCGCTGCCGGAATACCTCAAGGTGCGCGAGGGCGTGCCGATGCTCACCGCGTGCGCCACGCCCGACCTGATCGTCGAGATCACCATGCAGCCGGTCCGCCGCTACGGCGTGGACGCGGCCATCTTCTTCAGCGACATCGTGGTGCCGCTCAAGGCCATCGGCGTCGACCTCGACATCAAGCCGGGCGTCGGCCCCGTCGTCGCCGAGCCGATCCGCGACGCCAAGGGCGTCGACGCGCTGCGCCCGCTGGAGCCCGACGACGTTCCTTACGTCACCGAGGCCATCCGGGCGCTGACCGGCGAGCTGGGCGGCACACCGCTGATCGGGTTCGCTGGAGCGCCGTTCACGCTCGGCTCCTACCTGATCGAGGGCGGCCCGTCCAAGAACCACGACCGGACCAAGGCCATGATGTACGGCGCCCCGGAGCTGTGGCACGCGCTGATGGAACGGCTCTCCGACATCGTCCTGGAGCATCTGCGCATCCAGATCGCCGCGGGCGCCTCGGCCGTGCAGCTCTTCGACTCCTGGGTGGGGGCGGTGGCCCCGGACGACTACCGCGAGTTCATCCTGCCGCACACCCGGCGGATCTTCGCGGGCGTCGAGGGCGTGCCGCGCATCCACTTCGGGGTGGGCACGGGCGAGCTGCTCGGCGTGCTGGGCGAGGCCGGGGCCGACGTGGTCGGCGTGGACTGGCGGGTGCCGCTGGACGAGGCGGCCCGCCGGGTCGCCCCTGGCAAGGCGCTGCAGGGCAACCTCGACCCGGCCATCCTGCTGGCGCCGTGGGAGGTCGTCGAGCGCAAGGCCCGCGAGGTGCTGCGGCGCGGCCGGGCGGCCGAGGGGCACGTGTTCAACCTGGGGCACGGCGTGCTGCCCTCGACCGATCCCGACCAGCTCAAGCGCCTGACCGACCTCGTGCACGAGACCTCCCTCGACGGCTGACGCCGGGCGCGGCGCGGCGAGGTCAGGCCGCTTCCGGGTCCGGGTCGCCGGGGCGCGGTCCCGCGGGCGGCGCCGGGATCGTGGGGCGCCGGGCGCGGGAACGCCGTACCAGATAGACCAGAAGGGCCACCGGGGGCAGCACGACGATCAGCCACGGCACCGTCGTACCGAGCACCGTGAGCAGCACCTTCACGAACGAGACCAGCGCCCCCCACCCCGTCTTGAGCCCGCCGAGGAACCCGGCGGGCTCCTCCTCCTTCTCCTCCACGACGGCCACGGGCCCGAGCAGCCGGAGCGTCAGCGTGGCCATGGAGGTCTGGGCGGCCAGCTCCTTCTGCTGCGCCTGCAGCGACTCAAGGTCCGCCTCGCGAGTGGAGATCTCCCGCTCCACGTCCAGCACCTGCCCGATCGTGTCGGCCCTCTTCAGCAGCGTGCGCAGCGAGTCGAGCGACTGCTGCGCCGACTTCAGCCGGCTGTTGACGTCGGCCACCTGCAGCGTGACGTCCTGAGTGTTCTGACTTATGGAGATCTGCGTGCCCAGCTCCTTGCCGAGCCGGCCCAGCACCCCGGCGTACTTGTCCGGCGGGATCTTGAACTCCAGCGTGGCCGTGTCCCGGGCTTTGCTCGCCGAGCTCCGCTGTTCCTTGGACAGGTAGCCGCCGGCCCCGGTCACGATCTGCTTGGCCAGTTCGACGGCGGTGGCGACCTCCTTGGCCCGCACCGTCATGCTGCCGGTGTAGATGACCTGCCGCTCCTGCTGGATCACCTTGACGTTCGAGACGATGCCGTCCTTGTCGCTCGACGCCTGGCTCTGCGGCTGGTTCTTCATGGCGGTCGGCCGCGCGGCGGCCGCCTCCGGGTAACTGGACGCCAGCGCGGGGGCGTCGGCCGGTGCCGAAGCGGACTGGACGGACCCACCGCCGCCGCCGCAGCCCGCCAGCAGCAGAGCCGCGCAGGCGGCTGAGAGCGCGATGCCGTACCGGGTTCTCCTCATGCCCTATAGACGGCCCGCGGATCACCCCGGTTTGACGGCCGCAATCACGGTACGGTCACTGTCTCGACGCACTCCCTCGCGCCCCGAACGGCTGGCCACGCCCATGAGGCGGTAGCGTCAGGAGACGTGGAAGGGAATCGGGCGCACGTGGTCGTCGTCGGTGGGGGGATCTCCGGTCTCGCCGCCGCTTGGTACATCCGCCAGGGAGCGGGCGAGCAGGTCAAGGTGACCGTGCTGGAGGCGGGCTCGCGCATCGGGGGCAAGTTGCACGCCTCGGAGGTCGCCGGGGTGAGCGTCGACGCGGGCGCGGAGGCCATGCTGGCCAGGCGTCCCGAGGGCACGGAGCTGGCCAGGGCGGTCGGCCTCGGTGACGACCTGGTGTTCCCCGGCACCACGCATTCGGCCATCTACAGCCGCGGCGCGCTGCACGCGATGCCGAAGGGGCAGGTCATGGGCGTGCCCGCCGATCTGACCGAGCTGGCCAGATCGGGCATCATGTCACCCGGCGGGCTGCTGCGCGTGCCGCTGGACCAGATCCTGCCGGCGACGCTGGTGCGCACCGACGTGTCCGTGGCCGCGTACATCCGCGCCAGGATGGGCGGCGAGGTCGTGGAACGGCTGGTCGAGCCGCTGCTCGGCGGCGTTTACGCGGGCCGTTCCGACATGCTGTCGCTGGAGGCGACGATGCCGCGCGTGGCGGCCGTCGCCCGCTCCGAGCGCTCGCTGCTGAGCGCGGCCAGGCAGCTCATCGAGGAGGCGCCCAAGGACGCCGGGCCGGTGTTCACGTCGCTGAAGAGCGGCGTCGGTGGCCTGCCCGAGGCGGTCGCCAAGGCGTCGGGCGCCGACGTCAGGACCGGCGTCACCGTACGCGAGCTGCGCAGGACCGAGCGCGGCTGGCAGCTCGTGGCTGGGCCGGTGCCCAAGCCCGAGGTCATCGAGGCCGACGCCGTCATCGTCGCCACGCCGGGTCCGGCCTCCAGCAGGCTGCTCAAGGCCGAGGCGCCCAAGGCGGCGGCCGAGCTGGCCAGGATCGAATACGCCAGCATGGCCATCGTCACGCTCGCCTACTCGCTCGCCGCCTTCCCCGACCCGCCCGTCAACAGCGGCTACCTGGTGCCGCCCGTTGAAGGACGCCCGGTCAAGGCGGTCACCTTCAGCTCGGTGAAGTGGCCCCACCTGGCCCGGGACCTGCTGATCCTGCGCTGCTCGATCGGCAGGATCGGCGAGGAGCATCTGCTCCACCGCGATGACGCCGAGCTGGTGTCGCTGGCCATGGCCGAGATGAGCGATGTGATGGGCGTGCGCGGGCTGCCGGTCGACACCCGGGTCACGCGCTGGGGCGGGTCGCTGCCGCAATACAACGTCGGCCACCTCGACCGGGTGGCCCGGGTGCGCGCCGCGGTCGCCGTGCAGCCCGGGCTGGCCGTGTGCGGCGCGGCGTACGACGGCATCGGCATCCCCGCCTGCGTCAGCACGGCCCGTACGGCGGCCGCCCGGATTCTGGACCACCTGGCTCAACGGGGAGAATAGGGAACATGACAGAGGCAGCTCCGCGGCCCAAGGCCCGCGATCTCAACCAGGTGATCCGTTACACCATGTGGTCGGTCTTCCAGGTGACCGAGCCGTGTCCCGCCGAGCGGGACGGCCTGGCGGGGGAGGTCGAGGAGCTGCTGGAGCAGGCCGCCGGCAAGGACGTCGTGACCCGGGGGGTCTACGACGTGGCCGGGTTGCGGGCGGACGCCGACTTCATGTTCTGGTGGCACGCGCCGACGCCCGAGGACCTGCAGGACGTCTACGCCAGGTTCCGCCGCACGGCGCTGGGGCGGCACAGCAGGCCCGTGTGGTCGGCGATGGCGTTGCACCGGCCGGCCGAGTTCAACAAGTCGCACATTCCGGCCTTCCTCGCCGAGGAGGAGCCGCGGGCGTACGTCAGCGTCTACCCGTTCGTGCGCTCGTACGAGTGGTATCTGCTGGAGGACTCCGAGCGGCGGGCGATGCTGGCCGAGCACGGCCGGATGGCGCGCGACTATCCCGACGTGCGGGCCAACACCGTCGCCTGCTTCTCGCTCAACGACTACGAGTGGATGCTCGCGTTCGAGGCCGATGAGCTGCACCGGATCGTCGACCTGATGCGTACGCTGCGGGGCGCCCAGGCCCGCCGCCACACCCGCATCGAGATCCCGTTCTACACCGGCGCCCGCAAGCCGGTGCGCGAGCTCATCGCCGCCCTGCCCTGATTCATCCCTCTCTGAGCCCTGTCCTGGCGCGTCCCGGCTCTGGTCGCGGGCGCGCCTGCTGTGGTGCGGTGGATACGTCCAAGCTGAAGTCGGCGATCTGACTGAAGTGATCTATCCCCTTTGTCACAATCAGGGAAATCCCTTGTTCGTTGGGCGTGACGCGCGGTGGCACGTTCCAAGGCGGCAGGGAGGGCGGGGTGATGGACGAGTCGGGAAGACGGGGACGTCGACGGCGGACGGCCGGTCGCCATGTGCCGGGCCGGCACGGGTCCGGTCGGGAGGTGTCCGGTCGGGAGGTGTCCGGTCCGGAGGTGTCCGGCGGGCGTGTGGCGGGGCGGTCGCGGCGCGGGCGGAGGCGGCGGCGTACGGGACGGCGCCTGTGGGCCGGCCGGTGGGTGGTGGGTGTGCTGGCGCTGGCCGGTGGGGCCGCCGGGCTGCTGGGTGCGAACGGGACGTTCGGCGGGGCGCCGACGGCCTCGGAGTCCGTGCACGGGCCGGGCGCGGCGGGGTCGCCGGCGCGCGCCGAGCCGGACGGCCGCGCCTCGGCGCTTCCCGGGAGAGCTGAGGCCGGCTCGGAGGCCGGTGCCGGAGCGAGCGCGGAGGCCAGTCCGGGCGCGAGCGCGGAGGTCCGGGCGCGCGAGGCCCCCAAGGACGTGCCCGAGGAGGACATGCCCAAGGAGACCACGACCCCTGCCCCGGCCGAATCGGACCTGGTGGACGGGAGCGCCCCGCCGGAGGAGGCGGTGTTAGCCGTGCCGGGGATGGACGACACCGACGGTTACAAGGGTGACGGGCCGTCCTCGCACACCGACCAACGGGCGGCGGAGTATTTCCGTACGCACTGGGGCCAGGACGACAAAGCGCTCAAACGCCTCAAAGACATTCGCACAGTCGGCGGCTATCTGCGCATTTATACGGATTTGCCGGAAACGGCGCACAATTCCGCCGAGGCCATCGCGCTGTGCAAGCGCGGCCTCGAATACCTCAGAGCCGCCGGAGTGGCCCGTCCGGTGGTATTCGTGCAGGCCAGGTTCGGGGAGAACGGGAACCCGGTGCTCGCCAACATCCTCGGCCCCTCCGACAGGAGCTGCCGCGTCACTCATCCAGCGCCGGACTGACGGGCTAGCGCACCCGTACGCGCGTCTTCGCGCACACCTCGCACCGCTGCGTCACGACGCGACCGATGGTCTCGATCGTCACCCACCGGTGCCGGAGATGGACGAGTGCCACGCGGGTGCTCTTACCCCGAGTAAGCGATCGGTACGCGCTGTCGTTACCCGATCACGCCTTGGGTTCGAGCCGCAGGGAGATCGAGTTGATGCAGTAGCGATCGTCGGTGGGGGTCGGGTAGCCCTCGCCGTGGAACACGTGCCCCAGATGCGAGTCGCATCGGGCGCAACGCACCTCCGTACGCGCCATTCCGTGACTTCGATCCTCGATCAGCGTCACCGCGTCGGAGTCGGCCGGTGCGAAGAAGCTCGGCCACCCGCAGTGCGACTCGAACTTGGTGTCCGACCGGAACAGCTCGGCCCCGCAGGCGCGGCAGGAGTAGACGCCCTCGGTCTTGGTCTCGACGTACTCTCCCGTGAACGGGCGCTCGGTCCCCGCTTCCCTGAGGACGTGGAACTCCTCGGGAGCAAGCTGGGCCCGCCACTCGGCCTCGCTCTTTTGCACCTTGTTCATGCGTCTAGAGTACGAGATCCAGCAAAAAGAGATCTCCACAGGGTGAAGCATCCTTTCTGGGGCGAATTCGCGTCTTTGTAGGCATGGGGGTGTCATCGCCTCCTGCCAAGGGGTGAGATCGTCCGCAGATCCCGCCGAGCGGCACAGCCCACGCCCGTGCTGGCGCCGCGGGGGATCGTGACGGCCGGCCGGGTGGCGCGCCAGCGCCCGGAACGGCGGCGGACGATCGCCGGCCCGCCCCGTCGAGCCCTCGGTCCCGCCACCGAGGCGGCTCCGGGGCGGGCCCGCCTCTGTGTTCATTGGCCTCCACTCCGTGGAGGCGGGCTCGGTCGCCAGACGCCGTCGCCTTCCCCCGCTCTGGTCGCTCTGCTCCCGCCGCTCCTCCAGGCGCCGGCACTCCCACTGTGTTCATGGCCTCCACTCCGTGGAGGCGGGCTCGGTCGCCAGACGCCGTCGCCTTCCCCCGCTCTGGTCGCTCTGCTCCCGCCGCTCCTCCAGGCGCCGGCACTCCCTCGCCGGTTCATGGCCTCACGCCGTGAGGCGGGCGTGGTCGCCCGACGCCGTCGTGCGGAAGGGGTAGGTTCGATGCCATGGCATCGCCGTTCATAGAGCTCGAGGTGGGGAAGCGGACCGTCAAGGTCACCAACCCCGACAAGGTGTACTTCCCGGAGATCGGCGCCACCAAGCGCGAGCTGGTCGAATACTACGTGAGCGTCGGCGAGGGCGCGCTCCGGGCGCTCAAGGACCGGCCGACCAACATCAAGCGCCACCCCGACGGCGTGCAGACCGAGGCGATCTACCAGAAGCGGATGCCGCCCCGGCACCCCGACTGGCTCGAGTCGGTCACCGTCACCTTCCCCAGCGGCCGTACGGCGCAGTCCCTCCGCGTCACCGAGGTCGCGGCCATCGCCTACTGCGCCAACCTCGGCACCATCGACTTCCACCCCTGGCAGGTGCGGGCCGCCGACGTCGAGCACCCCGACGAGCTGCGCATCGACCTGGACCCGCAGCCCGGCCTCGAGTTTGGGGCCGCGCGCAGGGCCGCGTTCCTCACCAGGGAGGTGCTGGGCGAGCTGGGGATGACCGGGTTCGTGAAGACGTCCGGCAACCGCGGCGTGCACATCGCCGTGCGGATCGAGCCGCGCTGGGACTTCATCCAGGTACGCCACGCGGGCATCGCTCTGGCCAGGGCCGTCGAGGAGCGCGAGCCGAGCCTGGTGACGACGGCCTGGTGGAAGGAGGAGCGCGGGGAGCGGGTTTTCATCGACTTCAACCAGAACGCCCGGGACCGCACGGTGGCCAGCGCCTACTCGGTCAGGGCCCAGCCGCACGCGCCCGTCTCGACGCCGCTGACCTGGGACGAGCTGGAGGACGCCGACCCGCGCGACTTCGACATCCGCACCGTTCCGGCGCGCTTCGCCCAGGTGGGTGACGTGCACGCGGCCATCGATGATCGGGCCTATTCGATCGAGGCCCTGCTGGAGTGGTACGCCAAGGACGAGCGGGGCGACATGCCGTACCCGCCGAACTATCCGAAGATGCCGGGGGAGCCGATGCGGGTCCAGCCGAGCCGGGCCAGGAGCACCGACTAGCGGGCCCGGCCTGCCGCTCGACGTCCGCCAGGGGCCGATGCGCGGCCGGTGATCAGTGGTGGCGGACGAGGTGGTGCGGGGCGAGCTCCCGGGTCTCACCCCGCTCCAGATAGACGACCCGGTCCGCCAGCCCCGCCTGCGCGATATGGTGCCGGAAGTCGTTCAGGGACGAGCTGAACACGGTGTAGTCGTCGTAGTGCACCGGGACAACCGTACGCGGATGGATCAGGTCCACCCATGAGGCGCCCTGCTCGCCGTCCATGGTGACCAGCAAGGACCCGAGCAGCTTGGTGCCGCCCAGGTGGACGAGGGCCAGGTCGATTTCCGGGAAGCGGCGCGGGATCGCGTCCAGGCGGCGGTCGAGCAGGGTGTCGCCGCTGATGTGCAGGCGCAGCTCCACCCTCTCGTACGGGTTGCAGAACTCCAGCATCGTGCCGATCACGGGCGGCAGCAGCGCCTCGACCAGGCCCGGCGCGTGTTTGGCGGGCAGCGCGGTGATCATGATGCTGCCGCCGCGGCCGCGCAGCTCGTACTGCTCCCACTCCTCCAGGCCCACGCTCCTGCGGAAACCGCGGCGGCGCAGCTTTCTGGCCGCCATGGTGGTGGTGATGATCGGCGTGTCCCTGTCCAGGCCCCTGCGGGCGACCCGGTCCCAGTGGTCGCCATGCATGTGGGACAGCACCACCGCGTCCAGCGCCGGCAGGTCCTCGATCGCCACGGCCGGGTCGGCGAGGCGGCGTGAGCTCATGCCGTATCCCAGGTACGCGCGCTGGCCCCGGTGCAGGAAGTTGGGATCCGTCAGCAGGGTGAAGCCGTTGTACCGGATCAGGGCCGTGGCGTTGCCGATGAACTGCAGGCTCCCTCTCACGTGACTCACCCCGGGTGCGGTGGCCGCTGGCCCGGAGGCACGCCGCCGCCCTTGCCGCCGCCTCTGGCACCCTTGTCGGTCCCGTGCGGGTGAGCGGAACGTGTTGTCTTGCTTTTCGCCTCGCGTACGTCGTCGGCCGACTTCGAATCGGTGAGAGCTTTACCCGATCTGCGAAGTTCAGGCTGTTGTGGATTACTCATGGCTTTTGTCCCCCTCAAACCCCTACACCTGCCACAATTGCCCGCGATCAAACCCTCCGTATTCGACTGTTTCACTTCGGTCACATTACTTGACGCTCGGTCCAATAATTCGCAAGGCTCATCTGGTGCATCGGGGGCGACAACCGACTGAATCGGGAGCCTTCCATGGCAAGAGCGCGACATCTCGCGGCCGCGGTGACGGCCTTCATGATCGGAGGTGCGATCCTGGCGGCGGGCATCGGCACCGCCTCCGCCCACTCCGGCCCTGACCTGCCCAAGCTGCCGGGAGTGCCAGAGGACCTGCCCAAGCTGCCGGGACTGCCGGAGGAGCTGCCCACCTGCCTCGTCCCGCTGCCCCTCCTGTGCGGCGAACCGCCTCAGGAATCCCCGCCGGACAGTCCCGCGCCCGAGGAGTCCTGGACGCCGCCGAAGGACTCCGTGCCTCCGTACCCAGAGGCTTCCGGGGATCCGTGGCGGCCGGCGGCCGAGCACGAGCACAAGGTGCCGAGGGGGCATCCGGAGACCGGCGGGGGCGGGCTGACGACGGAGGGCGCGGCGTGGCCGTACGCGCTCGGCGGGGTCGCGGTGCTGACCGGCGCCGGGCTGGCCGGGCTCGCGGTGCGGCGCCGCAGGGATGTCGCCTAGGGTGGCCCGCGCGCCGGGACAACGGCTGCTGCTGACCCTGGCCGGCGTCGTGACGCTGGCCGGGGCGCTGCTGATCGGGCTCGGGGTGAGCGGCATCGTCGGCGGCGGCGAGCAGGCGCCGGTGGCGGCCGCGGGAACGGAGCCGGGCGACGGCACCGCCCCGGTCCCCGGCGTGCCGCGCGCCGGGGTGGCCGAGCCCATGAAGGCCGTGCGGCCCACCGCCGTCTACATCCCGTCCATCGGCGTGTCCGCCCCCCTCATGGAGCTGGGCCTGGACGCCGCGGGCGCCATCCAGAACCCGCCGCTCGACTCCCCGAACCTCGCCGGCTGGTACCGCTACGGCCCCGTCCCCGGCCAGCGCGGCGCCGCCGTGATCACCGGGCATCTCGACACGAGGAGCGGCCCCGCCGTCTTCGCCCGCCTCAAGGACGTCAAGCGCGGCGACCAGGTGCAGGTGCTGCGCGCCGACCGCTCGGTCGCCGTGTTCGTCGTCGACGAGGTCGAGCACACGCCCAAGCGCGGCTTCCCCGCCAAGAAGGTCTACGGCAAGCTCGGTTATCCGGGGCTCAGGCTGGTGACCTGCGGCGGGGCGTTCGATCGGAAGTCGCGCAGCTACCAGGAGAACGCCATCGTGTACGCGCACCTCGCGGCCCCGTACTATCCCAAGAGCTGATCACGAGTCCCCCACGGCAGGCCGAGCGCGCGGCCGGCGAGAAGTCTGGGAAAGGCCGCCGGAAAACCATTCGCCGTACGCCGGTTCGCGCCGCTACCCTCGCACATGTCCGAAACGGTGGAGCATTCTGAGCAGCCCGTGCTGCTCCGGAGGGGAGTGCGTCAATGTCTGGCACCGCGCTGAGAGCGCCTTTTCGTGCCGCGGGCGAATCCTGCCTCTGACTCCTCCCATGTGACCATGAACGGTCACGCCGGACCGTCTGCCCGCGTGGCACGCCAGGCGCTCCCTTGCTGTCTTCATTGACCCATTTCGGCAAGGAGTACCCAGGTTGTCCACCAACGGCAATCCTCGTTCCATCGTCAACACCGAAACCTTCCCGTGCGTGCGCTGCGGCCTGACCGTCACGGCGATCGCCCCGGACGGCACCCGCCGCAACCACTGTCCGAGCTGCCTGCACTCGCAGCATGTGCTCGACCGCGTGGAAGGCGGCCCGTCGGAGTGTCGATCGCGGATGATCCCGATCTCGATCGCGGTCCTCCGCACCGGCGACTGGATGATCATCCATCGCTGCACCCGATGCGGTGAGCTGACGTCCAACCCCATCTGCGGGGACGACAACCAGCTCATCCTCATGCGCATGGCCGTACGCCCGCTCGCGCAGCCGCCGTTCCCGCTCGAGGCGTTCGGCGACCTGTGACATGCCCAGAAGGAACCCCGGCCGGGAAAGGCCGCAACGGCGCAAGAACGCACACCATACGGCATCCGGCGACGCGTTCCGCTGCGTCGGGTGCCGGCTCGACGTGCCGATGTCCGCACCGGGCACCGCGCACCGCAACCACTGCCCGCACTGCCTGACCAGCCTGCATGTCGACCACCGGATCCCGGGGGACCGGCGGGCGGGCTGCCGGGGCCGGATGGCGGCGCTGAGCGTCACCGTCCGGCCGGACGGGGAGTGGCTGATCATCCACCACTGCCAGTCGTGCGGCGGGCTCAGCGCCAACCGCATCGCGGGCGACGACAACGCGCTGGCGCTGCTCCGCATCGCCATCCGCCCGCTGTCCGACCGCCGCCTGCCCGTCAACGCCCTGCTCGCTCTCTAGCCCGGCTCCTCGCCGGCGGCCGTCCTGCGCGGCCCTGGCGAGGAGCCGGAGATCCACATGCCGTACGGCGGGGGATGGGGTGGCTGGATCGCCGGCATCTACTCGATCACCAATCCGGACAAGCTCACCGGGATCCGGTGGATCGCGGTATTCGGATCAGATGCTCGCCGGCCCGATCGCTCGCCGGGGCTGACTTTTGTGGCCCGGAGGTGGGCGCCTGGACAATTTTGGGGAGATTTTGACACGGTAAGGGATCACCGGCCCAGCAATCGAGCACGTGGCCGATCCCCTTTGGAGTTCCCGTCATGTCATTTGCTTGCCTCGCACCGGATGCGGCCGCCTTCTATGTCGCGCAGAGTGCTTTCTCCGACCCCAATGACCTCGCCCCGCTTTATACCGACCTGCCGGATGATCCGTCGCAACTCGCCCGTACGGCCCGTAATCTCATGGTCAACCGTGGGGAAGGCGCGGAGTTCCGCTTTGCCTTCCCGCAGAACCGCCTGCACAACGATGCCGAGACGCGCTACATCGACGACATCCTGCGGATCATCATCCAGCGGAGCGATGCCCCGCTGACGCGGCGGCGCGAGGTCGGTGACCGCTTTGTCGGCGTCTGCCGCGACTTCGCCCTGCTGCTGTGCTCGTTCCTGCGCCACGCGGGCATACCCGCGCGCCTACGGTCCGGCTTCGCCGCGTACGGCGGTCCGGACGGGTTCTACGCCGACCACATGGTGACCGAGTATTGGGACGACCAGCGGGGCTGGCTGCTGGCCGACCCGACGGTCATCGACATGTCCAGTGTGGACTTCGACCCGATGGACGTGCCGCGCGACCGCTTTCTGGTCGCGGGCAAGGCGTGGCAGGCCATCCGAGCGGGCGAGGCGGATCCCAAGACCTTCGGACTCCACCTCCCGGAGGAGGGCCCGATGTTCGGGGAGTGGTACGTGGCGCACGACATCCGGATCGACCTGGCGGCCCTGAACAAGGTGGAGACGCTGCTGTGGGACGTCTGGGGAGCGGGTGGCGACAGGGACATGACGGACGCGGTCTGCGAGCTGTACGACCAGGCCTCACTGGTGGCAGGCGACGACGTTCCCTTCGACGCGGCGCGGAAGATGTTCGCCGAGAACGAGGGGCTGCGGACGCCGAAGACGGTGCTGTCGTTGGCGCCGTTCAACGGGCCGAGCGAGGTCGCACTCCGGTGACAGCCGAGCCCGCGAAGGTCATGAAGGCGAGTTGCCGTCTGCGGTGGTTCGCCTTCCAGGCCGGCTTCAGGTAGGGCCCAGCCCGGGCTACCGGTTCCTGACGAACTCCCTTCGGGGTGGTTAGGCTCCCCGCGTGACGACAGTGAAAGACTTCGATCTGGAATTGGCCGGCGGTCGCACGCTGCACGTCTATGACACGGATACGGACGATGCCGCCGACCGTCTGGCGGTCATCTGGCACCACGGCACGCCCAACATCGGCATGCCCCCGGAGCCTCTGTTCCCGATCTCCGATCGGCTGGGCATCCGCTGGGTGTCGTACGACCGCCCCGGCTACGGTGGTTCGACCCCTGTCCCCGGCCGGGACCTGGCCACGACCGCCGCCGACGTCCCGCGGATCGCCGACGCGCTGGGCATCGGCAGGTTCGCCGTCATGGGGCATTCCGGCGGCGGCTCGTACGCGCTGGCCTGCGCCGCCCTGTTCCCGGACCGGGTGCGGGCCGCCGCGAGCGTGTCGGGCATCGCCCCGTACGGCGCGGAGGGGCTCGACTGGTTCGCGGGCATGTCGCGTTCTGGCGAGACGTCCCTGCGGGCCGCCGTGGCGGGCCGCGCGGCAAAGCAACACCACGAGGCGGCGGCCGAGTACGACCCGGAGATGTTCGCCCCGGAGGATCATGCGGCGTTCCAGGGCGAGTGGGGCTGGTTCGACAGCGTCGTCAGCCCCGCCCTCGAGAACGGCCCCGGCGGGCTGATCGACGACGACCTCGCCTACGTCGCCCCCTGGGGCTGCGACCCCGCCCAGGTGATCGCGCCGGTGCTGCTCGTACACGGCGAACGGGACCGCGTCATCCCCAGCTCACACGGCGTGTGGCTGGCCCGCCACTGCCTTCGGGCGGAGCTGCGGCTGTACCCGGAGGACGGGCACATCTCGGTCCTCCATGCGGCTGCGGAAGCGTTGGAGTGGCTCCGCGCGAACGCCGTGGAGGACCAGGTGGATCGGTGAGAACCGCACGGGGATAGGCGGTCTGGGGCGTTGAAGTGGAGGCGCGGAATGCCGCAGCCCGTGGCGGCTCGCCGATCCGACCGACGTGCGGTGTCAAGAGGAGCGGGCGGCGCCTTACCGGGTGGCGAGTCCGGCCTGGATGTTCTCGGCGGCCTCCTGCGGGCTGATGTCCGCCGCTTGAGCGGCGCTCTGTAGATCCTGTGTGGTGATGTTGGCCGGATTACCGTGATCGTTCTCCGGCTCTCCGCAGCCACAGCTCAGACACATGTCAGTCTCCCCTCCTGTGAGCCCGCATCATCTACCCGGCAGACGACGATGAAACAGGAACAATCCACAGCTCAGACGTGTAGCGCTGGTGCCTCCGCCGGTGCCGTGCTGGGTCGCGTCAGGGGGCTCGCCCGGACGTCGGCCCGGCCTTGGAACGACGCCAAGGCGGCGCTCCGGTGATCACGCTGCCCGACTTGCCGGTACCGGACCAGGCATCCTCGATGCTGCCCGAGAGGCTGCGGCACATCCTGTCGGAGCTGGCCAGCCATACGACCCTGAACTGGTAGCCCTGGGTCTCCCGGAGCGCGGTGTCGGCGCAGAACGTGGGTGTCGGCGGATCCTCCGCCCGCACGCCAAAGCCTGGAAGGAAGGGCACCTGCTCGGCCAGCAGGCAGATCGCATCCTCCGCCAATGCCTCCACGTCGCCTCGCACCACGGCCACGACGCCCAGCGACCAGTCGTACTCGGGATCCTGGTAGACCGAGACCGCCAGGTGGTCGTTCTCGTACGCGCAGTCCACGGCATCCGCCACCAGGACGACCTGCTTGGCGAAGGTCGTCAGCCCCGTGCGGAACTTGCGCAACTCCTCCTTGTCGGCCATCTCCTGTTGCGGGATGGCGTCGAGCACGAGGCCTTGTATAGAGCCTGATCGCGGTGGATGGGGCGGCCCTGGAGTGGCTCCCATGCGAACGCCCCTAGAAATCTCCCGGCTCAGTCGCCGAATTCCAGGTGCAGGGCCTGGGTGAAGTCGGCGACCGCTTCCTCGTGACGTTCCAGTTCCTGGAAGATCTCGCCCCGCACCCGATAAGCCCAGATGTATTCGGGGTCCAGCTCGATCGCCCGGTCCAAATCGGTCAGCGCCGCCTCATTGTCGCCCAGCTCGCTCAGCACCGCGCCCCTGCTGCCCAGCGCGCGGTCGTTGTCCGGATCCAGGTCCAGCGCCCGGTTCAGGTCGGCCAGCGCCTCCTCGTACCGGTCCGTCATGCGCAGCGCCTCGCCCCGCCTGCTCAGCGCTCGCACATGGTCGGGGTCGACGTCCAAGGCTTTCGTGTAGTCGTCTATCGCTTCGGTGTACAGGTGCATCCGCTGGTACAGATCACCCCGCGCCACCCACGAATACGGCAGTTCCTCGTTCAAGGCGATGATCTTCGCGTGCTCTTCCAGGGCTTCGTCCAGCCGGTCCAGGTCCACCAGGGCGTCCGCCTTCGCCTCCAGGATCCACAGCGAGTCGGGGGAGAGGGTGAGGGCGTGCTCGAAGTCGGCCATGGCCTCTTCCAGGCGGCCCATCGCGGCGTAGGTCTGGCCGCGCGAGCCGAGGGCGTACGCGCTGTCGGGCTCCAGCTTCAGCGCCTCGTCGAAATCCTCCAGCGCCGCCTCGTACCGTTCGACGACGCGGTGACTCTCGCCGCGCAGCCGCCAGGCACGGGCGTTGTCCGGCGCCAGCTCGATCGACTCCGTCAGATCCGCGATCGCGTCGTCGTGCCGCGCCAGCGCGATGTACGATTCCGCACGGCTGCGCAGCACCGACGCCCGCGACTGGGCCGCTGCCTCGGACAGCTCGGCACGGTCCTTGATCCCCTCGCTCATGAGGGGTAAATCTATCCAACTAGATCTGGATAATGGCCGCCTTTTCGCGGGTGAACTCCTGCACCGAGTCGTGGCCGTACCCGCTGTCCTTGACGCCGCCGAACGGCAGCCCCGGCGGCATCTGGCGGAAGGTGTTCACCCACACCGTGCCCGTCTGCAGATCGCGCACGAAGCGGTGGGCGCGGCCCAGGTCGCGGGTCCAGACGCCGGCCGCCAGCCCGTACGGGGAGTCGTTGGCGATCTCCAGGGCCTCCTCCTCCGTCTGGAACGGCAGCGCCACCGCCACCGGCCCGAAGATCTCCTCCTGGCACACGCGCAGCGAGTTGTCGTCCGTGGTGTAGAGGGTCGGCTCGACCCAGTAGCCACCCGGCAGGCGGGGAACCACGTCGGCGCCGGTGCGGCCGCCGAAGACCAGCCTGGCGCCCTCCTTCTCGGCCAGCTCCAGGTACGACGTCACGCGCTCGAACTGCGCGGCGGACACGATCGGCCCCATCGTGGTCCGCAGGTCCTGCGGGTCGTCCAGCACCAGGCCCGCGCAGATGTCCCCGATCCGGCCGAGCATGTCGTCCCAGATCGAGCGGTGGATGAGGATGCGCGAGCCTGCCACGCACACCTGCCCGGCATTGCCGGTGTAGACGGAGTTCACGGTGACGCCCTGCGCGGCCGCGTCCAGGTCGGCGTCGGGGAAGACGATGTTGGGGGACTTGCCGCCCAGCTCGAAGATCATCGGCTTCAGCGCGTCCGCCGATGCCCTGGTGATCGCCTGGCCGGTGACGGTCGAGCCGGTGAGGGTGATCTTGCTGACGTCGCGGTGCCGTACGAGGGCGTCGCCGACCGCCTCTCCCATGCCGCTGACGATGTTGAGCACCCCGGGCGGGAACACCTCGGCCAGCAATTCGCCGAGCCGCAGCACCGACGCGCTCGCCTGCTCGGCCGGCTTGACGATGACCGTGTTGCCGGCCGCCAGCGCGTACGCGGCCTTCGCGGAGAACGTCGAGATCGGCGAGTTCCAGGGGATGATGCACACCACCACGCCGTACGGCTCCCGCCGCGTCAGCCCCATCGCGTCGGGTCCCAGGAGGACGGTGTCACCTTTCACCGCCTCCAGGCACTGGCCGGCGGCCAGCTGCCACAGGAACGCCATCCCCGGCAGGTCCCTCTTCAGCGTGTCCCGCAGGATCCTGCCGTTGTCGCGGGTCTCCAGCCTGGCCAGCTCCTCGGCGTGCCGGCCGAAGACCTCCGAAACCTTGCGCAGATAGTGCGCTCTGGTCAGGGCGGGCAGCGCCGACCAGGCGGGGAACGCCCGGCGGGCCGCCGCCACCGCCGCCTCGGCCTCGGCGGGACCGCCGGCCGGGACCTGCGTCCACACCTCGCCCGTGGCCGGGTCGACCGAGTCCATCGTCCGGGCGGCGGCGACCAGCTCACCGCCGATGAGATTGCGATAGTCAGGCATGCGACCAAGCATATGCTTGCTTGATACCACGAGCCAGACCCGTGCGGCATGATGGCGGGTCGTGAACATCGACCTGATCTGGCCGGATACCGCCGACGAAACCCTGCTGTCCGCCGTGCACCGCGTCCTCCACGGCGTCGTGGAGCTGGGCGGAGCCGTCGGCTGGGTCGACCCGCCCGGGCGCGAGGAGACCGGCGCCTGGCTGGAGGAGACGCTCAAAGCGGTCCGCGACGGCGACGCCCACCTGGTCCTCGTCCTTGTCGACGGCACCGTGCAGGGCATGGGCCTGTGGCGGCGCGACCCGGCGCCGGTCTTCACCCACTCGGCCGAGCTCGGCAAGATCATGGCCCACCCGGACGCCAGAGGGCTCGGCCTCGGCCGGCGCGTCGTCACCGCGCTCATCGACGACGCCCGCGACGCCGGAATCGAGACGCTGACGCTCCGCGTGCGCGGCAACAACCACGGCGCGATCGAGCTGTACGAATCGTTCGGCTTCCGCGAATGGGGCCGCCTGCCGAACGTGATCGAGGTCGGCCCGCTGCGCTTCGACGACGTGAACATGTTCCTGGAACTCGGCAGGGCGCCCGGCGTCGTCCTGCACGGCTCGGCGCCGGGCGGTCCCGGCTGGTCGCCAAAGATCTTGTAAAGCGCGAAAAGGGAGCGAATAGTCACACAGAGCGAAGGGCAAGACGCTTCGCAGGGTGGTGGCTATGACTTTTCGACGACTATTGGGCCGGCTCGCGTACGGCTCCCGTTACGACCGCGTTCCCTGGGGCCAGCGGGTTTACGTACGCTCCGGCGAGCGGCTGATCCGCGAGGCGCAGTGGCGGCTGCTGACCAGGCGCGCGCCGGTCATGTCGCTGAAGGACTACCAGGGGCTCAGGCCGCTCGGCGAGATCGAGGAGTTCCTCGCCTGCATGATGTGCGGCGAGTCCCGCCAGCAGCCGCTGTTCGAGCCGAACGGCAACGGATGGCGCTACTACGTGGTCCGCTGCCCGTCCTGTGGCTTCCTCTACCGCAACCCGAACATCCGGCCGGAACGCCTCGGCGACCTGTACGCCACCGGCTACAGCAGCTTCCTGACCGGCAAGTACGCCGCCAACCGGCAACGCCGCTACGCGCTGACCATGAAGGCGTTCTCGCCGGTGTTCGACGAGGGCAAGAAGCGGCGGCTGCTCGACTTCGGCTCCGGCGTCGGGCTGTTCCTGGAACTGGCCGAGCAGCGCGGGTTCGACGCGTTCGGGGTCGACCTCTCGCCGGAGTCCGTCACCGCAGCCAACGAGCGGCTGAGTACGGCGAAGACCTACTTCGGGGCGCCCGAGGACGTGCCGGAGATCGCCTCCGGCGGTTTCGACGTGATCACGCTCTGGTCCGTGCTCGCGCACCTGCCGAGGCCGCTGGAGGACTTCAGGAAGTTCCGCGGCCTGCTGGCGCCCGGCGGGGTGCTGCTCATCCTGACCGTCAACGCCCGCTCGCTGCTGCTCAAGGCTTACGGGCCGACCTGGAGCGGCTTCACCAAGAACCATCTGATGTTCTACTCCTCGGAGACCGTGCGCACGCTGCTCGGCCGTACGGGCTTCGCCGGCGTCGCCTTCGCCCCCCACTACGGCGACACCGTCGAGGCCGGCACCACCCTCCTGCCGCCCGACCTGGCCGCGCGGCTGCGCCGCAACGTGGACCTCAGCGACGGCGGCAACATGATGCGCGTCCTGGCCTTCGCCGACGAGGAGGCGATCGGCCGCTGGGGCGGCGGCCCGCTGAGGGTCCACCGCCTCCATGCGTAGACCTCGTCCGTACGCCTAGACCTCGGGGACTCCGAGGTCGGACGGGCGCGCGTGCGCGGGCAGCTTGGCCAGCTCGGGGTCGAGCTGCTCGATCAGCCGCTGCACCAGCGCGGCCCGCCGGACCCGCTCGCGTCCCAGCTCGCGCGGCACCACGCCGAGATGCGAGCCCGACGGGTAGATGTTGGGCGCGTTGCGCAGCCCCATCTTCAGGTAGACGGGCGCGGTGGCGCGGACGATCTCCACCGCCTCGTAGAACCGTACGAACCCGCCCTGGTCGTCCGGCACCTCCAGATAGAGGTCGATCGGCAGCCGGGTCGCGGCCCTGATCTCGGCCAGGTGCGGCACGGTCAGGTCGGTGCCGACGTTGACCGTGGTCGCGCCCAGTCGCTCGTAGATCGCGGCGGTGGGGCCGTTCGTCAGCGGCATCAGCACGGACGTCTTCAGCACCAGGTTCGCCGGCAGCGTGCCGTCCTCCTTCAGCGCCCGCAGCACCTCCAGCGTGCCGAGATCGCCCACGAGCAGGCTGCGGATGCCCAGCGAGCAGGCCCGCAGCGCGTCGGCCACGCACGCCGCGACCATCGCGTTGCCCCGCGCGGCCGCACCGACGGCCTGCGTCAGCTTGGCCTGCCCGCCGATGTCCCAGGCGGCCCGCGGCCCGAGGAACAAATTGATCTCGATGCCCCGCTCTGCCCCGATCCGCGCCATGTCGGAGATCTCCGCGTCCGTCAGCATCATCACGCCGCTGCCCTGCGAGGTCCTGGCCACCGGCACGCCGAGCCGGTCGGCCTCCGCGACCACCGCCTCCAGCACGGCGGGGCCCTCGACGCTGGGGATCTCGAACCGGTACGGCGCCCCGTCCGCGAAACCGCTCCTGACAGGCGAGGCGGCCCGCACCACGGGGTGACCGAGGCGGGCCATGAGGGCGTGCAGGTCGTCAAGGCTGGTCATCGGGGGTGTCTCCTCGTCCTGGATCGCGGGTGCGGCGGCGCCCCCGCGGCTGTGCCCGGTTCACCTACGTGGATACCACCCCGCCGCCTCGTCCCCGTCCCGGGCCCTAAGATCGAGGCATGCAGCTGGCCCCTGGAGTGCACGTCGCCATCACGGATCGGCACGGCGGCGTCAGCGCCCCGCCCTACGCCTCGCGCAACCTCGGCGGCCTGGTCGGCGACGATCCCGAGGCCGTGCGGGCCAACCGCACGGGCCTGGCGGCCGAGCTGGGGGTGCGGGCCGTGGTGTACATGCGCCAGGTCCACGGCGCCGACGTGGCCTATGTGAGCGAGCCGTTCGGCGACGACCCGCCGCCGCTCGACGGCGTCTTCACCAGCGAGCCGGGGCTGGCGCTGGCCTCGCTAGGTGCCGACTGCCCCGCGGTGCTGGTGGCCGACCCGGTGGCGCGCATGGCCGGCGCCGCGCACTCCGGCCGTCCGGGCACCGCGGCGGGCATCGCCGCAGCCCTGGTGGAGGCCATGGCGGCCAAGGGCGCGGAGCCGGGGCGGATGGTCGCGCTGATCGGTCCCGGCGCGTGCGGCCACTGCTACGAGGTGCCCGCCGAGCTCCGCGAGCGGGTGGCCGCCCGCGTTCCCGAGACCTGGTCGACGACGTCATGGGACACGCCCGCACTCGACCTGCGGGCCGGGATCGAGGCCCAGCTCAGGGCGGCGGGGCTGGCGGCCGTACGCCATGACGCGCGCTGCACGATCGAGTCGGACGAGCTCTACTCCCACCGCCGCGAGCAGCCCGGCGGCCGGTTCGCCGGGCTCATCTGGCTGGCCTAGCCTTTCCCCCGGTTGCTGTTGAACACCACGTTCACGATGATGATCGCGATCCAGACCGGCACCAGGAAGCTCGCGCGGTCCTCTCCCATGAAGATGAAGGCCAGGGTGGCCACGGTGCCGAGGCAGAGCGAGACGATCGCCAGGGCGAGCCGCTGCCCGTCGGCCGTTCCCCCGCGGGCGGCCGCCTTCGGTGCTGCCTGGGCCAGGCGCTCGTCCACCCGCCGATCGACCTCCTGGCCCATCTTGTCGAGGAACGACTCCACAATGGCGTCCTCGAATTCGGGGCCGAGGTCGCGGCGGGCGGACACGGCAGCTTTTAACTCATCCCCTGTACTCATATGTCGAGATATAACGGGATATTCGGCTAGCGGGCAAGGATATCGTCAAGGTTGTAACTGATCGGACGCTCCAGCTGCTCATACGTGCACGACTCAGGCGTGCGATCAGGCCGCCAGCGGCGGAAGTGCGCGGTGTGCCGGAACCGGTCGCCTTCCATCTGGTCGTAGGCCACCTCGATCACCCGCTCCGGCTTGAGCGGGATGAACGACAGGTCCTTCTTGGCGTTCCACCGCGACACCGCGCCCGGCACCCGCTGCCCGCCCGTCGCGGGCCCGGCGGCCGGCTGGCCGATGGTGGCCGCCGCCTGCTCGGCCCAGTGGCCCCAGGGGTGCTCGCTCAGCTCGGCGATGAACGGCTGCAGCTCCTCCACCAGCTCGGCCCTGCGCTTCATCGGGAACGAGGCCGCCACCCCCACATGGTGCAGCCTGCCGTCGTCGCCGTAGAGGCCGAGCAGCAGCGACCCCACGATCGGGCCCGTCTTGTGCTCACGGTAGCCGCAGACCACCACGTCGGCCGTCCGCTCGTGCTTGACCTTGAACATGGTGCGCTTGTCCGGGATGTATGGCTGGTCGCCCGGCTTGACGATGATGCCGTCGAGCCCCGCCCCCTCGAACGTCTCGAACCACTCGGCCGCCTGCTCGTCGCTGGTCGTGACCGGGGTCAGCCTGATGGAGCCGGCCTTCTCCGGGAAGATGCCCTCCAGCCGCGCCCGCCGCTCCGCGAACGGCTCCTCCATCAGCGATTCGTCCCCGAGCGCGAGCAGGTCGAACGCGACGAACTGGGCCGGCGTCTGCTCCGACAGCAGCTTCACCCGCGACGCGGCCGGATGGATGCGCTGCTGCAACGCCTCGAAATCGAGTTGCGACCCTCTGGGCAGCACGATCTCCCCGTCCACCACGCACTTGTCCGGCAGCTCGGCCCTGGCCGCCTCGATGAGCTCGGGGAAGTAGCGCGTGAACGGCCGCTCGTTGCGGCTGCCCAGGTAGACCTCCTCGCCGTCGCGGAACACGATGCAGCGAAAGCCGTCCCACTTCGGCTCGTAGAACAGCGTGCCGTCCTGCTTCGGCATGGCCTTGACCGGCTTGGCCAGCATGGGCGGCACGGGCGGGCGCACCGGCAGGTTGGGCACCGGCTCCGGGACCTGGTCTTCGACGGTCGGCTCGCTCATGCGCTCGGCTCCCTCGTGTATTTGCAGAAGAGGACCCCCTCCTCTTCCAGCACCTGGCTGAGGTCCAGTGTGACCTGGCTGGGCTCGCCGTTCAGTATGCGCGCCGCGCCGCCTCCGACCAGCATGGGGCTGACCGACAGGCACAGCTCGTCGACCAGATCGAGCGCCGAGAGCTGGGCGTTGACGCGGGGGCCGCCCTCGCACAGGATCCTGGTCAGCCCGCGCGCGTGCAGCTCGGCCACCGCCACCCGCATGTCGACGGCCTCCTCGCCGGCCACGATCAGGTCGGCGTGCTTGGCCAGCTCCTTGCGCCGCTCCTGGGGCGAGGCCGCGCAGGTGATCACGATCGTCCGGCCGGCGGCGTCGGTGAACAGCTCGTGGTCGAGGTCGAAGCCCAGGCTGCGGCTGACCACGGCGATGGGCGGGACCTCCGGGCGGCCCTCGCGGATCTCGGCCCAGGACTCGCGGGGCTTGATCGGGCCGTAGCCCTCCTTGCGCACGGTCGAGGCGCCCGCCATGACCACGTCGGCCAGGCCGCGCAGGATCTGGAAGATCCGCTTGTCGCCGCTGCTCGACAGGCCGCCGGAGCGGCCTTTCAGCCAGGCGGCGCCGTCGGCGCTCGCGACCATGTTGAGCCGCAGCCACGGGCGGCCCTCGGGGTAGGCATACGCCTGCACGATGTCTGGGTTGTCCTGTATGTCGGGATAGATGCGCCGCACTCCTCTACCTTGGCACACGCCACCGACAACCTCCCCGCCCCGTCCACCGCAGCTCCGCCGGTTGAGGCTGTGATCGATAGGTGGCGAGATCATTATGATCTCGAAGGTCCCCAGGCTCCCCTTCTGAAAGGCCTCCCGTGGCTACGCATTCCGAACTCGTCCAGGTCTTCGGCGCGGACGGCGTCATCACGCTCGACCGGGACGATGTCGAGTCCCACGGTGTCCGTCCCGACGACGTCGACGTGCTGTGCTCGGTCGGGATCCCGATCAGCGCCGGCATCTTCTTCACCATGAAGGTGGATGGCCCGTGCGAGGCCCTGACGAGGTTCGACGCTGAGACACCGGACAGGCCGGCGCGGTTCCTGATCCTCGGCAAGGCGTGCACCGACGACCAGATCCGCTATGCCGTGGAGCTGGAGAGCGGCAACGTCTTCACCCTCGGCATCGAGGACGGCGTGCCCAACGGCGACATCGAGACGATCAACACGACGCTCGACGCGTTCGTGGAGTTCCTTTACCGGATCGAGCTGCGCCGGATGGAGATGGCCGGGGCCTCTGCTGAGGAGGCGCGTCCGTACACCGAGAAGCTCATCGCCGAGCTGAAGTCTCGAGACGAGCGGGCTCTCGCTCCCGACACCTTGTGGGGCGGGGTGTTCGAGGCGCTCCTCCAGGCAGATGTCCCGGAAATCCGCGAGGGCAGCCGCATGGCGATCATCGCGGCTCTGGAAGCCCGCCTGCCCGATGGGCAGCCGCTGCGCTGGGCGACCGAGACCCCGATCGGCAAGGGCGTTCAAGAGCTGAGCGCCCACCGCGCGAACGGCTGCTGGCTGCTGGTCACCCACGGCTTCAGCGACCTGGACGGCGTCCTCGACCTCGACACGGGCACCAGCGGCCTCGGCTTCGAGCTGACGATGCGAGTTCCCCGCGAGGACGACGACGAGATGCCGCCCGGCTGGGCCCTCCAGACGCTGCGCAACCTGGGTGAGTACGTCTACGGCGAGGGTTATCCCTTCGCCGACGGGCACCGGATGGGCGTCGCCGGCCGGCTCGGCCCGGAGGGCAGCCGGCTCAACGCCCTGGCCTTCGTCACCGACCCGCAGCTCGGCGCAATCGACACTCCCAATGGCCGGGTGGAGTTCATCACGGTCGTCGGGATCACCCGCGACGAAATGGCCGAGGCCAAGGCCACCAGCAATGACGCGGTCCTGGCCCGTCTCACCGGCGAGCACGGGATCCCGATGACCGACGTCATGCGCTGAGGACGCCAGCAGCCGGGCCGACCCGGCGCCGCCGCGATGACCTCCCCGCTGCCTGGCCTTCCGCGCGTGTTCAGAAGTGCAGGGCGTTTCGGGACCCCGCTGCCACCGTCCCCAGCCCGTTCGCCCTGGGCCATTTGTGGTGCCGTCGGTTACGCGGTGCGAACGTGCGTCCGGTGGGGTGCGCCGCCGGGTGGGCGCGAATGGTGGGGTGGTGCCATTCCTTAGGGCTTTTGGGATGGATAGAACTTTTGCCTATCAAAGGACATACAGGTTGCTCTCTGCTTAACGTGACGACAGGGACGGCACTGACAGGGAGGCCCCGTGGGTCTGGTCACCGCTGTGACGTGGACGATCGCCGTGCTGGCCGGGGTGTACCTGCTCTACCTCTGGCTGTCGGGCGGCGGACTGCGCCGGGCCAAGGTCACCCGGTTCCCCGTGGCGCTGATCTTCTCCCATCCGACGCTGGCGGTCTCCGCGCTGGTGTGCTGGGTGGCCGGGCTGGTCACCGGGAGCAGGGCGCTGGCGTGGCTGGCGTTCGGTGGGCTGGCGGCCGCGACGCTGCTGGGGTTCGCGATGTTCACGCGGTGGCTGGGCGCGGGCCGGCACGAGAAGGGCGGCCAGGGGTTCCCGATGCTGGCGGTGGCGCTGCACGGGGTGGCCGGGGTGACGACGTTCGCCCTGGTGCTCCTCACGGCCAGCGCCGCGCGGGTCTTCTGAGACCCTAGGGGGACTTGGGCTTGCGGGGCCGGCGGAGCACCTGCAGGGAGCGCGCCGTGACGGCGACCACGTCGCCCGCGTGCCACACCTCGTCGGCGAAGGCGTCCTCGACCGTGTCGTGGTCGGTGTCGAGCACAGGCAGCCACTCGGTGCCGAATTCCTCACCGGGCAGCGTGAACCGCATGTTCTCGTGGTGGGCGTTGATCAGCAGCAGGAAGGAGTCGTCCACGATCCGCTCGCCCCTGGGCCCGGGCTCGGTGATCGCCTCGCCGTTGAGATAGACCGTGAGCGACTTGGCGTAGCCGATGTGCCAGTCGCCCGCCGTCATCTCCCGCCCGCCCGGCGTGAGCCAGACCAGGTCCCGGTCGCCGTTGTCGGGGTGGCGGCCGTGGAAGAAGCGGCGGCGCTGGAAGACCGGGTGCTCGCTGCGCAGCTTCGACAGCGCGCGCACGAACTCCAGCAGGTCCGACTCCGTGTGCAGCATCGACCAGTCCACCCAGGCCAGCTCGTTGTCCTGGCAGTAGGCGTTGTTGTTGCCGCGCTGGGTGCGGCCGATCTCGTCGCCGTGGGACAGCATCGGCACACCCTGCGACAGGAACAGCGTGGCCAGGAGGTTGCGGCGCTGGCGGCGGCGGAGCCGGACGATCCCGGGGTCCTCGACCGGACCCTCGGCGCCGCAGTTCCAGGAGCGGTTGTCGTTGGTGCCGTCGCGGTTGTCCTCGCCGTTGTCCTCGTTGTGCTTGTGGTCGTAGGAGACCAGGTCGGTGAGCGTGAACCCGTCGTGGCAGGTCACGAAGTTGATCGAGGCGACGGGGCGGCGGCCCGAGGACTCGTAGAGGTCGGCGGAGCCGGTCAGGCGGGAGGCGAACTCGGGGAGGGCGGAATGCGTACCTCTCCAGAAATCTCGCACTATGTCCCGATATTTCCCGTTCCACTCTGTCCACAAAGGCGGGAAATTTCCGACCTGGTAGCCGCCGGGACCGACGTCCCACGGCTCGGCGATCAGCTTGACCTGCGAGATCACCGGATCCTGCTGGATCAGGTCGAAGAACGCGCTCAGCCGGTCCACGTCGTGCAGCTCCCGCGCCAGCGCCGAGGCCAGGTCGAAGCGGAACCCGTCGACGTGCATCTCCAGCACCCAGTAGCGCAGCGAGTCCATGATCAGCTGCAGCGCGTGCGGCGAGCGCACGTTGAGGGAGTTGCCGCACCCGGTGTAGTCGAGGTAGTAGCGCCGGTCGCCGTCGTGCAGCCGGTAGTAGGCCGTGTTGTCGATCCCCCTGAACCCCAGCGTGGGCCCCATGTGGTCGCCCTCGGCCGTGTGGTTGTAGACCACGTCGAGGATGACCTCGATGCCGGCCTCGTGCAGCGCCCGCACCATGGCCTTGAACTCCAGCACCTGCTGCCCCCGCGTCCCCGCGCTGGAGTAGCTCCCGTGCGGCGCGAGGTAGGCCATGGTGTTGTAGCCCCAGTAGTTCGTCAGCCCGCGCGCCACCAGGAAGTGCTCGGGCACGTAATGGTGCACCGGCATCAGCTCGACCGCCGTCACCCCGAGCGACAGCAGGTGGTCGATGATCGCCGGATGCCCCACGGCGGCATATGTGCCCCGAAGGTCGGGCGGAACGTCGGGATGCCGCATGGTGAGCCCGCGCACGTGGGCCTCGTAGATCACGGTCTCGTGGTACGGGATGCGCGGCGGCCGGTCGTTGCCCCACTCGAAGAACGGGTTGACGACGACGTTCTTCGGCATGTAGGGCGCGCTGTCCTCGGTGTTGCGCCTGGAAGGATCGGTGAAGTAGTAGGGGAACAGCGCCTGGTTCCAGGTCAGCTCGCCGTCGATGGCCTTGGCATAGGGGTCCAGCAGCAGCTTGGCCGGGTTGCACCGGTGCCCGCGCCCCGGGTCGTAAGGTCCGTGCACGCGGTAGCCGTAGCGCTGCCCCGGCTGGATGCCCGGCAGGTAGCCATGCCAGACGAAGCCATCCACCTCGGGTAGTTCGACCCGCTCCTCGGTGCCGTCATCGTGAAAAAGGCACAGCTCGACCCGCTCGGCGACCTCGGAGAACACCGAAAAGCTGGTGCCCACGCCGTCCCAGGTGCCGCCGAGTGGATAGGGCTCGCCCGGCCAGACTTCACGCATGTGGCCCAATTGTCGCATGCGAGGGCGCTCTTGGTCTCTCAAGGAGCCGATGCCCTGACCGTCGAGGCACCCTCATGGCGCGATGAGGGCGACGATCGTCCGCCGTGGTCCGCCTTGCCGCTGTTCATGGCGCCCCATCATGGCAGATCGGGGCGCCGCCTGCCTGGCCGCGCCATCACCTGGCGCTCCTGGTCAGAGGAGTTCGGCCTTGAGAGTGATCGTGGTGCCCGCCAGCGCCTTGCTGACGGGGCAGTTCGCCTTGGCGGTTTCGGCGGCCTGCTGGAACTGCTCGGCCGTGATGCCGGGGACGTGCCCCGTCACCGTGAGCGCGATGCCCGTGATGCCCTCACCCGGCTGGAACGTCACGTCGGCGGTGGTCTGCAGCGACTCCGGCGGCGTGCCGGCGCCGGCCAGCCCGTGCGAGAGCGCCATCGAGAAGCAGGACGAGTGAGCGGCCGCGATCAGCTCTTCCGGTGAGGTCTTGCCGTTCGCCGCCTCGGCCCTGGAGGGCCAGGAGACTTCGAACGTGCCGACGCCCGAGGTGTCGAGCGAGACGGTGCCCGAGCCGTCGAGCAGGGCGCCCTTCCACTGGGTGGTGGCGGTGCGTGTGGTGGCCATGGCCGTGTGCTCCCTCCGTTGCGGATTTACGACCCTATCGCCGATATCGCGCCCCCGTGGAGCGCCGGGAAAGGGCGGCGTGTCGGTCATCCAGCTCAACATTTCCGGCGAATAATGACATGCTCAGTTTCGCGGCGCACCCGCCGCCTTGGTCCGGATGGAACGGGAGCGTGGTGCCAGTGGAGGCACCGTACGACGACCGCCTGCTGCACCAGCGGGTGGCCGGCGGCGACGAGTCCGCGCTGGGGGAGGTCTACGACCGGCTCTCCTCGCTGATCTTCGGGCTCTCCCTGCGGGTGACCAGGGACCGGGTGATCGCGGAGGACATCACTCAGGAGGTGTTCCTCGTCTTCTGGGAGCGGCCGCTGGCCTACGACCCGGAGCGCGGCACGTTACGCGCCTGGCTCGCGACGATCGCGCACCGCCGGGCGGTCGACCACGTGCGTGCCGAGGAGCGGCGGCGGGTCTCGGCGCTGGGGCCGCGGTTGTTCGAGCGCGAACCCACCAGGCTGGAGGACACGGTGCTGGCCGCCGACGAGGCCGAACGCGTGCGGCAGGCGGTCACCTCGCTGCCCGACGGCCTCCGGCAGGCGATCGAGTTAGCCTACTTCGGGGGCAGAACATATCGGCAGGTCGGCGAGGAACTCGGCGTGCCCGAGGGCACGGCCAAATCGCGCATCCGGCTGGCCCTGAGGCGGCTGGCGGACGCGCTGGCGGAAGAAGAGGTGTGATGAACCCCGTCGAGCGTCTCTATCTGGACGCGATGATGGAGGACCCGGCGGTGCCGGCTCGATCGTTGCGGCCCCAGCTCCTGGCCGGGGCACGGGCGCGGCGCAGGCCCGCGGCTCCCACCGCCTCCTGGGCGGAGCCGTACGCGGCCCGCGTGGCCGCCATGGACGCGCTGCTGGCCTCGGCCGTCGACGACGACTGGGCGCGCGTCATCGTCGAGGGCTGGACGCTCCAGGAGCTCGTCGCTCATCTGGCCGCCAAGGACGGCCTGCTCGCCGCCTCCGTGGGCGCCCCCGTCCTCGGGCCGCCCCTCGGCGCGACCGACTCGCTGGGCCGTACGAGCGACGTCCAGGCGTACGAGCGGGGCCGCAGCCCCGAGCAGACGAGACGGGACTGGCGCGCCCAGGCCGACGCCCTCTGCCGCCACCTGGCCGGCCTGCCGCCCGCGATGCCCGCCACCCTGGACGGCGTAGAGATCCCGGTGAGCGACCACATCCTCGCCAGGGGCCTGGAGACCTGGATCCACGCCGACGACGCCGCCAGGACGGCCCGGGTCCGCCTGCCGGACCCGATCCCGGAGCACCTCCGGCCGACCGCGGACCTGTGCGCCCGCCTGCTGCCCTGGACCATGCTCTTCTCGGGACTGAACGGCGCCGGCCGCACGCTGCGCCTGACGCTGACCGGCCCGGGCGGCGGCGATTGGCTGATGCCGCTGGGCGTGGAGGAGCGCGAGCCCGGCGAGCCCGACGCCCACATCACCGCGGACGTGGTGAAGTTCTGCTTCCTGCTGGGCGGCAGGGAAGACCCGGTGGACTTTCCCGCCGAGGTGGCCGGCGACCTCGCCCTGGCCAGGGACGTCCTGACCACGGCCCCCGCACTGTCCGGCCCCTGACGCCCGCCCCGGCACGATGAGCCCGTTCCCGCCATCGGCGCCAACAAGAAGAAAATCGTTGTTTGACGATCCCCTCAATGTGACCCCTGTGATTTGGTGTGTTGTTGAGGTGTGGGGAGTTAAGTGTGATTCTTCGCATGGGTACGTCTGCTCCTGTCCGGCGCCCGGCCAGATTCCGGGCGCGGCGCCGGATCAGCGGTCGATCTATCCATGAATGGAAAATCGAATGCACCTCAATACCGAAAGTCGGCGAGCGCGCACGCTCAGCCTCGGGCGTGTCGCCACATTCGTCCTGGCCGCCGCCGCCGGGGCCGTGCTCCTTCCCGCCGGTCAGGGCGTGGCCGGCGCGAGTTCCACCACCACGACCGGCGTCTCGTACGCCTCGCACGAGACGCCGCCGCTGCACTGCACGTCGATATACACCTGCGGGCACAGCTGGTGGGCGCACCGCCGGTGGCATCACCCCCACGGCTGGAGCCACAGGTACCCCGACTGGCGCTACAGGCATCACGACGGAACGGTGGGGGCGCCCTGGCGCCACCACGGAGACCACTCCTAGCCGTTCCGCCGATGACAAATACCGCGGCCGTCGAACCGGCCGCGGTATTTGTCGAAATATGCGTTATTCGCCAGGGTTTTCTGCTCTGCGCCGGCGCGTCCGCAGGCCCCGCGCCGGGGGGCATCCTCAGCGGAATCCGGAACCGTCGTTTAAGCTCTTAGGCCCTGCATGACGAGAGGGGGGTCCTCGTGACGGGCGATGAGACGGGACTGGCGGGGCTGCTGTACGAGTTCGGGCTGCTCAAGCGCTACAAGCGCACGGGGTGGCTCGTCGCGGGCGTGCGCGACCCGGAGAGCGTCGCCGAGCACTCCTTCCGCGCAGCGATCATCGCCGGGGTGATCGCCAAACTCGAAGGCGGAAATCCGGAGCGGGCCGCGTTCATGGCCCTGTTCCACGACACGCAGGAAACGCGCATCACCGACATCCCCTACATCGGCAAGCGCTACCTCCAGGCGGCGCCCAACGAGCAGGTCACCGCCGACCAGGTGCGGGGCGTCCCCGAGCCGGTGGCGAGCATGGTCCGCAACGCGGTGGCCGAATACGAGGAGAAGGCCAGCATCGAGGCCGTCTGCGCGCGGGACGCCGACAAGCTCGAATGCCTCATCCAGGCCGTGGAGTACCGCGAGCAGGGGCACCGCAACATCCAGGGCTGGATCGACAGCTCGCTCGCCGCCATCACGACCACGACGGGCAAGCGCCTGGCGGAGGAGGCGCTGCGCACGGGAACCCTGGACTGGGTCACCCAGGTGCTCAACGGCGACTGAGGCCCTGGAAGGGGCACACCCCGGCAGAGCGCGCCCCTCGGCTACTCCTGGGTGACCAGGCCCCTGGCGTACTCGTCGTCACTCTCCGCCAGCACCCGCGCGGCCCCTTGCTCGGCCCTGGCGTCACCGCGCACGGCGAGCCCGCGGGTGGCCTCGGCCACGGTGGTCAGGTCCGAGTCGCCGAGCCGGTCCGCGAGGGCCTCCCTGATCCGCGGCGTGTCTGCAGTCAGGCCCGCGAGCCCCGCGGTGGCCCAGTCGCGCACCTCGGCGTCCTCGTCCCGGGACATCTCGATCAGCAGCGACAGGCCCTCCTCGTGGTCCGGCGGCAGCACGTCGGCCAGCGCGATCGGGTCCGTCGACGTGCGCTTGTGGCCCGGCCGGCCGATGATGTCCAGGACGGCCGGCAGCGCCCGCGGGTCGCCCTGGTGGCCGAGCGCGGCCAGCACCGAGCGCAGCACCTGCGGGTTGCTCTCCGTGGTGACCATCTTGAGCAGCAGCGGGAGCGTGCGCTCCACGTACGGCTTCTCGCCTTCGGCGAACCCGAACTGGGCGATCGCGTCCACGCCGAACTCCCGCTCCCTGGCGTCCTCGCTCACGCACAGCGCGACCAGCGCCTCGAACGTCTCGTCGTCGGCCCGCTTGCCCAGCGTGTCGGCGATGATCCACCAGGTCTCGGCGTCCTCGTCGATGTCGCGGTGGGCCACGGCCCGCGCCACGAGCTCGTCCACCGGCGTGTAGACGCCCCCCGCCTCCTCCAGCAGCGTCGCGACGGCGGCGTGGCCGCGCTGGGCCTGGACCTGCTCGGTCTGCGAGCCGTCGGGCGCCCGCCCGGTCACCGTGACCAGCTCGGTGCCGTCCTTGGCGTACTGGCGGGTCACGACGTACTCCCAGCCCTCCTGCTCGCTCTGGTCGAGCAGGGCGCTCTCCAGGTGTACGCCCACCCAGGAGGCGGCGATGTCGAGCGGCGTGTCGCCGTCGCCGTCGAACTTCTCGTGGTCGGCACCCGCGCTCAGCAGTTCCCGCACCGCGCCGAGCGCGCCACGCCTGGCCGCCAGCGTGAGCGGGGTGTCGCCGGCGTCGTTGGCCGCGTCCACGTCGGCGCCGGCCTCGATCAGCAACCTGGCGGTGGGGGCGTGGCCGTTGGCGGCCGCCCAGAGCAGCGCCGTCCAGCCGCCGGACTCCCGCCCGTTGACGTCGGCACCGGCCGCCAGCAGCGTTTTGGCGACCTCGTGGCGGTCCCAGGCGGCGGCCGCGCACAGCGGCAGCCCTTCCTCCTCGCCCTCGCTCGGCCTGTTCGGGTCGGCGCCACTGGCGAGCAGCTTGCCCACCGTCTCGGTCTCGCCGTTCAACGCCGCGCGGTAGAGCTGTTCCTCATGCATGACAGGGACCCTAGCTTGGTCCGGCCGCGCCCCGGGCCAAGCTAGGGCCATGTCATCAATTGGTACGCGCCCCGCCCCCGGAACGGTTCAACGGCCTGCATGGTTCGAGGTATGACATTTTTCCTCTCAGAGGCATGACATGTTTCCTCCCAGAGGAGGAGATTCAAATCACGCCAAGACGCGATATGTTGCGACTATGACTGATCCCGGGGGCGTCCGCGCGTCGGACGCCGAGCGCGAGGCCGTCGTCGAGCAGCTCCGTGTCGCCTCGGTGGAGGGCAGGCTCACGCTCGCCGAGCTGACCGACCGCACGGAGGCCGCCTACACCGCCACCACGCACGCCGAGCTGGCCATGCTCACCCAGGACCTGCCCGCAGGGGCCATGACCGCGCCGGCCGCCCCCGTCCCCGCCCGCGAGGGCCGGAAGCGGCGCTGGTTCGTGGGCATCATGGGTGACTCCAAGCGGCGCGGGAGCTGGCAGATCGACCAGGAGCTCGGCGCGGTCGCCGTGATGGGGGACGTGCTGCTCGACCTGCGCGAGGCCGAGGTGCGCACGGACATGGTCGACATCACGGCCGTCTCCGTGATGGGCAACGTGAAGATCATCGTGCCGGACGGGGTCAACGTGGACCTCGACGGGGTGGCCATCATGGGCGACAAGAAGGTGGACGTGCTGGAGGCGGCCCCCGGCATGAACGTGCCGGTGGTCCGGGTGCACGCCTACGCCGTGATGGGCGACGTCAAGGTGATCGGCGACTCGCGGGCGCAGCCGCTGAAGCGCGGGTTCGCGGCCTGGCGCGAGCACTGGCGGCAGCTGCACGGCGAGGACTGGCGGGAGCTGGGCAGGCAGCTCCGCTCGGAGGGCCGGGAGCTGCGCAGGCAGTTGCGCGACGAGCGCAGGGACTACAGGCGCGGCTATTGAGGACCTGAGCCGGTCCCGTCTCAGACCGCGAGCGGGACCGGTCGCCGCTGCGCCGCCTCGTAGCGTTCCAAGAGCACGTCCACCAGCTCCGGCGCCGCTCCGAGCACGTCGGACACGACGGCGGCGCCCGCCTTCAGCGCGCCGCGGCGGACCTTGTCGGCGAAGTAACCGGGAGCCAGCAGGTACGGGGCGACGACCACCCTCGGCGCGCCCGCCCGTACCAGCTCCGCGACCGCCTGCTCGGGCGAAGGGCCGGCGGCGGAGGCGTAGGCCGCCGTCACCGACCACCAGCCGGTGCGCCGCCACTCCCGCGCCATCCCCGAGATCACCGCGTTGGCCCTGGCGTCGCTCGACCCCGCGGACACCAGCACCACCGCCGTGTCCGGGTCGCCTGGCCGCACGCCCGCCTCGGCCAGCCGCCGCTCCAGCGCGGCCCGCAGCAGCGGGTGCGGCCCCAGGGTGGCGCCGTAGTGCACGCGCAGGCGCGGCTCGCGCGCCCGTACCTCGTTCAGCGCCGCCGGCAGGTCCACCCGGCTGTGGTAGGCCTCGGTGAGCAGCAGCGGCAGCACGACGGCCTCCTCCAGGCCGCTGAGCGCCTGGGAGAGCGTGGGGGCGCAGTGGTCCAGGTAGGCGACGCGGACGTCGCAAGGCACCTGCCGGAGCAGCGCGGCCACGGTGGCGGCGGCACGCGGATCGCGAGATCCGTGCGCCACCGCCACCAGTGGCACGCGACCGGGGGTCGTCCCGCCTGCCAACGGGACGGGTCCCCTCCCGGGGATCACAGGTGAATGCCGCATTCGACCTTCCCCAGGCCCGCCCAGCGCCCGCTGCGCGGATCCTCTCCCTCCGCGACCTGCCGCGTGCACGGCGCGCAGCCGATCGAGGGGTAGTTGTCATAGTGCAACGGGTTGATCAGCACCCCGTTGTCGGCGATGTAGTTGTCGACGTCCTCCTGCGTCCAGGCCGCGATCGGGTTGACCTTGACCATCTGCCGCTTGGCGTCCCACTCGACGACCCTGGTGCTCGTCCGGCTGGACGACTCGTCGCGGCGGATGCCGGAGATCCACGCCAGGTACGGCTCCAGCGCCCGGTTCAGCGGCTCCACCTTGCGCAGGAAGCAGCACAGGTCCGGGTTGCGGCCGAACAGTCGCGGGCCCAGGTCGCGATCCTGCTCGGCGACCGTGCGCGACGGCTTGATGTCGATCACGTTGACGTCGTAGACCTGCCGCACCGCGTCCCGCGTGCCGATCGTCTCGGCGAAGTGGTAGCCGGTGTCGATGAACAACACGTCCACGCCGGGCTTGACCCTGCTGACCAGGTCGATGAGAAGGGCGTCGCTCATTGAGGACGTCAGGCAGAGCCGGTCCCCGAACGTCGCCGCCGCCCAGCGGATGATCTCGCGGGCCGGGGCTCCCTCCAGGAAGGTCGCGGCGGACTCGACGATGTCCTGCAGGTCGAGTGCGCCACGTTGCTCTCTTAGACCGACCTCGATATCGACCAGCGTCATATCTTCACTCCGATTCCAAGAAATTTCAGCTTGAAGGCACGAGCGCAGGCGCGGCAGTACCAGCCGCCGTCCCCTTCATAGGGTTCGAGGTCCTCGTCACCGCAGTAGGGGCAGTGGAAGGGAACCGCTCGCGTGGTCATTTCAGGTCCGCCTCGTCCGCTCGCTGCACCCAGTCGGCGAACGACTCGCCTTCCTTCTTCTGGGCGTCATAGTTCTTCACGACGCGTTCCACGTAGTCGGGCAGCGCCTTGGCGGTGGTCTTCAGGCCGCGTACTTTCCTGCCGAAGCCGGGGTTGACGCCCAGCGAGCCGCCCAGGTGGACCTGGAAGCCCTCGACCTGGTCGCCGTTGTCGTCCACGACCAGCTGGCCCTTGAGGCCGATGTCGGCCACCTGGATGCGGGCGCAGGAGTTGGGGCAGCCGTTGACGTTGATGGTCAGCGGCTCGTTGAAGTCCGGCAGCCGGCGCTCCAGCTCGTCGATGAGGTGGGCGGCGCTGGCCTTGGTCTCGACGATGGCCAGCTTGCAGTATTCGATGCCGGTGCACGCCATCGTCTGGCGCCGGAACGTGGACGGCTTGACCTGCAGGTCGTTGGCCTCCAGCTCGGCGACGATCGAGTCGACCCGCTCCGGGGCGATGTCGAGGATGACCATCTTCTGCTCGACCGTGGTACGCACCCTGGCGGAGCCGTGGCGCTCGGCGATGTCGGCGATCAGGTGCAGCTTGTCGCCGTCGAGCCGGCCCACCTTGGGCGCGAAGCCGACGTAGAAGTTGCCGTCCTTCTGCGGGAAGACGCCGACGTGGTCGCGGCGGCTGCCGCGCGGCAGCTCAGGGGCGGGCCCGTCGGGCAGAGGCGCCTTGAGGTATTCCTGTTCGAGAACTTCACGGAATTTCTCGGCGCCCCAGTCGTTGACCAGGAACTTGATCCGCGCGCGGTGGCGCAGCCGCCGGTAGCCGTAGTCGCGGAAGATCCCGATCACGCCGCCGTACACGTCGGCCGCCTGCTCCGGCTTGACGAACACGCCGATCCGCTTGCCGAGCATCGGGTTCGTGGACAGGCCGCCGCCCACCCACAGGTCGTAGCCCACCTCGCCGTGCTCGTTGACCACGCCGACGAACGCCACGTCGTTGATCTCGTGCACCGTGCAGTGCGCCGGGCAGCCGCTCAGCGCCGACTTGAACTTGCGCGGCAGGTTGGAGTATTCGGGGTTGCCGATGAACTGCTCGTTGATCGCCTTGATCTGCTCGGTGGCGTCCAGCACCTCGTCGGAGTCGATCCCGGCGAGCGGGCAGCCCAGGATCACGCGCGGGGTGTCACCGCACGCCTCGGTGGTCGACAGGCCCACGGCCTCCAGACGCTCCCAGATGTCCGGCACCGACTCGATCTCGATCCAGTGGAGCTGGACGTTCTGGCGGTCGGTCAGGTCGGCGGTGCCGCGGCCGTACTCGTTGGAGATGTCCGCGATCGCGCGCAGCTGGGCCAGGTCGAGCTGGCCGCCGTCGATGCGCACGCGCAGCATGAAGTAGCGGTCGTCCAGCTCCTCCGGCTCCAGGATCGCCGTCTTGCCGCCGTCGATGCCGGGCTTGCGCTGGGTGTAGAGGCCGTACCAGCGCATGCGGCCACGTAGGTCGGCCGGGTCGATCGAGTCGAAGCCGCGCTTGGAATAGATGTCGATGATGCGCTGGCGGACGTTGAGGCCGTCGTCGTTCTTCTTGTTCTCTTCGTTCTTGTTGAGCGGCTCCCGGTAACCGAGAGCCCACTGGCCTTCGCCGCGCGGGCGCTTGTGGTGCCGGCTGGCAGGAGTGCGGCTGGCAGGGGTGCTCATTGCGCGTCCTTCGGATCATGAACGCGCGCATGATTCCTCTGGCCTCATCATCGAGGGGCAGGGTGGAGAGGAGGATTGCGACGCGCTCAGCGGCAGAAAAGATGGTGTTAGCGGGCGTCGCAACAGATGGCACTGCGGACACGCTGAAGGTCGACGTGGCGTCGACCGACGAGCATGGGGTCCGCTGGCATGCTCTGAAGATACCCTGGCCGTCCGAGATGTCCAAGACAGGGTCCAGAGTGTGGGACTGTCCGATCCTGATCAGCCCTGGCGCGGCCAGCCGAGCTTCGAATCCTTGGGCTGCTCCGCGGTCTTGTGCTGGCAGTCGCACCAGGATCCGCCGCGGCAGTCCTCGTGACGTTTGTGCTTGCAGCTCTCGCAGATCACCTCTGCATTATTCTCCTAGAACGTTGTTCGGGTTAGGCTGGCGCGTGTGGATCTCATGGCGGAGCTGCTCGACGATCTCCGGGCCGAGACCGCGTCCTTCGAGACGCTGCTCCGGCCTCTGCGCGACGAGGACTTCGAACTGGCCACGCCCGCGGAAGGATGGGCGATCCGGGATCAGGTGAGCCATCTGGCCTGGTTCGACGACGCGGCCGCGCGCGCCGCCACCGACCCGGACGGCTTCCACGCCTCGCTCGCGGGCTTCCGGTCGGTCGATGATCTCGCAATCGAGGCTCGGGGGATGCCGCCCGCCGAGTTGCGCGCCTGGTTCCGCGGGGCCCGCGCCCGCAGCCTGGCGGCGTTCGCCGGGCTGGCCGCGCGTGACCGGGTGCCGTGGTTCGGGCCGGCGATGTCGGCCGCCTCCTTCGTCACCGCGCGGCTGATGGAGACCTGGGCCCACGGCCAGGACGTGGCCGACGCGCTCGGCGTCGTCAGGGAGCCGACGGCCCGGCTGCGGCACGTGGCGACGATCGGGTTCCGCGCCCGTTCCTACAGCTTCGCCGTGCGCGGCCTGCCCGAGCCGGCCGAGCCGGTGCGTGTGGAGCTGACCATGCCCGACGGGAGCCTCTGGACGGCGGGGCCTGACGACGCGGCCAGTGCCGTACGTGGTCCGATGCTCGACTTCTGCCTGGTCGTCACCCAGCGCGGCCACCTCTCCGACACCGCGCTGGAGTTGACCGGGGAGCCCGTGCGGTCCTGGATGGAGATCGCCCAGGCGTTCGCCGGACCCCCAGGAAAGGGACGAGAGCCGAGATCAGGGTAAATTCAGGGACGCATCCGGCACGCGCGGTGACATGCTGTAAGCATGAGAACGATTCTGAACGTCATTTGGCTGGTCTTCGCGGGGATCTGGCTGGCCTTGGGATATGCGCTGGCCGGGGTCATCTGCTGCATTCTGATCATCACGATCCCGTTCGGCATCGCCTCTTTCAGGATCGCCGCGTACGCGCTGTGGCCGTTCGGCAGGACCGTGGTCCGCGATCCGGACGCCGGGGTGTTCTCTCTGGCCGGCAACATCATCTGGTGCTTGGTCGCGGGCATCTGGCTGGCCATCGGCCATGTCGTCACCTCGATCCCGCTGTTCATCTCCGTCATCGGCATCCCGATGGGCGTCGCGAACATCAAGATGATCCCCGTTTCCCTTCTTCCTCTGGGTGCGCGCATCGTGGACAACGCCTAGGGCAGTTCAAACGGACGTAAGCTGTGCCGAAGAGTCACTGCGAATACCGTTGGGTGCCATGACGTCCACCGATGCGCCGTCCCGGCCGAAGAGGGGTCTCGCCTCCAACGCCCGGGCGAGGTTGAGCTGGGTGCTCGACACGAAGTCGTGGGCGATCGTCCGCGCGGCCACGAACGCCGGCGTCACCTACCGGGTGACCGGTCTGGCGGGCGAGGCGGCGTTCTTCGCGCTGCTGTCGCTGCCGCCGTTCGTGCTGGGCCTCATCGGCGTGCTCGGCAAGCTCGGCACCTGGCTGGGACCCACCGTGGTCACGCAGGTGAAGACGTGGGTGATCGAGCAGGCCGGGCTGCTGTTCACCGAGGACGCGGTGAACAAGGTGATCAACCCGCTCCTCGTCGACGTCCTCAGCGACGACGCCGGCAAGGTGTCGATCATCTCGCTGGGCTTCCTGCTGTCGCTCTGGTCCGGCTCCCGGGCGCTCTATGTGTACGTGGACCTCATCTCCGTCGCCTACGGCCTGGGCGAGGAGCGCGGCATCATCCGCACCAGGCTCATGTCGTTCGGCCTCTACATCGTGGGCCTGGTCATCGGGATCATCGTCATGCCGATCCTGATCATCGGGCCGACGCTGCTCAAGGACACGCTGCCCGGTGAATACGGCGTTCTCGTCGACATCCTCTACTGGCCGGTCGTGATCGTCGGCTCGGTGCTGTTCCTGACCGTGCTCTACCACGTCAGCGTGCCGGTCAGGACCAAGTGGTACCGCGAGCTGCCCGGGGCGATCCTGGCGTTGTTCCTGTGGATCGTCTGCGCCGCGGTGCTGCGGGCCGTGCTGGCCGCGTGGTTCTCGCCCGTCTCCGTCTACGGCTCGCTGGCGGCGCCCATCGCGTTGCTGCTCTGGCTCTACATCACGGCGCTGGCGGTGCTGATCGGGGCCATCCTCAACGCCGAGGTCGATCGGCTCTGGCCGGGCGTGAGCCGCACCGCCCCCGCGTGACCTGCTCGGACCGAGAGCTGGGTCCTGCCGCATCCGCTATCGTCTAGAGCAGACGCGACTGGCGCATTGGGTGGGACCGACCACCGGGGAGCGAAAGGAGCGGAGGCCGTGCGCCTGGGTCTTCGCAGATCGTCAATGATGACAGGAGAGTCATGAGTTCTCTCGCTAGCGTCGACCCGCAGATCGCCGATCTCATCAAGGCGGAAGAGCGTCGCCAGGCCGACACGGTCAAGCTCATCGCGTCGGAGAACTACGTGTCCAAGGCCGTGCTGGAGGCCACCGGCACCGTGCTGACGAACAAATACTCCGAAGGCTACGCGGGCAAGCGCTACTACGAGGGCCAGCAGGTCATCGACCAGATCGAGACCGTGGCCGTCGAGCGCGCCAAGTCCCTGTTCGGCGTCAACCACGCCAACGTCCAGCCCTACTCCGGCTCGCCCGCCAACCTCGCCGTCTACATGGCGTTCCTGCAGCCCGGCGACACCGTGATGGGCATGGGCCTGCCGTTCGGCGGCCACCTCACCCACGGCTGGTCGGTCTCGGCCACCGGCAAGTGGTTCAACCCGGTCCGCTACGGCGTACGCAAGGACACCGGCCGCATCGACCTGGACGAGGTCAGGAAGCTCGCGCTGGAGCACCGGCCGAAGCTGATCTTCTGCGGCGGCACCGCGATCCCGCGCACCATCGACTTCGAGGGCTTCGCCTCGATCGCCCGCGAGGTCGGCGCCGTGCTGGCCGCCGACATCGCCCACATCGCCGGCCTGGTCGCGGGCGGCGCGCACCCGTCCCCGGTCGGCCACGCCGACGTGATCTCCACGACCACCCACAAGACGCTGCGCGGCCCGCGCGGGGCCATGCTCATGGCCACCAGCGACGAGCACGCCGCGGCGCTCAACAAGGCCGTCTTCCCCGGCCTGCAGGGCGGCCCGCACAACCACACCACCGCCGCCATCGCCGTCGCGCTCCGAGAGGCCTCCACCGAGGAGTTCAAGGCCTACGCCCACCAGGTCGTCGCCAACGCCAAGGCCCTGGCCGACGAGCTGGCCTCGCGCGGGTTCGACCTGGTGTCCGGCGGCACCGACAACCACCTGATCCTGCTGGACCTCACGCCCAAGGGCATCGGCGGCAAGCCGGCCGCCCAGGCGCTCGACCGCGCGGGGCTGGAGACCAACTACAACACGGTGCCGTTCGACACCCGTAAGCCGTTCGACCCGTCGGGCATCCGCATCGGCACGCCGTCCGTGACCTCCCGCGGGATGGGGGAGGCCGAGATGCGGCAGATCGGCGCCTGGATGGACGAGGTCGTCACCGCGCTCGCCAAGGGGGATGCCGAGGACGTCATCGCGCGCGTCCACCACGAGGTCAGCGAGCTCACGGCGCAGTTCCCCGCGCCTGGTCTTTAAAAGCTTTTCCATTTTTTACGGCGGTGCCAAGGAGGCGCCATCCGCCGTGCGGGGCTGAGGGCCTCCAGGGTGACGCCCTCTGACCCGCACGGGGCCGGCCGCCGCAACGGCGTTCTCTTCACCCGGTCCGTGGTCACCCGGAGCCGTGGTTCCTCTTGACAGAGCGCCCCGCCGCACGGCTCCGTGTGCGGCGGGGCGCTTGTCGCGACTGGGGTGCCGGAGTTCCCCGTCGCGGGGGCCGGTCGGCTGCCCGGGGGACTGGGTGCCGGGCCGGCCCTGGGATGGCCTGCCGGGCGACGGGACCGAATCGTCGCCCGGTCTGCGGCCTCAGCCGAGGAAGATGTAGTCGGTTCCGTACGGGACCTTGGCCTCTGTGCCGGGGGCGCAGGTTCCCGCGGGAGCCACGCCGCCCTTGGTGTTGAGGCGCAGGATCTGGGTGGTGTGGGCCAGCAGGCCATGGTCCGCGCCTGCCTGGGTGGCGTCCAGCATCAGCTCGGGGATGTTGCCCTCGCCGTTGGGGGTCCTGGTGACGACCGCGCCGCGTACCGCGCTGCCGTCAGGGGCGATCCACTGGGGCGGGCCGGAGCCAGGGGTCACGAACGAGTGGTCGATGCCGCGCCGCAGCTTGGCCGTCACGCCGAGCTGGGTGAAGGCGTAGCCGCCCGAGGGCTGCTGGGTGCAGGAGTAGATCTGCTCGCCGCGCAGCACGTCGGCCGTGAGGGCGCGCGGGTGGGTGAACGGCTCGGCGGACAGCCGGCCCCGTACCGCGCCGCCGTCGAAGTCGGCGGTGTGCAGGTTCGTGTAGTAGCCGGCCGGGTTCGCGGAGATCCGCTTGGCGACCTTGGAGGGGACCGGCGTCACCCCCGCGACGCCGGTCACGTTCTCCGGGAGGGCGCCCGCGAACAGGTCCGCGACCACGGGGCCGGTCTTGCCGTCGGCGCCCTTGTGCACGTGCCCGCCGGTCACCGGGCCGAGTCCGGACCAGTGGGCGGTGTAGGCGATCGACGCGCCGTCGGGGCGCAGCCACCAGGTCGCCTGACCGTCCGGGTCGCCGCGGTTCTTGCCGTCGTTCTCCTGGGTCTCCTGCGCCGCGTCGGCGCGTGCGGAGAGCGTGGCCTGGTCGCTGTCGTGCAGCACCCCGTTGAGGTCGACGGGCTTGCTCAGCCGGTGGAACTGGCCGCGTACCGCGCCCTTGGGGTGCGCGGCGTCGTGCAGGTTGGCGTAGAAGCCGCCGGGATCGCCGAGGAGCGACTCGACCAGCTCGGGGTCGGCCTTGACGGTGCCGGTGACGCCGTGCGCGGTTCTGGGCAGCGGCTTGGCGAAGAACTCCAGCTTCACCTCGCCGTTGACGCCCTTGGCGCCGGCGTGCACGTGACCGGCGGCAGGCGCGCCGATCTTGCTCCATCGGGCCGCGAACGTGACCTCGGTCCCGCTGATCTTGAGCACGACCGTCGAACGCCCGTCGGCGTCGCCCGCCGTACCCACCTCGTTCGCGCCACGCAGCCCGGCCGCGAGATAGACGTCGTCACCGGAGGCTTGTGCCGGTGCGGGGCCGGCCAGCAGGGCGGCAGCGGCGAGGAACGCACCTGAAATAACGAAATTTCGGATGTTTTGGATCTTACGGATAGACATGATGAAACCTCTTAAAAGGCTTGATATTCCGGTTGGTACGGCAAGCAGTACGCGCCGGAGCACGGAACGGTTCAACCAGATTTATCCGTAAATTTCCACACAACGAAGAAGGCGTGAAAAGCCCTCCCACCAGCGGCGGGAGGGCTCGGAAAGCGCGGATCAGGCCTGGATGGTGAGCAACTTCTTGCCTGCCGACGTGACCACCTCGAAGTGGTCGATGTCCTTCAGCGGCGTCGCGCTGCCGCCGTGCATGTAGAGCGGATCGGGCGATCCCGGAACTCCGTACCCGGCTGGAGGCACGGACCACCCGGTCATGACACGCCGCTCTCCCGACTTGCCGACCGAGATCAGCTCGCACTCCAGCGGCCCTTTCACCCCGGCCAGCTTGAGCGCCGCGTGCGTGCCCCATCCCTTCGACTCCACCACCAGCCCGCCGGTGACCCCGTCGACGCCCTTGCCGTCGATGGGCTTGCCGTCGGCGTAGAACTGCTCGGCCGGGCCCATGTGGTCGTCGTGCCCCTGTGCGACCTGCGGCGCGCCGTCCGCGGTGAGCTGCGTGCCGACGGTCAGCCCGCCGGCCACCAGCGTGACCGCCGCCGCCATCCCGATCACGAACGTCCCCCTGCGCGTTCGACGGTGGGCCGCCTTCCTGCGCTGGAGCATGTCGACCACGGGCCCGGGTGAGGGCGGGGCGACGTCCTCGACCGGGCCGATCCCGTTCAGCGCGTGCGCCACGCCGGCCAGGTCGGTCAGCTCGGAGCGGCAGGAGGCGCAGAAGAGGAGGTGGGCCTCGAAAGCTTCCTTGTCTTCTTCTTCCAGCAGGCCGAGCGCGTAAGCGCCCACGTCCGTGTGCTCGACTCTCGATGTCACGCCGTCACCCCCCTCTCCTGCAGCGCGATCCGCAGCGCGCGGACGGCGTAGTAGACCCGGGATTTCACGGTGCCCACCGGTATGCCGAGCGCCTCGGCGGCGTCGTTGACCGACCGGTCACGCAAGATCGTCTCGTTGAGGATCTCGCGGTGAGCCGGCGACAACGCCTTCAGCGCCTCTGACACGACCACCTGGTGCAGCAGTCCCTCCATCTCGTCCGGCACTGACATGCTCTCCAGCGGTCCGTCGCCCGACTCCTGGGGGCGGGCGTCCCGGCGCCGCCGGTCATCGATCACGATACGTCTCGCGACCGTGGCGAGCCAGGGCATCAGAGAGACCGTGTCGGGGTCGAGTTGTTCAGCACTGCGCCAAGCCCTGATCATGGTCTCCTGTACCACGTCTTCCGCCCACTGCCGGTCGCCTGCCGTCAATCGGATCACGAAGGCCAGCAGCGGCCTGTGATACTCCCGGTAGAGCGCGGACACGACGACCTCGTCATCCGGCCGCACACGCCGGATCCAGTGTCGTAAGCGCGGCTTGCCCATCGGGGCGGCTCCCTCGGCCGAGGGCGGGGGATACGTGCTCGCTCGCATGATTCCCCTTTCTCGGGTCCGTCGGCAGGTGGTACGGCCAGCCGCCCCGGTGCGGTTCAACGGATCGCCACACCAAATTCGATTGCATCCCCCCGGACAGGTGCGTACAGTCGCTGGCGTAACCGATCGAGGAGGTGAGGACTATGCGGGTCGTCCGCGGCATGCCGTCAGTCCACCTCCGGATGCTCGTCTGAGCAGCCCGGCTCCTTCCCGAATCAAAGGTTTCACTCCGTTGTCTTACGATCTTGCCCTGCTCGGCTGGACCGATCTCCGCTCCGCCGAGCTGCCCGCCGGCACCGCACCCGCCCGCGTGGCCCGCGTCGACCGCGGCGCCGCCGAGGTGATCGCGGCCGATGGCCAGCACCACGTCAAATACGCCGCCCGCGTCCGCAGGGCGTCCGCCGCCGACCCGATCGCGCTGCCCTGCGTGGGCGACTGGGTCGCGCTCCGGTGGCTGCCTGAGGGCCGCTACGAGCTCGACGCGGTGCTGCCCAGGACGACCGCGTTCATCAGGGGCGGCGTGAGCCGCGACTCGATCGGCGGTCTGTCGGGCGACGGCCAGGGCCAGGTGCTCGCGGCCAACGTCGACATCGTCTTCGTGGCCGAGCCGTCCATGCACTCCACCGACTTCGCCGACCTCGGCCGCATCGAGCGCCTCGTCGCGCTGGCCTGGGAGTCCGGCGGCACGCCCGTCGTGCTCATCACCAAGTCCGACCTGTTCGAGGACGGCCTCGACGAGTTGCTCGCCGATGTGCGGGTGGCCGCGCCCGGGGTCGACGTGCACGCCGTCTCGTCGCTGCACGGCGACGGGGTGGAACTGGCCGGCGGCTACCTCGGCGGCTCCCGTACCGCCGTCATCCTCGGTCCTTCGGGCGCCGGCAAGTCCACGCTGGTCAACGCCCTGGCCGGCGAGACGGTCATGGAGACCCAGCAGGTACGCGCCGCCGACGGCCGCGGGCGCCACACCACCGTGCACCGCGAGCTGATCCCGCTGCCCGGAGGCGGGCTGGTCATCGACACTCCGGGCATCCGCAGGATCGGCCTCTACGACATCGGTGAAGGCGTCGACCTCGTCTTCTCCGACATCGAGACGCTGGCCGAGCGGTGCCGGTTCGGCGACTGCGGGCACACCACCGAGCCGGGCTGCGCGGTGCTGGTCGCGCTGGAGAGCGGCGAGCTGCCCGAGCGGCGTCTGGAGAGCTGGCGCAAGCTGCAGCGGGAGGCGGCCTGGATGGCCTCCCGCACCGACGCCCGCCTGCGCAAGGAGCAGCAGAACAAGTGGAAGCTCATCACGAAGGAGATGCGCCGCTCCGGCAGAAACCGCCCCTGACGGGCGGACCGCCCGGCCTCGCCGCCGGACTGGTCCGGCGGCCAGGGCTGCTCCGGTGTCCGGACTGGTCCGGCGATCGGGCCGCCCTGAGGCGAGGAGGCCGCGTGAGCGGGTAGGCACTCGTCATGGAGCTCTTCGCAGACCGGGCCGAGGCCGGGGCCCGGCTCGCCGAGCGGCTGCTGGACGCCCATGACCCCGTGGTGCTCGCGCTCCCCAGGGGCGGCGTGGCGGTGGCCGCGCCCATCGCGCGCCGGCTCGACGCCGGCCTCGAGGTGCTGGTGACCAGGAAGATCGGCTATCCGCCGACGCCCGAGCTGGGCGTCGGCGCGATCGCCGAGGGCGGCGAGCCGGTGTTCGACCTGCCGCTGATGCGCCGGCTCGGCATGACGCCCGAGTCCGTCGCCGACGTGGTCGAGCAGGAACGGCGCGAGCTCGCCCGCCGGGTACACGCCTACCGCGGCGACCGCCCGCTGCCCGCGCTGGAGGGCCGGGAAGTGATCGTCGTCGACGACGGCCTCGCCACCGGCGGCACCGCGCGGGCCGCGCTCAGAGCGGTCAGTACGGCCAAGCCCGCCAAGGTGACCCTGGCCGTGCCGGTCGGGGCGCGCGGCACCGTCAGGTCCATGCGGTCGGAGGCCGACGAGGTGGTCGTCCTGCTGACGCCCATCGATTTCAGCGCGGTGGGGCAGTGGTACGAGCGGTTCGACCAGCTCAGCGACGCCGACGTGCTGGAACTGCTCGGCCGGAGCTGATCCCCGGCGCTCAGCCGGCGAGGATGGCGTGGCGGGTGGCGGTGAGGGCTCAGCCGGCGAGTACGGCCCAGACGCATTTGCGGGCGCCGCCGGGTGAGAACCAGCCCCAGGCGGTGCAGATGGCGTCGATCAGCCGCAGCCCCCGGCCGTACTCGGAGAAGACGTCAGGCGCGGCGGCCACCGGTATGGTCCGGCTGTAGTCGGTCACCACGCAGGCCAGCTCCGCCCCGTGAGACAGCAGCCGGAGCTGCGCCGCTCCGCCGCCGTGCCGCATCGCGTTGGTCACCAGCTCGGAGACCACCAGCTGGGCTTCGAAGGACACCGCGACCACGCCCCATGTGGCGAGTGTCTGATCGACGAACCGCCTGGCCGTGGACACGCAGGCGGGCTCCAGCGCCGTGCGCTGGTGAAAGGGGAACACGGCGTCCCATTCACCGGCCTGGCCGTCCACGAGGATGGACGTGAGCCACCCTGGTGGCCGGGAACCGATGGCGGCTTGCGGCCGAGCGTCGAAAGTCGTCATTCTGGCCCCCGAAGCGCGGTCTGGTGATCCAATGCCCATCTTTACGGGGAGTGCTTACCAATGCAAGACTTTTCGTAGTTTACAGATGCTAAGGGCATTTGCACGTGCAGATGATCTAGGAGCGGTGCGGTGAGCGCAGAGAGCGCGGAAGGGAAGCTGCTCAGTCATGCGCCGGGAAGCCCGACCGTGCTGCGGATCCTGCTGGGGACCCAACTGCGTAGGCTCCGCACGGAGAAGGGTATCTCGCGCGAGGACGCGGGGTACTCGATTCGCGCATCTCACGCCAAGATCAGCAGATTGGAGCTCGGCCAGGTCAGCTTCAAGCAGCGTGACGTGGCCGACCTGCTGACCCTGTACGGCGTCACGGACCCGGCCGAGCGCGAGCCGCTCCTCGACCTGGCCAGGCAAGCCAACGCCCCAGGCTGGTGGCACAAGTACGGCGACGTGCTGCCCTCCTGGTTCGAGGTCTACATCGGCCTGGAGGGGGCGGCGGCCAGCATCCGGTCCTACGAGAACCAGTTCGTGCCCGGCCTGCTGCAGACCCCCGGCTACGCCAGGGCCGTCATCGCGCTGGGCCACGAGAAGGCCACGAAGGCGGAGCTCGACCGGCGCGTCGCCCTGCGCACGACCCGGCAGAAGCGGCTCGAGAGCGGGCTCACGCTCTGGTCGGTGATCGACGAGGCAGTCGTGCGCCGCACGCTCGGGGGGCCGGAGATCATGCGCGAGCAGATCGCCCATCTGCTGGACGTCACGGCCGAGCGCAACGTCACCGTGCAGATCATGCCGTTCGACCGGGGCGGCCATGCGGCGGCCGGCGGCTCCTTCAGCATCCTGCGCTTCCCCGAGCGGGAGCTGCCCGACGTGGTCTACATGGAGCAGCTCACCAGCGCCCTCTACCTGGACAAACCCGCAGACTCCGACCATTACCTCCAGGTCATGGACCGGCTCAGCATCCAGGCGGAGAAGCCCAAGGAGACCAGGCGCTTCCTGGAACGCCTCATCTCAGGATGAATGATTGATCTTCCTGTGATCGACTCCATACCAGGATTTTTGGTCGTCCGGTATATGGAGATCATCGTGCTGCCGTATTGTCAGCTCGCAAACGCGGATGCACGTGCATTCGTAAGATCGCGAGGAGCTGCCCCCATGCACGAGTTCCGGAACGGAACCCCCGCCGGCCGCCTTCCCGTCGTCTGGCGCAAGAGCAAGAGGAGCAACCCCAACGGCAACTGCGTGGAGGTCGCGAGCCTGCCCACGGGGGAGATCGCCATGCGTAACTCACGCTTTCCCGAAGGGCCGGCACTGGTCTACACCCAGGCCGAGATCACCGCGTTCGTCCTGGGGGCCAAGGATGGCGAATTCGACGACCTCATCGTCTGACGCGCGGCCCCGGTAGCCGGGCGAACCCGGTAGCCGGGCGAACCCGGATTTCGGTCGAGCCGGCGACGTGTTTCGGTCACCCCGCCGGAGCCCGTTATGGCCGGGGCGCGCTGTACCAGCGCCAGCTCGTCAGGCGCGGGCGGCCGGGAAGCTCGGCGCGTCCGGTGGCCCACAGCAGGGTCGCCCACGGGTCGGTCTCCCGCGGCGCGTCGGGGAACAGCCGGGCCAGCACCCGCGCGCACAGGTCCGCCGGCGGTGTCCACGCAAGGCCGAGGCCCTCGGCCAGGTCGTGGGTGTGCACGAGCGTCTCCACGATCCCCATCGCGGCGAAACCCTCCGGATCGGACGCGCCGAAGCCATGGTGGGCGCGGACCTCGGGCGGCGTCGTGCGTACCATCGCGACGAGCAGCGCGCCGCACGCCTCCAGCACCTGCAGCAACCCGCCGGGTCCGGCCGCCGGCTGGGCGCGGATGGTCTCCACGGGGCCTCCCGGCCTGCGGCTCTCCAGAGCGAACGGGACGTAGCCGTCCAGCGGCGGCGTCCGGACCCCGAGCTGGGCGGCGTAGGCGAACAGGTCGTCGCCGAGATGCTCGGCGGTCTCCCAGCAGGTCCACTCCAGCGAGCCGGCCTTGTGCTCCCAGCCGGACGCGGGCGCCTCCCGCAGGGTGGCGAGGGCCAGCCGGACGGCTTCGCCGAGGTCGTCGGCGGTCACGGGGGAGGGCTCAGGAAACGGCATGGCAGGCACTTTACCCGCGTGCAATCCCCGCCCATGCGATTAAGGATGATCTTCACCCTGCTCGCGCTGTACGCCGCGATCGCCGCCGAGGCCCGGGCGAAGGCGCATCCGCACGATCTCGCGCCGCAGTACCTCCTGCACGACCCCTACCGGGTGGTCGCCCCCTACGTCACCGAGCGCGGGCGCGAACTGGCCGGGCGGCCGGTCGCCGGGATCGTGCCGCTGGTACGCCGGGTGCCCAAAAGCCAGGCGGACCTGGACGCGGTCGTCATCGAGTGGGAGCCGTTCGGCGAGCCGATGATCAACTTGTCAGGATACGGCGGCGATGGGACGCCCCATCGCCGCCGCCCCGACTACGGGTAGACCCGAGGATCGGCCTGGAGGCCGCGGGTGAGGCGGATGGTGATGAACTCGTTGTCGTCCGGCTTGCCCGGGGTGCGGCCGTTGGAGAAGGGGAAGTTGTTGTCGTCCAGCACGCCCAGCGTGCGGTCGTCGAGGATGACGACGTCCTCGATCGTCTGGAACGGGAACCTGAACGTCCCCGGCGTGCCGCCCAGGCCGCGCGGGTCGGCGATGTCGAGCAGGTCGGCCACCAGGGTCTTGTCGAGCGCGCCGTCGCCGTCGCGGTCCCGCATGTCCGCCATGTAGATGCGCTTGACCTGGGCGGCGTCGCCCTGCAGGTTGTCCCGCTCGATGATCAGGAAGCGGTTCTCGTCGACCGCGATCGCGTCGCCGATGGCGTGGGCGGGCGCGTCCAGCTTGTACGCCCACCGCCGCCCGGTATAGGCCCGCTCGCGCAGATCGAACTCGTACATCCGCAGCGTCCCCGCCGGGTCGCCGGCCACCGTGCCCTCGAGCAGCGGGTAGAGGCGGCGGCCTGTCACGGACCTGGCCATGCCTTCGAAGCCCTTGCTGCCGCCGAGGTTGGGATGGGCGCCGTTCAGATGGGGATTCTCGGGCGCCCGGACGCCGGGCAGCTCGATCGGCGCCTCCATCAGCCGGCCCTTGCGGTCGAAGTGCAGCAGGAAGGGGCCGAACTCGTCGCCTACCCAGTACGTGCCGTCCACCGTGCGCACGATCGACTCGACGTCGAAGTCGGCGCCGGTGAGGGTGCGATCCTGCCGGGTGAGCGGGAACGGCACCAGGCCCTTCGGGTCGGTCAGGTTGAACCCGCCGAGCACCTGTACGGACTTCGTCCGGAAGTCGGGCTTGACCCGGTGGACGCGCAGCAGGAAGTCGGCGCTGTTGGCCTTGTTGCCGAAGCCGTTGTCGGACAGGACGTCGAAGGTCCCGTCGTGGCGGCGGACGATGCCGCTGAAGCCCTGCACGGGCTGGCCGGGGAAGGGCGGGGTGACCCCGTTGATGGGAGCGGTGCCCAGTGATGATCCCGACGGCTCGCTACCGGGGACGAAGGTCTGCGCGGGAAGCGAGGCGAACCCGGTGAGCGTGGCCTGCCCGAAGCCGGGCTGCGAGCCGGTGGGACCGGGGTCGGCGGCGGCGGGAGCTGCCAGAGACAGCAGGGTCGCGCCGGCGCACATCAGGATGGCGATGCGTTTCATGGCGGCACCCTAGGGTGACCACATGACGGGATCCCGAACATACGGCAACGGGCGATGACGGCTGGATGTCGAGCGACCGGTGCGGGGGATCAGAGCTTGATCAGGCAGTTGTCCCGACCGGGTTCGCCAGAGCCTGGGCATGGAGGGCCCGGCTCTGGTTCATCGGGACAACTGCTTGATCATGCATGTTCGCTGAGCTGCCGGGGGTGTCAGGCGGCGGTGATGCCGGCGCTGGCCGCGCGGCGCATACGACGGCGACGCTCGGAAGCGCGCTCGTCCTCGTTGAGACCGCCCCACGTGCCGTACTTCTCGGGCCGGGACAGCGCGTAGTCAAGGCACTCGTTGCGGACGGGGCACTGGGCGCAGATCGCCTTGGCCTTCCGCTCACGTACGTCACGCTCGGGCTGCCGCTCCCCATCGGGGCCGAAGAAGAGCACGAGGTCCTCACCCCGGCACGCGGCATCATCCTGCCAACCCCAGCTGGGGCGCGGGCGGGCGAGCTGCCGACGTACCTGAGACATGAGAAAACCACCTTCGTGAGAGGTATTTCGGTGTTTGAGCCGCATTGGACGCTTTTGGCGTCACTGTTCCAACGCAACGTCGGGCCGTGATGTTCCCTGTTCAGGCGAGGGCGGGCGTGGCATACCGCACAGGCGTGAGCCTGTCCAGCGAAACCAGCCGGTAGGTGGTGATCGTCTCGGCGCAAGCCGTACCACACGGCGCTTGGAACGCCGATGGCTCAACCACAACCTGGAACCGGACGTCGCCGCAGCGCACGATGGCTTCGGTGACGTCGCCGTCCGACCTGGAGGATTCCACGGCCACCGCGCCGACGGAGCACTCTCCCGTATGGGCTCGGGCGAAGTGCTCGACGGCTTGCAATGGCTCAGGGATGCCTGCGCGTCCCCGGTAGCGGTCGAGGATGACCTCGCCCGACCGGTACGCGTTAGCCGCTGCCAGTGCAGCAGCCTGAGACATGCTGCCGTAGAAAATTCCGTGTGGCAAGCACACGAGGTTGGCGGCGTAACGATCGCCACCAACGTGTGACGTTTCCCACACTCTGTCCGGCAGAGATTCGGCCAGCGATCGAGCGAGGGGTAGTCCAATGCGGGCGCAGCACACATTGCGCTTGGCGTGCGTGCAGACCAGAAATACCGGCTCGTCTTCAAGTATGCAGGACTCCGGGACCACTCCGGTCACCAGCGAGTCCAGGTCAAGATCGTCAGGACCTGCGATGACGCAGCTCGCCAGCCAGGGGCGCTCCCCGGCGGCGTAGCCCAGTAGCACACGGATGCCCTGCTCCGGCGGGCGGGTCCGCTTTCCGGGGCGGCGGATCAGCTGGGGCCTGATACCGCGTTCGAGCGCGCGGCGGACGAGTTCGGAGATTTTTTCAGGAAGTTCGAAGCTTTCCAGGTGTGACGGCCAGGCGCCGGTGTATTCGATGAGCAGCCAGAGCCGTGCCCCCACGGTGGCGCTGGCCAGCGTGGGCACCTCCCCGGTGTGACATCCGACAGGATGCTCGCAGCCCCTCGCCAACGCCTCTCTCCCCCTTCGCCATCGAATTAGGTAAGCCTAACCTAGCCGATGGAACGGGTCAGAGCTGGCTGCTTCGCTCCAATACGTCACGTGTCGTGGCCAGAGCGCGGTCCCTGTCCTGTCTGACCAGGCCGATCCTGGTCCGCCTGTCCAGCAGGTCGCCCTCGTCGAGCGCGCCTTCGTGGCGGACCGACCAGAGCAGCTCGCCCTTGGTGATCCCGAGCCCGACCTCCTCCGGGTGCGCCTTGACGAGCTCGTGCACGGCCTCGGCCTCGCCGCCGTACCGCTCGGCCAGGCGCGCGGGCACCCCGGACGGCTGCGGGCCCGCGCCCACGAGCGGGATCTTCCGGGTGCGGCACCGCCCTGCCGGGAGGTTCCTCGACGAGACCGCTCGATCCACCGCGTCCTCGGCCATGCGCCGATATGTCGTGAGCTTGCCGCCGACCACCGTGACGAGACCTCCCTCGGAGAGCACCGCGTGCCTGCGAGACAGGTCGGCCGTCCGCCCGTCACCCGCCAGGAGCGGCCTGAGGCCCGCGTACGCGCCCGCGACCGCCTCTCTGGTCACCGGAGTCCCGACAACCCCGTTCAGCACCTCCAGGAGCGCTCTGACGTCCTCCTCGGGCACTTCGGGGACGTCCGGCACCGGCCCGTCCACGGGTTCGTCCGTGAGGCCGACGTACACGCGGCCGTCGCGCTGGGGCAGCACGAGCGCGAACCGGTTGCGCTCTCCCGGGACGGGCACGTGCATGCCGGCGATCAGCCCCGGCAGCGTCCCGGGCCGCAGCACGAGGTGCGTGCCGCGCGATGGGCGCAGCTCGACCTGGGGATCCAGCGAGCCCGCCCACACGCCGGTGGCGTTGATCACCGCCCTGGCGCGGATGGTGAACTCCTCGCCCGTCAGCTCGTCGCGTACCGCGGCCCCCTCGTCCGAGAGCCGCAGGGCGCGGCAGCGGGTCAGCACGCGGGCGCCGTGCGCGGCGGCCGTCCTGGCGATCGCCACCACCAGCCGGGCGTCGTCGAGCAGCCGGCCGTCCCACGACAGCAACGCGCCGCGCAGGCCGTCCTCGTTCAGCACGGGCGCGAGCGTGTGCGCTCGCGCCGCGTTCAGGCGCGCGGGGCCCGGCAGCAGGCGGCGCGGCGTGCGCGCGGCGGCCCGTAGGGCGTCGCCGAGCCGGTAGCCGGCCATCACCGTCGCCGCCTGCCGCCGGGAGATCGCCGGGGTCAGCGGCAGCATGTACGGATGCGCCTTGACCAGGTGCGGCGCCGTGGTGCGGAGCAGGATCCCGCGCTCGACCGCGCTCTCGTAGGCGACGTTCACCTGCCCTCTGGCCAGGTAGCGCAGACCGCCGTGGATCAGCTTGGAGCTCCACCTGGACGTCCCGAACGCCAGGTCGTGGGCGTCGATCGCGGCCACGCTCAGCCCACGCGAGGCGGCGTCCAGAGCGGCGCCCGCGCCGGTCGCGCCAAGCCCGACCACCAGCACGTCCACGCGTTCCTCGGCGACCTCGCGCAGCTCGCGGGATCGTCTGCGGGCGTTGAGTGAGCTATTCAAGGTAGGCCTCCAGCAGGGCGGCGAGCTCGGCGTCGAGCTCGTCCAGCGTCACGGGGTCGAGCATGGTGGGCGCCGACACCAGGAACGACTGCGCCACCAGCAGCACCGCCCTGGCCTTGCGCGGATCGCCGACGGCCCGCTCCAGCAGTTCCAGGACGGCGTCCTGGGTGGCGCCCCGCCGGTCGAGCAGGTAGGGCATGAGCAGCTCGGGATCCGCTTCCACGATCTTCCGCCACAGCGGGTGCCCGCGCAGCCCCCGTACGCCGGCCACGACCGCGCGTACCGGGTCCGACAGGTCCAGCGCGGCGACGACGCGTAGCCACTCCCTGGTCATCAGGTCGGCGACCAGGGAGCGAACGTCGGGCCAGTGGCGGTAGATCGTCATCCGCGACACGCCCGCCCGGCGTGCCACGTCGGTGAGCGTCGTCCTGCGTACCCCGTAGGCGAGCAGGCAATCGCGAGCTGCGTCCAGAACGCCCTCATTGTGACGAATCGACGTCATGTGTCACAGTGTAAGCGTGCCGAGAGAACCGATGCTGTGGTCGGGCTGGGGCGACCCCGCCAAGAGCCGCGAGCTGCCCGAGAAGGTCCGCGAGCTGCTGCACGACCTCCTGGGCGTGCGCCCGCCGCGGGCGCCCGCCGCCACGCTGGAGTCGGTGCGGCTGCCGCCGGTGGCGCTGCCGCCACCGCTGCTCCAGGAGCTCGCCGGCGTCGTGGCCGCGGAGCACGTGCTGACCACGCACGAGGCCCGCGTCCGGCACACGCGCGGCAAGTCGACCCCCGACCTGCTGCGCATGCGCGCCGGAGACGGCTCGGACGCGCCCGACGCGGTGGTGCTGCCCGGCTCGCACGAGGAGGTCGAAGAGCTGCTGCGGCTGTGCACGCGCGAGCGGATCGCGGTCGTGCCGTTCGGTGGCGGCACCTCGGTGGTGGGCGGGCTCGCGGCCCTGAGCGCGGGCTTCGCCGGCGTGATCGCGCTGGACCTGGGCCGGCTGGACCGGCTGCGGTCGGTGGACGCCGAGTCGATGGTGGCCGACTTCGAGCCGGGCGTGCGGGCCCCCGACGCCGAGCGGCTGCTCGCCGGGCACGGATTGACGCTGGGGCACTTCCCGCAGTCCTTCGAGTACGCCACGCTCGGCGGCTTCGCCGCGGCCCGCTCCAGCGGCCAGGCCTCCGCCGGATACGGCCGCTTCGACGACATGGTCGCAGGCCTGACCGTGGCCACGCCGTCGGGCACCCTGGACCTCGGCCGCGCCCCCAAGTCGGCGGCCGGGCCCGACCTGCGCCAGCTCGTCCTCGGCTCGGAAGGCGTCTTCGGCGTCATCACGTCGCTGCGGCTGCGCGTGCGCCGCGCCCCCGCCGAGCGCCGGTACGAGGGGTGGCGGTTCGCGTCGTTCGCCGCGGGCTCGGCCGCTTTGCGGGCGCTCGCCCAGGAAGGGCCGCTGCCCACCGTGTTGAGGTTGTCGGACGAGACGGAGACCATGATCGGCCTGGCCAAGCCGGAGGCGATCGGCGGCGGCGACTCCGGCTGCCTGGCGATCGCCGGCTACGAGGGCGCCTCCGTGGGGGAGCGGCGGGCCGCCGCCTCCGCCGTGCTGGCGCGGACGGGCGGGGAACCCCTGGGCGAGGCGCCGGGCGCGGCGTGGGAGCGGGGCCGCTATTCCGCCCCGTACCTGCGCGACTCCCTGCTCGCGGCCGGGGCCACCGTCGAGACGCTGGAGACGGCCGGCTTCTGGGCGAACCTGCCCCGGCTCTACGACGCGGTGCGCCTGGCCCTGCTCGGCGCGCTCGGGCAGGCTCCGGCTCCGCTGATCATGTGCCACATCTCGCACGTGTACGAGACCGGCGCCTCGCTCTACTTCACCAGCCGGGATACTCAACCCCGGCGTGCTCATTCCTCCGGCGGAGTGATCTTGTCGGCCTCGGCCAGCATCATGGCGGCCTCGCCATACTGGTGGAGGTCCTCCAGCGCGGCCGCCAGGCAGGTCAGCGAGACCACCAGCGGCCCGCCGCCGATCGCGCGGGTGAGCGCCACCGCCTCCTGGGCCAGCGGCAGCGCCTCCGTGGGCCGGCCGCGCCTGAGGAGTAACTGGGCCGCGGTGCGCAGGCAGCGTGCCAGCAGCGCCGTGTGCTTCTCGGGAGACTCCCTGACCAGGGCGCGGCTCCTCGCGATGGCCTCGCTCACGGTATTGAGCGCCGCGCCGCCCCATCGCGGCCGGGTCTGCGCATAAGCGAGCAGGCCCTCGATGGCATCCACCTCTGAAGTGCCTTCCCGGGTCGCGTCGTCCGGGCCGTTACGCGTCATGGGAGCCTCCTTTGTGGCGGTCCCAACCGCTTGCTTGGGGGGTGAGGCTACACCATTGTGAACCATCTGTGTTCTCTGCAGTACGGAGAGTTCAGTGTGCGCGAATGGTAGATCACGGTAAAGATGTGGTCATGGTGGAAGTCGCGGCCGAGCGCGCAAAGCAGCTTTCTTCACGGGTGTCACAGGCGGGCGCGGGGTGGTCCTGTTCGCAGATCGGAACGTTCGCCCAGCTCAGGCCAGATAAGCGCGGATTTTCCTGGTTGAATTTGGGCACGCTATGGCGATCCCGCAACGAGATCCTCGCCGGGCTGTTCGGCGATCCCTCGGGAGAGGTCAGGACGCGGTGGGTGGCGGCTCAGGAAGCGCGAGGGATTGACCCGGAATTTCGTATCAAGCCGTCCGTTGGGGGAAATTTCAGTTTCCTTCTCCTGGGCGATACCGGCGAGGGCGACGCCTCCCAGTACGCCGTCGTTCCCGGGATGCTCAAAGTGGGCGAAGGGACATCGTTCGCCATCGTCGCCAGCGACGTGATCTATCCGACCGGATCGGGCAACGAGTACGGCGACAAATTCTTCCGCCCGTACAAGGACTACGACGCTCCCATCTATGCCATCCCCGGCAACCACGACTGGTACGACGGGCTCGGCGGGTTCATGCGGGTCTTCTGCGACGCGCCGGCGCTCAAGCCCAAGCCGGACCGCGGGCTGCGCGGGCTGCTGTGGCGCAAGCCCGAGACGATCGACGAGGCGCGGCTGGCCGAGGCGCGTTCCCTCCGCGGCAAGCCGTCGCAGCAGGCCACGCAGCCGGGGCCGTACTGGATGATCGAGAGCGACAGCCTGCTCGTCGTGGGGGTGGACACCGGCATCAGGAACGTGATCGACAAGGCGCAGACCGCGTGGCTGCGCCGCGTCTCGCTCGATCCCCGGCCGAAGATCCTGGTGACCGGCAAGCCGATCTACACCGCCAACGCCTACAAGCCGTCGCCGCTGGAGGAAGGCGGCACGATCGACGACATCGTGCGGGATCCGGCGCACCGGTATGTCGCGGCCATCGGCGGAGACGTGCACAACTACCAGCGTTATCCGGTCAAGGTGGGCGACCGGGTGATCCAGTACATCGTGTCGGGCGGCGGCGGCGCGTTCATGCACGCCACGCACACCATCGGCCGGGTCGGCGTGGGGGGCGTGCACGAGGACGCCTTCAAGTGCTATCCGCTGCGCGGCGACTCGCTGTCGTTCTACAGCCAGCTCTACGCCCGCAGGCTGCGGATGAAGTGGCTCTGCCTCACGCCCGACGAGGCGCTGTGCATCATGTCGGAGCACATCAAGAACGAGCCGGTCAGGACGCCGGAAGGGACGGTGAAGATCACGCGCAGGATGCGGTGGGCGGCACGGCTGCTGGGGGCCTGGCCGTGGCCGTTCCGGCTGCCGGTGGACAGGGTGTTCCACCGCTACCTGTCGGAATTGTCCGACTGGGACACGCCACCGTTCTTCAAGCAGTTCCTGCACGCGTCGGTCACGCCGGAGGAGCTGACGCTGCGGTGCTTCGCCGCCACGGGCTGCCTGGCGCAGGAGGTGGAGCCCCCGGTGGAGGACGAGGTGCGGATCAGTTTGTCGTAGCCGTTTGGCACCCTTGACGATGTGCATGTCGTGGTCGCCGGAGAGACGGTGCTCCCGGTCGGGGGCGCTGTCCGGCGTCCCGCCGACCTGGCGCGGGCCGCACACGAGATCGAGGCCGCCGAGCGGCCGCGATGGGTGTGGGCCGACACGCGGGAGGACTATCCGCCGCTGCTGCGCGCGGGCGTGCGGGTCGCGCGCTGCCACGACATCGCGCTCACCGAGGGCCTGCTGCTGGCCTACGACGGCCGCTACGGCGAGAGCCGCTCGGCCCGCGCCGCGCACGCCCGGCTGCACGGGCTTCCGGTGCCCGAGGAGCACCCCCACGCCCCCGGCACGCTGTTCGCTCCGGAGCCGCTCAGCGCGGAGGCGGTGGCCGAGGTGCTGGCGGACCAGCTGCGGCGGATCGAGGCGCTGCCGGAGCCGGGCCGGTTCCGGCTGCTGGTGGCGGCCGAGTCGGCGGGGGCGCTCGTCGCGGCCGAGATGTCGCACGAGGGCATGCCGTGGCGCAGGGACGTGCACGACGCGCTGCTGACCGAGCTGCTCGGGCCGCGGCCGGTGCACGGCATGCGGCCCGCGAAGCTGCAGGCGCTGGCCGGCGAGGTGGCGGCGGCGTTCGGGCATCCGGTCAACCCCGACTCGGTGCAGCAGCTCGTCAAGGCGTTCAAAGGGGCCGGGGTGGCGTTGAAGACCACTCGGTCGGGGGAGCTCAAGCAGATCGACCATCCGGCGGTGGCGCCGCTGCTGGCGTACAAAGAGCTGGCCCGGCTGTTCAGCGCCCACGGATGGGCGTGGGCCGACCAGTGGGTGCGGGACGGCAGGTTCCGGCCCGAATACGTGGTGGGCGGCGTCGTGTCCGGGCGGTGGGCCACCAACGGGGGCGGGGCGCTGCAGATCCCCAAGGTCATGCGGCGGGTGGTGATGGCCGACGACGGCCGGGTGCTGATCGTCGCCGACGCCGCGCAGCTGGAGCCCAGGGTGCTGGCCGCGATGGCCGGGGACGTGGGGCTGGCCAGGGCGGCCGGCGAGATCGACCTGTATTCGGCGCTGGCGCAGTCGTTCGGCGGGCAGCGGGACCACGCCAAGATCGCGATGCTGTCGGCCATGTACGGCGGCACCAGCGGCGACGCGTCCAAGCTGCTGGCGGTGATGCGGCAGCGGTTCCCGAAGGCCTACCAGTTCGTCGAGGACGCGGCCAAGGCGGGGGAGGAGGGCCGGCTGGTGCGGTCCTGGCTCGGGCGCACCAGCCCGCCGCCCTCGTCCCGGTGGAAGGAGCTGGTGTCGGGTCCCGAGGGCGGGCGCGCGGCCCGGGACAGGGGGCGGTTCACCCGCAACTTCGTGGTGCAGGGCACGGCCGCGGAGTGGGCGCTCGCGCTGCTGGCGGTGCTGCGCGGGCGGCTGCCCGAGCCTGCCCGGCTGGTGTTCTTCCAGCATGACGAGGTGATGGTGCACTGCCCGATCGAGCAGGCCGAGGAGGTGATGGCGGCCGTGTCGGCGGCGGCGGCCGAGGCCAGCAGGCTGCTGTTCGGGCAGACGCCGGTACGGTTCCCGATGGAGGCGGTGGCGGTCGCCTGCTACGCCGACGCCAAGTGAACGCCCGGCCGCTGCGCTAAGCCACGTGGATGGTGAACCCTTCGCCGCTGACCACCTGGCCCGACCGGATCTTGGCCCTCTTGCGCAGTTCCACCTCGCCGTCCACGTGCACCATGCCTTCGGCGATCAGGTGCTTGGCCAAGCCGCCCGTTTCGGTGATCCCGCAGTATTTCAGCAGGTCGCACAGCGGGATGTAGTCGGAGCGCAGTTCGAAGTCCAGGTCCACGAACCCTTACCCTAAATCCCCCGCATCCGCAGCACGTGCAGGGCCAGGGTCAGGTTGAGCCTCAGGTGCGGGTCGTCGGTGAAGTTGCCGAGCAGCCGCTCCAGCTTGCCGATGCGGTAGCGCAGCGTGTTGTAGTGGAAGTGCAGCCGCCTGGCCGTCTCCGCCACGTTGAGGTTCGTCTCCAGCAGCACCTGCAGGGTGCGCCTGAGGTCGGCGTTCTCGGCGTCGACGTCGGAGGCCAGCGGGCCGAGCGTCTCGCGTACGAACGCGTGCAGCTCGTCGGTGTCGTTGACCAGCGACAGCAGCCGGTAGACGCCGAGCTGGTCGAAGTGGGCGACCGCGCCGGGCCCGTGCAGCTGGCGGCCCACCCTGGCCGCCTTCAACGCCTGCGAGTACGCCTCCGGCAGCGTCTCCGCCCCCGGGCTCGGCCGGGACGTGCCGGTCGAGAACGTCGCGGGCGGCACGTCGGCGAACGCCGAAGCCGCGTCCTTGGCCACGCGGGCGGCGTCGATCGCGGCGTCGACCACGGCCACCACCTCATGTGAGAACCCCGCCACGGCCCCGCGCGGGTCGTGCCGCCTGATCGCCGCCGTCCAGCAGGAGACGAGACGGTCCTGCGCGCTGCGCTCGTCGCCGTCCGGGTCGAGCTCGGCCACCAGCACGGTCGCCGGGCGCGCCAGGTCCCACCCGAATGCCTTGGCCCTGGCCGTGATCCGCTCGGCCGTGCCGGCCCGCCCGGTGAGCACGTCACGCAGGAAGTCGGCGCGGTATTTGCTCTCGACGGCGTTGACCGCCTCCTGCCGGGTGACGACGAGCGCGGCGACCGTGGCGGCGCGTTCGAGTATGCCGACGTCGCTGTCCCTGATCTCCCCCGACGCGCTGTAGGCGACGATCCTGCCGTGGTGGTGCCCGCCGGCCAGCACGGGCACCGAGGCGAACGCCCGCCCCTTGGGGGACGGGCGGCCCGTCGAGGTGGGCGGGCCCTCGCGGGAGATCGACTCGCGCAGCACGGTGACGTGGTCGGCGGGCCCCGCGGTGGCCAGCACGTGTCCTGAGCCGTCCACGGCCGCGACCGACACGTCGAGCAGTTGCGCCACCTCGGCGGCGACCTCGTTGAGCCCGCCGCCGGCCAGCACGACCTGGACCAGCGCCCGGTGCGCCTCCTCGGCGCGGGCGAGCACCGCGGCCTGACGGTTGAGGATGTCCGTCAGCACCTGGTTGAGAATGTCGTCGAAGCCGACGTCGTTCGGCAGCAGGATGAGCGGGAAGCCGAGCCGGTCGGCCTGCTCGACCATCTCGCCGGGCAGCTCGTCGACGTATCGGCCGAGTTTGATCCCCAGCGCGGCCAGCCCGCGCTCGTCCAGGTCGGCCACCAGCCGGCCGAGTGACTGGGGCGTGTTGCGCAGCGGGTAGCCGGTGGTGAGCAGGAGCTCGTGCGGCTTGACCCAGGCGAGGATGTCGGGCACTTCCATGACGTTGAGCCGCTGCACGATGCGGGACAGCCCGCTCTCCCCGGCGATGAGCCTGGCCTCCGCCAGGGTCGACACGCCGAGCACCTCTCCTACGGACACACCGTGAATGATCGTTCCGGTGCTGGCGAGACGGACGGGGGGCTCCATGGGGAGATTGTGACCCGGGAAGGGCTCTGTCAGGAAGAGCCAACCTTCCCGCTGACTGTTGGCAAATTTATCCGTACGGAGGGTTCCCGGCCCGTTCTACGGTCAGGTCCAGGGTCGGTTGGGAGGTCTGGTGACGGTCAGTACTCACGCGAGGCGTACCCGCATCCATGTCACGGGTGCGGCCAGCGCGGCGGTACGCCCCGTCCTGGAGTCGCCGCGCCGTCCCGCCCGCGTGCTGGCGGCCTTTCCTGCGGGGGTGTACCTCGAGGTCAGGACCGATCTGGAGCCTTCGGTGATCGCCGTCATCACCGGCGAGGCCACCCGGCTGCCCAACTCGGTGCTGCTGGCCACGCCGCTGCCGCACGTCACGGTGGGTGACGAGGCGGCGGTCGGCGACCGCTCGATCGACCTGGGCCCGCTGAGTCTGCGCGTGCGCCGCTGGTGGGACCCCGCCCCGCCGCTCGGCCAGGTCGACCTGCCCCGCCTGGCGCAGGCCGCCGCGCAGCTGATGCTTCCCGGGGAGCCGGGGCCTGGGCCGGGGCTGGCGGGCAACGGCGCGGTGGCCTCGCTCGCGAGCAGTTGCGCGGAAGGCTGGCTGCTGGGGGCCGTCACGGCGGCCGAGCAGCTCGTCGGCCTCGGGCCGGGGCTCACCCCGAGCGGCGACGACGTGCTGGCGGGGTTGCTGGTGACGTTGCGGCACCTGGGCGCGGCGGCGGGCGCGGAGCGGGCGGTCTGGCTGGCCGACTGGCTGGCGCCGGCCGTCACGTTCGACGCGCGCACCCGTACGACGCCGCTGTCGGCCACGCTGCTGCACTGCGCGGCCAGGGGCGAGGCGAGCCCCGAGGTGACCGCGGTGCTGCGCGGCGTCACCGGCCGGCAGGCGCTCGAACCGGCCCTGCGCCGGCTGCACCGCCTGGGCCACACCTCGGGCGCCGACCTCGCCCAGGGCATCGCCATCGGCGTCACCGCGGTCCTCGCGCTGGGCGGGCCGCGGTGAGCGCGGAGGCGGTGCTGGTCCGCAAGGGGGCGTACTACGACTCGGTCCAGCTCATGCGGGTGAGCCGGGCGCTGACCGCGACGCCGGGCGTCGAGGCGGCCATGGTGGCCATGGGGACGGAGCTCAACGTCGCCATCATCAAGGATCTGGGTTTCGCCGTCCCGGAGGCGGGCCCGGGCGACCTGCTGATCGCCGTGCGCGCCGGCGACACGCAGGCGGCCGTCGCCGAGGCCGACCGGCAGCTCACTACGCTCCAGCAGCCCGGGACCGCGTCGGAGCAGCCCCCGCTGACCACGCGTGCGGCGGCCGCCCGGGCCCCGGCCGGGCTCGTCCTGGTCTCCGTCCCCGGGGAGCACGCCTTCTGCGAGGCGTACGACGCCATCGAGGCCGGGCTGCCCGTCATGATCTTCAGCGACGGCGTCACCGTCGCGCGGGAGCGGCGGCTGAAGGAGCTGGCGGAGGAGCGGGACGTGCTCGTCATGGGCCCGGACTGCGGCACCGCCGCTCTCGGCGGCGTAGGACTGGGCTTCGCGAACGTCCTCACCCCCGGCCCCGTCGGCGTGGTGGCCGCGTCGGGCACCGGCGCCCAGCAGGTGACGTCGCTGCTCGACTGGGCGGGCACCGGCGTCAGCCACATCCTGGGTGTGGGCGGCAGGGACCTGTCGGCCGAGGTCGGCGGCCTGTCGACGCTCCGTGCGCTGCGCCTGCTGGACGAGGACCCGGCCACCGAGCTGATCGTGCTCATCTCCAAGCCGCCGGACCCGGAGGTGGCGCGGGCCGTACAGGAGGCCGTGGCCGCGCTGCGGACGCCGGTGGTGCGGGCCCTGCTCGCCGCGCCGGACTCGGGCGCATCGGATGCCGCGGATCTCACGCAGGCGGCGGAGCAGGCGCTGCGCGCGCTCGGGAAGCCCGTGCCGGAGTGGCCGTCCTGGCCGGGCACGCCCCGGCGGGCCCCGGGGGAGACGCTCAAGGGGATCTACGCCGGGGGGACGCTCAGCATGGAGGCCGCGGCGGTCGCCGGCCGGGGCGACTTCGTCGACTACGGGGACGACGTCTACACCAGGGGAAGGGCGCACCCGATGATCGACCCGACGCTGCGCATGGAGGCGCTGGCCCGCGCCGGCGAGGCGGACGTGGTGCTGATGGACGTCGTGCTCGGCCACGGCGCCGACCCCGACCCCGCCGCCGCGCTCGCGCCCGCCGTCGCCCGCACCTCCGCCGCGGCCGTCGTGGTCGCCCTCGTCGGCACCATGGGCGACCCGCAGGATTTCCACCGTCAGGCCGCGGCCTTCCGGGAGGCGGGCGCGGCGGTGTTCGCCTCCAACGCCCAGGCCGCCCGGCACGCCAGGAGCCTCTGCGGGGAGGGATCGTGATGGGACCGCTCACGGCGCCGTCGCGCGTCATCACGGTCGGCGCCGGGCTGCTCGACGAGGCGCTGGCCGCGCAGGCCGTCCCGACGACCCCGGTGACGTGGCGCCCGCCCCTCGAGGCCACCGCGGAGGCCCTGGCCAAGGTGCTCGCCGACGCGCGCAGGCAGGCCGCCAACGAGCTGGCCGCACACCGGCTGACGTCCGCGCGGCCGTACCTGGTGGGGGTGCGGCGGGCGGCGGAGGTGCTGCCCGAGGGGACGTTCCTGCACGCCGGGCCGCCGATCACCTGGGAGCGCGCGTCCGGCCCGATGCGCGGCGCGCTGATCGGCGCGATGCTGTTCGAGGGCCTTGCCACCGGCGAGCACGACGCCGAGCGCAGGCTGGCGGCGGGCGAGATCGCGCTGCGGCCGTGCCACGAGCACGCCGCCGTCGGCCCGATGGCGGGCGTGGTGAGCCCGTCCATGTGGCTTTTCGAGGTACGCGACGAGGAGCACGGCGGCACCGCCTACTGCTCGCTGAACGAGGGCCTGGGCAAGGTTCTCAGGTACGGCGCGTACGGGCCCGAGGTCCTGGACCGGCTGCGCTGGATGGACGAGGTGCTCGGCCCGGCGCTCGCCGCGACGCTGGAGCTGACGGGCCCGATCGACCTGCGCTCGCTGATCGCGCAGGCGCTGCAGATGGGCGACGAGCTGCACAACCGCAACCGGGCGGCCACCTCGCTGCTGCTGCGGGAGCTGGCCCCGGCCGTGGTGGAGGCCGCCCCCGGGAGCGCCGCGCAGGTGCTGCGCTTCATCAACGGCAACGACCACTTCTTCCTGAACGCCGGCATGGCCGCGGCCAAGGTCAGCACGGACGCCGCCCGTGACATCCCCGGCTCGTCCATGGTCGTCGCCATGGCCAGGAACGGCACCGACTTCGGCGTCCAGGTGTCGGGGCTGGGCGGCCGGTGGTTCACCGGTCCCGCGGGCGTGCCCGACGGGCTCTTCCTCGGTTCGTACGGCCCCGAGGACGCCAATGCCGACATCGGCGACTCCACGATCACCGAGACGTCGGGCCTCGGCGGGTTCGCGATGGCGGCGTCCCCGGCCATCGTCCGGTTCGTGGGCGGCGAGGTGGCCGACGCCGTGCGCGCCACCCGCTCCATGTACGAGATCACGCTCGCCGAGCACCCCGCCTACCAGATCCCGGGACTCGGCTTCCGCGGCACGCCGGTCGGCATCGACGTCACGCTCGTGGCCAGGACGGGCCTGCTACCCGTGGTGAACACCGGCATCGCGGGCCGCGTCGCCGGAACGGGACAGGTCGGGGCGGGCCTGGTCAAGCCGCCCGCGGAAGCGTTCGTCAGCGCGTTGCTGGCGCTGGCCGACGCCGTTTAAAGATCCATTTGAATGGCGGCATATCCGCACGTCAGGGCCACTGTAAAGGGACTTCTGCTTCCCTTGAGGTATTGACCGCCGATATCGTGTCGAACGCTCATATTCTGCAAGTAGCGTGATAGACGCACGTGACGGATGAGGCGAGATGGGGGCGGGAACATGGCAGGCGACCGCTTGCTCAGCGGCTCCGGCCAAGAGAGAGGTGCCCCCAGCGGCGCTCCGCAAAACCAGGGCCGCCTGATCGGCAGGCGCTACCGCCTCATGTCGCCGGTCGGCCGGGGCGGCATGGGCATGGTGTGGCACGCCCACGACGTGCTGCTCGACCGCGACGTGGCGGTCAAGGAGCTCATCCTCCCGTACGGGCTCGACCACGCGGGCAAGCAGGTGGCGCACCGGCGCATGCTGCGCGAGGCCAGGTCGGCCGCGCGGCTGACCCATCCCGGCATCGTGACCGTCCACGACGTGGTCGAGGAGGACGGCCGCCCGTGGATCGTGATGGAGCTGGTCCGGGCGTGGTCGCTGGAGCAGGCCGTACGCCAGAGCGGGCCGCTGCCGGTGATCCAGGCCGCCGAGATCGGCATCCGGGTTCTCGACGCTGTCATGCACGCGCACGCCGCCGGGATCCTGCATCGCGACATCAAGCCGGGCAACGTGCTTTTGACCTCGGACCGGGTGGTGCTGACCGACTTCGGCATCGCCGCCATCGAGGGCGACGTGAACATCACGCAGACCGGGCTGCTCATGGGGTCGCCCGCGTACATCCCGCCGGAGCGGCTGTCCGGGCAGGCGATCACGCAGGCGGCCGACCTGTGGTCGTTCGGGGCGACGCTGTACGCCGCCGTCGAGGGGCGGCCGCCGTACGAGGGGCCCGACCCGGTCGCGGTGCTCGGCTCGGTGCTCACCCAGGACCCGATCACGCCCCAGCGGGCCGGCTCGCTGGCGCCGGTGATCGAGGGCCTGCTGCGCAAGAACCCGGCGGAGCGGCTGACGGCGACGCAGGTCATCGAGATGCTGGAGGCGGTGCTGCGCGCGCACGGGTCGGCCCGGCCTCGCAAGCCGGAGGGGCTGCCCAGCCCGGCCGACCCGACGCCCGCCGGGCTGCTGCCGCCGCTGGACACGCCGTCGGGACCGCTGCCGTCACGGATCGTGGAGACGCCCTCGGGACCGGTACGCGTGCAGTATGACCCGCTGGCCGGCCCGTCGGGGGGCCACGCGAGCCCGTACGACGCTTTGTCCGGCCCGTCGGGGAGCCACGCCAACCCGTACGATTCGCTGGCCGGTCCGTCGGGGAACCCGTACGACTCGCTGGCCAGTCCGTCGGGGAGTCACGCCAACCCGTACGACAGGCTGTCGGCCCCGTCGGGCGGCCACCGGATCGACCAGCACCCCCAGCAGGGCGGGTTCACCGCGTTCCCGTCGGGGCCGCACCGGATGAACTCCATCGACGACGATCTGGACAACCCCTCCGGCCCGCGCCCCCAGCCGATCCTGCCGCTGACCACGGACAGCCGTACGTCCTCCGGCGCGACGCCGTGGCCGCTGGCCTCCGCCGACGACCTGCGCGAGCAGTCGCGCGACCTGTCGCACGACGTCGGCCACAGCCGCCTGGCCACGTTGCCGAGCGGGGGCGCACGTCCGGGCAAGAGCAGGCGGAGGACGGAACAGGACGACGGTTTCTGGACGCGTGAGGGGCGGCCGCGGCTGCTCCCGATCGTCGGCGCGCTGGTGGCGGTGGCCGTCGTCGTCGGCGCCGTGATGATCGTCCTGGCCGGCGGCGACTCTCCCGACGCGACCCCCAGTCCGCTCGCCGCCACGGTGCCCGCCGGCACGAGTCGGCCCCAGCCGCCCTCGGCCGCGCCCAAGGGCTACAAGGAGCACACGGCGGCCGGCTTCTCCGCCGCCGTGCCCGCGGACTGGAAGCTGGCCGCCTCGGGCGGCGAGGCCACGTTCAGCGGGCCGAAGGACTCCGGCATGCGGATCGTGGTCGAGCAGGTGACCGCGCAGACCGACGGCGGGCTGTCCGAGCTCGGCAGGCTGGAGACCGACGGCGACCTGGAGAGCTACATTCAGGTGCAGCTCCAGGAGGTGAACTACCGCGGCTGGAAGGCGGCCGACTGGGAGTACACCTACACCACCCCCAACGGCGTCCCCATGCACGCGCTGACCAGGTACGTCACGATCAACGACAGTACCGCGTTCAAGATCGCCTTCGATCTGCCCGAGCTCAAGTGGGACGACCAGGCCGAGACGCGCAAGGTGTTCCTGGACACCTTCCGGCAGACCACCTGACCCGCGAGGGGCAAGCCCCCCGGTGCGCCGGGGAAGGCGTATTGCACTGATCGTTCCAAAACGTGCTAGCGTGTTCGGCATGGCACGGCCGAGGAAGTTCGAAGAGGACCGGGCGGTCGAGGCGGCCATGCGCGCGTTCTGGACGGCGGGCTACGAGGCCACCTCGACGCAGGACCTGTGCGCGGCCACCGGGCTCGGGCGCAGCAGCATCTACAACACCTTCGTCAGCAAGCACGACCTGTTCGAGAAGGCGCTTCGCCGCTACATGGACGAGCGCAACGCCGTGCTCGCCGAGCTCATGGAGGGCGACCTGCCGATCAAGGAGAAGGTGCGGACCGTGCTGTGGTGGGCGGCCGAGCCCGATCCCGAGGACCCGATCGGCTGCCTGGTGATCAACTCGATGATCGAGCTGGCGCCGCGCGACCCGGAGATCGCCGAGCTGCTGCGGCGCGACAACGACAGGCGGCTGCAGATCATGCGCTCGGCGATCGAGGCCGGGCGCTCGCGAGGCGAGATCGACCGGGCCAAGGACCCGCTCGCGCTGGCGCACTTCGTCTTCGCCACGGTCAGCGGGCTGCGTGTGGCCGCCCGCGGCGGCCACGATCGGGCCGCGCTCGAAGCCATCGCGCGAACCGCGCTGGACGTCTTCTGACCTTTTCGTGCCCTGATTTTGTACTGATCAATCCAAAACTCTGGAAGGGAGTCCGCCATGCCGTTGGCGGTCTACATGCTGGGCCTCGCGATATTCGCTCAGGGCACTTCGGAGCTCATGCTGGCCGGACTGCTCCCCGAGATGGCCGCCGACCTGCGGGTGTCCGTGCCGGACGCGGGGCTGCTGATCTCGGCGTTCGCGATGGGGATGCTGGTGGGCGCGCCGGTGCTGGCCGTCCTCACGCTGCGCTGGCCCCGCCGTACGGCGCTGCTGACGTTCCTGGCGGTCTTCGCCCTGTCGCACGTCGCGGGGGCGCTGACGTCGAGCTACGGCATGCTGTTCGCCACCAGGGTGGTCGGCGCGTTCGTGTACGCGGGCTTCTGGGCCGTGGCCGCGACCACTGCGATCGGGCTGGTGCCCGCGGGCGCCCGCGGCAAGGCGATGAGCGTCATCGCGGGCGGGCTGACGGTCGCCACCATCATCGGCCTGTCCGCCGGCACGGTCATCGGCCAGCACCTCGGCTGGCGGGCCGCGTTCTGGGCGGTGGCCGGCATGTCGGCGCTCGCCGCCGTGGGCATCCTCGCCACCATCCCCGGCGGCAGGCCGGAGACCGAGGCCCAGCCCCGGGTGTCCGCCGAACTGCGCTCCATGACCAGCCCCACGCTCTGGCTCGCCTACGGCACGACCGCGCTGACCACCGGCGCGCTCCTGGCCTCCTTCAGCTATCTGAGCGTGATGCTCGTCGACACCACGGGCCTGGACTCCGCGTGGGTCCCCGCCGTCCTGGCCCTCTACGGGGCCGGCACGCTGATCGGCATCACGATCGGCGGCAGGACCGCCGACCGGCGCCCGTTCCTGTCCCTCTACACCGGGATCGGCGGCCTGATCGCCGGCTCCGCGGCGCTGGCCATGACCGCTCACATCCCGGCGGTGGCCATACCGCTGATCTTCCTGCTCGGCGCGTTCGGCTTCGCCACCAACCCCGCGCTCAACATCCGGGTCTTCGCGCTGGCCAAGAACGCCCCCACGCTGGCCGCCGCCGTCAACGTCTCCTCCTTCAACGTCGGCATCACCATCGGCCCCTGGCTGGGCGGGCTGGCCATCGGGGCGGGCCTCGGATACCCCTCCGTCGCCTGGATCGGGGCCGCGATCGGCGTGGCCGCCCTCGGCACGCTGGCCCTCGGCGCGGCCCTCCAGCGCAGGGGCGCGGCGGCACCGGAACCGGCACCGGCCGGAAGCGATGAGATAATTTCTGCCGTATGAAACTGGCGAGCATCCACTTTTACCCCGTCAAATCCACCGCAGGACATGAGGTCGACGAGGCCGAGGTGCAGCCCTGGGGGCTGGCGGGCGACCGGCGTTACCTGATCACGGACGCGGACGGCAAGATCTTGACTGCTCGCGAGGAGCCCCGGCTGCTGGCCTGCCTCGCCCGGCTCGACGGTGACACGCTGACGTTGACCGGGCCGCACGCGGAGCCGCTGCGGGTCACCCCCGCCGCCGCGATGTCGACGGTCAGCGTGTGGGGCACGCCGGTGGAGCTCACCGACTGCGGCGAGGACGCGGCGGCCTGGCTGTCGGAGCTGGCCGGGCAGCCGGTCCGGCTCAAGTGGCTCGACGACCCGACCCGCCGCCCGGTCGACCCCGCGTACGGCCGGCCGGAGGACCGCGTGAGCCTGGCCGACGCCTATCCGCTGCTGCTCACGTCCAGCGCCTCGCTCGCCCGGCTCAATGACTGGATCACCGAGACCGCTTTGGAGCGCGGCGAGGAGGCGCCCGAGCCGCTGTCCATGCGCAGGTTCCGGCCGAACGTGGTGATCGACGGCGTCGCTACGCCCTTCGCCGAGGATCAGTGGAAGCGGATCCGCATCGGCGAGATCGACTTCCGCGTGACCAAGGGCTGCGACCGCTGCGTGCTGACCACGGTCGACCCGGTCACCTACACCAAGGGCAAGGAGCCCATCAGGACCCTGTCCAGGCATCGCAAGTGGGACGGCAAGGTCTGGTTCGGCATCAACCTGATTCCGGACACCCCCGGCCTCATCACCCGAGGAGATTCGGCCACCATCCTCTGAAGTGTTGCGGAACGTCATACGGCCTTGCCGGGGAAAGGGTTGCTGGTCCTCTTTGGGGTGATGTTGAGGGCTATGCGAAAATTCACAGGTGACCAGCACCCCCACGAAAGCCGCTGTTTCGTCCCCTGACCGGATCCCGATCATCCAGCGCCGCACCCTGGGAGTGCTCTCCGCGGCGCAGATCGTGGGCGGCGTGGGCGTCGCCGTCGGGCTGGCGCTCAGCCCGGTCGTGGTCGACGAGCTGTCGGGGTCCACGGTGATCAGCGGCTTCGCGGGGACGGCCACCGTGCTCGGCGCGGCGCTGCTGGCGCTCCCGACGGCCAAGGCCTCCAGCAGGGGCGGGCGCCGCGCGGGGTTGTCGCTGGCGTACGCCGGGGCGCTGACGGGCTGCGTGATCTCCGTCCTCGCGATCCACCTGCATAACTGGCCGCTGCTGCTGGCCGGGCTGGTGCTGGTGGGCGGCGGGAGCGCGGGTGGCCTGGCCGGGCGTTACGCGGCGACGGACCTGTCGCCGAAGGGCCGCTCGGCCCGGCACCTGTCCCTGGTCGTCTGGGCCTCCACGATCGGCTCCGTCGCGGGCCCCAACCTGGCCAAGCCCGCCGATCAGATCGGTCTGCGGCTGGGGCTGACGGAGAAGGCGGGGCCGTTCGCGTTCGCGGCGCTGGCCTTCGCCCTGGCGCTGATCGTCATCATCGGTTTCCTGCGCCCCGACCCGCTGACGCTGGCCCGCGAGCTGAACGGCGACAAGGATCCCGGCACCGGCGGCCGGCGTACGATCAGGACCGCCTGGCAGACGCTCCGCACGACCCCGATGGCCCGCCGCGCGCTGATCATGATCGCGGTCAGCCACACGGCGATGGTGTCCGTCATGTCCATGACCCCGGTCAAACTCCACCACGACGGCGCGCACCTGGACGTCATCGGTCTCGTGATCAGCCTGCACATCGCGGGCATGTACATGATGTCCCCGGTCGTGGGCTGGCTGGCCGACAAGGCGGGGAAGGTGCCGGTGCTGGTGCTCGGCATGGCCTTGCTGCTCACCGCCGCCACGCTGGCCGGCACGGCGGGGCACCGGGTCTGGCAGGTGACGGCGGCGCTGGTGCTGCTCGGGCTGGGCTGGTCGTGCGGCCTGGTGGCCGGTTCCGCCCTGGTCACGGAATCGGTCCCGATCGAGCGCCGGCCTTCCGTGCAGGGGCTGTCCGACCTGCTGATGAACGTCTGCGGCGCCACAGGGACGATCGTCGCGGGCGCGATCGTGGGTCTGCTGTCCTACGCCGCGCTCGGCCTGAGCGTCGGCGTCATGGTGACGCTGGCCGGCCTCTGGCTGGCCTTCGGCCGTTCCCGTCCCTGACCTTCGCCCACAGTGGTGAGGGCGCCCGGCGGAGCCGTCCACGACCGCCCGCGCACCGGAATTGTTGCCTGTCCCGAACCCTTCACACCGGGCGCGATCTCGAGTGCGCGAGGTTTCCACTGGTGGTGAGCGCAGATTTGGCAGATCATGCCCGTGTAGGAGCGTCCCGCCGGGCCTAATGTGCCCGCAACGGAACGTGCCGCCGGCCCAGCCACTAAGGGGCTTTCATGGTTTTGGGATGGACCAAACACGGTGACGGCAAGCACCTGGCGCCTGGTGAGGTGGTCAGGCCCGACGAGCGGCTGAGCTGGCCCCGAATGGTGGGGTTCGGTGCGCAGCACGTGATCGCGATGTTCGGCGCGACGTTCGTCTTCCCGCTGGTGATGGGCCTGGATCCGAACGTCGCGGTGATGATGTCGGGCGTGGCCACGATCATGTTCCTGTTGATCGTGAAGGGCAAGGTGCCCAGTTACCTGGGCACCAGCGCGTCCTTCGTGGGCGGCGTGTTCGCCATCAGGGCGGCCGCCGGCGGCGACACCGCCGGCGCGGACGCGATCGTGACCGGCGCGATCCTGGTCGCCGGGCTGGTGCTGGCGCTGGCCGGGCTGGCCATTCACTTCCTCGGCGTGCAGATCATCCACCGCGTCTTCCCGCCCGTGGTCACCGGCGCGGTGGTGATGCTGATCGGGTTCGGGCTGGCGTTCGTGGTCGCGGACGTCTACTGGCCGCAGGACCACTGGATGGCGCTCATCACGATGCTGATCACGTTCCTGGTGATCGTGCTGTTCAAGGGGTTCATCGGGCGCATCGGGGTGCTGATCGGGCTCGTCGCCGGGTTCGTGCTGTCGTGGGTGCTCGACAAGACGACCGGGCCGATCACCTCCGTGCTGCCCGGCGCCAATCTGCTGGACGCGGCGGGGAAGCCCTGCCCGGTCGAGGGCACGTACTGCGTGGCCACGGCGTTCCCGCACGAGCGGGTCAGCTTCGACGCCGTGGCGAAGGCGGACTGGTTCGGCGTGCCGAGCTTCCACGCCCCCGACTTCAAGACCTCCGCCGTGCTGCTGGTGCTGCCCGCGGTCATCGCGCTCATCGCCGAGAACATCGGGCACGTCAAGGCCGTCGGCGAGATGACGCGGACCGACGTGGACCCGTACGTGGGGCGGGCGGTGATCGCCGACGGCGCCGCGACCGTGGTGACCAGCGCGGTCGGCGGCTCGCCCACCACGACGTACGCCGAGAACATCGGGGTCATGGCGGCGACCAAGGTCTACTCGACCGCCGCCTACTACATCGCCGGGATCATCGCGATCCTGTTCGGGCTGTGCCCCAAATTCGGCGCCCTCGTCGCGGCCACGCCTGGTGGCGTATTGGGGGGCGTCACCGTCATCCTGTACGGGATGATCGGTTTGCTCGGCGCGAAGATCTGGATCGAGAACCGGGTCGATTTCGCCGACCCGGTCAACATGGTGCCGACCGGCGCGGGGATCATCCTCGCCATCGGGCCCGTGAGTCACTTCATCGGCGGGGACTTCGTCCTGGAGGGCATCGCGTTCGGCACCATCGTGGTGCTGGGCGGATACCACCTGCTGCGGGCGATCGCCGGGCGGTCCGCCGAACCGGCCAGGAGCGACGCCGGGTGAAGCCGCCGCCGTTCGAGTACCACGCGCCGCGAGACCTCGGCGCGGCGCTGCGAACGCTCGCCGAGGTCCAGGGGAAGGGCAAGGTGCTGGCCGGCGGGCAGAGTCTCATTCCCCTGCTGAACATGCGGCTGGCGGCGCCCGAGCATCTGGTCGACATCAACGGGCTCGCGTCGCTGGGCGTCATCGAGCCGGCCGAGTCAGGGGTCCGCGTGGGGGCGCGGGTCCGGCACTCCGAGGTGGAGCGGGCCGGGGTGCATCCGCTGCTCACCCGGGCGCTCAAGCTGGTGGCTCATCCGGTGATCAGGAACCGGGGGACCGTGGTGGGCAGCCTCGTGCACGCCGACCCGGCGGCTGAGCTGCCCGCCGTGCTGGCGGTGCTGGAGGGCTCCGTGCGAGTGGCCCGGTGGGAGAGGGACGGCCAGGCGGTGAGGGACGTGGCCGCGCGGGAGTTCTTCGTCGGGCCCATGGAGTCGGCGGTCCAGCCAGGGGAGCTCGCCATATCAGCATTTTTCCCGGCATTGGGGCCGCGGACCGGGGCCGCCTTCGAGGAGGTGGCCCGCCGACACGGCGACTACGCCCTCGCCGGCGTCTGCGCCCTGGTCACCCTGGACGAGGACGGGTACGTCGGCGCCGCCAGGGCCGCCTGCATCGGGGTCGGGCCGGGGCCGGTGGTCGTGGATCTGGGCGCCGCCTGCGAACGCCGTCCCGCCCGCGAGATCGACTGGGCGGGGGTGGCGCGGGCCGTACCGGACGAGACCGAGCCGGAGGGCGACATCCACGCGTCGGCCGCGTACCGGAGGCATCTGGTGGGGGTGCTCGCCGAGCGGGCGCTGCGCAACGCGGCCAGGGAGGCGGAAACCCGTGCAGCATGAGATCACGCTCGTCGTGAACGGCGCCGCCAGGCGGGTGAGCGTGCCCGCGCGCCGGCTGCTGTCCGACTGCCTGCGCCACGACCTGGGGCTGACCGGCACCCACGTCGGCTGCGAGCACGGCGTCTGCGGTTGCTGCACGGTGCTGCTCGACGGGCAGCCGGTGCGCTCCTGCCTGACGTTCGCCGTCACCGTGGACGGCCGCGAGATCACCACCGTGGAGGGGTTGGCGGGCCCGGACGGGCTCTCGCCCGTGCAGCGAGCCTTCGCCGAGTGCCACGGGCTGCAGTGCGGCTTCTGCACGCCCGGATTCCTGTGCACGGTCACCGCCCTGCTGGAGGAGAACCCCACGCCGACGGACGAAGAGGTGGTCGAGGGCATCTCCGGCAACCTGTGCCGGTGCACCGGCTACCAGAACATCGTCAAGGCCGTCCACCGGGCCGCCGAGCTGCTGGCGGAGGAGTCATGACGACCAAGTTGTTCGGCGAGCCCGTGGCGCGGCGGGAGGACCCCAGGCTGCTCACCGGGCAGGGCCGCTACCTCGACGACCTGGGACCGGACGCGCTGGCCGCCGCCTTCGTGCGCTCGCCGCACGCGCACGCCCGCATCCGCGACATCGACGTCGGTCCCGCGCTGGACGTGGCCGGGCTCGTCGCCATCTACACCTGGGAGGACCTGCCCGAGCGGGTGGGCAGGCCGCTGCCGCTGCTCATCCCGCACCCGGCGCTCACGCACGGGCGCACGGCGTACCCGCTGGCCAGGGACGTCGTCCGGCACGTGGGCGAGCCGGTGGTGATGGTCGTGGCCGCCGACCGGTACGCCGCCGAGGACGCCTGCGCGCTCATCGAGGTCGACTACGAGGTCCTCAAGCCGGTCGTCGGCCTGGAGGAGGCCGTCCACGGCGCGCACCTCGTCCACGAGGACGTGCCCGGCAACATCGGCGCGCGCCTCCTCCAGGAGGTCGCCGGCGCGGACGGGCGCGACGCGCGGGAGGCCATCGAGGCCGCGCCGCACACGCTGGCCTTCCGGCTCGACATCGAGCGCAGCGCCAGCATGCCGCTCGAAGGGCGCGGCGTGTACGCCCGCTGGGACGGCAGCGACCTGCGCGTCTACTCCAGCACCCAGACCTCCACCAGCGTCCGCATGGCTGTCGCCGCCACCCTCGGGCTGCCGCTGCCGCGGGTCGAGGTGATCGCGCCGGACGTCGGCGGCGGGTTCGGGGTGAAGATCGTGCACCCGTGGCCCGAGGAGATCCTCGTGCCGTGGGCGGCGATGACGCTCGGCCGCGAGCTCAAGTGGACCGAGGACCGCAGGGAGCACTTCATCTCCTCCGCCCACGAGCGCGGGCAGGTCCAGTACGTCCGGGCCGGCTTCGACGACGACGGGCGCGTCCTCGGGCTCGACGTGACGATCCTGCACGACCACGGCGCCTACACGCCGTACGGGATCATCGTGCCCATCGTCACCTCGACGCAACTGCTCGGACCTTACAAGATCGGGTCCTACCGGGTCGAGTTCACCGCCGTCTACACCAACACCGTGCAGGTCACCCCCTACCGCGGCGCGGGCCGCCCGCAGGGCGTGTTCTGCATGGAGCGCACCATGGACAAGATCGCCCGGTATCTGGGCAAGGACCGGACGGAGGTGCGCGCGGTCAACCTCATCCAGCCCGGCGAGTTCCCGTACGACCAGCGGATGACGTTCCAGGACGGGCGCCCGCTGATCTACGACAGCGGCGACTACCCGGAGATGCTCCGCATGATCAAGGAGCTGATCGGCTGGGACGATCACGTGAAGAAGCCGGGGCGGGGCATCGGGATCGGCTGCTACGTCGAGGGCACCGGGGTCGGGCCTTACGAGGGCGGGCACGTACAGGTGACCTCCGACGGCCGCGTGCACGTGTCCACGGGACTCACCTCACAGGGGCAGGGGCACGAGACCGTGTTCGCCCAGATCGCCGCCACCGAGCTGGGCGTGCCCATCGAGCGCGTCAGCGTGGTCACCGGCGACACCCGCAGGTTCGGGTACGCCGTCGGCACCTTCGCCTCCCGCGCGGCCGTCGTCAGCGGCAACGCCATCGCGCTGGCCTGCCGGAAGGTGCGGCATAAGGCGCTGCGGATCGCCGCCGACGCGCTGGAGGCCGACCCGGCCGACCTGGAGATCACCGAAGGCATGGTGCACGTGGCCGGCGCCCCGACCGCGTCCATCCCGCTGTCCACGGTGGCGGTGCTGGCCAACCCGCTGCGGTACGCCTTCGACGAGGAGGCCGCCAAGGCCACCCAGTTCTCCGGCACCGCGAACCCCGACCGGCCACCGGTGGCCGAGGGCGAGGAGCCCGGCCTGGAGGGGCGCGACTACTACTCGCCGATCAGGTCCACGTTCGCGGCCGGCATGCACGCGGCCATCGTCGAGACCGACCCGGACACCGCCGAGATCAAAGTCGTCCGGTACGCCGTCGTGCACGACTGCGGGCGGCTGATCAACCCGATGATCGTGGAGGGCCAGATCCACGGGGGAGTGGCGCAGGGCATCGGCGGCGCCCTCTACGAGCGCATGGTGTACGACCCGGACGGCCAGCTCCTCAACGCCTCCTTCATGGACTTCCTCATGCCGTACGCCACCGAGATCCCCCACATCGAAACGGACCACCTGGAGACGCCCTCGCCGCTCAACCCCCTCGGCATCAAGGGCGCGGGCGAGGCCGGCGTGATCCCCGTCTCGGCCGTCATCGCCTCGGCCATCGAGGACGCCGAGGGCATCGACATCGACCGCATGCCGATCTCCCCCTCGGAGCTCTTCGACCTGCGTGGGGCGCGCCCGAGCCCGCCGAACTGAGCCCGCGTGCTTGCGTGAAATGATCGGCGCCATGCGCGCACCCGACTCCGGCTTGACCGCCTTTCCCGCCGTACCCGGCGACGTCCGGCTGATCGACCTGGCCTGGAACGCGATCGCCGAGGTGCCCGCGTGGGTGGCCGAGCTCGCCTCCCTGGAGGAGCTGCGGCTCGACGGCAACGGCCTGCGCCGGCTGCCCGACCTGTCCGGGCTCACCGCCCTGCGCGCGCTGCACCTCGACGGCAACGAGCTGACGTCCTTCCCACGCTGCCCGCCGCACCTGGAGACGCTCTTCCTGTACGGCAACCGCGTCGGCGGCCTTCCCGGCCGCCTGCCCGCCGCCCTGCGGCACCTGGCGGCGGGCCGCAACGGGCTGACGGAGGTCCCCGGCTCGCTGTGGAAGCTGACCGGGCTCGAATCGCTCAACCTGGCCGAGAACGCCCTCACCGGGATCCCCGCCGCCATCGGCGGGCTGACCCGGCTGCGCATGCTCGACCTGGGCCACAACCGGCTCACCGCGATCCCGCCCGAGCTCGGCGACCTGGACCTCACCGACTACCTCTACCTGAGCGACAACCTGTTCACCGAGGTGCCCGCGGCGATCGGGCGGCTGGACCGGCTCGCCTACCTCAACCTGACCGACAACCGGCTCGCCCGCCTGCCCGACGCGATCGGCGGCCTGGCCTCGCTGGTGGAGCTGCGGCTCTACAACAACCGGCTGGAGGCGCTGCCCGAGACGATCGGGAACCTGGCCCGGCTGCGCGAGCTGCACCTGCAGGGCAACCTGCTGGCCCGGCTGCCCGAGTCGATCGCCCGGCTGGGCGAGCTGCGCGTGCTCGATCTGCGGAACAACCGGCTGCGCGCGCTGCCCGCCGCCCTGCCACCCCGGCTGACCCATCTCGACCTGCGGAACAACCGGCTGCGCGAGCTGCCGGAAGGGCTGGCCGACCTGACCGCGCTGGAGAAGCTCGACCTGCGGTGGAACAAGCTCGACGGCGACCCGGGCGTGCTGCGCGCGCTCGCCGCCCGCGGTTGCGCCGTTCTCCGCTGAACCGGGGTGGCGGGGGCTGCGTACCTCCGCACATGACGACATTTCCACGTCTGGCCGCTTTCGCGCTGCTGGCCGGGCTGGTTGCTGGCTGTTCCCAGTACGTCGGGAAGGACAGCGACTACGTCGCAGCAGGCGCCAACCCACAGAACGCCGCGCCACTCACGGTCGAGCAACTCGGCGCCAAAGTCGGCTGCAAGCCGAAAATGCAGGTCGATGCCAAAGACCTCCGCACGGGGTACTGCAAGACCTCGGACGGCGAGTTCTTCGTCAACACCTTCGCCACCGAGAAACTCAAGGACGAGTGGATGGACCGGGCGCCCGAGTACAACCCCCATCTCGTCGGCCCCCGCTGGACCGTCCTGGGTCCGCTGAAGGTTCTCGAGGCGGTGAAGGAGCGGCTCAACGGCGACCTGCACCTGATGGACCACCGGGTCTCGCCGACCCCGAAGAGCGGCTACTGAACCGGGGTGGCGAGGGCTGCGTACTTCCGCACATGACGACATTTCCACGTCTGGCCGCCCTCGCGCTGCTGGCCGGGCTGGTCGCCGCCTGCTCCCCGGGGTACGGGAGCGGCGGCGGCTCCGTCGCAGCGGGCGGGCAGGCCGGCGCCGCCCCCCTCACCGTCGAGCAGCTCTCCGCCAGGGTCGGCTGCACGCCGCGCATGCAGGTCAACGCCGCCGACATCCGCACCGGATACTGCAAGACCCCGGACGGCGAATTCGTCGTCACCACGTTCAGGACCGCGGCCGGCAAGAACGCCTGGATGAACGCCGCCCCCGAGTACAACCCGCACCTCGTGGGCAGCCTGTGGACCGTCCTGTCCAGTCGTGAGGTTCTCGACCTGCTCAGGGAACGGCTCGGCGGCGACGTGCACATGACGGACCACAGGACCAAGAAGATGCGGACGGTGGGCTAGCGCAGCCGCGCCAGCTCGTACTGGGCTCTGATCTCGACGGAGGACGCCACCTTGTCCAGGAACATCAACCCGTCCATGCGGCAGTCGCACGGATTCTGCTCCCTGGTGTTCTGCGGATAGCTGCCGCCGATCTTGATGCCTCTCGGGTCGGTCTCCGACGTGACGTCCGGCTCGGGGTCCCCCTCGACGGCCCACGGGTCGCCGGCGACGGCGGTGAAGCCGTCGAGCGGCCGGCCGTCCTTGTACAGCTTCATCGTCGCGGTGTCGAAGTCGAACGTCGCGGCCAGGAAGACCCACTTGTCCCGTGGCAGGATCTCCTGCCACGGGCTGTTCGCCGCGAACGTCTGGGAGCTGCTGCCGTCCACGCGCCGGGCCAGCGCCACCACGCGCAGCTCGCCGTTCACGGTGATCAGCTCCAGCAGCGCCCTGACGTCGTGGCCCTGCGAGTTGCCGCTCAGCATCCCGGCCAGGCCGATCGCGTTGAAGAAGTCGGCCGGATCGGCCGTGTTGGAGTTCGGGGCGGGACCCGGGCCGAGCATCTTGAACCAGCCCATGATCGTGACGCCCTTGACGCCGTTGAACGCCCGCAGGGACGGCACGCCGCCCTCGCCGTAGATTCCGGCCTTCCAGTCGTCGTTGCCCGCCGTGGCGGGTTCGACCTGGCGGGTCTGGAGGGCGTGCGTGCTGCCCCGGTAGGCGGGGTCGGCCACGCGCATGGCGGCGCCGCCGTTGACCAGCGTGATGTTCGTGCCCGACAGGCCCTGGTCCTGCTCCTGGGCCGGGTCGCCGGGCAGCGGGTGCTCGAAGTCGTAGGCCGCCACCAGATTGCCGCGCAGGGTCGGCAGCACGTCGGGCGGCGTCCACTGGGCCTTCGTGATCTTCCAGATCTTGCCGTTGGCCTTCGAGAGGACGTAGAGCTCGCCGCCGGCGTCCCGGCCGAAGCGCAGGTCCACCCGGGTGCTGCCGGCCAGGTCCCGCATGGTCACCTGCTTGCCGGTCGCGTCCGCCAGCCGTGGCTTGTGGATGGTGGCCCGGCGGCCGGTCTGCTCCCTCATCTCGGCGGCGACGGTGAAGAACACCTGGCCGTCCACGATGTCGCCGAACAGGTATTTGCCGTGCAGCAGCGGCAGCCGGCTCCCACGGTAGACGAACCCGCCGACGACCGCGTGGCCGCTGTCGGACGTGCAGGAGTGGCCGGGCGGCGGGTCGTGGTCGTAGGCGGCCACCGGGTAGGTGTAGCCGAGCTCGGCGTCGTTGTCCGGCAGCGTGTAGAGGTGGCAGCGGTCGGCCTTGTTGAACAGGAACGACCCTTCGCGCTCGCTCCAGCCCAGGTTGTCACCGCGGCCCACGTCGTAGATCGCCTCGATGGCGTGCTCGCCGATGTGGCCGAGGAACATCCGGTTGCCGGCCTGCGGGTCCCAGCTGAAGCGGTGCGGGTCGCGCATGCCGTAGGCGTAGATCTCGCCGAGCGCGCCGGGACGGCCGGTGAACGGGTTGGCGGCGGGGATGCCGTACGCGCCGTTCGCGCCGTTCGTGCCGAGCGGGTCGATCCGCAGGATCTTGCCGTGCGGGACGGCCAGATTCTGCGGGTCGTCGCTGGAGACGCCGCGGCCGCCGTCGCCCGCGGCGATGTAGAGCAGGCCGTGGTCGGCGTCGCCGCGGCGGGCGGCCGGGTTGAAGTCGATCTGCTGGATGCCGTGGATCTGGCCGGAGAAGCCGAGCCGGAGCACCTCCCTGCGGGTGCCGGCGAACGTGTTCGCCTTCGGGTCCGTGGCCGTCCATTCGGTGATCACGCCGTGGAACCTGGTGCCGGGCTGCGGCGGCAGGTCGGGGGTCTTGGTGGTGAGGGCGTCGCCCCACTCGGTGTGAACGGTGTAGAGCTTGCCGTTCCCGGCGAAGTCCGGGTGGAAGGCGGCGAAGCCGAAGCCGCTGCCGAGGCCGCGGCCGGAGACGAAGTCGGGCGCGAACGTGGCGCCGACGTCCAGATACTCGCGCGGCTCGCCGCCGCCCTTGCCGAGCAGGTAGAGCTTGCCGTTGAGGTCGTTGACGTACAGGCGGCGCGAGCCGTCGGGGATCTCGCCGAGGTAGTTGATCCGGGCCCAGCGCACCAGCCGCTGGTCGGTCGGCGGCGGGATCGTCTCGGTCTTCGGGAAGGAGGCGAACTCCTCAAGCGTCAGCGTGAGGCCCGACGGGGTGGGTTTCTCGGGAATGGGGTCGTCGATCGGGACCGGCGCCGCCTGCGCGGCCGCCGGCGGCGCGCACAGCGCCGTCGCGAGCAGCGCGGCGACTAAGCACCGGAGGTATTTGGGCATGCCTGCTCACCACCAAGACAGTCGAAGGTCACTGCTCCACGTGCTCGGTGCCGTCGCAGGCCGGGGTGCCTTTGACGGTCATGTCGCGCATCCTGCCGATGTTGTCGAACGAGCCGAAGCCGACCCGGCCCGACGGGAACGTGCGGTCGGTGGCCGTGATCAGCGGGGTGGTCGCGTCGTCCATGTAGACCGCGATGCGGCCGGTGTCCGCGCAGTGGGTGACGCGGACGCGGTGCCACTCGGCGTCCGTCACCGCGGGCGGCGCGCCGACCTGGCCGTTCCACTGGTCGTCGATGCGCAGCCGGTCGGCGTTGTTGACGACGAAGATGCCGTTGTGCGGGTAGATGGTGTTGTCCTGGGAGAGGTGGACGTAGTAGAACTCGGTGTCCGACCGGTAGCCGAACACGATGATCACATCGCGGTTGCTGACGCTGGTCGGCGTGTCCAGGCGGACCTTGGCGTCGATCCGCACCGTGCCGAAGGCGGGGCCGGTCTTCAGCACCGCGTACTCGAAGGGCCGGCGCGGTCCCGGACGGGCGCCCCCGGCCTCGGCGAGGATCACCTGGTCGCCGGGGAACTGCCACTTGGAAGGGGTCACGGGCGCCCAGTTGTGTCCGGCGTTCACGCCCTTCACCCGGGCGTGTCCAGGGGCGCACTCCTGGGCGGCGGCGGCCGGGGCGGGCAGGGCGAGTGCGGGGGTGGGGGCGGCCAGTGCGAGTGTGGCCGCGAGGGTGAGGGTTCGAAGGGCTGACATCCGGGTTCCTCTCGCCGGGCGCCGTTACGTAAGCGCTTCCGAAAGCGCTTACGTAACCTTCGAGCGGATCGTAACCCGGGGGAGAGGTCTGTCAAGAGGGCGGCGGCGGGGCGGTGGAGGCCCTGAGGACGAGCTCGTGCGGGGTACGACAGCGGCGCGGGCGGGAGGCGGGCGGCTTGAGCACCAGCTCCAGTGCCTGCTTGCCCATGCCGATCATGGGCAGCCGGATCGTGGTGAGCGCCGGATAGACGTCACGTGCCAGCGGGACGTCGTCGAACCCGGCCACCGAGATCTCGTCCGGCACCCTGCGCCCGTCGTTCAGCAGCCATGACAGCGCGCCCACCGCCATCGGGTCGTTCAGCGCGACCACCGCCGTCAGGTCCGGATGCGCCCGTATCAACCGCGCGGTCGCCGTGGCGCCGCCCTGCCTGGTGAAGTCCCCGTGCACGACCGGGACCGAGCGCCAGTCGAGCCCCGCCGCGCCGAACGCGGCCCGCAGTCCCGACAGCCGGTCCTCGACCGTCGTCAGGTTGGCGGGGCCGCCCAGCACGCCCAGCCGCCGGTGGCCCAGGTCGAGCAGGTGCCGCATGAGCGTCGCGGCGCCATCGGCGTTGTCCGGCAGCACCGCGTCGACCGGCAGGTGGTGACGGCCGATCACGGCGACCCGGCCGCCCGCCGCGGTGAACGAGCGCACCTCGGCGGCGATGTCGGCCTCCGTGGCCGCCTCGATGTAGCCGGAGCCGGCCAGCACGATGCGGGTCACCCGGTGGGCGCGCAGCGCGCGGATCCTGGCCAGCTCCGCCCCGGGATCGCGCTCGGTCTGGCTGATCAGCGCCAGGTAGTCGCGGCTCTCCGTCTCGCGCAGCACGCCCCTGGCGATCTCCCCGAAGTAGGGGTCGCCGACGTCGTGCACGATCAGCCCCACCATGGACGCCTGCCCGCCGGCCAGCGCCCGCGCGTGGCTGTTGGGCACGTAGCCGACCTGGGAGGCGATCGCCTGTACGTGCGCCGCCACCTGGGGGCTGACGCCGGCGCTGCCCGTCATGGCGCGCGAGGCGGTGGCCAGCGAGACCCCGGCGGCCTTGGCCACGTCGACGAGGCGGGGCGGGGAAGGTCGTTGTGCCATACGCTGCGAACCCCCCTTGTCCGGGGCCTGATCCCGTGCAATCGTACGTAACCGGAAGCGCTTACGAAAGCGCTTCCGCGCCGCCTCTTCTGACGGGGGTTTCCTCGATGGCAAGAGTTCTCAAGACCCTGGCGATCATCTCGATATGCAGCTTAGGGCTGACCGCCTGCGCGAAGACCGACGAGCCCGGCGCCGCCCAGTCGCCGGGGCAGCAGCAGGGGCCGGTGAAGATCGGCATCTCCCTCCCGCTCACGGGCGACTTCTCCGAGCCCGGCAAGGGCATCCAGGAGGGCTACCAGGTCTGGGCCGACCAGGTGAACGCCAAGGGCGGCCTGCTGGGCAGGAAGGTCGAGCTGATCTTCCGTGACGACGCCTCCGACCCCAACAGGGTCAGTTCCGACTACGAATCACTGATCACACAGGACAAGGTCAACCTGGTGTTCGGGCCGTTCTCGTCGCGGCTGGTGATCCCGGCGGCGAAGGTCGCCGAGTCGTACAACATGCTGTTCGTGGAGCCGGCCGGGGCCGCCAAGGAGGTCTTCGAGCAGGGCTTCAAGCGGCTGTTCTACGCGGCGCCGGCGATCGCGAGCGACCACTACAACTACCTCGCCGACTTCATCGCCAAGCTGCCGGCCGACAAGAGGCCCAAGACGGCGGCGTACGCGAGCCTGGACGACCCGTTCGCGCAGGGCACCGCGTACGGGCTGCGCGACAAGCTGGCCGCGGCCGGGATCAAGACCGTGGTGGACGAGGTGTACCCGCCGGAGACCACCGACTTCTCGCCCATCGCCGCCAAGATCGCCGCGGCGAAGCCGGACATCGTGGTGGGTGGCACGCAGTTCGAGGACTCCGTGGGCCTGGTGCGCGCGCTGCAGGAGCTGAAGGTGCAGCCCAAGCTGGCGGCGTTCTCGACCGGGCCGACGCTGGCGGAGTTCCCCGCCGCGGTGAAGGGGGCGGCCGAGCACATCCTGTCGCCGGTCGGCTGGTCGGCCACCGCCACGTTCACCGGCAACCAGGAGATGATCAAGCGCTACAAGGAGCTGTTCAAGAGCGAGGCCAACGAGGACGCCGCCAACGGCTACACCGTCGGCCAGGTCGTCGAGGCGGCCGTGAACGCCGTCAAGTGCGTCGATCCCACCAAGGAGTGCCAGGACAAGCTGGCCGCGCACATCAAGCAGGCCACCTTCGACACCGTCGTGGGCCCGCTGTCCTTCGACGACCAGGGCAGGCCGGAGCAGGCGCACATGATCCAGCAGTACGTCGACGGCAAGATCGAGATCGTCCTGCCCGAAAACGCCAAGACCGCCGGCATCGTCTACCCGAAGCAGGAATGGTGAACCTGCTCCTGCAGGGGCTGGCCCTGGGCGTGCTGACGGGCGGGCTGTACGCGCTGCTCGCCTCGGGCCTGTCGCTGTACTTCGGCGTGATGCGGGTGGTCATGGTGGCCCACCCGGCGTTCCTGTTCCTGGCCGCCTACCTGACCTACACCGTGCACACCACGCTCGGCGTCGACCCGTTCCTGGCGCTGCCGGTGACGGTGCCGCTGTTCTTCGCGCTGGGCGTGGCGGTGCAGCGGCTGCTCATCGCGCGCTTGGCGGCCGACAACCTGCCCATGATGTCCGTGCTGCTGACCTTCGGTATCGCGCTCACGATCGAAGGGCTGCTCGGCACGTTCTACACCGGCTCCTACAAGTCGGTCAGCATGGAGTACGCCACCCGCTCCCTGACCATCGGCGGCGTGCACCTCCCGTACGACAAGATCATCGCGTTCTGGGTCGCGGCGATCACCCTCGCCGTGCTGTTCGCGGTGCTGATCAAGAGCAAATTCGGCCAGTCGCTGCGGGCCACGATCCAGCACCGGGAGGCGGCCCGGCTGGTCGGCATCCAGACCGAGCGCGTCGCCGGCTACGGCTTCGGCGTCGGCCTCGCCACCGCAGCCGTCGGTGGCACGGTGCTGGCGCTGATCACGCCGTTCTTCCCCGCCTCGCACTGGGTGTGGATCGGCAAGCTCATGGCCATCATCGTGGTCGGCGGGCTGGGCAGCGTGGTCGGCGCGGCGCTGGCGGCCGTCCTGCTCGGCGTGGTCGAGGGCATCGTGCTGGTCACCGTGGACGCCACCTGGGCCACGATGATGTTCTACGTCTTCCTCTTCCTGACCCTGCTCGCGCGCCCCCAGGGGTTCTTCGGAGGCCGGCTTGCACATCGTTTCTAAAGGCCTCCCGCTCCTGTTCGCCTGCTTCGCGATCGCCTATCCGTTACTGGTCCCGAACTACTACCTCGTCTACGCCGGCGCCCTGACCGTCATGTACGCCGCCATGGCCACCTCCTGGAACCTCCTGGGCGGCTTCACCGGCTACGTCTCGCTCGGGCACTCGGCGTTCTTCGGGCTCGGCGCGTACGGCACCGGGCTGCTCGTCGTGCGGGCGGGCGTGCCGTGGGTCGTGGCGCTGCTCGCCTCGGCGCTGCTCGTGACGGTGTTCGCGGTGGTCGTCGGCATCGCGGCGGTCCGGGTGCGCGGCGCGTCGTTCGTCATCGTGTCGATCGCGCTCGTGTCCATGATGAACCTCGTCGTCCAGGGCTGGCGCTCGCTCACCGGCGGCTCCACCGGCCTGCAGATCCCCTCGCCCTTCCCGGACCTGCACCGCGGCGAGACCCACATGGTGTTCTTCTACCTGTTCCTGGCGCTGCTCGCCGTCGCCCTCGGCTCCTGGTGGTACGTCTCCCGCTCGCGCTTCGGCGCGGGGTTGCGGGCGATCAGGGAGGACGAGGACAAGGCGGAATCGCTCGGCGTGCCGACCGGGGCGTACAAGGTGACGGCGTTCGCCCTGTCCGCCCTGTTCGTGGCGCTGGCCGGCGGGCTCTACGCGATGTGGTTCGGCACCCTCGACCCGATCTTCGTCTTCTCCATCCTCATCGGCTCGTACATGGTGCTGATGAGCCTGCTCGGCGGCGTACGTCACCTGTTCGGGCCGCTGCTGGGCGCGCTCATCGTGGCCCCGGCCGGCGAGTATTTCCTGATCGCGCTGGGCGAGACGCAGATCCACCTGACCGCGACGGGACTGGTGCTCGTGCTCGTCGTGCTGTTCATGCCGGACGGCATCCTCGCCCGCCTCACCAAGCGGCGCGCCGGGCCGTCCATCCCGGACGAGACGGCCGAGCAGCGGCTCCAGGGGGTGGCCCGATGATCGGCACGGCGACCTCGCTGAGTACCGAAGGGCTGGCCAAGTCGTTCGGCGGCGTGCTGGCCGTGGACGGCGCCAGCGTCGAACTGCGGGAAGGGAAGATCAACGGGCTGATCGGGCCGAACGGGTCCGGCAAGACCACGTTCTTCAACCTGATCACCGGCATGATCAAGCCGGACGCGGGCCGGGTGCTCTACCGCGAGCGCGACATCACCCGCCACTCGCCGCACCGCATCGCGCACGCGGGCATCGGCCGCACCTTCCAGCTCTGCCGCGTCTTCCCGCGCCTGACCGTGCTGGAGAACATGCTGGTCGCCGTCCGCCGCACCCGCCTGCGCGAGCTGCTGGCCGGGCTGCGCGACAAGGGCGAGGTCGAGCGGGCCCGGCACTGGCTGCGCAGGATGGGCATCGAGCACCTGGAGGACGCCGAGGCCCGCGACCTGTCCTATGGCCAGCAGAAGCTCCTGGAACTGGCCGCGGTGCTCATGGCCGAGCCCGAGCTGGTGCTGCTCGACGAGCCGGCGGGCGGCGTCAACCCGGCGCTGATCGACCGGATCGTCTCCCTCGTCCGCGACCTCAACGCGGAGGGCCGCACGTTCCTCGTCGTCGAGCACAACATGGACATGGTGATGGGCATGTGCGACCACGTCATCGTCTTCGACCGGGGCGCGCCCATCGCCGAGGGCCCGCCCTCCTTGGTGCGGGAGGACCCACGGGTGTTGGAGGCGTATCTCGGTGTCTGAGGCCGTCCTGTCCCTGGAAGAGGTCGAAGCCGGGTACGGCAGGGCCGCGCCGGTACTGCGCGGCCTGACCGTCACCGTCCGCGGCGGCGAGGTCGTCTGCCTCGTCGGCCCGAACGGCGCCGGCAAGTCCACCGCGCTCAAGGTCGCCAGCGGCCTGCTCAAGCCCCGGTCCGGGCGCGTGCTGCTGGCCGGGCAGGACGTGACGGGGCTGTCGCCGCAGCGGCTGCTCGGCCTCGGCCTGGCCCACGTGCTGCAGGGCCACAGCGTCTTCCGCGAGATGACCGTGGCCGAGAACGTGCGGCTCGGCGGGTTCACCGTGCGCGACCAGGCCCGGCTCGACGCCCGGATCAAGGTGGTCAAGGAGCTGTTCCCGGTCGTGGCCGAGCGGTGGGGGAGCATGGCGGGGCTGCTGTCGGGCGGGCAGCAGAAGCAGGTCGAGTTCGCCCGCGCCCTCATGCTGGAGCCGTCCGTCGTGTTGCTGGACGAGCCGTCGATGGGGCTCGACCCGCGTAACACGCAGATCGTGTTCGACCAGATCGACCTCATGCGCCGGACCGGTGTCGCGGTGCTGCTGGTGGAGCAGAACGCGCGCAGGGCGCTGGAGATGGCCGACGTGGGGTGCGTGCTCGACCTCGGCCGGGTGCACATCACCGGCCCCGCGCGGGAGCTGGCCGCCGACCCGCGCCTCGGCCGGCTGTACCTGGGCGGCGCCCCCGCCACCTGAGCACCCTCGCCCCATGTGATGGCGCCGCTCCCGCGGGTTGCGGGAGCGGCGCGTGGGTTGGTGCGACGGAGGTTGGCCCGAGCGGGGCTGGGCCGACGGGCCGGGGCGGCCCGTGCTCCGGGTCAGTGGGCCGGGACCGCCGTCGCCCGGACGCGCTGCCTGAACACCCAGTACGTCCATCCCTGGTAGACCAGGATGAACGGCAGCGTGATCAGCCCGATCCAGCTCAGCATCGTCAGCGTGTAGGACCCGGAGGCGGCCTCGGCCAGGGAGAGGCCGGGCAGCGGCTGCTGCCGCAGCTCCATGAAGACCGCCAGCGTGGTCAGGACGATGGCCGTGGCCGTGGCCGCGAACGCCCAGCCCTCCCGGCGCCGCCAGATCAGGGCCGCCGCCGCGGCCAGCGCCGCCATGGCCGCCAGCGCCGGGAAGGTGCCCAGGCTCGACAGCGCGAGCACCGCCACCGGGATCGCCACGGCGCCGGCGGCCATGGCCGCGGCTCGGGCGCGGCGGCGTACCGGGCCGGTGGTCTTGAGCGCCAGGAAGACGGCGCCGTGCAGGGTGCACACCGTCAGCGTGAACACACCGCCGAAGACCGCCGCCGGCACGCTGTCGAACACCAGGTCGGCGAAGATCGCGCCCCAAAGGAACGCCGGCAACGCGCTGCCCATCACGATGCCCAGGTCGCACCAGCGCGTGTCGCGTACTTTGCCGCGCCACTCCAGGCCGACGCCGCGCACGATCAGGCCCACGAGGACCAGCGTCACCGGCAGGTAGAACGCGCTGAACACGCCCGCGTACCAGGCGGGGAAGGCGGCGAACATGGCGCCGACCGCGCTGATCAGCCACACCTCGTTGCCGTCCCACACCGGGCCGATGGTCTGCAGGCTCTGCCGCTGCTCGGCGGCGTTCCTGCTGACGAGCGGCGCCAGCATGCCGACGCCGAAGTCGAAGCCTTCCAGCACGAAGTAGCCCGTCCAGAGGAAGGCGATGATGACGAACCAAAGATCGATCATGGTCTTGTCCCTCAGTACATCAGCGACGGCTCGAGCCGCTCCGCCGCCGGGGCGGGGGCGGGCTCCTCGACGCCCTTGCGCACGTGCCTGGTCAGCAGCACGGCCTCGGCCACCGCGAGCCCGCCGTACAGCAACGTGAAGATCGTCAGAGAGATGGCCACCTCGGTCAGGGTCACCCCGGGCGACACGCTGGAGGCGGTCAGCAGCTCACCCGCGACCGTCCACGGGTGGCGGCCTATCTCGCTCAGCAGCCACCCCGCGATCACCGCCATCAGCGGCAGCGGCAGGGCCAGCACGAACGCCCGCGACAACCACCCCGGGAAGGCGCGCCTGCGACGGGTCAGCCAGAGGCCGAGCACCGACAGGCCCACCGTGGCCATCCCGAAGACGATCATCACCCGGAACGACCAGAACACGATCGCCTGGTCCGGCCGGTAGTCGCCGGGGCCGAACTGCTGCTCGAAGCGGCGCTGCAGGTCCTCGGTGCCCTGGACGGTGGCGTTGAAGTCGTTGGTGGCCAGGAAGCTGAGGACCTTGGGGATCTCGATGCCGGGGACCAGGCTGAACCCGGCACCCGCGGTGGCGTGCTCCAGGCCCTCGGCGGAGGCCAGCTTCATGGGCTGCTGCTCGTACAGCAGCTTGCCCGACATGTCGCCGGTGCCCGCGACGACCGCCCCCGCGATGGCTGTCATCACCAGCGCCGCCCGCGCCGCGCTGCGCCACATGGGCGCGTTGTTCCTGATGAGCCAGTAGCCGCTCACGGCCAGCACGAAGCCGCCCGCCACGATGAACGCTGCCCCGATCACGTGCGGCACCTGGGCCAGCGCCGTGGAGTTCGTCAGCACCGCCCACAGGTCCGTCATCCTGGCCTTGCCGTCCACGACCTCGTAGCCGACCGGGTGCTTCATCCAGGCGTTCGCCGCGAGGATGAAATATGCCGACAAATTGGACCCAATGGCGGCCGCCCAGATGCACGCCAGGTGCACCTTCTTCGGCAACCGGTCCCAACCGAAGATCCACAACCCGAGGAACGTGGACTCCATGAAGAAGGCCAGCAGTGCCTCCATCGCCAGCGGCGCCCCGAAGACGTCGCCGACGAACGTGGAGTATTCACTCCAGTTCATGCCGAACTGGAACTCCTGCACGATGCCGGTGACCACGCCCATCGCGAAGTTGATCAGGAACAGCTTCCCGAAGAACTTCGTGAGCTTCAGGTAGTGCTCTTTCCCTGTGCGGTGCCAGGCCGTCTGCAGGCCGGCCACGAAGATCCCCAGACCGATGGTCAAGGGCACGAACAGAAAGTGGTAAACGGTGGTCACCCCGAACTGCCACCGCGCCAGGTCTAGTGCGTCCATCTTCCCCGTCGACTCCTGAGCTCTACAGGCTGTAGTACGTCTACTTGAAGTAGTACTACAAGCTGTAGAGCAATGCCATGCGACCTTGGTCACATCGCTTTCGCGTGCTGGTTGCCGGGTATCGAGAATGCCTGGCGGGGGTGGTCCGGGGCGTCAGCCGCCCGGCTGATTCGCTTGTCCGCCGCAGGGCGTACGGCGGCGTCCGGGTACGCCCGGGGCAGGCCGAACCGCAACACGGATCCCGTCGTCTGGCATGTGTTGCTCTTATCCGGGGGGTCGTGGCTGCTTAGAGTGGCGGGCATGAAAGTGGCGGGCAGTGCCGTGATCGGCGTTCAGAGGGATCGGGTGTGGGCGGCGCTCCAGGACCCGGCGGTGCTGGTGCGCACCATTCCGGGGTGCGAGCGGCTGGAGGAGTGCGGGCCGGACACGTACAAGATGACGGTCAACGCGGGCGTCGCCTCCATCAAGGGGGTCTACCAGGGGGAGGTCGCGCTGACCGATCCGCTCGCGCCCGAGAGCTTCACGCTCAAGGCGCGCGGGCAGGGGGCTCCGGGCACGGTCGACGCCACCGTCCAGGTGCGGCTGAGCGAGGTCGACGGGGGGACTCGGGTCGACTACGACGCCGACGCGGTGATCGGCGGGATGATCGGCGGGGTCGGGCAGCGCATGCTCGGGTCGGTGGCCAAGCGGACGGCGGCCGAGTTCTTCACCGCCGTTGACGGCTATTTGCGCGCCCCGGCCGCCGCCGCTCTGACGCCTGCGACCGCCGCCTTGGGCGCGGCTGGGGCGGGGGCTGTTTCCCCTGGCGCGGCTGCGCCCGTGGCCGCTGCTCCGGGCGAGGCCGGCGCGGTGGTAGCCGCTCCGGGTACGGTGGCGGGCGATCGCCTCGGCGTGGCGGCTGAGAGCGGAGCGGTCGGCGCCGTCTACGAGCGGCCCCCCAAGCAGCGCACCGAGACGCGGCCCTGGGTGATGCTGGCGTCGTTCGGCATGGGAGCGGGCATCGCGCTCTCGGGCGTCGCGCTGGGCTGGCTCCTCGGCCGCGGCTCCCGCCGTCACGGCTCCTGACGCGCGCGCCGGCGGTGTGCCGCTGGCGCCGCCGAGGCGCCGGTGAGGGTGCCGGGCGGTGGACGGCCAGGTGACAGTGGGATTGCCTGGGCTCTCGCGGAAAAGGATCTCCAGGCGTAGCGTGGCGGTATGCGGCAGGCACACGCGGAAGACGCACGGACCGAAGCCAGGCGAATCGTACGCAACCTGCTGGGCGAGGAGCGCCCGACCGCCGACGCACTGATCGCGGACGTGCGCCCGGTGCTCGGCGACGACCGGACCGACCGTACGGTGGGGCTCGCGCTCGGCGCCTCGCTCACCAGGCGCTCGGCGGAGCTGGCCGCCATCGCCGCGCTGCTGGTCGGCACCCGGGAGCTGGGGGCGGACTGGTGGACGCGCTCCAGGGGCGGCAAGCTGCCGCCTCCGGACGAAGTGCTGCGCACGGCGGTCGCGATCGAGCCGTGGACCGATCTGACCGCGCTGGAGATGCTGGCCGCCTGGGTTGCCGACGACGCCGCCGACCAGCTGTGGGGCACGCCAGTCGCCACGGTCGACCTCAACTCCTGGCAGGCCGAGGACCGCTTCGACCTGCCGCCGGGCGTCAGGCCCGGGCAGCGGCTCGTGGTCCACTTCGACGCGGGGGGACGGCTGGACGCGGTCGTCACCCGCCGCCCCGACGAGGACCTGGGGTCGAACCTCGACTTCCACTCCCTGCGTTACTCGCGGCCCGCCGAGGCGCAGTGGAGCTGGGGCGTGGCCGCCGGGCTCGGCCCGCACCGGCTGCCGGGGGACAACCCCGACCCGTACGCCCGCGAGGTCCCCGCCGACGCCGTGCGCATCCTGCGCGCCTGGGCGATCCGCCATGGCGCCTCCCCCGAGCAGCTCGGCGAGCGGTGGGAGACGGTCGGCGACGTGGTGGCCGCCATCGAACGCGTGGATTGGATGTGGCGCAGCGGCGAGTGGTTCGGCTGGTGGCGCGGCGCGTCGGCGCTGGTCGACGACTCCGCCTACCTGCCGTACCGGCTGGAGGAACTGGCGGCGGGCTGAGGAATCGCCGGCGACGGCCGGTGGTTGTCCCCTGGCATGAAGGTGGAAATTTTCTCCGATGTCGTGTGCCCCTGGTGCTATATCGGGCATGCCAGGTTCGCCAGGGCCGCCGAGCGGTTCCGGGCCAAGGGCGGCACGATCGAGGTGACGATGCGGCCGTACCAGCTCAATCCCGACGCCTCCGCCGAAGGGGAGCCGCTGATCCCTCACCTGGAGCGGAAGTTCGGCCCGAACGCCGGCCAGATGGTCGCACGGGTGGTCTCCACGGCCGCCGCGGAGGGCCTGGAGCTGGACTATGACAAGGCCGTGAGCGCCGGCACGTTCGAGGCGCACCGGCTGGTCGAGGTCGCCACGCGTCAGGGGCTCGGCGAGGAGATGGCCGACCGGCTGTTCCGCGCGCACTTCAGCGAAGGGCTGAACGTCGCCGACGCGGACGTGCTGGCCAAGCTGGCGGCCGAGACCGGCGTACGGGACTCCGGAGAGGGTGCCGAGGAGGTGCGTGAGCAGCTCGGCAGGGCGCGGGCGCTCGGGATCACCGGTGTGCCGCTGTTCCTGTTCGAAGGCGCGTACGCGGTGTCGGGCGCGCAGCCCGAGGACGCCTTCGCGGCCGCGATCGACGAGGTGGCCGAGCGTACCGGGCAGACGCCGATCACCCAGCTCGCCGCCCCCGCGGACGGCTGCGACGAGGACGGTTACTGCGCCATCTGAGCGATGATCTCCTCGGCCGCCCAGGTGGCCGCGCCCTCGGGGAAGGGCGGCCGCAGGTTGATCACGATGTGCGTGATCCCGAGGTCCACGAGCCGCCGGATCTCCGTGCGGGCCCCCGCCGCGTCGTCGTACGAGACGATGATCTGCGTGGAGCGCTCGATCTCGGCCGGGTCGCGCCCGATCTCCGCGCACCGTTCGTCGAGCGCCTTGGACCGCTCGGCGATGAACTCCAGCGAATTGTGCGGCGGCCCCGGGACGTTCCAGATGTCGGCATGCCGCGCCACCACCCCCAGAGTCCGGTCGCCCCATCCGCCGATCAGCAGCGGCGGGCGGCGCGCCGGCTTGGGCTCGCACACGGCCTCGCGCAGCCGGTAGTGGCGCCCGTCGAAGTCGAAGCGGTCCTCGGTCCACAGCCGCTTGATGATGGTGCAGGCCTCGTCCAGCCGGGCCACGCCCGCACGGGGTGAGACGATGGGCAGCCCGTACGCGTTGTACTCCCGCGGCACGTGGACGTCGCCCGGCTGCCGCGTGCCGCCGACCCCGAGGCCGAGCACGAGCCGTCCCGGCGCGATCGCGTCCACGGTGGCCGCCATCTTCGCCAGCAGGGCGGGCGGCCTGGTCATGTTGCTCGTCACCAGATGCCCGAAGGCGATGCGCTCGGTCCGCGCGGCCAGCGCCGCCAGCATCGTCCACCCCTCGTGGATGTCTCCGTCCGCCGGCCCGAACAGCGGCACCAGGTGATCCCAGAGCCAGATGTGCTCGATGGCCGGGATGGCGTCGGCCTCCCGCCAGACCCGCAGCAGCTCGCCGTAGGTGACGCCGACGGGCGCGGTCTTGATTCCGAAGCTCGGCATAAGGCATCAGCTCCACTGATTATCAGTACGACTGACGATTAGCGTAGTGCGAGAATCGAGACGTGTCGAGACGTCGCCTGGGTTACCTGCTCAAGCACGCCTCCCTGCGGCTGGCACAGCTGACGGGGCCGGCGCTGGAGCCGTACGGCATCGATGGCCGCGAGCTGGCGGTGCTCACCACGCTGGACGGCGCCGAGCCGCTGTCGCAGCAGGAGGCGGCCCAGCGGCTGGGCATCGACAGGACCACGATGGTCGCCATGATCGACGCCCTCGAGGCCAAGAAGCTCGTCGCGCGCCGGCCGCATCCCGGCGATCGGCGCAAGAACGCCGTCGAGCTGACCGAGCGCGGGCGCGACACGCTGAGCGCCGCGGTGCCCGCCGTGGAGGGGGCCGAGGAGCGATTCCTCGCCTCCCTCTCGGGCGACGAGGCACGGGTGCTCAGAGACGTCCTGAGCCGCCTAGTGTGACGCGGCGCCGCCCTCGCCGAGCCGGCCCGCGCGGTGGTGGCGGCGGCAGAGCACCTGGTAGCGCACGGCCGAGGCGTCGGTGTCGCCGATCACCACCTGCTCGCCGGTCCGTGCCATCACCCCGCCCACCACCCTGGCGTTGAGCTGACCGGGCCGCCCGCACCAGCACAGCACCTCGACCTGCAGCCGGCACACCTCGTCGGCCAGCTCGAACAGCCGCTGCGCCGCCGGGAACATCACCGACCTGAAGTCGGAGGCCAGTCCGAACGCGTACACGTCGACGCCGTGCTCGTCCACCAGGTCCGCGAGCTGCTCGATCTGCTCGGCCGTGTAGAAGCAGGCCTCGTCGCAGATCAGGTAGTCGATCCGGTCGTGCGCGGTGACCAGCCGTACGAGGTCCATCGAGTCGTCCACCTCGATGGCCTCCAGCCCGAGCCCGATCCGGCTGGTGACCTGGGGGCCGCCGGAGCGGTCGTGCTTGGTCAGCACCAGCCCCCGCCTGCCCTGGCGTCCGTGGTTGTAGTTCATCTGGAGCGCCAGCGTGGACTTCCCACAGTCCATGGGCCCGAAGTAGAACTTGAGTACAGCATCCCTCGCACCAGAGGGCACGGCAGACAAGGCAGACAGTTCAGTCACGGAGGGCCAGCCTAGCGGTTGGCTTGTTCCATAACCTCGTGGGACATTTCTCCCCTGAGGTTTCAGGAGGAACTGTGGTCACCGATAAACCACCGTCGCTTGACGCGATGATGACGCAGGACGACGTGACGGCCGCGCAGGCCGATGCCACCCGATGGCGGTACGGCTTCCTCGTCGTCGTGGCGGGCATCGTCGCGGTCCTGGTCGCCTTCGGCGCCGCCGTGTTCGCCACGCGGGAGTTCGCCGCTCTGTTCGCGGGCGTGGCCGGGGTGGTCGGTACGATCATCGGCGCGTACTTCGGCGTGCAGGCGGGCCAATCCGGTAAAGCGAGGGTGGAGGCGGAGCTGGCCAGGTCCCAGGAGTTGGTCGTAAGGCTGGCCGCGTACGTCGGCACAGAGCACGCGCCACGAGTCATCGACGAAGTACTCGGCCGTCGCCGAAGCTGAGGAGCCATGCGTAGCGTCCGTATCGGAGTGGACACCGGAGGCACTTTCACCGACGTCGTCGCGGTGGACGAGCAGACCGGTGAGATCCTCACCACGAAGACCCCCTCGACCCCGGCGAACCCGGCGGACGGGTTCATCGCGGGCATCGAGAAGCTGGGTGAACTCGATGTCGGCGCGATCGTGCACGGCACCACGGTGGCCACGAACCAACTGCTCGAAGACCGCATCGCGAACCTCGGGTTCATCACCACCGAAGGCTTCGAGTACATCCTGGAGATCGCCAGGCAGAGCGTGCCCGACGGCTACGGCAACTCCTACTTCTGGGTCAAGCCGCCCAGGATCGTTCCCGTGCACCAGGTGAAGACCGTCGGCGGGCGGCTGGACCACCTGGGCAACGAGGTGCGGCCGTTCTCGGACGAGCAGGCCGTCGAGGTCGCCCGCTGGTTCCGCAGCAAGGGGATCACCGCGATCGGCGTGTGCTTCCTGCACTCCTACGCCAACCCCGACCACGAGCGGCGCATGCGCGAGGTGCTGTGGCGCGAGCACCCCCAGGCGGTGATCTCGCTGTCGAGCGACGTGCTGCGCGAATACCGCGAGTACGAGCGCTCGGTCACCACCCTCGTCGACGCCGCCGTCAAGCCCGCCATGCGCGGCTACATCGCCAACCTGTCCACCCGCCTGGGCCGGCCGTTCTCCGTCATGAAGTCCAACGGCGGCATCCTGTCGGCCCGCGAGGTCGTCAACCAGCCGATCAGCACCGTCCTGTCGGGTCCGGCGGCGGGCGCGCTCGGCGCGGCGCTCATCGCCTCCACGGCCGGGCACAAGTCGGTGATCACGCTGGACGGCGGCGGCACCTCGACCGACGTGGCCGTGGTGGTCGACGGCGAGCCGTCCATCACCACCGAGGGCGTCATCGGCCGCTACCCGTGCAAGATCCCGATGATCGACATCGTCACCGTGGGCGCGGGCGGCGGCTCGATCGCGTGGATCTCGCCCGAGGGCACGCTCAAGGTCGGCCCCAGGTCCGCCGGTGCCGACCCGGGCCCCCTCTGCTACGGCAAGGGCGGGACGGAGGTGACGGTCACCGACGCGCACGTGTTCCTCGGCCGAATCCCGCCCCACCTGCTCGGCGGCGAGATCCCGCTGCAGGCCGACGCCGCGCGCGCCGGCATCGAGGCGCTGGCCGACAAGCTCGGCCTCAGCCCGGAGCGCACCGCGACCGGCATCCTGGAGATCAGCGCGTTCAACCAGAGCAACGCGATCCGCCAGCTCACTGTCAAGCGCGGGCTGGACGTGCGGGACTTCCCGCTGGTGACGTTCGGCGGGTCCGGGCCGCTGCTGGCGTGCCGGCTCATCGACATCCTGGGCCTGCCCGCCGTCGTCATCCCGCGCGACCCCGGGAACGTTTCAGCGTTCGGGCTCCTCACGGTGGACGTCAAGAACGACTACGTCCGCACGTACGTCACCCGCGAGCTGTCCCTCGGCAAGGCCGTGGAGATCTTCCACGACCTGGAGCATCAGGCGGGCGAGGCGCTGGACCGCGAGGGCTTCGACGACCCGGTCTACATCCGCAGCGCCGACCTGCGCTACTACGGCCAGGGCTACGAGGTCCGCGTGGCGGCCCCGGCCGGCGAGATCGACGCCGACTGGCAGGCCGAGGTCGTCGACCGCTTCCACGAGGCCCACGAGAAGCTGTACGGGTACGCCTACCGCGACGACCCCCGGCACGGCGTCGAATGGGTGAACCTGCGCGTGTCCGGCATCGGCCCCATCACCCGGCCGGTCATCCGCACCCTGGACAAGCCCGGCAACGGCGCCACGTCCGTCCGGCCCGTGCACTTCGACGAGACCCGCGACACCCCGATCCACCAGCGGGCCGCGCTCGGCCCCGGCGCCACGGTGAAGGGCCCGGCGGTGATCGAGGAGTACGGCTCGACGATCCCCATCCATCCGGGCTTCACCGCCACCGTGGACTCGTACGGAAACGTGGAGGTCAAGGCCAGTGAGCGGAGTGGAGACCCGGCGGAGCCGGGACTCCGCGGAGTGAATGAGGAGTTGGTGAGTGACCAATGAGCACGACTGATCCCATTCTCATCGAGATCGTCGAAGGCACCTTGGCCTCGGTCGAGAAGGAGGTCGAGACCGCCATCGCGCGCACGGCCCGCTCGCCGATGATCCGCGACGCGCACGACTTCCGCGCGGGCATCCACGACGTGCGCCTGCGCAAGCTCACCGGCCGCTCCTACAGCGCGCTCGTCCAGCCGGTCGTGCGCGACTTCCCCATCGAGACGATGAAGCCGGGCGACGTCTACTTCCACAACGACGTCTACCTCTCCGAGGGCGGCATCGGCCACCTGCCGGACCTGTGCGTGACCGTGCCGGTGTTCCATGAGGGGGAGGTGGTGGCGTTCGTGCAGGCGTTCGGCCACCACGACGACATCGGCGGCGCCGTGCCCGGGTCCATGCCCTCGCACGCCCGCTCGGTGTTCGAGGAAGGCCTGATGGTCCCGCCGATCAAGCTGTGGGACCAGGGCGTGCCGAACGAGACCGCGCTGCGGATCATGACCCGCAACTCACGCATGCCCGACTCGCTCGCCGGGGACCTGGACGCGGAGTGCTCGGCCTGCCTGATGGGCGCGCGGCGGCTGGGCGAGCTGTTCGAGCGGTACGGCAGGCAGGCCGTCGAAGAGTGCTTCGACGCCATCATCGACAAGACCACCGAGACCTTCCGCAGGGAGCTGCTGTCGAAGATCCCCGAGGGGACGTACGTGTGGGAGGACTACGCCGAGCACGACGGCGTGGACGAGCCCCGCCTGCACGCGCAGCGCATCACGCTCACCGTCGACCACGCGGCGGACTCCCCGCTGACGATCGACTTCACCGGAACGTCGCCGCAGGCCAAGGGTCCGATCAACCATGCGGGCGACTACGCCGACGGCGTCTTCCTGAAGAAGTGGCTGGCCCCGGTGCTGCGCAACCTGGCCGACACGCCGGAGCGGATGGCCGAGCTGGACGTCAACGAGGGCGTGGTGCCCCTCATCAAGATGATCTTCCCGGAGAAGGGCACCCTGCTCACCCCGATCTTCCCGGCTCCCACCAACGCCCGCACGTTCGTCATCCTGCGCCTGCTCGGCGTGCTGGCCGGCGTGCTGGCCAAGGCCACGGGCGGGCGCATGCCGGCCGACCAGGAGACCATCCGCTACACGGGCGTGTACGGTACGGACGCGGACGGGATGCCGTACCTGATGCGGGAGGTCCTGGGCGGCGGCTCCGGCGGGCGCTGGTACGCCGACGGCGAGGACACCATCCACGTGGTGCCGGACTCGCGCAACATCCCCGTGGAGTTCGCCGAGAGCCGCTGGCCGTTCCGGGTGGAGCGGCTGGCGCTGGCCTGCGACTCCGGCGGCCCCGGGATGTACAGGGGCGGACTGGGCTACGACAAGCACATCAGGATGCTCAGGGACGCCTCGTACATGTCCATCGCCGACCGCTCGATCCTGTCCTGCTGGGGCGTCAACGGCGGCCTCGCCGGGCGGCCGTTCCGGGTGGAGATCGGCGGCAAGGAGATGGAGGGCCTGGTGGACGACTACCCGGTCCAGGCCGGCGAGGTCATCCGCATCCGCACCACCGGGGGCGGCGGCTGGGGCTCCCCGTACGACCGCGACCCCCGCGCGGTGGCGGCCGACGTACGCGACGGCAAGGTGTCCATCGCGGGCGCCCTCGGCGACTACGGGGTGGTCCTGGACGGGGACCGCATCGACGAGCAGGGCACGGCCGAACTCCGGGCCACGCTGCGGCCCCCGGCGGACCGCTTCTTCGACCGGGGACCGGGCTACGCCAAGCTCTCGGGCGGGCGGGCTCTCGCGGAGGTTGACGAATTGTGAGGAGTTAATCACTCTTCGTCAACCTCCGCGCACTACTGCTGCGAGGTCAGCTGCGGTTGCACTGGCGCGACGAGAACGACAAGCGTCGGGCACAGCTCATCGAGGTCGTGGCGGCGCTGCGGCCGGTTGGCATCATCGTCGCCGGAGCCGGCCTGGATGCGAAGCGTCAGGAGCGAGCGCGTCGCAAGTGCATGGAATGCCTTCTCTGGGAACTGGGCAACCACCATGTGGTCGATGTGGTGTTCGAGCGCCGCCACAGTGAGCTCGATCGGCGAGATCACGAACTCATCGCGGTCCTGCAAGGTCGCCATGCGATGCCTCCCAGGCTGCGTCTGTCGTGGCGCGACCCCGAAGTGGAACCCCTGCTGTGGCTGCCGGACATCGTGGCGGGCGCCAAGTCGCTCGCCGAGCGTGGCGATCAACGATTCTGGAGTCAGGTGGATGCTGACTTGCTCGTGCACCGTATTGAGGCCCGCTGAAAAGCGCGAAGCCCGGGCTTCCGTCGTCCGGCGGTCCACCCGGGCCCACTTCCATCCCCCCCGTAGGAGGGCGGCGATGCCCCTAGTGTACCCGGTCGCACACGGAAAGTCACCTGAAAAGCGCGGGCCCGGGCTTCCGTCATTCCGGCGGTCCCCCCGGGCCCACTTCCAATCCTCCCCGCAGGAAGGCGGCGTGCTGGGACTCTATCGCTTACCCCTTGTCGAAGCTCGCGAAATACGTGGCCGCGATGTCCTCTTCGCCGTGCCCCTGCGCCTCGGCGCGGCGGAACCGCTCCCCGGCGGCCGCCACCACGTCCAGCTTGACTCCGGCCGACTCCCCGGCCCGCGTGATCAGCCGCGTGTCCTTCTCCGCGTTGCTGACCGTGAAGCTGGGTGTGAAGTCGCCCTCCAGGATGGCCTTGGACTTGCCCTGGAAGTAGGCGTTGTCCAGCGGCCCGCCGCCGATCACCTGGCGGACCAGGTCGGGGTCCAGGCCGAGGCCCTTGGCCAGGGCCAGCGACTCGGCCACGACGGCGGTGAGCGAGATGGCGTAGCTCACGGCCGCGAGCTTCAGCTTGGACGCCGTCCCCTCCGCCCCGTCCTCGCCCAGCCACAGTGTCCGCATCCCCACCGCGCCGAAGACCGGCTCCAGCACCTGCCGAGCCGCCGCGGGCCCCGCCGCGAGGACGACCAGCTTGCCCTGCTCGGCCGGCTGCCTGGTGCCCTGGACCGGCGCGTCCACGAACGTCAGCCCGTGCTCGGCCGCCAGCGCGGCCAGCCGCCCGGCCGCCTCCACCCCGACCGTGCTCATCTGCGCCCACACCTGGCCGGACCTGAGCCCGGGAGCGGCGGCGGACATCGCCGCGTGCACCGCGTTGCCGTCGCTCAGCATCGTGACGATCACGTCCGCGCCCTCGACCGCCTCGGCGGGGGAGTCCGCGACCACCGCGCCATCGGCCGCGAGCGGCTGAGCCTTGTCCTTCGTACGGTTCCACACCCTGACCGGCATACCGGACTTGACGATGTTCCGGGCCATGGGAGCACCCATGAGCCCGGTTCCGAGAACTGCGACAGAGGTCATGGTTCACCATATGACCGGCGACCAGCTGCGCCGTGGCCGGGGTAAGCCGACTGGAACAGCCTGTTAATCCCGGGGAAACACGGCGGGAGTGCACTGAGGGGGACTCACCGAGAGCGTGAGGCGCATCTAGGGTTCCGCCGGTTCCACGGGTCTGGTCCAAGAGGTGCAGGCGGCATCAGGGCCGCTCCACGGCGGGACAAAAGCCCGGGAGGTCAGCCACCGCCTGGCTGCCTTCCGGCCGGGCAACGATCCCTCGGAGCTCGAATGCACTGGCACCCCCGAAAACTCCACGAAGACTACGGCCCTGAGGCGCGCTTCGCCGTCGAACGCGAGGCCGAGCTGCCCACCACCGCCTGGGACCGCGAGGTGGCCCGCGCGCTGGAGCTCGGCCTGCAGGGCGCCGACTCCATCGTGGACCGGCGCATCCCGACCTTCTCGCGCGGCGAGCTGCCGCACTTCGCGGGCATCAACACCTTCCTCAAGGCCCCGTACGTCGAGGACGTGCGGACCTGCGGCGACTACGACGTGGCCGTGCTCGGCGCCCCGTTCGACGGCGGCACCACGTACCGCTCCGGCACCCGGTTCGGGCCGCAGGGCATGCGCCGGATCTCCGCGCTGTACGGCCCCTACAGCTTCGAGCTGGGCGTGGACCTGCGCGAGTCGATCACGATGGCCGACCTCGGCGACATCTTCACCATCCCCGGCAACATCGAGAAGACCTTCGACCAGATCTCCAAGGCCGTCTCCCACGTGTACGCCAGCGGCGCCTTCCCCGTCGTCCTCGGCGGCGACCACTCGATCGGCTACCCGACGGTACGCGGCGTCGCCGAGCACCTGTCGGGAAATCTCGGGATCATCCACTTCGACCGGCACGTCGACACCCAGGAGACCGACCTCGACGAGCGCATGCACACGACGCCGTGGTTCCACGCGACGGACCTCCCGAACGTGCCGCCGGAGAACCTCGTACAGATCGGCATCGGCGGCTGGCAGGCGCCCAGGCCCGGAGTGAAGGTCGGGCGGGAGCGCGGCACCACCATCATGACCGTCACCGACTGCGTCGAGATGGGCATCGAGGCCGCCGCCGAGCGGGCGCTGGAGGTGGCCTGGCGCAACGCCGAGGCCGTGTGGCTGTCGTTCGACGTGGACTGCCTGGACGCCGCGTTCGTGCCGGGCACCGGCTGGCCGGAGCCCGGCGGGTTCCTGCCGCGCGAGGTGCTCAAGTTCATCCAGATCATCGCCGACGCGGCGCCGCTGGCCGGGATCGAGGTGGTCGAGTGCAGCCCGCCGTACGACAACGCCGACATCACCTCGCTGATCGCCACCCGTGTCATCTGCGACACGCTCGGCTGCCTCGTCCGCTCCGGCCACCTGCCCTCGAGGAAGAAGGAGGCCGCGTCATGATCCGCCGGCTCCTGATCGCCGCCCTGCTGACCCTCTGCGCCGCCTGCGGTGGCGGCGGCACCGCCGCCACCCCCAGCGCTTCCAGCAAGGCCGTCACCCTGGGCTTCTCGGCCTGGCCCGGCTGGGTCCCCTGGCAGATCGCCCAGGAGAAGGGGCTGTTCGCCAAGAACGGCGTCGAGGTCGAGCTGAAGTATTTCGACAGCTACACCGACAGCCTCACCGCCCTGGCCACCGGCAACATCGACGCCAACAGCCAGACCCTGAACGACACGCTGGCCTCCGTCTCCGGCGGCGCCAAGCAGACCGTGGTGCTGGTCAACGACAACTCCACCGGCAACGACCAGATCATCGCCAGGCCCGGCATCACGTCGGTGGCGCAGCTCAAGGGCAAGACCGTGGCGGCCGAGCAGGGCACCGTCGATCATTATCTGCTGCTGCTCGCCCTGCGCAAGGCGGGGCTCACGCAGGCCGACATCACGTTCAAGCCGCTGCTCACGGACGCGGCGGCGGCCGCGTTCAAGGCGGGGCAGGTGGACGCGGTCGGGGCGTTCGCGCCGTTCACGACGACCGCGCTGGAGCTGCCCGGTTCCACGGCCATCGCCACCTCCAAGGACTTCCCCGGCGCCATTCCCGATCACCTGGTGGTGACGCGGGAGTTCGCCGCCTCCCGGCCTGAGGCGGTGCAGGGGCTGGTGAAGACCTGGTTCGACACGCTGGCCTGGATCGGGGCCAACAAGGCCGAGGCCCGTACGATCATGGCCAAGCGGGCGGGCGTGAGCGAGCAGGCGTACGCCGACTACGACGCGGGGACCACGATCCTCTCGCTGGCCGACAACCTGAAGGCGTTCAGCTCGGGGAGCCTGGAGCGGCAGGCGAAGGAGATCGCCGCCTTCCTCACCGAATCGGGCCTCGCCGACACGGCCCCGCCCCTGGACGGGCTCCTGGACCCGCGCTTCGTCCAAGGGGCTTCGTCGTGACGGGCCCCGCCCAAGCCGCCTCCACCCCGCTGCCCGGCGCCGGCACCCCGGCGCCGGAGCCCGGCCGCCCGGTTTCGGACTCCCGGGCGTCGGAGGCGGCATCCGATCCTCGCGCCTCGGAGCCTGTGCCCGGCCGGCGGACCGGCGACCGCGCCGGCTGGCCGCCGCTCCCCGAACGAGCGGCTCGCGCCACGCGGCGCGGATGGAGCGGGCGGGCGTTGACGGGGCGGGCGCGATGGGGGTTGCGAGCCGTGGCGGTGCTCGTGCCGCTGGCACTCTGGGCGGCGGTCAGCTCCATGGACGTCGTCGACCCCACCTTCCTGCCTTCCCCCGCCGCCGTCGCGAGCGCGTTCGCGGAGATGGCGGGCAGCGGCCAGCTCCTGTCGGACACCGCCGCCAGCCTGGGCCGGGTCGGCGCCGGGTTCGCCCTCGCGGTGGCGATCTCGGTCCCGCTCGGCATGGCCATGGGCACGTCCCAGGTCGCGCTGGCGCTGCTGGAGCCCGTCATCGGGATGCTGCGCTACCTGCCCGCGTCGGCGTTCATCCCGCTTCTGATCATCTGGCTCGGCCTGGGCGAACCGTCCAAGATCGCGATCCTGGTCATCGGGGTGGTGTTCTTCAACACGCTCATGACGGCCGACGCGGTCCGCGCCGTACCCGGAGAGCTGCGCAAGGCCGCCGCCACGCTCGGCGCGACCGGCGGCGAGGTGCTGCGCAAGGTCGTGTGGCCGTACGCGCTGCCGGGCATGCTCGACGCCATGCGCGTCAACGCGGCCGCCGCCTGGAACTTCGTGGTCGTCGCCGAGTTGATCGCCGCCGAGTCCGGGCTCGGCTACCGGATCGTGCGGGCCCAGCGCTTCCTGCAGACCGACCGGATCTTCGCGGTGCTCGTCGTGATCGGCCTCATCGGCCTGGCCATCGACGTCGGCCTGCGGCTGGCCAGGGCGCGCGTGGGAGGTGGGCGGCGTGACGCTGGTGCTGCGTGACGTCGTCAAGGAGTACGGCGGCCGGCGGGTGCTCGACGGCATCGGCCTGGAGGTCGGGCAGGGCGACTTCGTGTGCATGGTGGGAGCCAGCGGCTCCGGCAAGTCCACCCTGCTCAGCATGATCGCCGGCCTGGAACCCGTCACCGGCGGCACGATCGAGCTGGACGGCGACCCGGTCAGCGGTCCAGGCCCGGAACGTGGGCTGGTTTTCCAGTCCGGGGCGCTGTTCCCGTTCCTCACGGTCGCCGAGAACGTCGGATTCGGCCTGCGGCTGCTGCCGCTGCCCGCCGCCGAACGCGCGCGCCGGGTCGAGTGGTACCTGTCCGAGGTGGGCCTGCTGCCGCTCGCGGACGCCCTGCCCAAGCAGCTGTCGGGCGGGCAGCGGCAGCGGGTGTCCATCGCCCGCGCGCTGGCCTGCGAGCCGTCCGTGCTGCTGCTGGACGAGCCGTTCGGCGCGCTCGACGTACAGACCAAGGAGGACATGCAGGTCTTCCTGCACCAGGTGTGGCGCGACACCGGCGCCACCGTGCTCATGGTCACCCACGACGTTGAGGAGGCCGTGCTGCTCGGGCGGCGCGTGATCGTGCTCGCCTCCGACCCCGGCCGGGTGGCCGCCGAGCTGCCGGTGCCACTCGCCGGCCACCGGCAGCTCGGTCTCAAACGGACACCGGAGTTCCTCGCGCTCCGGGCGCGGGTCGAAGATCTCATCAGGGGGCACGCGGGCAGCCGTGTGTGAAGATATCGCCATGAGACCGTCCCGGATCATGGCAGTAAGACACGGTGAGAGCGAGGCCAACCTCGCCCACCAGCAGGCCGGCCAGAGGCCGCTGGTCTACGAGCGCGGCGACGACGAGGTGACGCTGACCGAGCGCGGCAGGACGCAGGCGGCCGCGCTCGGCCGGCTGCTGGCGACGCTGCCCGACGGCGAGACTCCGGAGCTGGTGTGGTGCTCGCCCTACCGGCGCGCGCTCGACACGTGGCAAACCGCCTGGCAGGCGTGGGGCGCCGACGCCCTTCCCGTCACCGTGGACGAGCGGCTCAGAGACCAGGAGGCGGGGGCGTTCGCGCACTACAACCTGGCCGCGATCAAGGAGCGTTTCCCCGAGGAGCTGGCGCGGCGCGAGGCCGAGGGCGCCTACGCCTTCCGGCCGCCCGGGGGCGAGTCCCTGGCGGACGTCGTGGCCCGGCTCCGAAGCCTGCTCGCCGACCTGGACGAGCGCGCGGAGGGGCGGCGGGTGCTGATCGTCGCCCATGACTCGGTGGTGCTGGGGCTGCGCCACGTCATCGCGGGCGGCCCCGACGCCGAGCTGGCCGCCGTGCTCGAATTCGCCCCCGTGCTGAACGCCTCCGTCTCCGTCTGGCGCACCGGCACCGGGCGCTTCGAGCTCGTCAGGTTCAACGACGTCGCGCACCTCGGCCCATAGCCCAGGTCAGGTTCCGACGATCAGGTCGGCGCGGTCCCTGGTGCGGTCGGCGTCGAACCAGGCCTGCTCCGCCGCGAACCACTCACGCCATCGCGGCTCGAGTTCGGGGCCGTCCCGCTTCAGCACACGGGCGAAGCGGACCGGCTCCGGGGCCTCCACCCAGACGGTGAACGCCAGCAGGTGTGCCGCCGAGGCGCGGGCCGTGCCGACGCCCTCGATGATCAGGACCGGTGCCACGGGAACGGTCACCGGCTCGGCATATTCCCCGCGTACCCAGTCGTACCTGCGAAAACAGCCGGGGCGGCCGCGCTGGAGCGGCCGGAGCACCTGCTCCTCCAGCAGGTGGAACCAGCCGCCGGGGCCTTCGTCCCACGGCACGGGGAAGTCGTCGCTGTGGACCACCTGGCAGCCGAGCGCCGCGGCCAGCCGCCGCGCGTACGTCGTCTTGCCCGAGCCCGCCGGACCGTCCACGGCCACCAGGCGGACGGGGCCGCACGAAGGCGGCATGCTGCTGATGCTGTCGGCCGGGGAATTCACCGGCCCAGGGTAGATGACTGAGCAGCGGCAACTGAGAGAATGTTCTTTCGCTCTAGCCGCACCTAGGAGGTCGACCTTGCGCGGACCCTTCGGCGACATCGTCGTGCTCGACCTGTCCAGAGCCCTGGCCGGGCCGCACGCCACGCAGTTGCTCGGCGACCTGGGCGCGCGGGTGATCAAGGTTGAGCATCCTGATGGGGGTGACGAGTCGCGCGGCTGGGGGCCGCCCTTCGTCGGGCCGGATCACGATATTTCCACTTATTTTCTGGCGGCCAACCGCAACAAGCAGTCCATCGCCGTCGACCTGAAATCCCCCGAGGGCAAGCAGCTCATCGAGCGTCTCGTCCGCCAGAGCGACGTCCTCGTCGAGAACTTCCGCACCGGCGTGCTCGACCGCCTCGGCTTCTCCGTCGAGCGGCTGCACGAGCTCAACCCGCGCCTGGTCATCTTGTCGATCACCGGCTTCGGCCACGACGGCCCCGAAGGGGGACGCCCCGGCTACGACCAGATCGCCCAGGGCGAGGCCGGGCTGATGTCGCTGACCGGCCCCTCGCCGGAGGAGCCCTACCGCGTCGGCGCGTCCATCGCCGACCTGCTCGCCGGCATCCACGGCGCCTACGGCGTGGCCGGCGCGCTCTACGAGCGCGAGCGCACCGGCCGGGGCCGCGTCGTACGCACGTCGCTGCTCGCCGCCGTGACCGGCGTGCACGCCTACCACGGCACCGCCTGGACGGTGGGCGGCAAGGTGCCGGCCGCGAGCGGCAACCACCACACCTCCATCGCCCCCTACGGCGCCTTCCGCTGCGCCGACGGCATGCTGCAGATCGCCGCCGCCAACGACGGCCAGTGGAAGAAGGTCGCCGCGCTCCTCGGCATCGACCCCGGCCAGCCGAAATACGCCACCAACAGGGACCGGCACGCGCACCGCGACGACCTGATCGCCGACATGGAGAAGGCCCTGGCCGCCCACGACCGCGCCCACTGGCTGGCCAGGCTGGCCGAGGCAGGCGTGCCCGCGGGCGCGATCAGGTCCATCGACGAGGTCTACTCCTGGGCGCAGACCCGCTCGCAGGGCCTGGTCGTCGAGGTGGAGCATCCCGTGCTCGGCCGCATCGAGCTGCCGGGACCGCCGCTGCGCTTCGACGGCACGACCGGGATCGAGCACACCGCGCCGCCCATGCTCGGCCAGGACGGCGACGCCGTGCTGGCCTGGCTCGAAGAGCGCGAACGATGATCCGTATTTCGGGGCACCGGACGGCGCCTTCGTGCGTCAACATTGCAACGTTGGCCGACTCTAGGGAGCGATAGTGAGCCGTCCGGACGCGCGCACACTGATCGACACGGTCCTCGACCGGGGATCGTGGAAATCGTGGGACGCGCCGCCCGCGGACCCGGCAGAGCCCGGCTCCTCCTACGCCGACGAGCTGGCCGCGGCCCGCGTCAAATCCGGCTACGACGAGGCCATCGTCACCGGTGAGGGGCTGCTCGACGGCCGCAGGGTGGCCATCGTGGCCTGCGAGTTCTCGTTCATGGCCGGCTCGATCGGGGTGGCGGCGGCCGAGCGGTTCGTGGCCGCCGTCGAGCGCGCCACCCGCGAGCGGCTGCCGTTGCTGGCCGCGCCGGCCTCGGGCGGCACGCGGATGCAGGAGGGCGCGCTGGGGTTCGTCCAGATGGTGAAGATCACCGCGGCGATCCAGGCGTACCGGGCCGTCGGCCTGCCCTACCTGGTGTACTTGCGGCATCCGAGCACCGGCGGGGTGCTGGCGTCATGGGGGTCGCTCGGGCACCTCACGGCCGCCGAGCCGGGGGCGCTGATCGGGTTCCTGGGGCCGCGCGTGTTCGAGGCGCTGCACGGCTACCCCTTTCCAGAAGGCGTCCAGGTCTCCGAGAACCTCCACAGCAAGGGGCTGCTCGACGCGGTGGTGTCGGCCGGCGACCTGCGGCAGGTCGCGAGCAGGGCGCTCGCCGTGCTCGCCGCGGACCGGTCCGCCATCGAGGCGGGCCGGCCCCCGGAAGAGGACCTGCGCCCCGTGGAGGCGTGGGAGGCGATCACCCGCTCGCGCCGCGACGACCGGCCCGGCGTGCGCGCGCTGCTGAAGCTCGCCGCCACCCACCTGACACCGCTCAGCGGCACCGGGACGGGGGAGAACGAGCCGGGGCTGCTGCTCGCGCTGGCCATGTTCGGCAGCGCCCCCGCCGTGGTGCTCGGCCAGGACCGGCGGCACCAGCGCGCCAACTCGCCGCTCGGCCCGGCCGGGCTCCGCGTGGCCAGGCGCGGCATGAGGCTGGCCGCAGAGCTGGGCCTGCCGCTGGTCACGGTGATCGACACGGCCGGCGCCGACCTGTCGAAGGCGGCCGAGGAGGGCGGGCTGGCCGCCGAGATCGCCCGCTGCCTGGCCGAGCTCGTCATGCTGGACGCGCCGACCGTGTGCCTGCTGCTCGGCGAGGGCGCGGGCGGCGCGGCGCTGGCGCTGCTGCCCGCCGACCGGGTGCTGTGCGCGCAGCACGCCTGGCTGTCGCCGCTGCCGCCCGAGGGCGCCTCCGCGATCCTCTACCGCTCGGTCGACTTCGCCCCCGAGATCGCCCAAGCCCAGCACATCCGCGCCACCGACCTGCGCCGCGACGGCATCGTGGACCGGGTGATCCCGGAGCTGCCCGACGCCGCCTACGAGCCCAGGCAGTTCTGCGAGCGGGTGGGGCGGGCGCTGGAGTACGAGATCGCGAAGCTGCTGGAAGTGAGCCCGGCGGACCGTTTCGCGGCCCGCCAGGCCCGCTACCGCAACCTCGGCGTCTAATCCAGTGGCGAGCGCGGCTTGTAGGTCCACACCACCTGCCCGGCGGCGTCGTACCCGGTGAACCGCAGGCCCGGCCAGGAGATTCCGGGCTTGCCCGCCTTCTCGGGCACCGCCCCCGCGAACAACAGCACGCCTTGCCCCCACGGGTCGGGCACGGTGTCGGCGGTGGCGGTGCCGCCGCCCTTCAGCGCGACCTCGACCCGGGCCGTGCCGGGGAGCGTGAAGCCGTACCAGTCGGTCTTGTGCTGTACCCACTCCAGAGGATGCTCGGCCGCGAGTATGTCACGCAGCTTGCCGCCGGGGACGGGCTCCGAATAGCCCGGCAGGCGCTTGCTCCCCTTGGCGAACAGCAGGCAGTTGTTCACGTGGAGCAGGGCGGTGATCCCCCGCGTCAGGGCATGCGGGCGGCCCTGCGACGGCTTGGCGCCCCAGCAGTCGTGCCTGGTGTGCCAGACCTGCTCGAGCTGCCTGCCCTTCACCTTGAAGACGTGGGCGGCGATCTGGGTGCCGTACGGGTACTTGACATACCAGGCGCGGGCGGGGGCGCCCGGGGCGGACAGGAACGAGCCGTGGATGCGCGTCCCGTCCTTGAGCACCGCGTCGACCGACTCCCAGTCCGGACGGGCCGAGCCGTAGGAGATCGTCGTGCCCGGCTCGGGCAGGAAGGAGTGCACGGTGCCGTGACTGAAGCCGTTCAGGTCGTCGAAGGTGGCGGCGCCGCAGCCGCCGTTCTCGTCCCCCTCGGGCCCGACCCCGCCCGATGTGCAGATCATGTAGTTGTAGGCCGACTTGACGTTGCTCGGCCGCTCCTTGACGAACCGCAGGCGGACGGGGCCGTAGCCGAAGTTCTCCGTGCTCGGGACGGTCATCGTGCCGCCGATCTGGGTGCCGTAATTCGGCTGGGTTCGTTGCCTCGGAGCCCAGTCCTTGTGCCAGACCTCCTTTCCGGCGGCGTCGTAGGCGGTCAGGCGGTAGCCCGCGTCCAAGCCCTCCTGCGCGTCGATGGCGAACAGCACGATGCCGAGGCCCCACGGATCGGATCTGGTGGCCGCGGTGGTCTCGCGCTCTCCAGCGACCGAGAGCTGGATCTGCGCGATGTCCTTCCTGGCGGCGCCGTAGGCTCGATCCCCAGCGGGGAACAAGTGCACCGGCGCATCCTTCAGCAGGTACTGAGGCTCGAGACTGACGCTTCCGGCGTGCTTGCCCTGGCGCAACCAGACCAGCGCCCGGCCGTACTTCGTCTTGTAAGGGCCGACCGTGAGGCCGCCGGCCACCTCGATGGTCTTTCCCGCCGGCTGGTCGTCCCTGCTCCTCATGGTCAGGGTGGAGCGCGGCATCTCGTAGTCGGTGCGGCCGGGCTCGGTGAACACGGCCTTCGACACCGGGTCCTGAGCGGCGTACGTGACCGTCCAGAGCAGGAACGGCGCGCCCTGCGGGCGCAGCAGCGTGCCCGAGATCTTCTTGCCGCTCTTGGTCACCGCGCCGACCCTCTCGACGCCCTGGCGGGCGACGCCGTAGTCCATGACCCGGCTCGCGCCGTCCCTGGCCGTGCTGCCTTCGAACCAGCCGCTCCGCGTGGACATGGTGTCGATCATGCCGTCGCAGGCGCCATACGGCTGTGCGCGCTCGGCGATGTAGCACAGCACGGGCTGGCCCATCTCGCCCCTGGCGAACCAGAGCCGCAGTTTTCCACCGGCCGGGTCGTCGAGGGTCACCGACTCACCCGCGGGCGTCCTGTCGGCCATGAGCCGCCGGTAGATGTCATCAGCGCCGTCGGCTGCGGAGTTCCTGCCCAGCCCGCCGGTGAGCAGGATGGGGACGAACACCGCCAGCAGCGCCACCGGCAGCGCGGCCAGCACCCACCGCGCCCGTGAGCGCCGGGGCTCGCGCTCGCGCACCCGCTGCCAGGCGTCCGGACTGGCCTCGAAAGTACGGGCACGTGCGTCAAGAGCGGACCGAAGCCGCTGTTCCAGGTCGTTCACTCTTCCCCCTCCTGGAGCGCTTTGCCCAGGGCGGCCAGGGCCCTGCTGGCGTGCGTCTTCACCGATCCCGGCGAGACACCCATGACCTCGGCGATCTCGCGTTCAGAGAGATCCAGCCAGTACCGCAGCACCATGGCCTCACGCTGCCGGCGCGGCAGCCGGTCGACGGCCGCGAGCAGCGCGCGGTGCTCCTCGGCGACGAGCACGGCGTGTTCGCTGCTGCGCGCGGGTTCTGGGGGGTCGGGGCGGCGCAGCCGTACCAGCCGCAGGTGGCGCAGCCGGTTGCGGGTCAGGTTGCAGACGGTGGCGCGTAAGTAGGCCAGCGCGGCCGCGTCGTCGCGCAGCCGCCTGGTGTGCAGCCGGGCGAACGCCTCCTGGGCGATGTCCTCGGGGTCGTCGGCGCCGAGCAGCCCCGCCAGGCGTACCAGAGGTTGGTACTGGGCGGCGAACAGCTCGGCGAACGACGGCTGCACCATGGTCAGGGAGTCGATCACACTCCAGAGACACCCGGACGGCGCATCGGTTGACTAGGGGACCGGAATCCGTTCGACCCGGATCGAGAAAACCTCCTCGCGGGGCACCACGACCTCGTAGGCGCCGTGGTCCACCATCCAGTAGCCCAGCGCCTCCGCCTTCATCCCGCTGTGCCCGGTGTAGGCGATGTGCAGCCCGTCGTCGTCCTCGTCCAGTACGATGCACGGCTCGCCGCCGAACGCGCCCACCGTGCGGATCAGCACCAGCCACTCCACCTCGGACCTGTTGACCCGGCGCCGCCAGTAGCCGGCCGCCGCCTCGAAGCCCTCCAGCTCGACCTCGCTGAACAGCACCACCTGGTCGTTGTCCGGGCCGAGCGCGGCGGGCAGGGTCCGCTCGCCGTAGCGGGCGACGAAGCCGGAGGCGACCGGCGTGATCTCCTCGCTCATGCGGCAGGCCGCCAGGTCAGCCCGTCGTATTCGGCGAAGGGCCGCTCGCCCTCGGGTGTGACGTGCACGATCTCCGCCCCTGCCGGAATCGGCATCGGAATGGTGTGGAACTGCGGCACCACATGGTCGGGTGAGGTCGTGAACCCGTTGCCCGCGAACGGCGGGGCGTCGCTCCAGTCGCCTCCCATATGCGGTCCGTACGGCACCGCGTAGGTGTCGACGTCGCGCGCGTACCAGCGCATCACGTAGAGCTCGGGCACCTCGGCGAACAGCTCCGATCCGTCGAACGACAGGTCGAGCCCGAAGTAGAGCGCCTCGGGCGTGGTCAGCCGGACGCAATCCTGCACCCGGTAGACGTAGCCGGAAATGACCGTGCGTTTGCCCGACAGGTATGGCACGAGCAGACGCGGCGGGACAACCTTCTGCATCTGCGTTCCGCTCATGGTTCTACTTTACGATCTGTTGACGTCAGAGCACCCGATGTTCCAGGCACGGCAGCGTGGCCCTGGCCGCCGCCGTCCACTCGTGATCCACGCGCACGAGTTGCACGCCCGGGGCGGTGCCGAGGTCGGCGCGGACCACGCCCAGCGGGTCGACCAGCATGCTGCGCCCCACGCCGAAGCCGTCCGGCGATTCGGCGGGGTTGGGCGCCTGGCCGACGGCGGCGGTCCACATCGTGTTCTCCAGTGCCCGCGCCCTGACCAGCGTCACCCAGTGGTCCTCCTTGAGCGGCCCCGAACCCCAGGCCGCGATCACCGCGAACAGCTCGGCACCCTTGTCGACCAGCGCCCTGGCCAGCTCCGGGAAGCGCACGTCGTAGCAGGTGATCAGCCCGACCCGGACCCCGGCCAGCTCCACGACGGCGGGCTCGGTGCCCGGCGCGACCAGGTCGGACTCCTTCGCGCCGAACGAGTCGAACAGGTGGATCTTCCGGTACGCCGCCTTGAGCGCGCCCTGGGCGTCGATGGCCACGGCCGTGTTGTGCACGCGATCCTCGCCGGGCTCGAACACCCCCGCGATCACCGCCAGGCCGTGCTCCCGCGCCGCCTCGGCCAGGCCCGACACGAACGGCCCGTCGAGCGGCTCGGCCAGGGTCGTGATGCGCCGCCCGTACCGGGTGAGCGTGGCCTCGGGGAAGATCGCGAGGTCGGCGCCCTCGGCCCGGGAGAGCGCCTCCTTGGCCCTCTTGAGGTTCACCGACGGGTCAGGGGACACGGGGATCTGGCAGAGGGCGATTGTGGTCACGGCCCGACTCTAGCCGGTTGGGCACCGTTCGAAACCAGGTCAGGCATCGCCAAGTCCACTCCAGCGGGCCGTACCGGAATCTCGCCAGCCACCACCGGCCGGCGAGGACCTGCACGGTCACCGTCGCCAGCGCCAGGGCCACCACCGACCAGCGGGTCGGGTCCGCCTTCAGCAGCGGCTGGGCCAGCATGATCACCGCGGTGCCGGACACGTAGTTCGTCAGCGCCATCCTGCCCAGCGGCTCCAGCACCGCCGACAGCCACGGCCGCAGCAGGACCAGCAGCCCCAGCGCGTACGTCGCCGCGCCCGTCAGCGCGGCCACGCTGTAGGTGAGCCAGTCGTGCGTGACGGCCCAGGTGGCGGTCACCAGCGCGGTGGCCACCGCGGCCGTGGCGAACCCGGGCAACAGCAGCCACCTGGGCGGCCGCAGCTCCCACAGGGCCATGCCGACCAGGAACAGGCCGGGAATCAGCAGCACCCCGCCGCCCATCATCAGCCCCCACGCCAGCACCGCCAGCCCCAGCAGCAGCACCGGCAGCCCGCCGGTCAGGAACGAGGCGGGCAGCAGCATCACCGCCCCGTAGAAGGCGTAGTCGGTCAGCACCTCGCCCTCGTAGAAGGAGTGCTGCACCAGCCCGATGCAGAACAGCCAGAACAATCTGCTCAGCAGCGCCCAGCGGCTGTTGCCGCGCAGGAACAGCATGAAGCTGATCCCGAACAGCAGCGAGAAGATCGGATAGAACCGGCTCTGGAACAACGCCTCGATGGCCCAGTCCACGCCGGTCCGCGGCTCGTGCGGAGTGTGCTGCCAGGTGTTGATCAGCATGATGCCGCCCACCGCGAAGCCGCGGAGGGCGTCGAGCTCTCGGATGCGCGTCATAGGAACCAGGTGCACCACCATACGAGGAATCCGGCGCTGATGACGGTAACTGTGATCTGCGGCCATCTGGCGTCGCGGAAGAGCGCCGCCGCGGTCAGTACGGCCGACGCCGCCGCGATCCAGGTGTACGGGCCGATCACGCCGGGGACGCCGACGGCCAGAGCCGTCTGGTTGCCGGCCGCCAGGCCGTACACGGACTGGATCAGCAGCCCGGCGAACGCCACACCGGACAGCCCGCCGAACGCCGCCAGCGCCCGGCCCTTCAGCGCGCCCGCGATCAGCTGGATCAGGGCGGCGAGCGCGAACAGCGCGAACGGCGCGGCCAGCCAGGGGGAGCGGGAGATCTGGTACGGCGCCCCGGTAACGTGCAGGTCTTGCGGCCGCGCTCCGGTGTCGTCCGGGCACGGGGCCGTGGTGTCGCCCGCCGGGTCGCCGACGAACTCGACGATCTTGCGCCGGGCGCACTCGCTGGCCAGGAACACGGCGTGGGCGACGCGGGGGATCTCCTCGAAGCGGCCGTCGGGCAGCGCCTCGGCGGCCGGCTTGCTGGTCCTGGCCGGGGTGGTGGGGTCGTATTGGCCGCCGAGCACGTACACGGGGGCCTCAGGGGCGGCGTCGACCGGCCGGGACTTCGGGAGCTGCCAGGCGTCACACACCGCTTTATCGCTGTTTACGGTGAAAAGCCGGGACCTGGTGGTGAAGGTGTTGAACGGGACCTCGTCCTGGCACTGCACCGCGTGATACAGCCCGAGCTCGTGCGACACCAGCCCCTCGCCGGCGGCGTCGGCCAGCGGGCGCAGCAGCTCGTCGTGTCCCCTGGCCAGCGCGGGCACCAGCTCCGGCGCCACCGCGGCCACGCCGGTCTCGTGCAGCGCCTCTGCCATGATCGTGGCCACGTCGTCGCCGCTCATCCGCGCCGTGAAGTCCCTGCCGAGCAGCGGATCGGTGGCCGGCACCCGCGCGTTGGCGGCGTCGAGCCTGGACCGCATGGCCTCGAAGGCGTCCCCGATGCCGAGCAGCGCCGTCGCGTCGGCCAGGTTCCTGTCGGCGTCGTCGTACCAGTCGACGCTCTCGGGCAGGAAGGAGTCCAGCACGACCGAGCGCACGCCCTCCGGGTCGGCGGCGGCCACATCCAGCATGACCCTGGTCGAGTAGCTGACGCCGAACAGGTTCCACGACGTGTAGCCGAGCTCCCGGCGCAACGCGACGACGTCCGCCGAGATCTCCTTCGTGTTGTACCCGCGCAGGTCGACGCCCTGCTCCCGGAGCCGGTCACGGCAGGTGACGGCGGCCGCGGCCACGTCGGCCCTCGGCCGGCGCAACTGCCCTACCAGCGCCTCGGCGATCTCGGGGCAGCCCAGCGCGGGCTCGGAGTACGCGCTGCCGCGCTGCTCGATCGTCACCACGTCGCGATCGGGGAACATCTGGCTCAGAAACCCCGTGAGCTGGATCGAGGCCGACGCCGGCCCGCCGCTCATGTAGACGACGGGGTCAGGCTTGCGGTCCTTCGCGGTCGAGGTGTGCACGGCGTACCCCACCTTGATCGTCCGGACAGGGGCGTCCCTGCGCTCGGGGGCGACGAGGAATCCGCAGGTCGTACGGGCGGGCATGGCGACCGGGCAGTCGCGCGGCTCGGCCGCGGTCGAGGTCGTGATGGGAGGCGCGAACAGGACGAGGGCGAGCACGACCCGAATGATCACGGGAGAAGACTAATAGTCTGAGCTCGTGAGGGAACCACTTGTATCCAGGATGCGCGCCTTCGGGACGACGATCTTCGCGGAGATGAGCGCGCTCGCCGTACAGACCGGATCGATCAACCTCGGCCAGGGCTTCCCCGACACCGACGGCCCCGCTGCCATGCTCGACTGCGCGACCCAGGCGATCACCTCGGGCGCCAACCAGTACCCGCCGGGTCCCGGCATGCTGGAGCTGCGCCGGGCGGTCTCCGACCACCGGGCGGCGCACTACGGGCTCTCCTACGATCCGGCCGGCGAGATCCTGGTCACGGTGGGCGCCACCGAGGCCGTCGCGGCGAGCGTGCTCGCGCTGTGCGAGCCCGGCGACGAGGTGATCGCGTTCGAGCCCTACTACGACTCCTACGCCGCCTCGATCGCGCTGGCCCAGGCCCGGCTGGTGGCCGTCACGATGCGGCCGGTCGCGGGCCGGTTCACCTTCGATCCCGCGGAGCTGCGCGCCGCCGTCACCCCCCGCACCCGCGCCATCCTCGTCAACTCCCCGCACAACCCGACCGGCACCGTCTTCACCAGGGCCGAGCTGACCGCCATCGCCGAGCTCTGCCAGGAGCGCGACCTGATCGCGATCACCGACGAGGTGTACGAGCACCTCACGTTCGACGGAGTCGAGCACATTCCGCTGGCGACGCTGCCCGGCATGCGGGAACGCACCGTGATGATCTCCTCCGCGGGCAAGACGTTCTCGGTGACCGGCTGGAAGACCGGCTGGATATGCGCCCCTGCGCCGCTGGTCGGGGCGGTGCAGACGGTCAAGCAGTTCCTGACGTTCACGGCGAGCGCGCCGTGGCAGCTCGCGGTGGCGTACGGGCTGCGGCACGAGCTGGAGTGGGTGTCCGCGCTGCGCGCCGGGCTCCAGGACAAGCGCGACCGGCTCATGGAAGGGCTGGCGGCGGCCGGGTTCGACGTGCTCAGCCCCTCCGGGACGTACTTCGTGCAGACCGACATCAGGCCGCTCGGGTTCGCCGACGGGCTGGAGCTGACGCGGCGGCTGCCGGACCTGGCCGGGGTGGTGGCCATCCCGACCCAGGTCTTCTACGACCATCCCGAGCGCGGCAAGCACTTCGTCAGGTTCGCCTTCTGCAAGAAGGACGAGGTCATCGACGAGGCGGTGACCCGGCTGAAGCGCCTGTCCTCCTGACCTTGCTGTAGTGGCGGTCTCCGAGATCGACGGCCGGGACCGCTGCCGCGAACGACACGAGCCGGCGCCACGGAGCGCCGGCGGCCGGAACGTCAGTCCTGCGCGCTCTCGTCGTCGGGCTTGTCCAGCGGGGTCAGCGCCGCCGTGGCGGCCTCGTGGTCCAGCCCGGTCGCCTGCAGCAGGTCCACGACGACGGACCGCAGCTGCGCGATGATCACGTGCGCGGAGAAGCCCAGCTGCTCGGGCCGCTCCCGCGCGGCCACCGCCAGCAGCGCCTGCCGCGCCAACGTCGGCTCCCGCCCGGCTCCGAGTTCCAGTTGCAGGAGCAGGGCCGCCTCCGAGACCTCGCGCATCGCCTCGGCCAGCGAGGCAGGAGGAGGGCTGGCCTCTCCGAGCGAGGCCAGTGTCCGCCTGCTCAGCACCCGGGCGTTCCGCAGCGCCAGGTCGACGGGGACGGCGGCGGTCTCGTACCGGGCCAGGCGGGCCCGCCGGGTCCAGTGCAGCGGCGAGATCATGGTGATCTCCTTGCTGGTCTCCAGCGCCTTCTCGAACTCCTCCACCGCCGCCTGCGTGCCGCGCGCCTCCTCCAGCGCCTCGGCGGCCAGGTCCACGTCCCGCTTCTCGATCGCCTCCGCCGCCCGCTCCAGCACCGTGGACAGCGCGTCGAGCACCCCGGACAGGTGCTTGGCCGCGATCGCGAACGGGCTCGCGGGCAGCAGCGCGACCGCCGCGATCCCGATGACGCCCCCGGTCAGCGCGTCGGCCATCCGGTCCAGGCCCCCGGCGCCCGTGGTCGGCACCAGCGTGGCCACCAGCACCGCGGACGACCCGGCCTGGGCCACGAACAGCGCCCCGCTGTCCAGCAGCCCCGCGATGGCCATCGCCAGCGCGACCACCAGCGCGATCTGCCACGGACCCGAGCCGATCCAGGCCACCAGCAGGTCGCCGACGCCCACCCCGAGGCTGACGCCGACCACCAGCTCGGCCACCCGGCGCAGCCGCTGCCCGAGCCCGACGCCCACGCAGATCAGCACGGAGATCGGCGCGAAGAACGGCCGCGCGTGGCCGAGCAGCTCGATGGCGACGACCCAGGCGAGCCCGGCGCCGACCGCGCACTGCGCGATGGACGGCACCATGAGACCGAACGTGCCCAGTCGGTCCTTTACATGATCGCTGAGCCTCGTTCGCACCCTTCTACCTTTACGGATATATGTGACAGCAAGGTCACGAGCGCTCCGGCGAGTCCTGCTCGCCGGGCACCTCCAGCGGCGGCAGCGCGGCGATCGCGTCCTCCCGCTCGGCGCCGGTGGCCCGGAGCAGATCCACGGTGATCGACCGGAGCTGCGCGATCATCACATCGGCCGAGAACCCCCAGCGCTCGGCCTCCTGCCGGGAGGCCACCGCCATGATCGCCGCCTCGGCTTTCTCGGGCGGTCGCCCGGTGGCCAGCTCGTCCCTGAGCAGCAACGTCGCGTCCGCCAGGTCACGCAGCGCCGTGGGCAGCCAGGGCGGCAGCTCGCTGGAGCCGTCGAGCGCCACGATGGCCCGCCTGGCCAGCACCCTGGCGTTCCTGAGCGCGTGATCGAGCGGCACGGCCGCGGTCTCGTACCCTTCCAGACCGGTGCGGCGGAGCCGGTACAGCGGTGAGATGGTGGCGATCTCCCTGCTGGTCTGCAGCGCCTGCTTGAACTCCTCCACGCTCGGATGGCTGCTCCGCGCATCCTCCAGCGCCTCGGCGGCCAGAGCCGCGTCCGACTTCTCGACGGCCTCGGCGATCCGCCGCAGCGCGTCGGCCAGCGCCCCGAACATCCCCAGCGCGTGCCGCGTCGCGAGCCCGAACGGGCTGGCGGGCAGCAGCGCCACCGCCGCCAGCCCCAGCAGACCGCCGACCAGGGCGTCCAGCATCCTGTCGATCCCGCCGGTGCCGGACGGCGGCAGCAGGGTCGCCACCAGCACGGCCGACGAGCCGGCCTGCAGCACGATCAGCGAGCCGCTGTCGAGCAGCACCGCCGCCGTCATCGCCAGCGCCACCACCAGCGCGATCTGCCAGGCGCCCGAGCCGATCCAGGCCACCAGCAGGTCGCCGACGCCGATGCCCACGCTGACCCCGACGACCAGCTCGACCACGCGCCGCAGCCGCTGGCCGAGCCCGACACCGATGCACACGACGACCGCGATGGGGGCGAAGAACGGACGGCTGTGCCCGAGCAGGTCCTTGGCCACGAGCCAGGCGAGCGCGGCGGCGACCGCGCACTGGCCGATCGAGGGGGCCATCAGGCGGAGTCTGCTCAGTCGCTGGTGTACGTGCATGTCGACCACGGCCCTACCCTTGCCCGCGAACGTAACACGCACGTTACGGCGGGATGAGAGCGGCCGTTCAGCCGTTCAGGAAACCGTCGACCGCGCGCAGGAACCGGCCGCGGGCGCTGATGTGGATGAGGTGCCCGGCGCCCTCGATCGTGACCAGCTCGGCGCCCGGAATGCGGGCGGCCAGCCCTGCGGCGTCGAACGGGCTCGTCGCCCCGCCCGACAGCACCAGCGTCGGCGCCGTGATGTCGGCCAGCCCTTTGAGCCAGGCGGGATCGGGATCGAGAAACTGCCGCTCGGTGTCGTGCATCATCCGCCAGTCGAACCCGGTCGATTCGTCCTCCACGATCGGCGCCCGCCCGCGAAGCGGCTGCGGTGGCGGCACGTCCTCCAGCACGAGCCGCTCGACGCGATCGGGATGGTTCATGGCCACCAGGTACGCCACGATCCCGCCCAGCGAGTGCCCGACGAGCCTCGTCCGCTCGACGCCCAGATGATCGAGCAGCGCCGCGATGTCCTCGGCCATCGCGGGCAGCGGGTATTCGCCCGGGTGGTCGCTGGCCCCGTGGCCCCGCAGGTCGGGCACGAAGACGTGGTAGCGGGCCGCGAAGTGCTGGGTGATGCCGTTCCAGTCGTTGTGGTCGGCGGTCCGGCCGTGGATCAGCAGGAGCGGGGGAGCGGCGGGGTCGCCTTCCTCCCGGTAGACGAGCCTGATCCCGTTGACCTGTACGTCGCGAATCACTCCGCGACCCTAACCGTTCCTAAGGACTGAGCATGAGTTGCACATGCTCAGTCGAACGCTCCGAACGGTGTTGGGCGTTCTGGTTGCCCGCGTTCTGGCCGTATCCGGGCTGCGCGGATCGTGTCCGTGGTCCGGAGATGCGGGGGCGGGGTTCCTCGCGCCCGCGGGTGCCCGGTCTGGCCTGGGCGGTCCGATGCCCCTGCTCATCGCTCTGGTGAGCAGGGGGCGGTGCCGTCCGTCGCCGGATCGGGTGCCCGAGGGCGCGTCTGCCGATTGCCACGGCGGCCGCGTCGTGGCGGGTGGGCGTGCGTTTGTTGCTGGTCAGTGGGGCCTGCCAGTGCTGGGCGCCCCACTTGGAGGTGTAGGCCGGGTCGGTGGCGATGATGGCGATGCCGGTGGCCTCGGCCATCGCGGTGAGCCGGGCGCGGAGCTTGCCGGTGGGCATGCCGGAGATGAGGTGGCGGAAGCGTTTGCGGCGGCCGTGCTTCTCCCGGGTCTTCTCAGTGGCGAAGTCCAGGTCTTCGATGGCGATGGCTTTCACGCCGCAGGTCCGGGCCCAGTTCAGCAGCCGGGTCAGCGCGTGGCGGACCTGAGCGTCACGGTGGCCGGCGTTCCCGGACAGGTCGAAGGGGAAGCGGCGCGGGTTGCCGATCGGGTTGCCGTGGACGTCCAGGCGCCAGGCGGCCAGGTGGTCGGCGTTGGTGTCCACCGCGATCACCCCTGCGGCGAGCGCAGCCGACAGGTGAACGGCCGGGGCCGGTGGGATCTGCCAGGAGGCGGTGATGTACCACCGGCCGCGATCGACATCCAGGTGGATGCGGTAGGCCACGGCCCGGTTGGCTTCGACCCGGTCCCGCCATTCGGTGCCGCGGTGAGCGAAGGCCACCCTGGCGGTCAGGACGTAGCGGCCGTGCGGCGTGTTGGCCAGGTGCGCCAGCGAGGCGGGCAGCCGGATCGACACCTCGCCATCCGGAGTGATGCGGATGGTCTCATTGCCGTACCGCTTGCCGGACTCGCCATCCGCAGCCAGGAACCAGCGCTCGGCCTCCCATTTCTGCCGCCATTCGTCCTCGGTCAGGCCGGCGGCGTCCAGGTTGTGCCGGGTGCGGGCCAGGCGTTTGCCGCCCCGCACGATCCCGGCCTGCTGGTCGGCCTTCTCCCGCTGCAGCCGGTCTTCCAGCACGCCCAGGCGGCGGCTCTTGGCGTGCCACTCCGGCCGGGAGCGGTATCCGCCCGGAGCCTTCCGGGTTCCCTTCTCGCCCACCGGAAGCGACAGCCGATGCCGGATGGTGGCGATGGCGGCTTCCAGGTCGGCGATGTGCGCGGCCTGGCAGCGGCGGGCCAGCGCCCACTGATCGTGGCTGGCCTTGGTGATCGCCCCGGCCCACCGCGACGACGACAACCCGGTCAGCTCGCGTTTGCGCGCCGCCCACGTTCGGTTGTCGTGCTCCAGCCCATCGGCGCAGCGGGTCTTCAGATCACCGGAGGCCAGCGCGCCCAGATGCGCGCCCACCAGGCGCAGCACCTGCTCGTCGGCGGTCGTGAGGTTCTTTAGCCGGTCACGGACGGCCACACCGGACAGGCCGGGGGCAACGAACGGCGCCTCGATCGGGCGCAATACAGTCATGCGCGGCAATCTCCAACTCGATGCCGGCACGGTCGATGGGCGGCGGGCCAAGCACACCACACGGTCGGCGCCTGCGGATAACCGCCGAACCGGCATGCCCGCATGACCTGCACCCGCCTCTCTCAAGAGCTTTCACATTGTGTGATCGCAAGGATACCAAGAGTTGACCCTGTCGGGTAGAACGTACGCGCGATATCGCTGGCAGGCTCATCCACAGACCGAATGAGGTGGCCGGAACCCTCAGGCCGCTCTGATGCACCAGCGCTTTACCGATGAGGAGTACTACCCTTACCCGCGTGCATGCCGTCACGTCCGCACTTCGGCCGCGACGCAACCAAGGGCACTTCATGCACCCTTATGCACGCTCAAACACCAGCAGCTCCTACCCCCTTTGTCCACCGCGCGGCCATCGCCGCCTGACGGGATCGCCGGGATCTTCCGGCGGCCCGCGCCGCGCGGCCGTCCCCGGGCGTGGCGCTGAGCGCACCTTGACATGAGCGGCGGGGTTCATGGGCAGACATTGCCCATGAACCCCGCTGACCGGCTCGGCTAGCGTCGCCATGGCGGGGGAACCGGTGAAACGAAAGAAAGGGCGTCGCATGCCGGACCCGATCGAAGTGCGCAAAGTGCCGATCGAGAGCGTCACCGACGCCTCCGGGCTGTCGCGGCTCATCACCGACGGGGTGATCGAGGCGCACCGGGTGCTCGCCGTCATCGGCAAGACCGAGGGCAACGGCGGCGTCAACGACTACACGCGCATCCTGGCCGACCGCGCCTTCCGCGCGGTGCTGACCGAGCACGGGCATCCGGCGCCGGAGAGCGTACCGCTGGTGTGGTCGGGCGGCACCGACGGCGTGCTCAGCCCGCACGCCACCGTCTTCGCCACCACCGCGAACGCCCCCGCCTCGGACGAGCCGCGCCTGTCGGTCGGGGTGGCGATGAGCGAGGTGATCCTGCCCGAGGACATCGGCCGCCCCGCCATGGTGGAGAAGGTCGCCGCCGGGGTACGCGAGGCGATGAAGATCGCCGGCATCGACGATCCGCGCGACGTCCACTACGTGCAGACCAAGACCCCGCTGCTCACCCTGGCCACCATCACCGACGCCAAGAGCCGCGGCCAGGACACCGCCATCGAGGAGACCGGCCCCTCGATGGACCTGTCCAACTCCACCACCGCCCTCGGCATCGCCGTGGCGCTCGGCGAGATCGACATGCCGCGCGCCGACCAGATCCACAAGGACCTGTCGCTCTACTCGTCCGTGGCCTCCTGCTCGTCCGGGGTGGAGCTGGACCGGGCGCAGATCGTGCTCGTGGGCAACGTACGGGGGATCGGCGGGCGCTACCGCATCGGCCACAGCGTCATGAAGGACGCCCTGGACGCCGACGGCATCTGGGAGGCCATCAGGGACTCCGGGCTGTCGCTGCCCGAGCGGCCGCACCCGTCGGACCTCGACGGGCGGCTGGTGAACGTCTTCATGAAGTGCGAGGCAGACCCGTCGGGGCGGGTGCGCGGGCGGCGCAACATCATGCTGGACGACTCCGACGTGCACTGGCACCGGCAGATCAAGGCGGCGGTGGGCGGCGTGGCGGCCTCGGTCACGGGCGATCCGGCGGTCTTCGTCTCGGTGGCCGCCGTCCACCAGGGTCCCTCAGGGGGCGGCCCCGTGGCCGCCATCGCGGACCTCGGTTAGTCGCCTCCAGGGCAGCGCGGTCAGCTCGGGCCACGCGGCGGTCCACCACGCCACCTTGGCGTCGTAGACGTGCCGGGGCGCCTGCCGTGGATTGGGGCGCAGGACGAGGTCGAACGCGTCGGCGACGCCGTAGGGGGCGTAGAGCTGCCACTCGCCCGACGGCGTGATGCGCTCGCGAGCGGTACGGACTGGAGCTGTGCGAGCTGGCCGAGATGCCGAGCGGCACCGTGTACCCGATCCTGGCCAGGCTGGAGCGGATCGGATGGGTGGAGAGCCGGTGGGAGGACCCCGAGGCGCACGTGGCGGACGGACGCCCGCGCCGCCGTTACCACCGGATCACCGCGGACGGTGTCGAGCAGGCGCGGGACGCCGTCGCGCGGGCGTACCGGTCGCGCCGGCAACCCGTCCCCGCGTGGCTGGCCCGGCGCAGGTAGTCTCGGAGGTTGTGCCGAGCATCCCGCAACCTCTCGACCCCGCCGACGACGGCAGCGCCGCACCCGAGGTGGCCGCCGCTCTCACCGCCTACCAGGCAGGTACGGCCGACGCCGCCCACGTGCTGAACGCCCTCACCGGCGCCCGGCTCCTGGTGCCCGTGGTCGCCATGCTGACCGAGTCCGAGGTCGGCGCGCACGGGCTGCGGCAGGAGAAGGAGAGCGAGATGGCGCTGCCCAAGCTCATCGGCCAGGACGGCAGGGAGGCGGTGCTCGCGTTCACCGGCACGGACGCCCTGGCCAGGTGGCGGCCGGACGCCCGCCCGATCCAGGCCACCACGCTCCAGGTGTGCCAGGCGGCCGTGCACGAGAAGGCGGCGGCGGTCGTGGTGGACGTGGCCGGTCCCGTGCAGTTCGTGATCGAGGGGGAGGTGCTGGAGGCGCTCGCGGCGGTGGAGTCCGGCGCCTTCGACCGGCTCACCGGCGTGACGGTGGCCAGGGTGGAGGCCGCGCCGCAATCGCGCGCGCGCAGACGCCGCTGGTTCTCCAGACGCAGCGGCTGACACGCGTCCAAGGAAGACGGAGCGCCGGACCGGCGAGGGACGGAGGCCGCGGCCGCGGAGGGCGGAGCGTCGAGCCGGCGGAGGGCCCGGTCAGGGGACGGTTGAGCGGCGCTGTTCCCAGGTGTCGGCCGCCCGGTTGGCCAGGGCGTGGAGGAGGTTGACGACCACGACCGCCGGCGCCACGACCGCTACGAAGCCGTGCAGCGACTGCTCGAACACCAGCGCCAGGATGACCGCCGTGACCCCGTTCTGCTGGGCCAGCGCCAGGCGTACCCGATCGATCATCGGCAGCCCCCAGGTCAGCGCCACGGCGGCGAGCGCCTGAGCGCAGAACGCCACCACCCCCAGCAGCACGCCCTCGGCCGGCGCCACCCCGCCCACCAGCAGCATCCCCATGAGGAAGGCCGCCAGCGGGAACGCCACCGCCACCGCCTGCCCCAGCCGCCGCCCGTCCGGCAGCCGCAGGAACAGCCCGGTGATCGCCAGCCCCAGCATCAGGAACGTCCACGCGCCCACGAGCACCGCGGCGACGGCCGCCAGGTTGATCAGCCAGGCCGGGCCACGCCGCACCAGCCGCCACACCACGTACGCCACCGCGGCGAACAGCGCGTTCCACCCCAGGTCGGCCAGGTGCGACACGGTGATCCCGCCGGAGGAGAACGCCAGCGTCGCCGCGTACACCGACAGGACGACCGTCACCGGATCGTCGAACGACGCCCACGCCGCCAGGATCGTGCGGGCCTTGGGCGACAGCCGCGAGTCGCCCATGACGGACGCGACGGACAGCGGGTCGATCTGCGCCACCGCGACCGCGAGCACCAGCGCCAGCGGATCTCCGGTGAACAGGTAGAGCACTCCGGCGATGAACGCCGCCTTCAGCACCACCCCCACCGTGACCGCCAGCACGATCAGCCGGGCGTGGGCGCGCGCCTCGGCCCGGTCGATGTCGTGCGTGCTCCCGTACAGGCCGATCGCCAGCAGCAGCGCGCTGGCCAGCAGGTACGTCGGCGACGTCGTGAGGTCGCGGACACCGGTGAGCAGCGCCGTGCCCCATCCCGTGGCCAGGACGAGGATCAGGAGCCAGATTCGGGCCACGCCTGGTCTTTCCTGATCGGCCGGATGTTGTTCCCGTCGCCGGGCTCGGCCCGGGACCGCTGGTTGATCGGCGGCAGCGTGAAGTGGCCGCGGATCAGGTCCACGAGCTTGGCCATCTTGTCGTCGGCCACGCCGACCTTGCGCTGGTCCAGGGTGACGCCGATGATGTAGCGGCCGTGGTCGACCCAGTAGTGGTAGAGGGCGCCGCGCTCGACGTCCAGCACCGTCCTGATCACCGTGCCGCTTTCCATCGACCGTAAATGGGTGCCGAGCCGGTGGCCGAGCCAGTCGAGCTGGCGGCCGAGCTTCAGGTATGTGGTCCGCCGCTCTTCCGGCGTCGAGTCGTGGAAGAAATGCTGCAGGTCGGCGTCGTCCAGCACGTCGGTGTAGAACGCGCAGCCCTCCGGGCCGAAGAACGCCACGAAATGCAGATCCTCCTGATCGATCACGGACACGCAGCAGCCGAGCGCCTTCTCCAGCGCGGGACTGATCTCCTGCTGGCTGCGGATGAGGATCTCCGACTCCCCGATCACCTTGCGCTTCGTGGTCGACGGGGACGGGGTCGCGGTGGCCTCCAGATGCGGCACGTAGAGACCGCGGCGGAACAGGATCAGCAGGTAGCCGCCGGTCAGCGCGGTGAACGCGGCGATCCCGATCATCGACAGGCCGAGCAGCTCGCCGGACAGGCCGCGGTTCCACAGCACCGGCCCGAATCCGGCGGCGAATCCCAGGATCAGCCCGCCGGCGGCGGCCACCGTCATCGCGGTGACCAGCATGATGGGCAGCCTGCCGCGGACCCGGCCGGCGACGAGCGCGATCAGTGCCAGCCCGGCCACCACGGCCAGCACGGTGACCGCGCGGGAGGCGCTGTAGTCCTCGCCCTCGATGTACCACGCCAGCATCTCCAGCAGCACGGGGGCCAGCACGAAGGTCGCAATGACCACCGCGATCCTCGCGAACCGATCCCTGTCCACGCGGGAAGTGTCCGTGATCGGCACGCCGACCGCAATAGGGAGGCCTTTCTTGCTGCTCGTCCGGGCGGCCGGCGGCGGGGCCGTTTCCGTCGAACAACCGCCCGTCGCGTGCGGGCCGCACTATGGTCGCCTCGTGGTCGCACTCATGGCGCTGGCCGGGCTGGTCTGCGGACACCGGATCAGGGCGCTGGCCGACTCCTACGACGACGTCCCCGGCCCGTCCTGGCCGCCGAACATCGAGCTGGTGACCGCCGCCGTGGCCGCGCTCGTCGCCTGGCGGCTCGGCCTCCCCTATGTGCCGTTCGCCGTGATCGGCACAGCCCTGGCCGTCATCGACTGGCGTACGACCCTGCTGCCCGACGCGATCACGCTCCCCGCGTACCCGATCATGGCCCTGGCCCTGCTTCCCACAGGAGAGCTGCCCAGAGCCCTGGCCGGCGGGGCGGCGCTGGCGGCCGTCTACGGGCTGCTGTGGCTCCTCAGACCGGACGCGATGGGACTGGGCGACGTCAAGCTGGCCGGGCTCATCGGCCTGGCCGGCGCGGCGCTGGGCTGGCAGGCGTGGGTCGTCGCGGCCTTCTGCGGGCACCTGCTCGGCGCCCTCTACGGGCTCGCCCTGCTGGCGACCCGGCGCGGCACCCGGCACACCCAGTTCCCCTTCGGGCCGTTCATGCTGCTCGGCGCGTTCACCGTGTTGTGTCTCGACCGGTGAACGCGGGACGTCTCACCCGGCCGCGCATGGAAGACTTGTACGCATGTTGCGCTGGTTGACCGCCGGAGAGTCCCACGGCCCCGAACTCGTTGCCATTCTGGAAGGCCTCCCTGCCGGAGTGGAGGTGACCACGGCCGCGATCGACGAGGCCCTGCGCCGCCGCCGGCTCGGCTATGGCCGCGGCGCCCGGATGAAGTTCGAGCAGGACCAGGTGACGATCGTCGGCGGCGTGCGGCACGGCCGCACGATGGGCAGCCCGGTCGCGATCCGCATCGGCAACACCGAGTGGCCCAAGTGGGAGAAGGTCATGGCGGCCGATCCGGTCGACCCGGCCGAGCTCGAGGGCCTGGCCCGCAACGCCCCCAGGTCCCGCCCCCGCCCGGGGCACGCCGACCTGGCGGGCATGCAGAAATACGGCTTCGACGACGCCAGGCAGGTGCTCGACCGGGCCAGCGCCCGGGAGACCGCGGCCCGCGTCGCGCTCGGCGAGGTCGCCAGGCGCTTCCTCAAGCAGGCACTCGCGGTCGACATCATCAGCCACGTCACCTCCATCGGCGGTGCGCAGACCCCGTCCGAGATCCTGCCGGGCCCCGGCGAGCTGGCCAGGATCGACGAGGACCCGGTCAGGTGCGCCGACCCCGAGGGCAGCGCCGCCATGGTCGCCGTCATCGACAAGGCCCACAAGGACGGCGACACGCTCGGCGGCGTCGTCGAGGTCCTCGCCTACGGCCTGCCGCCCGGCCTGGGCAGCTACACGCACTGGGACCGCAGGCTCGACTCCAAGCTCGCCGCGGCGCTCATGGGCATCCAGGCGATCAAGGGCGTCGCGGTCGGCGACGGATTCGAGACCGCCAGGCGGCCCGGCTCCCGCGCCCACGACGAGATCGAATACACCGCCGAAGACGGCGTCAAGCGCATCACCAACCGCGCGGGCGGCGTCGAGGGCGGCATGACCAACGGCGAGATCCTGCGGGTCAGCGCCGCCATGAAGCCGATCTCCACCGTGCCCAGGGCGCTGGCCACGATCGACGTCAAGACCGGCGAGGCGGCCAAGGCCCACCACGAGCGCTCCGACGTGTGCGCCGTCCCGGCGGCCGGCATCGTGGCCGAGGCGATGGTCGCGCTGGTGCTGGCCGACGCGGCGCTCGAGAAGTTCGGCGGCGACTCCGTCGAAGAAGTCGCCCGCAACCTGTCCGGCTACCTCTCCTCGATGGTGATCAAATGACGACGATCGTGTTGATCGGGCCTCCCGGGTCCGGGAAGACCACAGTCGGGCAGCTGCTGGCCGAGCGGCTGGGCGTCGGTTTCCGCGACACCGACGCCGACGTGGAGGCCGTGGCCGGCAAGCCGGTCTCCGACATCTTCGTCGAGGACGGCGAGGCGCGCTTCCGCGAGCTGGAGCACGACGCCGTGCGCCGCGCGCTGGCCGAGCACGACGGCATCCTGTCGCTCGGCGGCGGCGCCGTGCTCAACGCCGAGACGCAAGCCCTGCTCGAGGGCCACCACGTCGTCTACCTTCAGGTCGGCCTGGCCGACGCGGTCCAGCGCGTCGGGCTCGGCTCCGCCCGGCCACTGCTCGTGCTCAACCCGCGCAGCCAGCTGAAGAAGCTCATGGACGAGCGGCGGCCCATCTACGAGCGGCTGGCCGTGGCCACGGTGGTGACGGACAAGCGCGAGCCGCAAGAGCTCGCCGACGAGATCGTGAGAGGGTTGCCCGCATGACCGCGACCAGGATCACCGTACGCGGTGACCACCCCTACGACGTCGTCGTCGGCACCGGCGTGCTGGCCGAGCTGACGACGCTGCTCAAGCCGGGCGTGCGCCTGGTCGCCGTGATCCGCCCCGAAAGCCTGCCGGAGCTGTCCGGGCCGGTCTGCGAAGCGCTGTCCGCGAGCGGCTACGAGGTGGTCGAGCTGCCCGTACCCGACGGCGAGCAGGCCAAGACCGTCGAGGTGGCGGCGCAGCTGTGGTCCGCGCTCGGCCGGCACGGCCTCACCCGCTCCGACGCCGTCGTGGGCGTGGGCGGGGGAGCGACGACCGACCTGGCCGGGTTCGTGGCCGGCACGTGGCTGCGCGGCGTCCAGGTCGTGCTCGTGCCCACGACGCTGCTGGCCATGGTGGACGCGGCGGTCGGCGGCAAGAACGGCATCGACACCCCCGAGGGGAAAAACCTCGTGGGCACCTTCCTGCCGCCCGCGGGCGTGCTGTGCGAGCTGTCCACGCTGGCCGGCATGCCGCGGGCCGACTACGTGGCGGGCCTGGCCGAGGTCATCAAGGGCGGCTTCATCGCCGACCCCGCCATCCTCACGCTCATCGAAGCCGACCCGGAGGGCGCCACCCGGCCCGACGGCCCCCACACCCGCGAGCTGATCGAACGCAAGATCCGGGTCAAGGCCGACGTCGTGGGCGCCGACCTGCGCGAGTCGGGATTGCGCGAGATCCTCAACTACGGCCACACGCTTGCCCACGCCATCGAGCGCCACGAGCACTACGGCATCCGCCACGGCGAGGCCGTCGCCATCGGCATGGTCTTCGCCGCCGAGCTGTCCAGGCTCTCCGGCCGCGCGGACCTCGTCGACCGCACCCGATCCATCCTCACCGGCGTCGGCCTGCCCATCTCCTACCGCGCCGACGCCTGGCCGCAGTTGCGCGACCACATGCGCCTGGACAAGAAGAACCGCGGCGCCAAGCAGCGCTTCGTCGTGCTGGACGACCTGGCCAGGCCCAGCCGCCTGGAAGACCCCGCCGAAGAGATGCTCGAAGCCGCCTACAAGGAGATCTCCGCATGATCCTCGTGCTCAACGGGCCCAATTTGCGGCGGCTCGGCACCCGGGAGCCGGACGTGTACGGCGCGGAGACGTTCGAGGACCTGGCCGAGCTCTGCCGCGACACCGGCCGCAAGCTCGGCCACCACGTCGAGGTGCGCCAGACCGACGACGAGGCCGAGCTGATCGCCTGGCTGCACGAGGCCGCCGACGGCCGCATCCCGGTGGTGCTCAACCCGGCCGCGTTCACCCACTACTCCTACGCCGTGCGCGACGCCATCGCCCAGCGCACCGCCCCGCTCGTCGAGGTGCACATCAGCAACCCGGCTGCCAGGGAGGAGTTTCGCCACAACTCCGTTGTCGCCGGGGTGGCGACGGGCACGATCGCGGGCTTCGGACTACAGTCGTACGTCCTTGCGCTGCAGGCTATCGCGGAGATGACGACCACCTCATGAGGCACTACAAGTCCTTCGTCGCGGTGGGCGACAGCTTCACCGAGGGGCTGAACGACCCGGGTCCCGACGGGCACTACCGTGGCTGGGCCGATCGGGTGGCCGAACGGCTCGCCGCCGACGACCCTTCCTTTCGCTACGCCAACCTGGCCGTGCGCGGCAAACTGCTCGACCAGATCGTCGCCGAGCAGGTGCCGCTGGCCGTCGAGATGGCGCCCGACCTGGTCAGCTTCTGCGCCGGGGGCAACGACCTGCTCAGGCCGGGCAGCGATCCGGACGTCATGGCCAAGAAGGTCGCGCGGGCGGTGCGTGATCTGCGGGCGGGCGGCGCGGACGTGCTGCTGTTCACGGGCGTGGACCCGCGCGACACGCCGCTGATGCGGCGGCTGCGCGGGCGGTTCGCGATCTTCTACCTGCACGTGCGGTCCATCGCCGACCTCTATGGATGCCGGCTCGTCGACCAGTGGTCGATGCAGGGGCTGCGCGACTGGCGGGCGTGGAGCGCGGACCGGCTGCACATGAACGAGGACGGTCACCGGCTGGTGGCGGCGCGGGTGCTGGATGTGCTGGGAGTGCCCTTCGAGGACTGGCGCAAGGAGTGGCCGGCGAGAGAGGTCGATCCCCGCGCTCGTCGGCGAGAAGACGCCCAGTGGCTGCGCGAGCACCTGTTCCCCTGGGTCTCCCGTCGCCTCCGGGGGGTTTCCTCCGGCGACGGGGTCTCCCCCAAGCGTCCCGAGCTGTCTCCCTGGGAGATTTAACCCCCATATTTTTTTACGGCGCTGCCGTGGCCTGCCACATTTTACGGTGGTGCCGTGGCCTGCCACCCGCCGCACTTCGGCTGAAGGCACTCCAGGAAACGGCTGCCGACCCCGGTGAGAAGCCCATATGTTACGGCGGTGCCGTGGCCTGCCACCCGCCATATTTCGGCTGATGGCCCTCCATGGAACGGCCGCTGACCCTTCACCGGCTGAGCGCCGTTACGGTGCGCACGCTTGACCGGCTCCGTGGTTCAAAAGCCGGGCCTGCTCCGCCCGGTCAGCTCTCTGCCGCCAGGCGCTTCAGCGCTGCCCTCGGGATCGCGGGGTCCGTTGTGCGCCAGAACGGCGGCAGCGAGCCGAGGAGGAAGCCGCTGTAGCGGGCGGTGGCCAGTCGGGGGTCCAGGACCGCTATGACGCCCTTGTCGTCCTGGGCGCGTATCAGGCGGCCCACCCCCTGCGCGAGGAGCAGGGCGGCGTGGTTGGCCGCTATCGCCATGAAGCCGTTGCCGCCCTTCGCCGCCACGTGGCGTTGGCGGGCCGAGGTGAGCGGGTCGTCGGGGCGGGGGAAGGGCACGCGGTCGATGATGACCAGGCGGAGGGAGGGTCCGGGCACGTCCACGCCCTGCCACAGCGACAGCGTGCCGAACAGGCACGTCGGCTCGTCCTCGGCGAACTGCCTGACCAGCAGCATCGTCGAGTCGTCGCCCTGGCACAGCAGCGGCACGTCCAGCCGGTCGCGCAGCGCCTCCGTGGCCGCCTTGGCCGCGCGCATCGACGAGAACAGCCCCAGCGTGCGCCCACCGGCCGCCTCGATCAGCTCGGCGATCTCGTCGAGGTATTGCTGCGGCAGCCCGTCCCGCCCCGGTTGCGGCAGGTGCTTGGCGACGTACAGGATCCCGGAGCGGGGGTGGTCGAACGGCGAGCCCACGTCGATGCCCTGCCAGCCCTTGGCGTCGCCGAGCCCCCACTGCGCGGCCAGCGCGTCGAACGTGCCGCCCAGGGCCAGCGTCGCGGAGGTGAGGACCACCGTGCGCTCGCCGAACAGCTTGTCGCGCAGCATGCCGCTCACGCTCAGCGGCGCCACCCGCAGCATGGGCGGGCGACGGTCGGTGCCCCCGTCGAGCCAGACGACCTCCGCCCGGTCGGCCTCCGAGGCGTGTCCGTAGGCCTCCAGCATGCGTACTGCCGTGTCGTGCACCTCGTCCAGTGCCGTGAACGCCGCCTTGCGCTGCCCCGCCTTGTCCGGATCATCCTTGTCGGCGTTGCGCGGACCCAGCGCCGTGATGCACCGCCAGGCGGTGTCTCGGATCAGCTGCAGCGTCAGGCCGAGCACCTGCGGCAGCTCGTCGATGCGGCCCGCGGGCGCGGCGGCCAGCAGCGCCTTGAGGTCCTCACCCGCCTCCAGCAGCTGGTCGGCGATCGGCTGGTCGATCAGCCTGCCGACCCGGCGCACCGCCAGCGCCACCGACGCCTCCGACAGCTCGGCGGTCACCACCGACGTCACCCGGTCGACCAGCTCGTGCGCCTCGTCCACGACCACGACCTCGTGCTCGGGCAGCACCGGCAGGTCGCCCATGGCGTCGATGGCCAGCAGCGCGTGGTTGGTCACCACCACATCGACCTCGCCGGCCCGCGCTCTGGCCAGCTCGGCGAAGCACTCCGCGCCGCTCGGGCAGCGGTTGGCGCCCAGGCACTCCTGCGCGCTCACCGAGAACTGCCGCCAGGCCTGCTCGCTCACCCCGGGCACCAGCTCGTCGCGGTCGCCGGTCTCGGTCTCCTCGGCCCACTCCTGGATGCGCTGCACCATGCGGCCTGTCGCGCTCACCTCGCGCGGGTCGAACAGCTGGTCCTGCTCGTCCTCCTCGGGCCAGCCCGCCGTGGCCTTGTAGCGGCACAGGTAGTTGCGGCGGCCCTTCAAGATCGCGAACGTGGGCTCGTGGGGCAGCTCCTTGGCCAGCGCTTCGGAAAGCCTGGGCAGGTCGCGGTCGACGAGCTGGCGCTGCAGCGCGATCGTGGCCGTGGACACCACGACGGGGGAGTCGCTGTCCATGGCGTGGCGGATCGACGGCACGAGGTACGCCAGCGACTTGCCGGTGCCCGTGCCCGCCTGCACCGCCAGGTGCTGCTCGTCGTCGATGGACTGCTGCACGGCGCGGACCATGGTCACCTGGCCCTGCCGTTCGCTCCCTCCGAGAGCTTTGACCGCGATGGTGAGCAGTTCGTCCACTGACGGGAGATGGGAGTCCGGCACGGCACTAAACGCTACCCGCATTTTCCCGGTCGCCGTGCCGAACGCGGTGTGATCGGCCATACGCATCCCGGCGTTCCCGAATCGTTTCGGCGGCACGCGTGGCACACTGGGCGATCGGGACTCCAACTGGTCAAACTCGATCGTCCAGTGTGTGATCAGATGGAGTTACGGTGTAATTGGGAAGGCCGGTTCCAAAGGGTTTTCCGGGGTTGAGTGGACGAAAAAGGCTGGTTAAAGCAGTATGTCTGCCATGTCGGAAGTTGTCCCGTTGCCGTCGTTCGGCGAAGTCTTCTTCGATGCACGAGGTCAGGAGCGGTGCCTCCGGGTCACGTGGCATGAGGGCACCCTCGTGCTCAGCCTGTGGCGTGGAGAGATGTGCACAGCGAGCTTCCGCATGCCTATGGAGGACGTCGGCAGGCTGCTCGACACCCTCGACGAGGGCTTTGCAGAGGCTACGGGCGAGCAGCCCGTTGTGCCGGCGCACGATCCGGGCACCGAGGTCATCCCGGGCACCGGCCAATACCAGCGCCCGCAGCAGCCCGCCCCGCAGCATCAGCAGCCGCAACATCAGCAGCCGCAGCACCAGCAGCCGCAGCACCAGCAGCACCATCACCAGCAGCAGCCCGACGACCGGCCCACAGCCGCGCTGTCGCCCAACGACGTCCTCGTGGCGAGAGGCCCGGCGCCTCAGGACAAGCTCGTCGCCTCGTACAGCGAGACCACGGCCCCCAGGGACGCGAATCCCGCCTACGGCGAGCGGACGCCCTTCACCGGCCCTCAATACGTCGATGCGACCGGCCCGCAGCCGCAGTACACCGGGGACCCCTTCAGCGGTCCGCAGTACACCGGGGACCCCTTGAGCGGCCCGCAGCCGCAGTACACCGGAGACCCCTTCAGCGGTCCGCAGTACACCGGGGATCCCTTCAGCGGCCCTCAGTACGCCGCCGACCACCGCCATCAGCCGCAGCCCGAGACCTTCACCGGCTCTCAGTACGCCGACAACGAGCCGGTCTACCAGCTGCCCTCCGACCAGCGCCGCCCCTCGCCGCTGAGCACCGACCCACTCGGCTTCCCTTCCCAGACCGCCGACCCCTACCAGCCCGCCCAGCACCGATCCGACCAGCACCGATCCGACCAGCACCGGGCCGACGCCTTCCCGGCGGACCCGTACCCGTCGGACCCATACTCGTCGGATCCGTACGGCCGGCGCGAGGCCTACCAGGAGCAGCCCCAGCCTCAGCCGCAGCAGAGCCAGGCCACCGCGGGCCTGGGCACGCCCATGCACGGCATCCCCGGAGCGGGCCGGCCCCGGTCGGCTCCCCAGCCGGTCCGTGACGACTACTCGGCGTACCAGACGCCGCCGCCCAACCCGGTGGACCCGCTGATGGCCCTCGGCCGGCAGGAGCAGCAGCCGTACCAGCAGCCCGACCGCAACATGTCCGCCCCGTACGTCGGGGACCCGTTCTCCACGGGCGAGCGCCTGCGCCCCGAGCAGCCGGACTACCACGAACGGAGCGATCGCCGGGAGTGGTGACGCTCCTGTTTCGGCCACCGGGTACGCTCACGGCGACGTGGTGATCGGGCCGAGGCAGAAGGAGCGCCGGTGAATCTGACTCTGGGCCTGCAGCTGCTGCTGATGGCGGGCGGCGCGATAGCGGTGGCGGCCGTGGCGCGGCGCAGGGGCTGGCCGGCCCCGCTGCTGCTGGTCGCCGCCGGGCTACTGGTCTCGCCACTGGTGCCGGCGGTGCCGCTGGACCCGGACCTGGTGCTGTTCGTGTTCCTCCCGCCGCTGCTCTACTCGGCCGCGCTCGACAGCTCCTACCTGCGCTTGCGCGACGTCAAAGGATCCGTGGCGCTGCTGTCGATCGGGCTGGTGCTGTTCACCACGGCCGTGGTGGGCCTGGTCGTGCACCTGCTGTTGCCGACGCTGCCGCTGGCGCTGGCGTTCGCGCTGGGCGCCATCATCGCCCCGCCCGACGCCGTGGCCGCCGTCGCGGTCGGCCGGCGGCTCGGCCTGCCGCGCAAGACGCTGACGATCCTCATCGGCGAGAGCCTGTTCAACGACGCGACGGCGCTGACGGCGTACCGGGTGGCGATCGCGGCGGCCATCGGCGGCGCCGTGGACCTGCTCGACAGCGTCGGCCAGTTCCTGATCGCGGCGGTGGGCGGGGTCGCGATCGGGCTGGCGCTGGCGTTCGCGTTCGCCTGGGTGTTCCAGCACACGCGCGACTCGCTGGTCGAGAACACGCTGATGCTGCTGATCCCGTTCGCCGCCTTCGCCGCGGCCGAGTCCGTGCACGCCTCCGGCGTGATCGCGGTGGTGATCGTCGGCCTCTACCTCGGCTACCGCATGCACCTGCGCGGTTTCGGCACGCGGCTGGTGTCGGACGCGGTGTGGAAGGTCACCGACTTCTTCCTCGAGACGATCGTCTTCGCGCTGATCGGGCTGCAACTCGTGACCGTGATCGAGGGCATCGGCGGCTACAGCCCGTGGCAGGTCGCCGGGTACGCCGCCGCGGTCCTCGCGGTGACGATCGTCAGCAGGTTCGTCTGGGTGTTCTCCGTCGCGCCCTTGATCAGGGTGCGCGCCAAGACGCCGTCCCCGACGATGCCGCATCTGGTGATCCTGAGCTGGGCGGGCATGCGCGGCGTGGTGTCGCTGGCGGCCGCGTTCGCCATCCCGCCGGAGGTCCCCGCGCGCGACCGCGCCATGCTGCTGTTCCTGACCTTCACCACCGTGATCGGCACCCTGCTCATCCAGGGCACCACGTTCCCCGCACTGATCAGGCGGCTGCGCGTGTCGAGCGAGCAGGAGCAGTACGAGGACCGCCTGGCCGAGGCCGCCGCCCAGCAGGCGGCGCTGGAGGCGGGAGTGGCCGAGCTGGAGCGGCTGGTCGCCGAGGAGGGCGAGCCCGACGAGATCCGCAAGCAGGTCATCGCCCAGCTCAGGGAGAAGTCGTGGCGTCGCTCGCTGAGTGCGTGGGAACGCCTCGGCGGCGGCACGGGCCACGGCGGCGCGGAGACCCCGAGCGCCCTCTACCGCCGCCTGCGGCGCGACATGCTGCAGGCCGAGCGCGTGGTCTTCGTACGCCTGCGCGACGAGCGCCGCCTCGACGACGAGGTCCTGCGCGAGGTGATGGCCCAGCTCGACTTCGAGGAGGCCATCCTGGAACGCTGAAGTCCGGGTCCTAGCCCATCTGGCTGTCCGGGAAGCACCACCGCCAGCCCTCGCCACGCTCGAACGACTGGATGACCGGATGGCTGGTGGCGTGGTAGTGCGCCGTGGCGTGCTTCTCGGGCGAGGAGTCGCAGCACCCGATGTGGCCGCACGCCAGGCAGCGCCGCAGGTGCACCCACCGGCCCCCGACGGCCAGGCACTCCTCGCAGCCGTCCGGAGTCCGCGCGGCGGGGTCGCCGGCCTGGGAAAGATGCTCGCACATTGCCATAACCGAGATCCTAGGACCAGTGCGCCGATTCCTGTCAGGCGGTCCTCCTGCTGCGCCACCTGGATGATGCCTACCTCTGCTCGGCGGCGAGACGTACGATCTTCGTCCCCCGGCGTGCCGTCAGAGCTTGCCGAGTCCGCGGGCCAGGATCGTGGCGGTGCTCGCGATGGTCTTGTCGTCGGCGGCGAGGCCGGGGGTGCGGTTGGTGTAGATCGCCATGATGATGGGAGCGGCGCCCTTCTCGGGCCAGATGACGGCGATGTCGTTCCCGCCGCCGAATCCGTCGGAGTTGGTGCCGGTCTTGTCGCCGATCGTCCAGGTCTTGGGCAGGCCGGCCCGGATACGGGCGTCGCCGGTCTTGGTCGCGATCAGCCAGGCGTTGAGCTGTTCCCGGTCCTTGGCGTCGAGCGCGTTCCCGGCCGTGACCGCGCGCAGGTCGCGGGCGATGGACGCCGGGGTGGTCGTGTCTCGCTTCTCCTTGGGCGTCCAGTTGTTCAGCTCGGTCTCCCAGCGGTCCAGCCGGGAGATCGGGTCCTTCAGCGTACGGAAGTATTTGGTCAGACCGGCAGGGCCGCCGATCTGCTTGAGGATCATGTTGCCCGCGGTGTTGTCGCTCAGGGTGATGGTCGCCTCGCAGAGCTGGGCGACGGTCAGGCCGTCCTTCACGTGCTTCTCGGTGGTCGGCGAGTTCGGCTTGAGGTCGGCGGCCGTCCACTTGACGACCTTGCTCATCAGGCCGGGCTCGGAGGTGCGGGCCCTGTGCAGCACGGCCGCGCAGGCCATCGCCTTGAACGTGGACAGCAGCGGGAACCGCTCACCCGACCGGTACGCGATCGTCTTGCCGGTGGCGGTGTCGATCGCGTACGCGCCGATGCGTCCCTTGAAGGACGCCTCCAGCGTCCGCAGCTCCTTCTTCGCCTGGGCTTCCCCGGAAATCACCTGCACCGCGGTCGCGGCCGGGCCGGCGCTGAGGCCGCCGCCCGCCAGGAGGGAGATCGTCAAAGCGGTCGCGGTGGCCAGGTGGCCGGCGCGGAAGCATCGCATGTCAAAGTCCTTGCTGTCGTCCGTCAGAGTCCGTCAGAGTTCGTCGGAGGGCAGGAGCAAAGCAGATGCGATCAGGACATGTCTAATAGCGATATCGGGAAGCCGGCGATATCCATTCATATATGAAGGCTGGTCAGAGCCATGCGGACAGAAGTCATGGGCTCTTGATCGCCTTCGCGCCAGTGTTCCTGTTCAGGGGGTTATGCGCCGTGCGGCGCCATGGGCGGACAGCGGTCTTTGCAGTGGCGAAAACTTCGAAGTCACGGACGCTTGGGTAGGGTCGAAGTATGCGACTCCACAAGAGCCGGTTCGTGCCCCTTGCCATCTTCGCCCTCGCCGTCTTCGCCGCCGGGTGTGGCGAGGTCAACAGCACCATCGACAAGGCCCAGGCGTGCTTGGAGGCACCGAAGATCGTCACCGAGCTGGGGACGCAGGTCACCAAGCTGACCGGCGACCCCCAGGCCATGGACAAGGCCCTGGACGATGCCGCGGCCAAGCTCAATGACGTGGCCGACAAGGCCGCCAACACCACGATCAAGGAAGCCTCCGACGATCTGGCGAAGACCCTGAGCGGCATCAGCGTCACCAACGCCAACGAGGCCCTCGACGCGGCACAGAAGGTCGCCACGGACTCGGCCGCCTACGTCGAGAAGGTGACGAAGGCCTGCACCGGCTGATCCTCCTTGCCCCGCGCGGGATGGTAGCGACGCGCGTTCGAGGAGGGTGGCGGACTTCGACCGAGCCGCGGGCCGGTTGCGTGCGGCCTGTGGCCGGTTGACCAAGCAGAGCCACACCGCTCGGTCACGACTGGGACGAGCCAGGTGTGGGTCGAGTCGCGTGAGCCTGGAGGCGTTTCCCGCGATCGCCGTCGCGTCCCCAGGCGGGAGAGCGGACGTGACCGGCAGGGCCGGTGGTTGCATCGGCAATCCCGCCATCTCTAGGGGAAATATAGACGAATTACCGTTTTTTCCATGGAACCCGACCCGCGTTTCACCTTGGCCAACGAACGCACCTTCCTCACCTGGCTGAGCACGGCGCTGGCGCTCAGCGCGGGTGGGGTGGCCATGGCGGCGGTGCCGGCCGACGTGTTCGTGCCGTGGATCCGCACCGGGCTGGCCGTCATCCTCGTCTCGCTCTCCGCCCTGGCCGCGGGCATGGCGTACCCGCGCTGGCGCAACATCCAGCGGGCGCTGCGGAATCAGGCGCCGCTCCCGCCGCCCGCGCTCGCGGCCGTCTTCGGCTACGGCGTGGCGGCTGTGGCCGTGATCGCCCTCGTTCTCATCGTCCTCTCACCATGAGGGGGTGAGGATGGCCGGCGAAGAGGAGGTCTGGGACCGTGGACTGCAAAGTGAGCGAACCAGGCTCGCGTGGGTGCGTACGGCCGTGGCGTTGTCCACGGGCGGGCTCGGCGCGGCCGGGCTGTCGGCCAGGCATGGCCTGCCGGCGGTCGCGGTGGCCGGGTTCGCGCTGGCCGCGCTGTGCGGCGGCGTGCTGCTCATCAGGACCAGAGCCCGGTTCCGGCGGGTGCAGGCGGCGCTGCACGGCGGAAAGCCCCTGGATGCGGGGCTCGATGCGGTTTTCGCCTGGCTCGGCACGCTCAGCGTGGTTGCGGGCGCCTTCTCCTTTGTGCTCACCGTCCGGTGAGTCAGGTTGCGAGAGTCCGAGAAGCAGGCGGACACTCGAAAGCAAGGGGGTGGCTTCATTGGAAGAGGAACTCAGGATCGTGCCTTTCGAATGCCGTAGCTGCTGGCACGTGTGGGAAGAGGAATACCGGATCAGGCACGCCGACGACCGTCACGGCAACGAGGGCGAGGTCTGGCTGCGCAGTGGGCTGCCGGTGCCGCCGCCGTCAACGGGCGCCGTCTGCCCGCAGTGCGGCCGGCAGGACGCCACCACGTTCCCTGACGGTTATCTGCAGCGGCATCCAGAGCTGATCCCGTCGGCGGAGCCCGCGGTGCCGGACGCGACGCCGCTGTTCAGCCCGGTGCCTCGGCCACTCTACTGACGTTCTGATCCGGCACCGCACCCGTCGTGCCGCCGGCCGGGCCGGGCAGTCGCGTCGCTGAGCGGACGCGTCTGCCCGGCCCGTTCTGATCGCCGCCGGCCGTGCCGACCCGGCAGGGGCCGTACGCGCGCGGCGCGCCGCTAACTCAAGCTGTCCAGCCAGGCCTGGTGCAGGCCGGCGAAGCGGCCCGAGGCGGCGATGAGCCGGTCGGGCGGCCCGTCCTCGACGATCTCGCCCCGCTCCATGACCAGCACGCGGTCGGCGATCTCCACCGTCGAAAGCCGGTGCGCGATGATCAATGCCGTGCGGTCGGCGAGGATGGTCCGCAGCGCCCGCTGCACCAGCCGCTCACTCGGCACGTCGAGGCTCGAGGTGGCTTCGTCCAGGATGAGCACGGCCGGATCGGCGAGGAACGCCCTGGCGAACGCGACGAGCTGGCGCTGCCCGGCGGACATGCGGCCGCCGCGCTTGCCGACCTCGGTGTCGTACCCGTCGGGCAGGCCGGCGATGAACTCGTGCGCGCCGATCGCCTTGGCCGCCTCGCGCACCTGCCGGTCGGTCGCCTCCGGGCGGCCGAATCTGATGTTGTCCGCGACCGTGCCGCTGAACAGGAAGTTCTCCTGCGTCACCATGACCACGGCCTGGCGCAGCGTCGGCTCGTCCAGCGTGCGCAGGTCGACGCCGTCGAGCAGCACCCGCCCGGCCGTGGGGTCGTAGAAGCGGGAGATCAGCTTGGCCAGCGTCGTCTTGCCCGCGCCCGTCGCCCCGACCAGCGCCACGCTCTGCCCGGCCGGGATCGTCAGATCGAGTCCGGGCAGGATCGGCATCTCCTCGACGTAGGCGAACCTGACGCCCTCGAAGCGCACCTTGCCGCGTGCCTTGCCGTGCGGGAGCGCGGCGGGCTCGCGCGGCTCGGGCACCGCCGGCTCCTCCTCCAGCACGCCCGACAGCTTCTCCAGCGCCGCGCCCGCCGACTGCAGCGTGTTGTAGAACTGGCTGACCTCCTGCATCGGCTCGTAGAACTGCCGCAGGTAGAGCAGGAACGCGGCCAGCACGCCGACCTTGACCTCATCGTGCAGCGCCAGCCAGCCGCCGTAGAGCAGCACCCCGCCGATCGTCATGTTGCCGATCAGCTTGATGACGGTCATGAACGTCGCGCCGAGCTGCATGCTGCGCGCGTTCGCGCCCCGGTAGTCGTCGTTGAGCTGCTCGAAGATCTCCTGGTTGCGCGGCTCCCTGCGGAAGGCCTGCACCGCGCGGATGCCTGTCATCGACTCCACGAAGTGGACGATGACCAGCGCCACCGTCTCCCGCGTACGCCGGTAGACGATCGCCGACTGCCGCCGGAACCACCGGGTGAACAGCAGCAGCAGCGGCAGCGGGATCAGCGCCATCAGGCCCAGGTGCACGTCCAGCACCAGCAGCAGCACCGCCGTGCCGACCATCGTCAGCACGGCCTTGACCAGCGCGTCGAAGCCCGACTGCAGCAGCTCGGCGATGGCCTCGATGTCCGAGGTCAGCCGGGAGATGACACGCCCGGAGGTGTACTTCTCGTGGAAGCTCAGCGACAGCCGCTGGAAGTGGTCGAACACCCTCCTGCGCAGCTCCAGCAGGGTGCTCTGGCCGATCCGGCCCGACAGCGTCAGGAACGCCTTGCGCGTCAGCGCCTGCGTGATCGCCGCGGCCAGGATCACCCCCACCACGGTCAGCAGGACGGCGGGCCCTGTCCCGCGCGTGATGGGCGGGATGCCGTCGTCGATGCCGACCGAGACCAGGTAGGGGATCGAGAGCCCGGCCGCGTTCGAGACCACGATGATCGCGATGAGCAGCGCGATCTTCTTCCGGTGCGGCCTGAGCAGGTCGCCGAGCAGCCGCCGGGAGCGCTCCCGCAGCAGGACGGAGACCTTCTCCGGCACTTCGTCCTGATTCTCTGAGGCGACCCCGCGCCAGGAGGTCGTGGACTCCGTGGTCGTCGTGGTCATCGCAGCGCCCCTTCTGACGCGTCGTCGAGGTCGGCGTCCTGGGCCAGCAGCTCCCGGTATTCGGGCACCTCGGCCAGCAGCTGGTTGTGCTGCCCGACGTGCGTGATCGTGCCGCCGCGCAGCAGCGCGACCTTGTCGGCCAGCAGCACGGTGGAGGCGCGGTGGGCGACCACGATGCCGGTCGCCTCGCGCAGCACGTGCCGCAGCGCCTCCTCCACCAGCGCCTCGGTCTCCACGTCCAGCGCGGACAGGGTGTCGTCGAGCACCAGGATCCGCGGCCTGCTCAGCACCGCCCGCGCCAGGGCGAGCCGCTGCCGCTGGCCGCCGGACAGGGACAGGCCCTGCTCGCCGATGCGGGTGTCGAGGCCCCACGGCAGGTCGTACACGAACATGGCCTGCGCGGTCTGGATGGCGTCGGCCAGCTCCTCCTCGGTGGCGTCGAGCCGGCCGAGCATGAGGTTCTCCCGCACGCTCATCGAGAACAGCGTCGGCTCCTCGAACGCCGTGGCCACCACCGAGCGCAGGGTGGTCAGCTGCAGATCGCGCACGTCGTGCCCGTCGATCGTGACGCGGCCCTCGGTGGGGTCGAGCAGCCGGGGTACCAGAGCGGTGAGCGTGGTCTTGCCCGACCCGGTCGCACCCACGACGGCCACCGTCTCGCCGGGCCGCACCTCCAGCCAGACGTCGCGCAGCACCGGCTGCTCGGAGTCGGAGAAGCGGAACCCGACCCCTTCGAAGCGCAGGTGGCCGCGCGGCCGGTCGATGGTACGGGTGCCGCCCGCGATGGCCGGGACCGTGTCCATGACCTCCATGACGCGGTCGGCGGAGGTCATGGCCTCCTGGGCCATGGCCAGGATGTAGCCCAGGCTCGCGATCGGCCAGACGAGCTGGAGCATCAGCGTGGTGAACGCGACCAGCGCGCCGAGCGTCAGCGCGCCCGTGCCGACGGCCAGCGCGCCGAGCAGCAGCACCAGGGCCAGCGTGACGTTGGGGATGACTTCGAGGAAGGAGAAGAACTTCGCCGACAGGCGGGCCTTGTCCATCGACGTGCCGTACACCTTGAGCGCGGCGTCGTCGTAGCGGTCGTAGACGTGGTGGCGGCGGCCGAACGCCTTGATCGTGCGGATGCCGATCGCCGACTCCTCGACGAGCGTGGCGAGGTCGCCCTGCTCGTCCTGCACCTGGCGGGAGATCTTGATGTAGCGCTTCTCGAACCGCAGCGACAGCCACACGATCGGCACGGCCGAGGCCAGCACCAGCAGCCCCAGCGGCCAGTACATGTTCAGCAGCAGCACGGTCACCGTGATCAGCTGCAGGATGTTCATGACCAGGAAGAGCATGCCGAAGCCGAGGAAGCGGCGGATCGTGGACAGGTCGGTCGTGGCCCGGGATAACAGCTGGCCCGACTGCCAGTCGCCGTGGAAGCCCATGGGCAGGCGCTGCAGGTGCTGGTAGAGGTCGTCGCGGATCGCGGTCTCCAGGCCGAGCACCGGCTTGACCTGGGCCCACCGCCTGAGGAGGATCAGCAGGGCCTCGACGACGCCGACGCCGATCGCGAGCAGCCCGAGGGGGAGCAGCGCGCCGGAGTCTCCGTTGGTCACGGGGCCGTCGATGACCTCTTTGCTGATCAGGGGGAGCGCGATGCCGGCCGCGATGCCGGCGAGCGCCGCCAGCCAGATGAAGACCAATCTGGTGACGTACGGGCGGAGGTAGGACTTCATCCGCCACAGGGAGTTGGAGGACAGCAGGGGACGGCGAGGTTTGTTCGTATCGGGAGGCATCCCTTCTAGGCTAGTACGTTCGATCAACCCGTTTTCTGTGGCCGCGAGGTGCGTTTCCCGTACGTGACATGGGGAAACGTGAAGGATCATGCGCTTTTGGCGGACCGTTGTCCTGCGTGCCGCCCGGCAGGGAGGGCCTGACCAGCGCGCTCAACGACACGGCCGCCGCCTGCCTTGGCGCGGCGCCGCTGGTCTAGGATGTGACACCGATGATCAACGAATCCGACATGTCGCACTTGCGGCGCTGCGTCGAGCTCGCCACCCGGGCCCTGGAAGTGGGCGACGAGCCCTTCGGCTCCGTCCTCGTCTCCGGCGACGGCACCGTCCTGGCCGAGGATCACAACCACGTTGCGTCGGGGGACCGGACCCAGCATCCGGAGTTCGCACTCGCCCGGTGGGCGGCGGCGCACCTGACGCCGGACGAGCGGGCCGCCGCCACCGTCTACACCTCGGGCGAGCACTGCCCGATGTGCGCCGCCGCGCACGCCTGGGTGGGGCTGGGGCGGATCGTGTACGCGGCGTCGTCGGCGCAGCTCGCCGTCTGGCTGGACGAGCTCGGCGTGCCCGCGCCGCCGGTGCGCACGCTGCCGGTCAACGACGTCGCGCCCGGAGTGGTGGTGGAGGGACCGGCGCCGGAGCTGGCCGAGCAGGTGCGCGAGCTGCACCGCCGCTTCCACGGTTAGGGGAAGCCGGAGTCAGCCCTCGCCGAGCGCGATCGTCTCGGCCACCTCGGCGTGCCGATCGGCCTCCTCCTGGGCGAAGCGTTCGGCGTCGAGCTTGTCGGCGATCTCCTCGTCCTGGTTCATCAGCGCGTCCAGCGACTGGCCGGCCATCTCCAGCACGCCCATCTCCGCGTACGCCTGCTGCAGCCGCGGGCTCCACAGCCCGATGTCCTTGACGCACGGCACGATCCTGCTGAACAGCAGCGACCGGAACAGCCTCAGGTATTCGGACTGGTCGGTGGCCTGCATGGCCTCCTCGACCTCGGATTTCGACAGGCCCAGGTTCTCCCAGGTCTCCCGGCCGCGCAGCCGGTCGCGCATCAGGTAGCAGCCCTCGATGACGAAGTCCTCGCGCTCGCGCAGCTCCGTCTCCGACAGGTCGCGGTAGTAGTCGCGCAGCGCCATCCGGCCGAACGCGACGTGCCTGGCCTCGTCCTGCATGACGTACGCGAGGATCTGCTTGGGCAGCGGCTTGGTCGTGATGTCGCGCATCACCCCGAACGCCGCCAGCGCCAGCCCTTCGATGAGCACCTGCATGCCCAGGTACGGCATGTCCCAGCGCGAGTCGCTCAGCGTGCTGTCCAGCAGGGCCTTGAGGTGCTCGTTGATCGGGTACGCCAGGCCCACCTTCTCCTGCAGGAACCGGGCGTACGTCTCGGCGTGGCGGGCCTCGTCCATCGTCTGCGTGGCCGCGTAGAACTTCGAGTCGAGGTCGGGCACCGACTCCACGATCTTGGCCGAGCAGATCATGGCGCCCTGCTCGCCGTGCAGGAACTGGGAGAACTGCCAGGCCGCGCCGTGGCGGCGTACCTCCTGGCGGGTCTGCTCGCTCATCCGCTCCCATAACGGGGTGCCGTAGATGGCGATCGTCTGGTCGGGAATCCCGAGCACGTTGTACGGATCGACCTCGAGGTCCCAGTCGATGCGCTTGGCCGAGTCCCACTGTTTGTCCTTGCCCTTCTGGTACAGGGCCAGCATCCGGTCTCTGCCGTCGTCGTACTCCCAGGTGAACCGGCTGGCGCCGGACATCTCGACGTTCCAGGTGGAGAGCTCGGCGGGGATGGTGTAGAGATCATGCGTCGACATGGGACCTCCGGGGGCTACGTACACCGTACGTCCACGCTTCGAGACTGGCACGTACGTCGTACGGTGGTCAATAGAATGAGCCATGCCCACCGAGCCCCTGTCGCGCGGCCGCATCGTCGCCGCGGCCATCGATCTCATCGAGCGCGAAGGCGCGGACGCGGTCTCCATGCGGCGCATCGCGGCCGAGCTCGGCGTCGGCGTGATGTCCCTCTACAACCACGTGCCCAGCAAGGACGCGCTGCTCAACGGTGTGGCCGAGACGGTGCTCAGCGAGATCGAGTTCACCGACGACCCCGACGCGCACTGGACCGACCGGGTGCGCGTGCAGGCGCGGGCGTTCCGGCAGATCGCCCACCACTACCCGCGCTCCACCATGCTCGTGGTCAGCCGCCAGCTCCACACCGCCGCCGGGCTGCTGCCCGTCGAGCGGGCGCTGGCCACGCTGCGCAGCGCCGGGTTCGACGGCGCGGACGCGGTCAGGATGCTGCGGATGTTCATCGCCTACATCGTGGGCTCGCTGCTCAGGGAGGTCGGCGTGACGCCGGCGTTCGCGCCGGTCCACTCCAGGACGATCACTGCGGACGGCGTCGACCCGGCGCTGTTCCCCGAGGTCAGCGCGCTGGCACCGCTGCTCGACCAGTGCGACCACGAGGCCGAGTTCGAGTTCGGGCTCGAACTGTTCATTCAGGCGATCGTGGCGCACGCCGGGCGCAGGGAGGGCACCCGGTGACGGGTGCCCTCCCGGTCGTCAGTACCAGTTGTGCGATCTGAAGTGCCCCCAGGCGCCGCACGGTCTGCCGTACCTCCCCTTGATGTAGGCCAGGCCCCACCGGATCTGCGTCTCAGGGTTGGACTTCCAGTCGCGGCCCGCGCCGCTCATCTTCCCGGCGGGAAGGGCCTGCGGGATGCCGTACGCGCCGGACGAATGGTTGAGCGCGCGATGGTTCCAGCCGCTTTCCCTGGTCCACAGGTTGTCCAGGCAGCGGAATTCCCGGTAGTTCCACGACCGCTGGACGACGTGGTCCAGAGCGATCTTCTTGTTCCTGTTCTCCGGCCGAATGGCCGTGATCTTCGGTTGCGCTGACGTGGTCCACGTCCGGATCTTGAGAGGAGGCGCCGCCTCCGCCCAGGCCGTCGTGGCGCTGAATGCGGTGAATGCGGTGAACGCGGTGAACGCGGTCATAGAGATGAGCGTGCCGCTGAGCGTGCGTTTGCTGTCCAAAACGATCCTTGCTCTCGGGTCGCGCGCGGACAGGGCGCGCTTCGATCGCGCCCTTGCCGTCCGCGTCCGTGGCTCGGACGTGGAGGTCCGCCCGGCCCTCCGGGATCCGCCGCCCCATGTCGGGCGGTCACCCGGAGGGCTCCGCGACGTGTCCTTTAGCACGATTCCTATTACGCGCTGTCACCGCGGGTCATACATCTCGACACGCGAAGGACAGGTGTTTGTGTGATCGTTGCGGAGAAAAGGCCCGCTCGCTGGGTCAGGATTGCCCGGCCCGCCGGGCAGATGACCGGCCCTTTCCGGGAAATGCGGGCAAACCTGGGGTTTGGCTCAGTACCAACCGTGGGATTGGAAGTGCCCCCAGGCGCGACACGGGGAGCCGTACCGCTGCTTGATGTAGCTGAGGCCCCACTTGATCTGGGTACGCGGGTTCGATCGCCAGTCGCGTCCCGATGAGGCCATCTTGCGGCCGGGGAGTGCCTGCGGGATGCCGTAGGCGCCCGAGGAGCCGTTGGCGGCGCGGTGGTTCCATCCGCTCTCTCGAGCCCAGAGCCTCTCCAGACACCTGAACTGGGCTTTGTTCCAGCCGCGCGCCGACACCATGGGCTTGGCGATCGACTTGTTCCTGGCACTGCTGCTCGACTGGGAGCTATGCGCCTGTGCGGCCGAGGCGCCGCCTGCCACCACGAGCGTGGCGGTCAGGACCAGGACGCCGGTACGGCGGAGCATGGGCATGCGGATTCCCTCTCGAAGGGGTACAAGGACCGCGCCACCCTGCCCGATTAGCACCTTTCGTGGCGAATTGACCATGAAAAGGTAGATCGTTAGTAAAGATCACAATATTTAGCTGTTCAGCGGTTTTGTCGGCAAAATGATGACTACGTCACATTTTTTGCTCCTGGAGCTCCTGGCGCGGTTCTGTAAGGTCGAACCATGAGCCTCAGCGACATCCCGCTCCGCACCCTCGCGGACGCCCCCACCACCCTGAGCGAGCTGACGGCCGGCAAGGCCGCCCTGATCGTGAACGTCGCCTCCCGCTGCGGCCTGACGCCGCAGTACGGCGGCCTCGTCAAGCTGCAGGAGCAGTACGGCCCGCGCGGTTTCACGGTGATCGGCGTGCCCTGCAACCAGTTCGCCGGTCAGGAGCCGGGTTCGGCGGAGGAGATCCAGGAGTTCTGCTCGGCGACGTACGGCGTGGACTTCCCGCTCCTGGAGAAAGCCGACGTCAACGGGGCGGCCCGGCACCCGCTGTACGCCGGGCTGACCGAGACCCCGGACGCGGACGGCGAGGCCGGCGACATCCAATGGAACTTCGAGAAGTTCCTGGTGGACGGGGCGGGCAATGTCGTGGCCCGGTTCCGTCCCGGCACCACGCCAGAAGACCCCTCGATCACGTCGGCAATCGAAAAACTTCTTTGACCCGCCACGCGGCGACCTGAACGCCCGTCAGCCGCATCGTCGGCTCACGGAGGTGGCCGCGGTCCCCATCACCTCACAGTGATCGGGCGAACACGGTACGCGATCGCCGGACTGGGTATCGATCCAGGCGCCGCGGCCGGTTGACCACCGGCCGTCGCACGTCGGGCCCAGGGAGTTTCGCGATGACGATCAATTCGTACGCAGGATCGCCTTTCAGTTACGTCGCCGAGCCGGCGGCGGCACCGTACTCGATCGTGGAGTTGATGCCCGCCGCGCGCAACCTGTGCGAGTACGTGCGGCTGACGGCGGGGGAGCGGGTGCTGCTGCTCATGGAGCACACCGTGGACCCCGTCGTCGTCCAGGCGATCGCCGCGGCGGCCGCGTACCGGGACGCAGACGTGCGCATCCTGTCGGTGCCGCCGTTCAGCCCCGGCGGATGGGACACGGAGGCGTCGCTCGACATCGAGACGGCCGCCTTCCACGCCGCCGACGTCGTGATCAGCGGCACCTGGTGGGGCGAGGTGCACACCGCGCCGCTCTTCTTCGACCAGATCAGGTCCCGCTCCTGCCGCTTCCTGTCCCTGCACATGACCGCCACGGCCGGGGCGCTGCTGACCGGCGGCCGGCTGCCGGCCGAGGTCTTCTACGCGCTCTTGGGCCGGGCGCTGCGGCAGCTCTCGGCGGCCCGGACGATCCGGGTGACGTCCGGACGGGGGACCGACGTGACCTTCTCCGGGCCGACCTTCGACCTGGACCCGGGCGCGCTGCGGCCCGGCGACTGGCGGCCCTTCCCGTACGGGGGCGTCAACTTCTGGCCGGCCGACACCGAGGGCGTGCTCGTCGTCGAGGACTGCACCGTCACCGGCGTGCCCGAGGAGCCCCTGCGCATCACTCTCGAAGGCAACCTGGTCCGCAAGATCGAGGGCGGGACCGCGGCCGGGCAACTGCGCCGGTACGCGCCCGGCGGCTACTTCATGCGGCACGGCCTGTTCGGGCTCAACCCGAAGGTACGGGTGGCCGGCGGGACGCAGTTCGAGCGCGAGAAGCACGCCGGGGCCTTCTACTGCGGCATCGACGGGTTGACCGACGGCGAGCCGGTCACGACAGGTCCCGGGTTCGCGCACTGCGACATCCAGGTGGATCGGCCGACCGTGCTGGTGGACGGGGAGCTGTTCGCCGAGCGGGGTCGCCTGCTGATGCTCGACGAGCCGGAGATCAGGGAGGTCGCCGCCCGGTTCGGGCCGCCCGACGTGATCCTCGACGACAACCCCGTCATGATCCTGCCCCGCCGCTACACCGGTCCGGGCGGCCGCTGATACGTCCGATCTTCTGGCGCGGGGTGGGTGCGGAGGTCAGCGGCGCGGGCCGCAGCTGCCTCGGATGATGAGCTCGGTCGGCAGCACCACGCTCCGCGGTTTCCTGCCCCCGGCCCGCAGCACCAGCTCCGCCGCCCGGTATCCCATGTCCCTCCCGGGCTGGGCGATCACCGTCAAGGGAGGCGAGCACAGCTCGGCCCAGGGCACGTCGTCGTACATCACCAGAGACACGTCCCGCGGCACCCGGAGGTCCAGCTCCCTGGCCGCCAGCACGGCCGCCTCGCCCAGTACGTTCCCCCCGGCCACCACGGCCGACAGGTCCGGGCGGCTCTGGAACAGCCCTGAGGCGGCGGCGTAGGCCGAGTCGCGGCTGCCGGTGCCGAACACCACCAGCTCCTCGTCCACCGGCGCCCCCACCGCCTCCCTGAAGGCCGCCACCCGCAGGTCCTGCCCCGGGCCGCCGAGGAACGCGATGCGCCTGTGGCCCAGGCCCCGCAGGTAGCGGACGGCCGTACGGATGCCGCCCCGATCGTCGGCCACCACGGCGGGCACGTCCAGCGGCCGGGCGTGGTGGCCGGCGACCGGGGCGGGGGGGAGGCCGTCCAGGAGCATGAGGTCGTTGACGGCGACGGCTCCGGTGTCCTCCTGGGCCGCCTTGGCGGGGAGGCGGTCGGCGAAGACCACCGTCATGCCCGCGCGGATCGCCGGGACCCATGTGTCGGCGTCGCCGGACGGCACCGCGATCAGGCGGTCCACGCTCTGCTCCAGCAGCATGCCGATCAGCTCGGACTCTTGCTCGGGATCGCCTCCCGTGGAGCCGAGCACGACCGGCTCGCCGGCCGAGCGGGCGCAGGCCAGCACCCCCTCGGCGAGCTGGCCGTAGAAGGTGTCGGTCAGGTCGGGGACGAGCAGGCCCATGCCGCCGGTGCGGCGCTGGCGCAGGTTGCGCCCCAGCGCGCTGGGGCGGTAGTCGAGCTGCGCGGCGACGGCCAGAACGCGTTCCCTGGTCTGCGGACTGGCCGAGCCGCCCGACAGCACCCTGGAGACGGTCGCGACGCCCACGCCCGCCGCCTCGGCCACATCCTTGATCGTCGCCCGCCTCTCCATGGAAACGATTCCATCATGGTTTCCGCCGCGCGGGAAGACTGCCACTTCGACAAAGGCTGGTCACACGGCAACCCTTGACACCGATGTCCGTTTCCGGTGAGATGCTTGAAAACGTATCCACGTGAGTGGGAACACGGTAACTACGTCCGGGCCCACAGCCCTGGAGCGCGAAGGAATGTCATGGCATCCATCGTTCTGACCAACGTCGACAAGATCTACGCCGGTGGCGTAAAGGCCGTGAACGGGCTCAACCTTGAGATCAAGGATGGCGAGTTCATGGTGCTGGTCGGCCCCTCCGGTTGCGGAAAGTCGACCGCGCTCCGGATGATCGCGGGCCTGGAGGACATCAGCGGCGGCGAGATCGCCATCGGCGACAAGGTCGTCAACCACCTGCCGCCCAAGGACCGCGACATCGCGATGGTCTTCCAGAACTACGCGCTGTACCCGCACATGACGGTCGAGGAGAACCTCGCGTTCGGCCTCAAGCTCCGCAAGATGCCCAAGCCGGAGATCCAGAAGCGCGTCAACGACGCCGCCAAGATGCTCGGCCTGGAGACCTACCTCAAGCGCAAGCCGGCCGCCCTGTCCGGTGGTCAGCGTCAGCGTGTCGCCATGGGTCGCGCCATCGTCCGTGAGCCGCAGGCCTTCCTCATGGACGAGCCGCTGTCCAACCTCGACGCCAAGCTCCGCGTCTCCATGCGCGCCTCGCTCAACACGCTGCACGAGCGCCTCGGCGTCACCACCGTCTACGTCACCCACGACCAGGTCGAGGCCATGACCCTCGGCGACCGCGTCTGCGTCCTGCGCGACGGCCTGCTCCAGCAGGTCGACACCCCGCAGAACCTGTTCGACAAGCCGGTCAACCTGTTCGTGGCCGGGTTCATGGGCTCGCCCTCGATGAACTTCGTCACCGCCGAGCTGGTCCGCGACAACGGCGCCGCCGTCACCTTCGCCGACGTCAAGCTGCCGATTCCCGAGTCGACCTTCTCTGACAAGCCGGGTCTCGACCAGTACATCGGCAAGAAGATCATCCTCGGCATCCGCCCGTCCGACTTCGAGGACGCCACCTCCGCGGGCAACCACGCCAACGGCTGGGCCACGCTGCCGGTCAAGGCGGAGGTCACCGAGGAGCTGGGCTCCGAGATCAACGTGCTGTTCCTGATCGACGCCCCGCCGGTCGAGCACAAGGACACCGTCGCCGCCGCCGACACGGGCGACGACGAGGAGGCGGCGCTGCCGCTCGTGGGCGACAAGTCCCTGTGGACCGCCCGGGTCAACGCCCGCAGCCACGTCCGCCCCGGCCAGAACATCGACCTGGTCCTCGACACGCACAATCTGCACTTCTTCGACCCGAGCTCCGGCCTGGCCATCGGCCACGAGGCCAACCGCTGAGTCTCCCGCTGTCTCCTGGTTCCCGGTCGTGAGCCTGGCTCACGACCGTCTGGGCCCCCACCGCGACCCCCTCCCGCGGCGGGGGCCCGTTTTTTCGCGGTACGGCCGGCGCCCGAGTCGCGACCCGCTTTCACCTGCCGGCCGGTGCCCGGTGTCGCCACCCCTGGATGGGGCGGCCAGGCACGGAGCAGCGCCTCGGGTGCTCCCGGCGCCTGCGCCGGGGGCCCCTGGGTGGGCCGCACCGTGCGGGGTGGGAGGTCAGCGGCCGAGTCGTGCGGACACCTGGGCCTGGAGACCGCGCGGGACCAGCTTGCCGATCGCCACGATGGCCTTGTAACGCGGATCCGGCACCGACACGCGTTTGCCCACCGCCAGGTCCCGCATCGCGGCCCGGACCACGTCGTCGGCCTTCAGCCACAGGAAGCCGGGAATGCCGGAGGTGTCCATCGAGGCTCGCTCGTGGAACTCGGTCCGTACGAACCCCGGGCACAGCGCCATGATCTTGATGCGCGGGTTCCCGAGCTCGGCCGCGGCCGACTCGCTGAAGTTGACCACCCACGCCTTGGACGCGCTGTAGGTGCCGCGGGTGAAGAACGCCGCCACCGACGCCACGTTGATCACCGCGCCCCGGTCGCGTTCGATCATCCCGGGCAGCGCGGCCAAGGTCAGCCTGAGCACGGCCTCGCAGTGCAGCTTGAGCATGCGGACCTCGTCCTCGACGGGCACGTCGGGGAAGCCGCCGGGGTGGCCGAATCCGGCGTTGTTCACCAGCAGGTCGACGCCGTCGCGAATCCTCGACTCGACCGTGGCCAATCCCTCGTCGGTCGTCAGATCGGCGGGCAGCACCTCGACGCGCACGCCGTACCTCAGCTTGAGCTGGTCGGCGGCCTCGTTGAGCCGGCTCTCGTCCCGGGAGACCAGGACGAGCGAGAACGCCTCTGCGGCCAGGCGCCGGGCGAAGGCGGCGCCGATGCCTGCGGTGGCGCCGGTGATCAATGCGGTTGGCATGCCTGAACCCTAGCGTTCATGACAGGATGAAGCTCGTGCGCCTCGTCGTGGCCGTCCTCGTCGTCGTCCTCGTGGCCCTCGGAGCCTGCTCGGCCCAGCCTCCGCCCCCATCCGCGCCGCTCACACCGGCCCCTGGGACGACCGTCCCCACCGAGACGCCGGCGGAGCCGACCGCCGCCACGCCAACGCCGGCCGAGCGCGGCGAACTGCGGTTCACGGAGATCGCCCGGCTGGAGCAGCCGGTGGCGTTCGCCGTGCGCAAGGGTGACGACCGCCTCTACGTCGCCGAACAGACGGGCCGGCTGCGCACCTCCGGCGGTGACACGGTGATCGACCTGTCGGGCGAGGTGAGCGACGGCAACGAGCAGGGCCTGCTGGGTGTGGCCTTCCACCCGTCAGGCCGCTGGGTCTACCTCGACTGGACCGACGCCCAGGGCAGAACCCACGTCACCGAGTGGGCCTACGACGGCTCCAAGGCGACGGGCCGGCGCGACGTGCTCACCCAGGACCAGCCGTACGCCAACCACAACGGCGGCCAGCTCGCCTTCGGTCCCGACGGCTACCTCTACATCGCACTCGGCGACGGCGGCAACGCCGGAGACCCGCACGGCAACGGCCAGAACCTCAAGACGCTGCTCGGCAAGATCCTGCGCATCGACCCGCGCGGCGGCCGCCCGTACAAGGTTCCCGAGGACAATCCGTTCGTGGGCAAGCAGGGCGCAAAGCCCGAAATATGGGCGTACGGCCTGCGCAACCCCTGGCGGTTCAGCTTCGACCGGGAGACCGGCGACCTGTGGATCGGCGACGTCGGCCAGAACGCGTGGGAGGAGGTCGACCGCCAGCCCGCCGCCTCCAAGGGCGGCGAGAACTACGGGTGGAACCTCCGCGAAGGCGAGGAGTCCTTCCGCGGCGGCAAGGGGAGCGAGCTGGTCGACCCGGTGATCGTCTATCGGCTCAACGAGGGCGGCAACTGCTCGGTGATCGCCGGATTCGTCTACCGGGGGGAGAAGATTCCCTGGCTGCGGGGCCGGTTCCTGTACGGCGACTTCTGCGCCGGATGGGTCAAGGCCGCGCCCGCCGACGAGCCGGCGAAGGGCGAAGAGGTAGGCGAGATCGAGCAGCTCTCGTCGTTCGGCGAGGGGCCCGACGGCGAGCTCTACGCGCTCAGCCTGCGCGGCCCGCTCTACAAAATCGAACCGGCCTGACTCGCGTGGCCCGCGCCACCGGATCGGCCGGGCCTGACGCGCTCAGCCCTCTGCCCGCGCCTGCCTGACCCGGTCGATCAGGTCCTCCACCTGGCCGTTCAGCTTCGCTCCCCGGGCCCAGCCCGCGTAATGCGCCAGGAAGACGACCACCTCGCGCAGTTCGGTCTCGGTGAGGTCGCCCGCGCGCAGGGCGGCGTCGAGCTGAACTTCCGTCTGCTCGTCGAGGCCCTGGCCGACGAGCAGCCCGAGCAGGAGCAGGCGGCGTTCCTTGACCGACAGGACCGTCCTCGACCAGACGTCGGCGAACTGGCGCTCGGCCGCCATGCCGAAGGAGTCGACGGTCTCGATTGAGGGTTCTCTCATCGTGCGCTCCCGGGGTCGGTAGGGGTCAAGCTTCGCTGACCTCTGGGGCGGTCCGCTGAACGCGGCCCTCCACAGGGATCCTCACATCCTTCGCTACTTCCTGGGATGCGCCAATGGGGGTTGCATGAACGTTGTACCGGACAGGAGGACTCCGGGCCGCTTTCGATCTGTAACAAGTAAAGCCAATCTATGGCCAAGATTTGGTCAAGATTTTCTATCGCACATCGGGCTCATTCTGTCTGAAAGCGGGCACAACAACTCCGTTGGTCCGTAAAGCGGAGGTAAGCCCTGGTGGAAAAGACACGGGCTTTGATCGCACTCATGGTCGCGATCTTCATGCTGTCGGGGTGCGGGCAGCCGGAGTTCACCTACGTACGGGACAAGGCGGGCACCACATATTTCAAGGTGCCGTCCTCGTTCACGCAGCTCAACGCGTCCCCCATCGAGCTGTACCTGACCGGCGACCACCCCAACTCGCAGGCGGCCACGCTGCGGGCCGAGCGGGTCTGGTCGACGGCCTTCGACCAGTCGGCGGAGCCGTCGGTGAACCACCTGCTCGGCTCCCAGGATCCCTTCGTCTACGCGACCGTGCACCAGCTCACCGAAGAGCAGCGGGACGGGATCTCACTCAACAGGCTGCGCGACTTCATCCTGCCGGTGACCGGGCAGGTGCGTCAGCTCTACCTGCAACAGTCGACGGTGACCGGTCAGCCGCCGATGTTCACCAACTTCGAGCTCCTCGGCGATGAGGTCCTGACGCTGGACAACGGCGCCAGGGGTGTCCGGGTCCGCTTCAACTACCAGATCGGCAACAACGTCCAGACCTTCGACCACACCGCCGTCCTCGACGAGAAGGGCGGCACGGTCTCCGTTCTGCTCATCGGCTGCCAGTCGATCTGTTTCAGGAAACGCGCCGCCGAGTTCGACAAGATCGCGAATTCCTTCAAGCTGCTCCGGCTGCCTGGATGAGGGAGCACCATTGACCACCACCGTTCATGAGGGGCTGCGTGCCCCGGGCAGCGGGCCCTCCGACCCCGAATCCGTGACCCGGAAGAAGATGCAGTTCTGGGACCGGAGCAAATTCCTCATCGCCCTGGTGCTGGCCTACCTCATCCTCACGTGGAAGGTGATGGCCGACTTCGAGGGCATCATCACCTTTCCCGAGGCCGCGCTGGCGATCGCGCGGTCGTACCAGTGGATCTTCTGGTTGCTCGGCATTGAGATCGTCCGGCAACTGCACTTCCTCGTCAGCGAGCACTGGTCGGGTTACCACCGCTTCTGGAGCCAGAGGGTCTTCGGCGGCTTCGAACGCTGGACGCACCGCCGCTTCGACGACTGGACCAGGTACCGCCTCTCGCGGGCGCTCAAGATCGCCTTTTTCGTCACGCTGATCGCGCTGGTGCTGGGGGCGGTGCTGGACGTCAGCCCGTTCACGGCGCTTTTGCAGGCGCCCGCGCTGGTCTGGCAGGCGCTGCCGTTCCTGCTCCAGATCGTCTTCCTGTTCTTCGTGATCATCATCCAGTTCGTGGGCCTGTTCTGGTTCCTGTCCAGGGGCGGCGTCGAGACGTACTTCCCCGACGACATCAAGACCCGCTTCCGCGACGTGTGGGGGCAGGACCACGTGGTCGAGCGCGTCCAGGAGAACATCGTCTTCCTGGAGCGGCCCGACGAGATCGAAAGACGCGGCGGGTACGTCCCCAGCGGCCTGCTGCTGTGGGGTCCGCCGGGGACCGGCAAGACCCTCATGGCCGAGGCGGTGGCCGGCGAGACCGGCAAGCCGTACGTGTTCGTGGATCCGGGCGCGTTCACGAACATGTTCATGGGCATCGGCATTCTCAAGGTGAAAGCCCTGTTCAGGAAGCTGCGCAAGCTCGCGCTCCGGTACGGCGGCGTGATCGTCTTCTTCGACGAGGCCGACTCGCTCGGCAAGCGCGGCCGGCTGGCCCAGCAGGGCCCGCCCGGGCAGGGCGGCTTCTCCGGGCTGTCCGGCTTCGCCGGCTGCCACGGCCTCAACTACCTGTCCGAGGAGACCCGCCAGGTGCTGGCCCTCCGCGCCCGGCGCGAGGACGGCGAGGAGCCGGGCCGGCGCAACCGCTTCTTCATGGGCGGCGGCATGAACGGCAGCGGCGACCCCGGCACGCTGCAGGCGCTGCTCACCGAGCTGTCCGGGCTGAAGAAGCCGCGCGGGTTCTTCAACCGGCTCGTACGGCGACTGCTCGGCATGCGGCCCAAGCCGCCGCCCAAATACCGCATCCTCGTCATGATGGCCACCAACCGGCCGGACGCGCTGGACGAGGCGCTGCTGCGGCCCGGCCGCATCGACCGCATCTACAAGGTCGGCTACCCGTCCAAAGCCGGACGGGTGCGCACCTACCAGGGCTACTTCGACAAGGTCTTGCACGAGCTCACCGCGAAGCAGATCGACAAGCTCGCCACGATCACCCCGTACGCCACCGGCGCCACCATCAAGGACCTGGTCAACGAGTCGCTGATCACCGCCATCCGCGACGGTCGCGAGATCATCACCTGGTCGGACGTGCTGCGGGCCAAGCGGCTCAAGCAGCTCGGCCCACCCGAGGACGTCGAGTACATCGAACGCGAGCGGCACGCCGTGGCCGTGCACGAGGCCTGCCACGCCGTCGTCGCGTACGTGACCCGCTTTCACCTCGAGATCGACATCGCCACCATCGAGAAGGGCGCCGACTACCTGGGCATGGTCGCCTCGATCAAGCCCGAGGACCAGTTCACCAGGTGGAAGTCGGAGCACGAGGCCGACATCATGGTGTCGCTCGCATCGCTGGCCGGGGAGCGGATGTTCTTCGGCGAGGACAACTCCTCCGGCGTCTCCGGGGACCTCTTCTCGGCGACGTACCTGACCGCGATGATGGAGTCGTACTGGGGCATGGGCTCCGGCGTCACCTCGCTGCCCGCGCTCCAGGAGCTGGAGATCTTGGGCGGCAAGGCCGTGCGCAAGCCCCGCAGCGGCGGCGGCGGCTCCATCGGCATCACCGAGAGGGAGCCGAGCCGGCGCGAGCCCGATCTGACCCCCGACGTGCTGGGGGAGCGGATCGAGTTCAACCTGGTGCGGCTGCTGGAGCAGACCGAGGAGCTGCTGCAGCGGCACCGCAGGGAGGTCTTGTGCGTGGCACACGCGCTGGAGACGCACAAGACGCTCAACGGCGACGACGTGGTGGCCGTCATCCGGCGCGAGCCGGGGCCGCTCATCGACGGCACGATCTACGCCTCCGAGGAGCTCTATCAGGAGTTGGAGGACTACCACCGCGACGCGGCCAGGGCGCACAAGGAGCACAGCCGCATCGAGCGCGACCTGCCCGGGCCGGCGGAGCCGGACGTCGAGCTGCAGCCGACCGGCTTCAGCGGGCCCGGCGTCGAGGTCGTCCAAGCGGTCCCCGCCGGCCCACCGCCGGTCGTGATCGCCCCGCCGGTGGTTCCGGACTCGAACGGCGAGCCGTCCGATCGGCCGGAGTTCGTCCCGTGGGTGCCCCAGGCGCCCCCCGCACCGGCGCCGGCGCAGGTGCCCGTCGTGGTCGCCACGCCCGCCGTCACCCCGCCGCCGCCCGCGCGGCGCCGGACAGTGGGCCGGGTGTGGCTGGTCATCGCCAGCCTGCTCGGACTCGTGGTGCTGTCCATCATCGCCGCGCTCGCGGTGACCGGGGCGGGCGCCACCATCACCGGCTCGGCGGCCACGCCGATGGGAGCCTCGCCGGGGCTGATGCTCCTGCTGTTCGTGGTGATCGCGGCGGTGATCGTGGGAGCCGGGCTCGCGCTGGTCGCGGTCAAGGGGGTACGCGCGGCGCAGGCCAAGGCCGAACGCGAGCGCGACGAGGCCCACGCCCGGGCCCAGCTGCTGGCCGCGGCGATGGACCCGGACACGGCCATGCGGCTGCTCGGCTACGACGGCAACGGGCGCGACGGCCGTACATGAGAGCGGAGCACGTGCCCGGGGCGTCCGGAACGCCCTCGGGCACGTGCCGGCGCCGAGCGCGCGGCAAGTACGGTGGCAGGAGAGCCGAATGCCGCGCCAACCGCCCGGGGTGACCTGTGGTGCGGGAAGGGTGACGCGCCCAGGTAAAGGATCGGCTGATTAACACGGCGTTCACATGTGGGCAAAAATTGGGAAACGGCTGTCCGTAAGACTCGGCGTGGCTGTGAAGAACCCTGAAAGGACCGCCGTGAGCTACAAGGCTGAGTACATCTGGATCGACGGCACCGAGCCCACGGCTCTGCTGCGCTCGAAGACCAAGATCCTTGTCGACGGAGCCGAGCCTCCGGTCTGGGGCTTCGACGGGTCCAGCACCAACCAGGCCGAGGGCCACTCGTCGGACCGCGTGCTCCGCCCCGTCTTCACCTGCCCGGACCCGATCCGCGGCGGTGACAACGTGCTGGTGCTGTGCGAGGTCGAGGAGATCAACGGCGACCCGCACGTCAGCAACACCCGCGCCCTGCTGCGCCCGATCGCCGAGCAGTACGCCGACCAGGAGTCCTGGTTCGGCATCGAGCAGGAGTACACCTTCTTCAAGGGCAGCCGCCCGCTCGGCTTCCCCGAGGGCGGCTTCCCCGCCCCGCAGGGCCCGTACTACTGCGGTGTCGGCGCCGACGCCATCTTCGGCCGCGAGATCGTCGAGCTGCACCTCGACCGTTGTCTCGCCGCCGGCCTGGCGATCTCCGGCATCAACGCCGAGGTCATGCCCGGCCAGTGGGAGTTCCAGGTCGGCCCGGCGAGTCCGCTCGACGTCTCCGACCACATGTGGGTGGCCCGCTGGCTGCTCTACCGCACGGCCGAGGAGTTCGGCGTGGAGGCCACGCTCGACGCCAAGCCCGCCCGCGGCGACTGGAACGGCGCCGGCGCGCACACCAACTTCTCCACCAAGGCCATGCGCGAGGGCTACGAGGCCATCATCACCGCCTGCGAGGCGCTCGGTGAGGGCGACAAGCCGATGGAGCACATCACCCAGTACGGTGCCGGCGTCGAGAGCCGCCTGACCGGCGCGCACGAGACCGCCCCGTGGAACAAGTACAGCTACGGCGTCTCCGACCGCGGCGCCTCCGTGCGCATCCCGTGGCAGGTCGAGCTGGAGAAGAAGGGCTACATCGAGGACCGTCGCCCGAACGCCAACGTCGACCCGTACGTCGTCACCCGCCTGCTGGTGAACACCTGCTGCTCGGCCCTGGAGAAGGCCGGCCAGGTCTGACCGCTGTGACAAAGGGGGCCCCGCGGGGCCCCCTTTCGTCATGGAAGGCGGAAGTCCAGGTCAGGTACGATCTCCGCGACGTCCATCTGCGCCTTCTGCAGACGGCCGGAGTGATCCCAGTTCATGGCCTGCCAGCGGGTGAACTGGTCGAGCACCCACATGCCCGACTGGCGGCTGCCGTTGCCCGACTTGCCGTTGCCGCCGAACGGCAGGTGCGCCTCCGCCCCCGAGGTGGAGTTGTTGACGCTGACCATGCCCGCCGAGATGCCCTCGCGGAAGCGGAAGGCGTGCTTCGGGTTCGTGGTGTAGATCGAGCTCGACAGGCCGTAGCCGGGCAGGTTCGCCAGCTCGACGGCCTCGTCGAGGGTGCGGAACGCGGTCACGCCCACGATCGGGCCGAACGTCTCCTCCATGAAGAGCCGGTCGCCGGGCCGTACGCCGTCCACGACGACCGGGTGGTAGTAGAGGCCCTCGCCGCCGTCGAAGTCGCCGCGCGGGTTGTCCTTCGTGATCCGCCCGACATTTCCTGAAACGACCGTGTGGTGGGGCTGGATCCAGGTCAGGTACTCCTCGTAGCGGTCGGCGAACTTCCGGTCCAGCAGCGGGCCCGCCAGCACCTCCTGAGCAGGGTCCCCGACCCTGGCGTCCCGCACCGCCCGCGCGAACCGCTCGACGAACGCGTCGTGCACGCTCTCGTGCACGATGACCGTGCCGAGGCTGGTGCAGCGCTGGCCCGCGGTGCCGAAGCCGGAGAACAGCGCGCCCTCGACGGCCAGGTCCAGGTCGGCGTCGGGCATGATCACCATCGGGTTCTTGCCACCCAGCTCCAGGCAGGCCGACTGCAGGTGCCGGCCGGTCAGCTCGCCGATCTTCCGGCCGACCTCGCTGGAACCGGTGAACCCGACCTTGTGCACGGTTCCCTCGCCGAGGGCCAGGTCCAGGCCGCGGAAGGTCTCGGCGCCGTCGGCGAACACGATGTTGAGCACGCCGTCGGGCAGCCCCGCCGCCACGAACAGCTGGAACATGGCGTGCGCGGAGGCGGCGGCGTACTCGGCGGGCTTCCAGACGACGGCGTTGCCGCACAGCAGGGCCGGGACCAGATACCACGACGGCACGGCGACCGGGAAGTTCCCCGCGGTGACGACCGCGGCCACGCCGATCGGGTTGCGGAAGGTGAACAGGTTCTTGTCCGGCATCTCCGACGGCACCGTCTGCCCGTAGAGCCTGCGCCCCTCGCCGAGGAAGAAGTCGCAGGTGTCCACGATCTCCCGCACCTCGCCCAGGGACTCGGCGTACGGCTTGCCGATCTCCTCGGTGACCAGCCGGGCCAGCCGCTCGGTGTTGGCCTCGACCAGCCGCCCGATGGAGGCGATCACCCGCCCGCGCACGGGGGCGGGCACCTTGGCCCACTCGCGCTGGGCCTCCTTGGCGGCGCGGCAGGCGGCGGCGAACGCGTCGGCGTCGGCCAGGCCGACCTGGGCCACGACCTCGCCGGTGCGAGCGGGATTGGTCGACTCGTACGCGGTTGCGGTGGCGACCTCCTTGCCACCCACGATGGAAACGATTTGACGGCTCACCGGTGCCCTCCTCATAGGTTCTCCGGACAGACAACCACTCCGCAGGAAAAAACCCAAGCCATCAGCCTTCGAGGGCGAGCCTGCGCAGCTCCGGGCCGTATGCCGGGTCGGCCAGGGCGGCGGCGAACTGGGCCTTGAGGTAGTCGAGCGGCGAGCCGGTGTCCCACCAGGTGCCGTCGATGACCTGCCCGTACACCGGGTGCTCGGCGGCGTGGCGGTGCAGGGCGTCGGTGAGGTAGATCTCGCCCTGGGGGTTCTCGTGCCACCTGCGGGTCTGGGCCTCCAGCTCCCGGATGACGCCGGGGGTGACGACGTATCCGCCGATCGCGGCGTACCGGGAGGGTGCCTGCTCGGGGGACGGCTTCTCCACCAGCCCGGAGATCAGCAGGCGGCCGTCGCCGTGGTCCTCCTTGACGACGGGCACGCCGTAGCGGGAGGCGTCCTCGACCGCCATCGGCATCAGGGCCAGGACGGGCGCGTGGGTGGCCTCGTACGCGGCCTTGAGCTGCTTGGCCCGCGGCACCTCGGCCACGAACACGTCGTCGGCCCACAGCACCATGAACGGCTCGTCGCCGATCACCCGGGCGGCGTTGAGCACGGGGGTGCCGTTGCCGTACGGGCCGTTCTGGTACAGGTACGTGATGTGGGCCAGCGACGACAGCTCCGCGATCGCGTCGGCCAGGACGTCCTTGCCCGCGGCGCGCAGCTGCAGCTCCAGGTCGGCGTCCGGCGCGAAGTGGCGTTGGATGAGGTCCTTGCGGGCCGAAGTGACGATGGTGATCTCGTCGATCCCGGAGTCCACGAGCTCGCGGATGGTGTGCTCGATGACGGGCTTGTCGCCGATCGGCAGCATCTCCTTGGGCAGCGCCTTCGTCAGGGGCAGCAGGCGGGTGCCTAGGCCGGCCACCGGGATCACGGCTTTGCGGACCATGCGTCTCTCCTTGATCAAGCAACGGGAGAGTGACGACGTTACCCGAGTCGTGTTCGGTTGATCACGTCGGTGACCACGGCGTGAATGGCGTGCCGCGCCGACCTGGTCCAGACGGTACGCGGCCGCGGCGCCCATCGGGCCCGTCATGATCGCGGCCAGCGTCAGCACGCGCTCGGGGCGGTGCACCGCCAGCCACGGCCCTCGCGCCGACGACGCGCAGTCCACAGCCGCAATTCACCAGAGATAACGAATTTCTCCCCGATCGCCGCCATGGACGTCAATGTAGCGAATTAGCGTGTATTTAGTGAAATTTGTAATTGGATTACTCGTGATATGTGGGAACGTCCGAATTCACCACGAGCGGCTTCCCGTGGCCGACTCCACCGACCCCTTGATGTCGCGCTGGGTCATCATCGCCAGCTTGTCGGCCAGGTCGGCCATCGCCCGCGAGGTCGCGAGCTCGTCCCCGATCACCGGCACCGACGGGTCCGACGGGTTGCGGCGGGCGCGGCCGGTGCCCGTCACCTGAGTGCCTGCATCGGTGGTCAGTTCCGCCTGCGCCGAGGTGTCGTCGCCGTCCTCGGTCAGCTGAATTCGCACGGTCCACTCTTTGGCTCTCATCTGAAATTGTGGCGCGGAGACCCGGTCCTGCAAACCGAGAGGAAGCGCCACCCCTCCTTTCGAAAACAGTATGGAAAAGCTCGGTAACAGTAAGTAATATGTGCGGTGGCTGAGGGTGCTGTGACAGGAGGTGCGCGATGGCGATCCGCCGCTCTGCCGCCAAGCGGCAAGGCCTGCCCTCGGTGGTGCAGCTCCGGCTCGCACCCACCTCCGCCCAGGCCGACGCCCTGGGCGCGGCGGTGCTGGTGTGCAATCAGGCGGCCACCGTCGTCTCCCGCCTGTCCTGGCAGCAGCGCACCTTCACCGTGGTGGAGCTGCACCGGCTCACCTACTACGACGTGCGCGCGCAGGTGGCCGGGCTGGGCGCCCAAGCGGCCGTGCGGGCCATCGCCCGGGTGGCCGGCGCCTACGCCAACCGGCGCGCCACCAAGAAGCGTGCTCACATCTT
>NZ_JBQHCV010000024.1:0-196435 GCF_052068215.1 Nonomuraea sp. H19 | reverse complement strand
CCAGCTGGGCATCAGAGCCGGTGAAGGCAATGTTCTTGACCCGGCCGGTCACGGTCCAGATCGAGATCGTCCGGGCGTGGTGGTCGAAGGACAGGCACCGGTCGTCGAACGGCTGAGCGGCCGTGGAGCAGAAGCGGATCGGCTTGCCCTCGATCTTCGCCCGCCGGGTGGTGCCGGGCGGGCCGTAGTTCCCGGCGTTGAGGTTGGCGCGCAGCGCGGTGTAGGCGTCGGCCACCTTTTTGATCACGTGCTGGGCGGCCTGGGCACCCAGCCCATCGGCCCGGAGCCGGCCGTACACGTGTTTGCGGAGGGCATATTCGCGCCGCGCGCCGGTGGTGTGCGCGACCGTGGAGGTGAGGTTGGCGGCGTGGTTGCAGGCACGCAGGGTAGCCTCCAGCGCCGCCGCCTGCTCAGGTGTCGCCAGTAGCCTCACCTGCACCACCGGTTTCACATCGAACATACTAGCGTGTGACCCATGTCACTGTCCTGGGAACCGAACCCCGATATCCGGCGCGGACGGAGCGTCGTCCACAGCCTCCACGCGCACGTGGTCACCACACCCAAGTATCGTCGCGGGGTGTTCCCCTGAGCGAGACCTGTGACGCTGGCGTTCCGCACTTGATCACCGGTGTGGTGACCACGGATGCACCGTGCCCGATGCTCTCCCAGGCCGTGAGAGCGGGAAAATCCCACCGATCGTCGCCGTGGCCAAGCAGTTCGAGGCAGGCGCCAAGCACGCCAGGCCCGACATCGCCGTGCTGCCGCCGCAGTACACCGGCGACTTCGACGACGTGGCCAAGGCCAAGCAGGCCGTGACCGCCGACGCGGGCGCGGGCGGCGACGTCTTCTATCAGATCCGCAACAGCGGTCTGCAGGGCATGCTCCAGGGCGCCAAGGAGACCGGCACCAAGGTGCTCGGCGGCCCGCTCGTCCAGGAGTGCTCCACCGACGCCGCGTTCGCCGGGTTCACCAAATCCGACATCGGCTTCGCCACCGAGTACGGAGTGAAGCAGCTGGTCGCCGGCACCTGGAAGGCCGAGGCCAAGCTGTTCGGCCTCGCCTCCGGCACCGGCGCCTCCGGCATCGTGCTCTGCGGAGCGGACGCGACCGTCACCGCCAAGATCGACCAGATCCGCACGGACCTGACCGCCGAAAAGATCAAGGCGAGCTGATGACAGCCCGCCCGCTGACGGCCGCGGCCGTCGCCGAGCAGGTCCGGACCGGCGGCCTCGCCCCGATGGACCTGGTCGAGGAGTTTCTCGCGCACGCGTCCCGCGTTGAGCCCGAGATCCATGCCTTCTGCACCCTCGACGAAGGCTACGGCCAAGTGATCGGCGACGGCGCGGTGTTCCCGGACATCGAACACCCGGCTCGCCTGGCGGTGTTCGACTGCCCTGAACGCGCCATCGACCTCCGCTGATCCATGCAGGTCGTCCGGCCGGCCGTCATCAAGCACACCAGCAGGCGGCCTCGAGCAGACTCGGCGTGGTTTCGCGGCCGGCAGCGCGGCGCGTACGCCGCGACGAACCGCGCGACTCCCGATTGATGCCGATCAGCCGACGCGGCGCCGCCCCTCTGATGCCGTTGCCGTCGGAGGAGCTGACGACGTCCGCGGCGAAGAGGTCTTCCAAAGCCGTCACGTTCCCCTCCTGGGCGGCGTCGAGGAAGGTCGACAGGAGGCGCCGGTGCTCGCCGGTGTCGATCGGCTCACGCTGGGTGGTGTTCAGGTGCTTGCGGGCCCGGCTCACCAGCTGGCGGACGTTGGCCGGGCTGAGCTGAATGATCTCGGCGATCTGCTCGTAGGGGTAGACGAAGGCCTCACGGAGGACATAAGCGGCCCGCTGGGCCGGGGTGAGCTTCTCGAGCAGCAGCAGCAAAGCGAGTTCGAGCGCCTCGCCCCGCTCGGCTCGGACGGCGGGGTCGGCGCTGGTATCGATGGGCTCGGGCAGCCAGGGGCCGATGTAGGTCTCACGGCGGGCCCGGGCGGACTGCGCGGCGTTGAGGGACAGCCGCGTCGCGATCAGGGTCAGGAACGCCGCCGGGTTGGCGATGGTCGAGCGTTCGGTGTTCTGCCACCGCAGCCACGTCTCCTGGACGATGTCCTCGGCCTCCGTCGAGCTGGCGAGCATCCGGTAGGCGATGCCGAAGAGGCGCGGACGCACTTCGACGAAGGTGACGGCGGCCTGGTCGAGTGAAGTCGTCTGGTCTCGCCCTTCAAGATGCATGCTCACTCGCGCCTCCGTGGTGGTGGTGCTCATGCGTTGTCCTTTCCGATGTTCAGGGCGTTCTTGAGAACCGCGATCGCCTGGGCGACGGCGGGCCCGCACGACATGGGTGCCGCTGACGGGGTTGAGCATCATGAAGTCGTGGGGCGTGCCGATGTGGCGGACGCTGGTGGTGGGGACGCATGCCTTTGCGAGGCGGCGGGCGCAGGCCTCGCTCTCGTCGCGGAGTACGTCGTTCTCGTCGGCGATGACGAACGCGGGCGGCAGACCGGCCAGGTCGTGAAGGGTGGCGCGCTAGATTTCCTTTCGCGCCGCCCGCCGTCAGGAACCGGGCGGCGGCGTACGCCTGCTCGATCGCGAGCGGGTCTCGGGCGAGCGGTCGTACGCCACGGAGGCGACGGCGGTGTGCGCGCCGACGGCCAGTTCTCGGACGAGCCGGTCGTGGGTGCCGGCGTCGCCGGTGATCACCGTGCCGACCTGTCGATATCGGACATGGGGACCGGGGTGGCCTGGAGGTCGTCCAGGACCTTGCGGGTGCCCGCGGGCCCCAGCTCGTACAGGAACGGGGGCTTGGACGTGGCGTCGGCGATCTCCCGCGCCGCGGGCTCGAGGACATGACTGCTCATGGCGTCTTTCCTTCCTTCGGTGGTGGCCGGGGCGTCGGACCGGCCGGAGTCGTGGACCGGCTGCTCGCGGAAGCCGGTCTTTCTCCGCTCGACCCGCAGGTGGACGCCCGTCACCGACACCACATACTGTGGCCGGGCAGGTGCCGCGGTCGCATCAGGGAGATGCCTGGCCCGGGTCCCCAGGGAGGAGCCGGTCCGCCCGGGATTCACGGGCCGGTCGGGCCGCTCGGGACGCGGACGGACTCCTTGCAACCGTCGAGCGACGAACCTCCGTGATCGGAGTTCACCTTCGGCGCGTCATCACCAAAGGGGACATCAACTCAGGGTGGACCCGGCCTCGAAGCCGCCCCTGGACGCCGCGAGACCCGCGGCTGCCACAACCGCTCCGACCACCCAGACCTCGGCGAGTCCCTGCGGGTCGACCTCGTGGGGTCGGGACCGGGCGAGATCGAATACGAGAAGATCCCGCCGACATCGCCTGCCTCATGCGCGAGGTCTCCACGGCGGGCAAGCTCGTCGAACAGCCGCGGTCTCCAACCCGCAGCGGCTCGGGCGGCGGCACCGCTTCCTGGTGCTCCAAACGGGCCGCCGGTACCGCGTGGCCGGAATCCGTACCGGCGGCACCTCAGGGAGGGGCATGCGCGGGCAGCGGCGCCGCGGCGGGTGGGTCAGAGGATGTCTTCGAGCTGGTGGCGCGAGGTGACGCCGAGTTTCGTGAAGACCTTGCGCAGGTGGTATTCGACGGTGCGGGGGCTGACGTACAGGCGTGCGGCGATCTCCTTGTTGGTCAGGCGGGCGCGGGCCAGCCTGGCGATCTGCGCCTCCTGCGGGGTGAGTTGCTCCGTGGTCTCGATGTTCCGCTTCCGGGCGGTCTCCCCGGTGGCCTGGAGCTCGCGTGCGGCCCGGTCGGCGAAGGCCTTCATGCCGATCTCGGTGAACAGGTCGAAGGCGGTGCGGAGGTTCTCGCGGGCCTCGATGCGGCGGCGTTCGCGGCGGAGCCATTCGCCGTAGAGCAGGTGGGCGCGGGCGAGGTCGACGCGCATTCGGGTGCGGCCGAGCCGGTCGATCGCCTCGCGGTAGAGGCGATCGGCCTCCTCGCCTTCGCAGAGCAGCGCCCGGCAGCGGGCCTCGAGGCCGAGGCCCCAGTCCGCGCCGCCCGCCCGGGTGGATCGGGAGAGCCGTTCCAGCGTACGGGAGGCCAGTTCGTGCCGGCCGGTACGCGCCGCGGCCTCGATGAGTTCGAGGGGCGCCCATTGGACTCCGCAGCCGCTCGGCGCCCGATGGTCCACGCTGGCCTGCAGAACGGCTTCCAGAGCCTTTTCGTACTGGCCGAGCCCGTTGTAGAGGACGGACCGGACCCAATGGCTGATCTCCAGCGTCCTCCCCTCCCCGCGGACCGCTCCTTCCTTCGCGATGACCTCCGCGAGGTGCTCGGTCTCCTCCTCATCTCCCCGCCACGCCGCGAGGCCGAGGTCGCCACCCGTCTGCACCATCGCTCCGGAGGTGGTCCAGACGTCGGCGGCGACCGCGTTCGCCTTCGCCTCCTCGTTCTGGGTCTCGGCCTCCGCCAGGTCGCCCTCGAAAAGAAGCATCATCGTGGACATGCTGAGCACCAGGGGCAGCAGCGCGAGCGCGCCGGAGTCGCGGATCAGGCGGAGGTAGTACCGGGTCAGTTCGAGACTGGCCTCGTCGTCCCACAGGCCCATGACGGAGAAGTTGATGAACCAGAGCCACCGGAGCTGTTCGGCGGGGGCGGTCTCCTCGCTCATGATGGCGTCCACGGCACGCCGCAGGGCTGGTTCGGCCGTCAGGGTGTCCCGCGTGTAGGACAGGGAGAGGGCTTCGAGGACGAGATCCGTGGCGCGGGGCGCGCCGGGCGCGGGGGGCGCTTCACGGGTGGCCGCCGCGACCTCGGTGATGCCGTTCCAGTCGGGCAGGACGCCGATCGCCACGAGCAGCGCCTGCAGATAGGTGTCGCGGGACAGGTTGATGTCGAGTGGTTCGAGCTGCTTGGCGGCCTTGAGCAGGATCGCCGGAGCGGAGGTGCCGCGGTTCGAGGTCAGGGCGATCTCGGCGCGCAGGGATTCGGCCTTGGCACGGCGCAGTCGGTCCGGCGGCCCGGCCTCGGCCGCCGCCAGCAGCGCCAGTGCGGACTCGGGCGCGCCGGCCAGGTGCTTGGCCCTGGCGGCGTCGAGCGCGCGTTCGGCCCGGCGCCCAGGATCGGGGGTGAGCCCGACCGCCCGCTCCAGGAAGGCCGCGGCGGCGGCCAGACCGCCGCGGGCCTGGGCGCGCCCGGCCGAGTGTTCGAGCTCGGCGGCGATGCCCTCGTCGGGGTGGGCGGCGCTGTGGGCGCGGTGCCAGGCCCGTCGGTCCGGGTCGGTGGCGGCGTCGGTCGCCTCCGCCAGCGCTCCGTGGGCCTGTCGGCGCTCCCTCGGAACGGCCGCGTTGTACACCGCGGAGCGGACGAGTGGATGCCGGAAACGCACCCGGTCGCTGAAGTCAATCAGTTCGTCGGCCTCGTCGACCGCCGTGGTGTCGACGCCGAGCACGCCGGCGGCGCGCCACAGCAGAGCCGGATCGCCGAGGGGTTCGGCGGCGGCCAGCAGCAGCATCATCCGGCTGTCGGCCGGCAGGCCGTTCAGCCGGCGCTGGAAGCCGTCCTCGAGGCGGCCCGACAGCGACTGCCCGGTCGCCGCCGCCACGAATCCGCCCGCGGACGCGGCGCGGGGGAGTTCGAGCAGGGCGAGCGGGTTGCCGCGCGACTCGAACAGGATCCGGTCGCGCACCTCCTCGTCCAGCGGCCCGGGGACCACCCGGTTGACGAGTGTCCGCGCGTCGGCGTCCCGCAGTCCGCCGACCTCCATCACGGGCAGGCCCGGCAACACGTCGGTCTCGCCGGAATCACGGACGGCGAAGACACAGGCCACGCTTTCGGCCATGAGGCGGCGGGCCACGAAGGTGAGGACCTGCGCCGAGGCGCGGTCGAGCCACTGGGCGTCGTCGATCACGCACACGAGCGGACGCTCGTCGGCGGCCTGGGCCAGGAGATTGAGTACGGCGAGGCTGATGAGGAACTGGTCGGGAGCGGGACCGGCGCGCATCCCGAACGCTGTCCCGAGCGCGTCGTGCTGGGGTCCGGGCAGGGAATCGAGGAGGTCCAGCATCGGTACGCACAACTGGTGGACGGCGGCGAAGGGCAGTTCCATCTCCGACTGGACCCCTGTCGCGGCTACGACCCGGCACCCAGAGGACTTCGCGACAAGGTGGTCCAGCAGCGCCGACTTGCCGACTCCGGCCTCGCCGCGCAGCACCAGCACCCGGCTCTCGCCGCCGCGGACGTCCGCGAGCAGCCGGTCGAGCGTCTCGCACTCCGCCTCTCTGCCCACCAGCCACCCCGGCCGCAGGGCTCCGCTCGCCCCGGTCGCGGACCACCCACCCCCAAGATCATACTTTTCGGACATTCCCGCCACATCTTCCGCACCGCGCATCACCGGTGGTACCGGGACCCGAACTGTCATCTAATGCAATATCTCATTCGGACGGCCTGATCAACGAACCGGCCGGAAAGCGCCGAGTCGCTGCCGCAGTGAGTCCGCCATGCGCTGCGGCAGGCACTCAAGGTGTTGGGGGCGATGATCAGTACACGCGTTCTGCGTGGCCCGGCAGGGGATGGCGGGTTCGATCCTGGTGGCCGCTAGTCGATCATCATGGTGTTCCGGGGGCGAGCATCTCGTAGATGCGGCGGAACAAGCCGTATGGCTGGTAGCCACAGCACGTATGGGAACGCGGTCTTGCCGACGCCGGCCTCGCCGGAGACGGCCGGCGCGCCGCTGTGACCGTCGCGGGCACGGTCCACCAGCACGTCCAGCTCCGCCAACTCGCGATGCCGTCTCAGCGGCGGCGCGGTCTCGGTGTCACCTTCGCTGGGATTTGCCGATGCATGGCGTCTTTAGCGCGCCAAATCCTATCTGTGACATTGGCGGTGCATGAGCGGCGACACGGGCCGCGGGTCTTCGGGCGGCGGAGTTTCAGAGCGCGGCAGGAACAGCTGCTCGGCGACCTGCCGGTACCAACCGGGCCACCTTGACTCCGCCGCAGTCAACCCCACCGGCTTTCCTCCACACTGTCACCGGGCCGGTGCGCCCGGCGCAGGCCGCATCATGTGCGGCGCTCGACCCGTCGTACAGGTCGAGTGCGGTGTCCAGGCGATCCCGCGGTGCGAGATCGCCGTACGCGCCGAGAGCCCGGCCCGCATCCTCGGCCGCCGAAGCGTGGACCAGCGGCCGTTCGGCGTCCTTGACCAGCTTGACGGCATGCAGCAGGAGGTCGGGGTCGTCGACGACTCCGCATCACTTCCCTGTACGACGGACCGTCCGGGCGGGCGGCGGTTCGATCAGGTCGTCCATCGCGCAGTCGAGGATGTCCAGCAACGCCATCAGCGTGCGGAGGCTCAGCCGCTCCGGCTTGCCGACCACGAGCCGGTACACCTGGCTCGGCGACAGGTCGACACCGCGAGCGGCCAGCAGGGGACGCAGCTCCGTGGTGGAGGACATGCCGCGCTCCGCCATGACCTCGCGAAGACGCCAGCCATAGTCCAGATCGGCCATTGCCCGTCAGTTCCTTCCTCTTCTGCCCACACGGAGAGGCGCTGCGAGACCGGGTGCGAGCGCATGCGGGACAGGGTCCACCCGCCCGCGCCGCGTTCGCATCCGTGACGTCCCTAGCGTGACCGCCGCGCCATGAGGAGACGACCGGTTGGCCCGCGTAAATCCGGACATCGACCAGCGGCTGCTGGACGGCTTGCTCCCAGCACTCATGAGGAATTTTCGCGGGGCTGTCACAAGCCCGAAGGCTGTCGGGTCTTAGCTGGCGACCGGTTGGCGGCGACGGCGGCCACCGGTAAGGCTCGCCATCTTTCGCCATCGATCCGGACGAGGCAGCACATGCATCCGCCGGCCGTCACCCGCCACGAACCAAGAAAGAACATTATGAGCAGGCATTTTCTGGAGCCAGCGGCGCAGGAGTTCGCCGACGCGACCGCCAAGCCCCCGTTCCTGTACGAGCTAGGGCCCGACGGCGCCCGCAAGGTGCTGGACGACCTCCAAACCGCCCCGGTCGGCAAGCCGGACGTGGAGGAGAAGTGGATCACCGTGCCGGCCGAGGCCGGCGACGTGCGGGTACGCATCGTCAAGCCCACCGGGACGACGGCCGCGCTGCCCGCCGTCCTGTACGTCCACGGCGGCGGCTGGATCCTCGGCGACGCCGGCACCCACGACCGGCTCGTCCGCGAACTCGCCGTCGGGGCGAACGCGGCGGTCGTCTTCGTCGAGTACGACCGCTCGCCCGAGGCGCGTTACCCGGTGGCCATCGAGCAGGCCTACGCCACCGCGCGGTGGATCACCCGGCACGGCGCGGACGAGGGGCTGGACACCTCCCGGCTGGCGGTCGCCGGGGACTCGGTCGGCGGCAACATGACCGCCGCGCTGACCATCCTGGCCAAGCGGCGCGGCGACGTCGCCTTCGTACACCAGTCGCTGTACTACCCGGTCACCGACGCCGCCCAGGACACCGCCAGCTACCGCGAGTTCGCCGACGGCCCCCACCTGACCGCCAAGGCGATGGCCTGGTTCTGGGACGCGTACACCACCGACCCCGCCCAGCGCGCGGAGATCACCGCCTCACCGCTGCGCGCCACCCTTGATGATCTCAAAGGCCTACCGCCCGCGTTCGTCATCGTGGACGAGAACGACGTGCTGCGCGACGAGGGCGAGGCCTACGCCCGCAAGCTCACCGCGGTCGGCGTCCCGACCACCAGCGTCCGTTACAACGGCACCCTGCACGACTTCATGATGCTCAACCCGCTGCGCGACACCCACGCCGCGCGCGCCGCCACCGCCCAGGCCATCGAGGTCCTCAAAACCGCCCTGAACACCGGAAAGGCCAACTCATGAACGAGCAGCCCGTCATCGTCCTGGTCCACGGCGCCTTCGCCGAGTCCGCGAGCTGGAACCGCGTCATCCAGCGCCTGCACAGCCGTGGGTTGCCGGCCGTCGCCGTGGCCAACCCGCTGCGCAGCGTGGAAGGCGACGCCACCTACGTGCGCGACGTGATCGCCGGCCTCGGCCGCCCGGTCATCCTGGTCGGCCACTCCTACGGCGGCATGGTGATCACCCAGGCCGCGGCCGGCAACCCGAACGTCCGCGCCCTGGTCTACGTCGCCGCCTTCGCCCCCGAACCCGGCGAGAACGCGTTCCTGCTGTCCGGCAAGTTCGAAGGCAGCACCCTGGCCGGCGCGCTGGTCGCCTACCCGGTCGCCTCCGGCGGCAACGAGTTCCGCATCGCCGCGGACAAGTTCCACCACCAGTTCTGCGCCGACCTCGATGCCGGCGAGGCCGCGCTGATGGCGCCGACCCAGCGGCCGGTGACCGAGCGCGCCCTGACCGACGCCCTGACGGCGGACGAGCCAGCCTGGCGCGCCACACCGTCCTGGTTCGTCCACGGCGAGCGTGACCTCAACATCCCGGCCGCGGCACTGCGCTTCATGGCCGAACGCGCCGGCTCCCGCGGAACCCGGGAGATTCCCGGCGCCTCGCACGCGCTCGCGGCGTCCCAGCCTGACGCCGTGACCGCCGTCATCCTCGATGCCGCCGACCACGCGCAGGAGTGACACCCCCATGCCCGCGATCCTCATCCACGGCGTCCCCGACACCCACCGCGTCTGGGAGGGCGTCCGCCGGCACCTGACGCGTGGCGATGTGGAAGCCTGGGACCTGCCGGGCTTCGGCGCTCCACGTCCGGACGGCTTCGGCAGCACCAAGGAGGAGTACGCCGACTGGCTGATCGGCCGTCTGGAGGGGATCGGCGAGCCGGTCGACCTGGTCGGCCACGACTGGGGCGGCATCCTCACCGCCCGGGTCGCGTCCCTGCGTCCCGACCTGGTACGCACCTGGGCCGGCGGCAACGGCCCGATCAGCGCCCGGTACGTCTGGCATCCGCTGGCCAAGATCTGGCAGGACCCGGTCGAGGGGGACCGTTTCATGGCCGGGCTGACGCCGCAGGGCTTCGCCAACGATCTGATCACCGGCTTCGAGGTGCCCGCCCACCTGGCCGAGGAGATGGTGCGGCACGTGGACGCGCCGATGAAGGACAGCATTCTCAAGCTCTACCGCTCCGCGGTGCGGATGGGCAGCGAGTGGGAACCCGAGCTGGCGAAGCTGACCGCGCCCGGCCTCGTGTTCTGGGGCGCACGCGACCCCGCCTGCCAGGTCGAGTTCGCCGACGAACTGGGCCGGGCCATCCGCGCGGAACACGTGATCAAGCTGGACTGCAACCACTGGCCGGTGCTGCAGCGGCCGGTGCAGGTCGCCGCCGTCCTCGAAGAGCACTGGCAACGCCACCAAGCCGCCTGATCCGGCGGACCCAGGGGCCGGCAGCCGCGCCGATGAGACCCATCCGGCACCCGGCTCGCCTGCCGGCCCCTCGCGCCTCATTCGCCCGGTGAGGCGAACCATCTATCGCAAGCACGGTCGGAGGAAAGACGAGCCGTCCCGGCCTCCGCCCACGGACCTGTCGATCCGCCATGAAACGAACCAGAAAGCTGCAACTGTGACAGACCACGGACACCCCTTGAACCTCAAGCCCGAAGCCGACGGGCAGGACGCCGACCGGACCACGACCGAGATGTCTGCCGCAGGAACCGTTTCGCTGTGGCCGGGCAGCCGCGCGACCCGGACGCTCGCCATCACCGGCCACTCCCGCAACATCCCCCCGGACAAGTGGTTCGCCGCCCTCCGTGAGCGGGGGGACCAGCGACTATGACGCCGAACCTGTCCACGGCTCCGCCCGAACTGGAAGGCAAGATCGTCACTCCCGGGGACCCGCGGTATCTCCTGCTGTGCTCCACGTACACGACAGTGGCCGAGCCCGCGGTCGTCCTGCTTCCCGAGAGCACGGCCGAGGTGGTCGCCGCGCTGCGCTTCGCCCGCGATCGGGACCTGCCCCTGACCGTGCGCAGCGGAGGGCACGGCCTGTCCGGGCGCGCCTCCGAAGACGGCGGCGTGGTCATCGACCTGTCGGCGATGAACCGCGTCGAAGTGCTCGACCGGCGCACCCGGCTCGTCCGGGTGCAGGCCGGCGCCCGCTGGGCGACGGTCGCGCAGACGCTCGCGCCGTACGGGCTGGCGATCGGCTCCGGCTACCACGGCAACATCGGCGTCGGCGGCCTGGCCACCGCAGGCGGCATCGGCTGGCTGGTCCGCCACTACGGACTGACCATCGACCACATCCGCGCCGCCGATGTCGTCCTGGCCGACGGGACGACGGTGCGCGCCGACGCCGAGCACGAGCCGGACCTGCTGTGGGCGGTTCGCGGTGCCGGCTCGGGGGCCGGCATCGTGGTGGCGTTCGAGATCGAGGCGATGGAGTTGCGTGACGTCGGGTACGCGCAGATCGCCGTGGAGATCAAGCGGGACGGCCGAGCGCTGCGGCAGTGGGCCGACCACATGGCGTCCGCCGCGCGCGAGCTGACCAGCGCCGTCACCCTGCAGTCCCACGGCTCCGCCCTGGTCGCTCCATCATCGCCGTGGTCGCCGACACAGGCCGGCATCACCTGCGGACGGCGGTCGAACCACTGCTCCGCATCGGCACCAGGCTGCTCGACCTGAACGTGCAGCTCGCTCCGTACCACGCCCTGGTCTCCACCACTCACCTGTACCCCAACACCGGGCAGCAGCACAGCACCACCACCAATGGCCTGCTCGCGGCCATGACCGACGACGACGCGGCGGCGATCATGGCGGCCGCGACCGTGCCTCATCAGCCCTCGATCCGGCTGCGCTCCGTGGGCGGGGCGGTCAACGACGTGCCCACCGGCGCGACCGCGTACGCGCACCGGCATCAGAACACGCTGGTCGTCGCCTCGGCGTTTCCTCCGCAACGCGGCGCGGAGCTCGACGCGGCCTGGCAGTCGCTGGCCGGACGGTTCGACGGAGCCTACACCGGCTTCGAGAGCCGCCCCGGCCCCGGCGCCTTCGCGCGGATTTACCCCGGTGCGACCGGTGAGCGGGTCATCGGCCTCTGGAACCGCTACGACCCGGACGGGATCTTCCGTGCCTTCTGAAGCCGGGGTCCTCGACTCTCCGCCGCCCCGGAGACCGAGCAACAGACGCCGACACGAAAGGTTCATGGTGCGCGCATGGTCGCCGCCCTGCAACTCGAGCTCCCGGCCGATCCCGCGAGAGCCTCACCACGTCGCTGACGCTGAGGCATCAGCACCTTTCCGGCACGAGCCTGATCGCGGTCGGCGGTGAGATCGACCTCGCCGACAGCGGCCGACTGGCCCGCTACGTCAACCGCGTCCGCCGGCCCGGCGACCATGTGGTCTTCGATCTGACCGAGGTGTCCTTCCTGGACTGCTCGGGCCTGCGGGTCTTGATATCCAGCGCCCGGCGGGCCGCCCGCCGACGACGCGGGCGTACGCCTGGCCGGGGTCCGCGGCGCCTCATACTGACCCATCGTCCACGAGGTGGAGATCATGCCCATTCATCAGATTCACCAGTACCGGGAGCCCCGATCCCCGCTGCGCTGGACCGCCCGCGCCGCCTGCCAGGACGCGGACCCCGGCCTGTTCTTCCCGATCACGTGGGACGACCATCCCGGTCAACGTGAGGAGCAGGCACGGCGCATCTGCCAGACCTGCCCCGTACAAGCGGCCTGCCTCGACTGGGCCCTGCGCACCGGCGAACCGGACGGCATGTGGGGCGGCACCACTCCGGAAGAGCGCCGCCGGTTACGCGCCCGTCAAAGGTTTCCCGGCGAACAGGAAACAGGTCCTTCGTGAAGATCGTGGTTATCGGTGCGACCAGGCCCGGCCCCGGCACACCTTGGAAACCGATCGGTTTTCATTTCGTCCGAATCGAGTTAACCTCGCACTATGACCACCGAAGTGAAGCCAAGTCCTAGAGAGCGGCTGCTGGAGGCGGCGGCCAGGCTGACCTACCGAGACGGTGTCGGCATCGGCGTGGAGGCGTTGTGCAAGGCGGCGGGGGTGTCGAAGCGCTCCATGTACCAGCTGTTCGAGAGCAAGGACGAACTGCTGGCAGCGAGCCTGGCGGAGCGCGCCGCTGCCTTCGTGGCCGGGCTCCTGCCTGCGGCGGACGATGGCCGTTCGCCCCGCGAGCGGATCATGCACGTCTTCGGGCAGGTGGAGTCGCAGTCGGTTGCGCCCGAGTTCCGAGGCTGCCAGTACCTGGCTGTTCAGATCGAGCTCAAGGATCAGAACCACCCTGCGAGCCGGGTGGCGCACCGGGTCAAGGCGAACCTGATGGCCTTTTTCCGTGCCGAGGCCGAACAGGGTGGCGCGAGCGACCCGGACCTGCTGGCCCGGCAGCTCAGCCTGGTCTTCGACGGCGCCAGCGCCCGTGCGGGGATCGGAGCCGACAACCTGACAGGGCTCATCGCACCTACCGTGGTCACCCTGCTCGATGCGGCAGGCATGCGCTGACGCATCGCCTTTCGGGCAGGCTCGGTGACCAGGGCCGAGCCCTGGGGTTCCTTGTGAGAATCTGCTGAACGCAGCCGGTGACGCGGCCCGGATTCGTCTTGATGCTCGCACTTGCAGCTGGAAACCGATCGGTTTCTCAATGAGTCCGGCGTCATCTCGCCCGGGGCGATCCTTGTCGTCCGCACCAGCCGCCAGGCACGGTTCGCGCAGCCAGGCCGCGTCGATCGCCGGCGGGCTCGCGACGTCACCCGCCGCACGCCGGGCGAGCGCGGCCTGCACCGACGGACGTGCGGCCGGCTTCCCGGAAGCCTGAGATCCGCCGACTTCACCTCGCCACCGCGCGTCGTGATCATCCGGCACTCCCGGTGAGTCTCGTTCTCAAACTCACATGATCGCTGTGGGGTGGGAAGCAAGACTCGCCGATTTGCATGAAGAAACCGATCGGTTTACGGTGGGATGAAACCGATCGGTTTCTCATTTCTGGAGGTAGTCGTGACAGCGATCAAGGGCGCCAACGTCTTCGTCACCGGAGGCAGCCGGGGTATCGGCAAGGTGCTGGTCGAGGAGCTCTACGCGCGCGGTGCCGGCAAGGTCTACGCCACGGCCCGTGACCCGCGCTCGGTGACACACCCCGATGCCGTCCCGCTGGCGCTCGAGGTCACTGACCCGGCATCCGTGGCAGCCGCCGCCGAGCAGGCCCAGGACGTCACCATCCTGATCAACAACGCCGGCGCCTCCGTCGGCGCCTCCTACCTCGACTCCCCGATGGACGACGTGCGCCGGGATCTGGAGACCAACTTCTACGGGCCGCTGCTGGTCACCCGGGCCCTCGCTCCGATCATCGAGCGCAACGGCGGGGGCCACATCCTCAACGTCCACTCCGCCCTGTCGTGGCTGGCCGACGGCACGCCCTACAGCGCCTCCAAGGCCGCCCTGTGGTCGCAGACCAACTCTCTGCGCCTGGAGCTGCAGCCGCGCGACATCGCGGTGACCGGGCTTCACATGGCCTACGTGGACACCGACATGACGTCGGGTATCGACGCGCCCAAGGCCGACCCCCGCGACATCGCCGTGGCCGCGCTCGACGGCATCGAGGCTGGGGCGCACGAGGTGCTGGCCGACGACACCACCCGTTGGGTCAAGTCGCAGCTGTCCGCCGACCTGGAAGCCATGTACGCCCAGCTGAAGAAGTAGCACGCACTCACGTATTCCAAGGAGATCCTTGTGGAAAGCTCGCTCACCCACCGCTTCGTGGACGTGAACGGGGTCAGGCTGCACATCGCCGAGCAGGGGCAGGGGCCGCTGGTCCTGCTGCTGCACGGCTGGCCGGAGAGCTGGTACTCCTGGCGCCACCAGTTCGGGGCGCTGGCGGCGGCCGGGTACCGGGTCGTCGCCCCTGACCAGCGCGGCTACGCCCGCAGCGAGCAGCCGCCGGACGTCACGTCGTACACCCTGCTCCACCTCGTCGGCGACGTGACCGCCCTGATCGAGGAACTGGGGGAGGAGCAGGCGGTCGTCGTGGGTCACGACTGGGGCGCACCCGTTGCCTGGACCGCGGCGATGCTGCGCCCGGACAAGGTCCGCGCGGTGGCCGGGCTCAGTATTCCGCCCATTCTGCCGGGCGGGATGGTCCCGCCCTCGATCACCCGCACCCAGTACGGCGAGGGCTTCTACCAGGTTTACTTCCAGCAGCCGGGAGTCGCTGACGCGGAGTTCGCCAAGGACATCCCGGACTCCTTGCGCCGTCTCCTGGTCGGTGCCTCGGGCGACAACCCGCTCGGCAGGGAGCCCCGCCCGTTGGTCGTACCCGACGGTCTGGGCCTCCTGGACACCATGCCGGAGTCGCCCGCTCTCCCTGCCTGGCTGACGGAGGAGGACATTCAGGCGTACGCCGAGGACTTCGCCCTGCACGGCGAGCAGGCCTTCACCGGAGCCTTCAACTGGTACCGGAACATCGAACGCAACAACGAACTGCTCGCGCCTTTCCGGGGGCTCGGGATCGACGTCCCCGCGCTGTACGTGGTGGGAGACCGCGACATGGTCACCTCGTTGCGTGGCCCGGACGGGGGCAGCTCGCTGAGCGAAATTTTCCGTGGCCAGGGCGGATCGGGAAACCCGCTGAGCGCTGTCGCGCCTCAACTGCACGGCCCGGTGGTGCTGCCGGGCTGCGGGCACTGGACACAGCAGGAGCGCCCCGCCGAGGTCAACGCCGCACTCCTCGACTTCCTCGCCCGCATCGACGGCCCCGCGCCCCGATGAGGCTACGCAGAATCCGCCTGACCGGCACCGTTCGGATAGAGCAGAGCCCACGGCTCATGCGCAGGTGACCATCGAGCTCAACGACTTCGCCTTCATCGACCGGCTTCGGCGGGAATGGTCACCCGGCTACGAGCTGCCAGATGCGGGGGAGCGTTCGGTGCTCAGGCAAGCCCTCCGAGGACCAGGCGTCCTGACCAAGACCCTGGACTGCCGCCGCGCTGAGCGACGGCATGGACGCCAATAACGGCTTCCAGCGGACCGCCGTACCCCGTGCAGGGCACTCCTTGCCACCCCAAGCAGCCCAAGACGGTCGCCGACCACCTCCTGGGCTTTCTGAAACAGCTGACTCACCCCAACCAGGCAGAGGACACATTGATGCCAGAGCGCAACCCCATCCTGATCACCGGTGCCGCCGGCGAAATCGGTGGTGTGAGCCGAACGATGGTCGACATGCTGCTTGAACAAGGGCACCCGGTGCGCGCGTTCGTGCGGCAGGACGACGAACGCGCCCACTCGCTCCGCCAGGCAGGGGCCGAGGTCTTCGTCGGTGACCTGCTCAACATCGCCGACGTGACCGCCGCGCTGAAGGGCTGCCGCCGCATCTACTTCAGCATGAGCCTGTCGCCGTACTACACCGACGCCGTCAGCCTGATGGCCGCGGCGGCGCGGGCCCAGGGCGACATCGAGGTCTTCGTCAACATCTCCGAGTACGAACAGTCGTTCATGACGTTCGAGGAGATGACAGCGCCAGAGGAAGAACGGCGTTCACGGCTCGGCGGACTCGTCACGCAGTGGTCGCCGCAGCAACGGGCCCACTGGATCGCCGAGCAGGTGCTGGACTGGTCCGGCATCCCGACCGTCAACGTGCGGGCGGCCATGTTCGTCGAGAACCCCCTCCTGACCTGGCTGGCGCTGGGTCCGCTGAGCAACGGTGAACTGCGCCTGCCCTTCGGCCACCAGCGGCTCGCGCCCATCGCAGGCTACGACGTGGCGGAGCTGTGCGCGAAGATCCTGGCCGACCCGGCGCCGCACATCTCGAAGTCCTACGAGCTCACCGGCCCGGAACTGAAGGACATGCACGGGTTCGCGGAGGACTACGGGGCCGCGCTGGGACGCCAGGTCGTCTACGTTCCCGAAGAGATCGAAACCTGGAACGAGACCTACGTGGACAGCGCCATGGCCGCGTTTCCGCACATCGCGGAACACCTGAAGACCCTGACCCGGCTGATGGGCCGCGGGGGGTACGGCGGCGTCACCGACCAGCTGGAAACCCTGCTCGGGCGCCCGCCGAAGACCGTGCGGTGGGCGCTGGAGAACCATCCGCGCATCCGGAAGCTGGCCTCCGCCTAAGCCGCCCTGGCCGCCCAGCACGGCGCCGGTCGTCTCGGCGTATTCCTCGATGAGGCCGGGCCGGGACGAGAAACCCGTCATCCGTGGACCTGCCGCAGGGCTTGGGAGATGGCCCCTCTGCAAGGATAGGGCTGCCGTATTGCGTACGGTGGACGGAGACGGCTGCCGTGTTCGGCGGGGACTGGTCCGCACCCGGACGCTCCCGCACCGGCCTGTCGCCGGGCAGCATGTACAGGGATCGGGGGCTTGGGTGCATCGAAGCCCTTCCCAGGGGATGACCGGCAGAAGGGGTGTCGAGGTAGGTGCGGGAGCTCATGAGGAGTCGGCGATGACCATGAACGAAACCGGCGGGGAAGCCACCTTCGCCGATCTGAGGCTCCGATCTGAGCTCCTGGACGTGCTGTCGGCTCTGGGTTACGAAGAGCCGACTCCGATCCAGAGAGAGGCGATCCCCCCGTTGGTGGAGGGGCGTGATCTGCTCGGGCAGGCGGCGACGGGCACGGGGAAGACCGCGGCGTTCGCGTTGCCCGTGCTTCAGCGAATGCCCCACCCCGGCGGTGGTGCCGGGCCTGTGACGCTGGTGCTTGTGCCCACGCGTGAGCTGGCCATCCAAGTTTCGGAGGCGTTCCACCGGTACGGCCGCATACTGGGTACCCGCGTCTTGCCGATCTATGGCGGAGCGCCCATCGGCCGGCAATTGCAGGCGCTCAAGCGCGGGGTGGACGTCGTGGTCGCGACACCGGGACGGGCCCTCGATCACATCGGCAGGGGAACGCTCGACCTGGAGGGGCTGCGCACCGTCGTGCTGGACGAGGCAGACGAGATGCTCGACATGGGGTTCGCCGACGACATCGAGGCGATACTCGCGGCGACCCCCGAAAGTCGCCAGACCGTGCTGTTCTCCGCGACGCTTCCGCCGCGCATCGATGGAATCGCCCGCCGCCATCTGCACGACCCGGTACGGATAGAGATGGGGCACACGGCAGCAGAGGGCCGCCAGACGACCCCGCTGGTGGAGCAGAGCGCGTACATGGTCGCCAGGGCGCACAAACCCGCAGCGCTCGGCCGCCTTCTCGACATCGAGGCGCCGACAGCCGCGATCATCTTCTGCCGCACCCGTGACGAGGTCGACCAGCTCACGGAAACCATGAACGGGCGCGGCCACCGTGCCGAGGCCCTGCACGGCGGGATGGAGCAGGAGCAACGCGACCGGGTGATGTCACGACTGCGGGCCGGGACCGCCGACCTGCTCATTGCGACCGACGTGGCCGCGCGAGGCCTCGACATCGAACAACTCAGCCACGTCGTCAACTACAACGTGCCGTCCGCGCCCGAGGCGTACGTCCACCGCATCGGCAGGGTAGGCCGCGCCGGCCGCGAAGGGGTGGCTCTGACCCTGGTGGAGCCGCGCGAGCACCGCATGCTCAAGGCGATAGAGCGGGTGACCAAGCAGCGGATCCCGGTGGAGAGGCTGCCGACCGTCGCCGACCTCCAGACGCGCCGGATGGAACTGACCCGTGCCGCGCTGGAGGAATCCCTCCTGGAGGACGACCTGGAGCCCTTCCGCGTCGTGGTGGAGTCGCTCACCGATGAGTTCGACCTCATGGAAGTGGCGCTCGCCGCCGTCAAGCTGACGCACGAGTCCAGTGGGGCTGCGCTCGACGAGCAGGAGATTCCCGAGGTGGTCCCGCGGACCGTGGAGAAGCGGCGTGGGCAGCGGGAGGCGGCCTCGGACGGCGAGCGATACGCTCGCGCCCCGGCGGGTGGAATGACACGCCTCTTCTTCAGCCTCGGGCGCAATGCAGGAGTCCGGCCGCAGGACCTGGTCGGCGCGATCGCCGGCGAGTCGAGCCTGAGCGGGCGCGACATCGGCGCGATCGAGATCGCCGACCGGTACTCGCTGGTGGAGGTGCCGCAGGCGGCAGTCGACGAGGTGATCGCCGCCCTCCGGCGAACCACGATCAAGGGAAGGAGACCGACCATCCGCCGCGAGCGTGACACACGCGGCGGACGAACACGATGATGCGGCCGCCGCGCCGCGGTACCTCTCCCGGCTTTGGCTGACACCGATCACCTACTCGAAGCGGGACGGGTCTCCGGCGCCTCTGCGAAGAATCTCGGGTTCGTCCTGCGAGAAGTCGATGACCGTGGTCGGCACGGCGCCGCACTCGCCGGAGTCGATCACAGCATCCACCACGTAGTCGAGTCTTTCCTTGATCTCCCAGCCCTGCGTCATGGGCTCGGCCTCGTCGGGCAGCAGCAGGGTGCTCGACAGCAGCGGTTCGCCGAGCTCGGTCAGCAACGCCTGCGTGACGATGTGATCGGGGATCCGCACGCCGACCGTCTTCTTCCTGGGATGCAGCAACCGCCGCGGCACCTCCTTCGTCGCAGGCAGGATGAACGTGTAGCTGCCGGGAGTCGCCGCCTTGATCGAGCGGAACAGCGCGTTGTTCACGTGCACGAACTGGCCGAACTGAGCAAAATCCCTGCAAACCAGGGTGAAGTGATGCTCGCCACCGAGCTGGCGGATCTCCCTGATCCGGTCGATGCCCTCCTTGTTGCCCAGCCGGCACCCCAACGCGAAGCACGAGTCCGTCGGGTACGCGATCAGCCCGTCCGCGTGGAGGAGATCGACCACCTGACGGATCATCCGGGGTTGCGGGTTGTCCGGATGCACATCGAAGTACTTTGCCATGCATGCGAGCTTAGAAGCGAATACTCCGGCCCTGGTACGCGACTTGCGAAGGCTGCACCGGCACCGAAACTCGGACCGCGCGCCGTACGTCGATGGGGGTCGGCCTGTCCGTGGACGGGGGATCGGCGGCCCGCGTTGGATGACTGCTCGCGGGGGACACCTGACTCCCACCTTGACGACCTTCTGGCTCCATACTGGATGTCGTGCTTGGGCGGCTCGATGAGCAGCGGGAGATCGATTGCGTGCTCGGCCGTGCCGAGGCCGGCCTCAGCGGCGCCCTGTTCGTCACCGGAGACGCGGGCATCGGCAAGTCGGCGCTGCTCGACTACGCGGAGTCCCAGGCAACCGGCTGGCGAGTGCTGCGGACGCGGGGGGTGGAGTCGGAGGCGGCCATCCCCTTCGGCGCGCTTCAGGTGCTGCTCCGCCCGGCGCTGAGTCGCATCGACAAGCTCCCTGCCGGTCAGGCGATCGCGTTACGCAGCGCCTGCCGGTTGGCCACGTCGGCGGCAGGCGACCGCTTCCTCGTCGGTCTGGCCGCGCTGACCTTGCTGTCGGAGCTGGGTGACGAGCCGATCCTGTGCTTGATCGACGACACCCAGTGGATGGATCGCACCTCGCTGGAAGCGCTGACGTTCGCGGCCAGGCGGCTGCACGCCGAGGGCATTGCCATGATCTTCGCCGGTCGCGGTGGCGGGCCCGCGTACGGCATCGCGGAGCTGGCGTTGGACGGGCTCGGCGAAGAGGCGGCGGCCGCGCTGCTGGAGGAGGATCTGCCGCCCCAGGTACGCCGCAGGATCATCGCCGAGGCGCACGGCAACCCCCTGGCCCTGCTGGAACTGTCGGCGCAGCTCACGCCGCGCCAGCGAGAGGGCCGATTAGGCGCGTTACCGTCCTACGTCGACGCCGGGGCACCGGCACGCGGGGTCCAGCGGGCCTTCCGCGAGCAGATCATCGGGCTTCCCGAGGCCACCCAGACCGTCCTGCTGATCGTCGCCGCCGATGACACCGGGGAGCTGGGTGTGCTGCTGCGAGCGGCGAAGCGGCTCGGCTGCGACGCGGCGGACTTGGCGGCGGCTGAGCGCGCCACCATGATCCACGTGACGGCCGACGGTGCGGTGAGCTTCCGGCATCCCTTGATCCGAAGCGCCGCCTATCACGCCGCGCCCTACTTCCGCCGCCAGGCCGCGCACCTCGCCCTGGCCGAGGTTCTGGACGACAGTCACGCCGATCGGCGAGCGTGGCACCGCGCGGCCGGCAGACCTGCGCCCGACGAGTGCCTCAGCCAGGAATTGGCGAGCGTAGCCGTACGGGCAAAGCTCCAGCAGGATGTCGCGGCCGCCTCCGCCGCGTTCGAGCGGGCCGCGGAGTTCACCGCCGTGCCCAGCCGGCGTACCGAACTGCTGTTGTCCGCCGCCGAGCAGGCGATGCACGCCGGGCAGCTCCCGCGCGCAGAACGGCTGGCCGCACGCGTCGAGGACACGGCGGACCCGGCCCGGCTGGCGCGAGTCAACGCCTGGACCTCTGGCGAACGTGGCGATCCGTGTCACGCGGCCCGCAGCCTTGTAGAGGGGGCCCGCAGTGTGGCCGACCCGGAGGTGGCAGGGCAGCTGCTGTGCGACGCGGTCCGCGCCGCCTCCCTCGGCGGGAACGCGACGATCGCTCGTGAGGCCGAGGCTGCCCTGCGTGCTCTCGCGCGGCCTGCCCCCGGAATGCTGCGCGTCCAGGCGCGCGGCATGGCCACGGTCACCCGGCTCATCGAGGGCGACCCGGTCACGAACCTGGCCAACCTGCGTACGGCGGCCGTCCAGCTCGCCACCAGCCCGGTCATGCTCCCGCTGGCCAGTTCGCTGAGTCTCATGGCCGGCGAGGAGCGTACGGCTCGCGACCTGGCCGCGCGGTTCGTGGCCCGCTGCCGTGACGGCGGGTGGATCGGCGTGCTGCCAGACGCGCTGGTCTTGCTGGCCCAGGCCCAGATGCTGGGTGATCAGCACGCGGAGGCGACCGCGGCGGCACAGGAGGCGCTGGCCATCTCGTGTGACACCCACCAGCAGCATCGGGTCGGCCAGATCAGCGGTGTGCTCGCCTGGCTGGCCGCAGTTCGCGGTGACGCCCAGTCCTGTCTTGATCTGGCTGCGCGGGCAAGCCGGGATGTGCCTGCCGTCCAGGCGATCGCCGCATGGGCCGTTGGCCTCCATCACCTGGCCGCCTGCCAGTGGGAGCAAGCCCGCGTGCACCTCATGGAGGTGCCGGCCACGCACGCCATTGTGGGCTTGTTCGCGGCACCCGACCTGGTCGAAGCAGCGGTCCGGAGCGGACGGCCCGCCGAGAAGGCGGCCCGAGGATTCGAGGAATGGGCCGCGGCGGTGAATCGGCCCTGGGCGACCTCCGCCGCCGCGCGCCTCAAGGCCATCACGGCGAACCGCCGGACTCACTTCGAGGACGCGCTGAGCGTCGCGGCGGATCAGCCGTTCCACACGGCCCGTACGCACCTGCTCTATGGCGAGTGGCTCAGGCGGGAACGCCGCCGTGGTGACGCCCGCCGACAGCTCGGGATGGCCCTGGAACTGTTCGACCAGCTAGGTGCCGGTGCGTGGCGGGCACGGGCGAGCGCGGAGCTGCAGGCCACTGGTGTCACCGCGCCGCCGGCTGGGGGCCGGCGGGCGGAGTTCCTGACCCCGCAGGAACGGCAGGTCGCGCTGCTGGCAGCCGAGGGACTGTCCAACCGGCAGATCGGCTCGCGGCTGTTCCTCAGCCCTCGCACGGTGGGCCACCACCTGTCGAATGCGTTCCGCAAGCTGGGGATCGCCTCACGCGAGGAGCTGGCCGGAGTGATGACGGATATGGCGCCCCGGTAGCGCCCGCGGATATAGGTCATGCCGGCGGATGCGAGCATGATCGTCAGCGGAGTACCGTGCAGCCACCCCCCACTGAACGGAGTGCGCATGCACAAGCTCCACAGACTCGGCATCGCCCTCATTCTCGCCATCGTCACCGTCGCCGTCACCGGACAACCCGCGCACGCCGCTCCCGCCAGGGCCGACGGGAAACGAATCACCCTGCTGGTCCACGGCTTCGATCGGGAGGCCGACCCCAACTGCGCCGGCGGCTGGAAGTCCGCCAAGGATCTGCTGACCGCCAACGGCTGGACCAGTGTCTACACATTCGGCTACTACACCGGCGCCACCAACTGCGACGTGAAGGTGGACGGCACCACCGACACACGCATCCAGGAAGTCGGCCGCCAGCTCGCTTGGACGGTCTATTACTTCTGGTCCGGCCAAGGAGTCGCGATCGACATCATGGCCCACTCGATGGGCGGGCTCGTCTCTCGGGCTGCGATCGAGGGAGTCCGCAGATACGGCGCCGCCGCGTCCGCCCTCGACCTGCCCCAGGTCAGCTCACTGGCCGACGTGGGCACCGCCGCGTGGCCCAGCGGCTGGCCGCCGTACCTGTACATCGAGGACATCGTGACCCTCGGCACCCCGCACAAGGGGATCGACGGCATTCTCGAGGGGTGTGCGCTCACGCACGAACAGTGCAGCGACATGCGCGGGGGGAGCGGCTTCCTGTCCTGGCTCGGCGGACTGAAGTCCTCCGAGATGGGCACCGACTACACCCTGCTCGGCTCGGCCCATGACAACACGGTCGACGGCGACTCGGCGGTGAAGAACTGGGACAGCGACGTCAGCCATGCTGCTGTGTACTACAAGGCCTCCGACGGTGACACCATCAGCCACAGCGAGATGCGCACGGAGAAGGACACGGCGTTCGACGCCGTCTGGCGCAACCTGGACGACCGCGGCACCGGTTGGTACAACCCGCCACTCGTCCAGGGCATGTATGGCCTCTACAACCACATGCTCTACTAGAGCGACGACCCGTACGGATCAGTGAGCATGGCCGGCCGGGATACGCCCCTCCTGCCCGGCCGGCCACAACCTCTCTGCACGCTTGTGCCCGGGCGGCAGGACGGATGTCGAATGTCCCTCCCGACGCGGGACACCGGACCCTCACCGCAGGGACAGCCCACGGTGGATTCTCGTTCCTGCCACCCGGTGCGACCAGCGCTGAGGGTTTGTGGCCCCGGCCTTCTTCAAGAGTGCAGCGGCGCCGACGGTCACCGGTCGATGCTGGCCATGTTCGCCTCGTCATGGCGCTCGCCCGCGGCCGGCGTGAGGTTGTTCAAGCGGTCGAGCTGAGCGGCGCTGAGTTCGATGCCGTCGGCGGCGGTGTTTTCTTCGACGCGCGAGACCCGCCGGGTTCCGGGGATCGGGGCGATGTCGTCGCCGCGGGTCAGCAGCCACGCCAGCGCCGTCTGTGCCGGGGTGGCTCCGATCTCGGCGCCGATGGCCTGCACTTCGTCGACGATGCGCAGGTTGCGCTGGAAGTTCTCGCCGGTGAAGCGCGGGTTGGTCTTGCGCCAGTCGTCATCGGTGAAGTCCTCGACGGTGCGGATCTGCCCGGTCAGCAGGCCGTGGCCGAGCGGGGAGTAGGGCACGAACCCGATGCCGAGCTCGCGCAGCAGCGGGAGGATCTCGGCCTCGACGTCGCGGGTCCAGAGTGAGTATTCCGTCTGGAGCGCGGCCACCGGATGCACGGTGTGTGCCCGGCGGATCGTCTCGGGGCCGGCCTCCGAGAGTGCGATGTGGCGCACCTTGCCTTCGGCGACCAGCTCGGCCAGCGCGCCGATGGTCTCCTCAATGGGCGTGTTCGGGTCGACGCGGTGCTGGTAGTAGAGGTCGATGTGGTCGGTGCCGAGCCGCTTGAGCGAGCCTTCGACGGCGGCCTTCACGTTGGCGGCGCTGCTGTCGATCACGCCGGGGCCGCCGCCGGAGTGGGAGACCAGGCCGAACTTCGTCGCCACGACAACGTCGTCGCGCCGGCCCTGGATGGCCTTGCCGACGATCTCCTCGCTGTGGAAGGGGCCGTAGATCTCGGCGGTGTCGATGTGGGTGACCCCGAGGTCCAGCGCCCGGTGGATGGTGCGGATCGACTCGGCGTCATCGAGCCCCCCGCCCGTGGTGTAGATGCCGGCCATGGTCATTGCTCCCAGACCGATGCGGGAGACATCAAGCCCACCCAGTGATACGTGCTTCATCAGGTACTCCGTGTCGTAGCGGTCGTCAGGCCCGGGTCAGCTGCCGTAGGTGCAGCCGGCGGCGGCCTCCGCCCCGGCCCGGGTGCGGGGCGTGTTGCTCAGGCGTGGGCGTCGTCGTAGGGCAGGCTGCCGACGACATCGACGCCTTGGCCGTTGGTGATGCGTATGGCTTCCTCCAGGTAGCCGGGCGCGTACTGGCCGTCCGTGGGGGATTTCGAGCCGGCCGCCGGCAGCTGGGGCCCGGATTGCCAGGGCCAGGCGGCGGAGATCCGTAGGCTGAACGGGCTGTGCCACGTCAGTGCTTTTGGGCCGCCGGCTCCAGAACGAGGACCGGGATCTGGCGGTCGGTGTTCTTCTGGTATTCGGCATAGTCCGGGAACGCCTCGACGGCTCGAGCCCACCACACGGCCTTCTCGTCCCCGGTCACCTCGCGTGCCAGCATGTCCTGGCGCACCGGGCCGTCCTGGAGCTCCACCCGGGGGTCCGCCACCACGTTGTGGTACCAGACCGGGTGTGTGGGGGCTCCTCCCATGGAGGCGACCACGGCGTAGGCGCCGTCGTGCTCCACCCGCATGACGGGAGTCTTGCGGATCTTGCCGCTTTTGGCGCCCATGGTGGTCAGGATGACGACGGGCAGGTCCCGCAGCTTCTCGTCTTCTTCACGTGAAACCAGGACACCCAGCGTCGTCCCTTGCGTACCGCCGGAGCTTTCGTACAGCTCCACCTGGTCACGCACAAACTGCGCCCTGCTCGGCTCGTACTCGCCTTTGAGTGGCATGTTGCCTGCCTCCATGCTGTCGAAGATGCACCCGGCTTCCGCCTCGGCCGGGGTGCGGGGCGTGTTGCTCAGGCGTGGGTGTCGTCGTAGGCCAGGCTGCCGCCCAGCTCGCGGGAGGCCTCGGCCTGGGCGAGGAGTTCCTTCGCTTTGGTCTGGGCGGCCTCGATGGCGTCCGCGCCGGCGACGAAGCGCTGCAGTGGCTTGTCTTGGTCGGCGATGGTGAGCAGGGCGCGGGCGAGCTTGGCGGGATCGCCGGGCTGCCGGCCGTTCATGCTCTTCATGCCCTCGATCCTCAGGGCGGTCCGCGGGGCGTAGTCGTCGATGGACAGCTCGGGCCAGGTGGTGGAGCCGTCCACGAGGAGTTCGGTACGGAAGTAGCCGGGCTCCACGACCGTGGTGTGGATGTCGTACGGCTCGACGTCGTAGTGCAGGGACTCCATCCAGCCCTCTTCTGCGAACTTGGAGGCGGCGTAGGCGGAGGTGAATTCCATGCCGACCAGTCCGGCGGTCGAGGTGATGGTGATGATGTGGCCGGCGCGCTGCCGACGCATGAGCGGCAGGACGGCGCGGGTGACGTTCATCGGGCCGAAGAGGTTGGTCTCGAACTGCTGGCGCATCTGCGCGGGCGAGATCTCCTCGAAGTAGCCGGTGAAGAGGTTCCCGGCGTTGTTGATGAGGACGTCGATGCGGCCGAAGCGGTCGACGGCGGCCTGCGCGGCGGCTTCGGCGTCCTCGGGGCTGGTGACGTCGAGCTTGGTGACCAGCAGGTTGTCCTGGGGTCCGCCGAGGGTCTTCTCGACCTCTTCGGGGCGGCGGCCGGTGGCGACGACCCGGTGGCCGGTGGCGAGGGCCTCGCGGGCGATGTCCGTGCCGAGACCGCGTCCGGCACCGGTGACGAGAATGACCTTGCTCATGGGGTTCCTCATGTCCTTCAGGCGCCGTGATCCGGCACCCGGTGTGCGGTGGTGATGCGTGGTGTCCGTCCCGGCGGCCGGCCGGGCAGTGGGTGGGAGACGGGCGGCAGAAGCGCCGCCGTATCCGGCCCATTCACCCCGCCGTGGGCGGTGCACCATCAACAGAACCGGTTGTCGCGGGAGTGTGGGAGTCCCTGATGAGGGGGTCACTGAGAGGGACCCCCAGGCAGAGGGACGCGCTCGTAGAGTGGAGTACATGGCAGGCGGAAACGACCCTTATGGCACTAATCGCGACATTCGTGGTGATTTTCGTGCGGAGATCCGGGAATTCCTGGGCACGCGACGGGCCAAGGTCACCCCAGAACAGGCCGGACTGCCCGCCTACGGCGGAGAGCGCCGGCGGGTCACCGGGCTGCGCCGCGAGGAGGTGGCACTGCTCGCGGGCATCTCCAGCGAGTACTACACCCGGCTGGAGCGCGGCGACGCCACCGGCGTCTCCGAGAGCGTCATCGAGGGCATCGCGCAGGCGCTGCAGCTCGACGAGGCCGAGCGAATCCACCTGCTCGACCTCTTGCGCGGTGCCGGCACGACCCGTCCGCCGCGCCGCCGGCCGGCCCAGGAGCGCGTCCGGCCCGCGGTGCAGCGCGTCCTGGACTCCATGACCGGCACGCCCGCGTTCGTCCTCAACGGACGCGGGGACATCCTGGCCGCCAACCCCCTGGGGCGTGCGCTGTTCTCCCCGGTCTACGCCGACCCGGTGCGGCCGCCCAACAACGCCCGGTTCGTCTTCCTCGACCCGCGTGCGACCGAGTTCTTCCGCGACTGGGACAAGGTCGCCAACGACACGGTCGCCATGCTGCGCGCCGAGGCCGGCCGCGATCTCTACGACCGGCGGCTGACGGACCTGATCGGGGAGCTGTCCACCCGCAGCGAAGAGTTCCGTCGCCGCTGGGCGGCCCACAACGTCCGGATCCACACCACAGGCGTGAAGCTCCTCCACCACCCGGTCGTCGGCGACCTCGACCTGCCGTTCGAGACCTTCCCGCTGGGCGCCGACCCCAGCCAGTTTCTCCTCACCTACACGGCCGAGCCCGCGTCATCCTCGCAGGACGCCCTGAACCTGCTGGCCAGCTGGGCCGCGACCAACGACGACATCGACGAGTACACGTCGGCCAACGACGCCGAGTCGGGGGAGTCAGCCGAGACACCCGACTGACGGCCGGCACACTGCGCACCGCAATCGGCACCTGACGCCGGTCGGCCTCGTGGACCTTGCGGACGTCGGGGGCCCAGTCGGTACGGCAGCCGTATCGTTGTGATCATGGTGCAGTCGTCGCTGGTGGCAGAGGCGGGCGCTTTGCCAGGGGGGCAGACCAAGTACGGGAGAAAGGGACAGTCGTCCACTCCCACCTCGGTGTCCACGGCGCCTACACCTTCGCCATGCCCGACCTCGCTCCTGGCGGCATCCGCGACCCGGATGCCGCCGAGATCTGACCAGCGTGGCGGAACAGAGGGTGGCAACGTGGAAGCCATGAACGAGACACCGGACTCGGCCGTGGCGACCTACGAGGACCTGCTGCGCCAGACCCGCCGGTTCCACCAAGAGCTGGAGCGGTACCACGGGATAACCCGGCGACAACTCCAGGAGGAGTGGAAGACCGTCCATGCCGCGATCTACGTCGGGCTACACCACCGATGACGAGTCCGGCCAGGTGGCAGGACGGGCCGCGCTGGATGCCGCCCGCCAGATCCGGGCGCGGTGGATCCCAGATGCAGACGACCTTCTGTAGCCGGGTCCGGCGCGTTCATCTAACGACCGTTTGACGAACGCAACCAAGGACACGCGGCCGAACGGGGACCTCCGTGCGCCGTGTCCGGTTCGGATGTTCATTTTGCCGTTCATCTTCGGTCGTCCCCTGCTACCGTTCAGGTACCTCGCGCGTGACGTTTGATGAACGGAGGCGCTTCGCCGTGGCGCTCATCGGACTGGTCCGGGTCAGCACCGACAAGCAGAAAACCCAGCGGCAGCACGACGCCCTCGATCCGATCTGCCTGAAGGTCATCGAGGAGAAGGCCAGCGGCAAGCTCGCCACCGCTGATCGGCCCGACCTCCTCACCGCGCTGTCCTACATCCGCGAAAGCGACCTGCTGACCGTCCAGGAAGTCGACCGGCTTGGCCGCAACCTCCTGGAAGGACTGATCGTCCTCAACGACCTGTTCCAGCAGGGCATCGGCGTCAAGGTGCTGGAGGGCATCGCCGCCGGCGAGCACACCGAACGCTCCTTCATCCTCGACCTGGCCCTCGCCCTGGCCGAGGACCGCCGCCGCGACATCGTCCGCAAGACCAGGAACGGCCTGGAGACCGCCCGAAGGCAAGGCAAGGTCGGAGGCCGCCGCCCTGTGGTCGACGACGACAAACGCGCCGCGATCCTCGACCGTCGCCGGCGCGGGGAATCCATCCGCACCATCGCCGCGGGGGTGAAGGTCTCCGTCGGCGTTGTCCACAAAACCCTCGCAGCCGCTGCCGAGGGCAACCCCACTGACCAGCCCCCAACCCTCTGAGGAGCACGCCGCTCATCGACCACTACCCGCGACCCTGAGTCTGAACGAGGGCGGAGTCGCCCAGCCCAGGGTCAGTCCGGGGGGATCAGGGTGTCGAGGTTCGCCCCAATATCGCAGAGCTTGTCACCGGTTCTGATCTCTGCGAGGAAGGCCTTGAGCTGCGCCACGCGACCCTCCGCTTCGGCGATCAGCTGATCGGCAATCCGATCCCAGTCGTCAATCTCGGGGTTGGCGGGAAGATCGGCGAACAGGTCGGCGATCTCCCGCACTGTCAGACCGACGCCTTGGGCGAGCTTGGCGATCTGGATGCGGCAGGCCGCGGACTCGTCAAAACGGCGCTGGTTGCCCGAGGTGCGCACCGCGGTGATCACGCCGTACTTCTCGTAGAACCGAACGGCCGAGGGCGCCACGCCGCTCTCAGCGGCGACGTCGCTGACCGTGAACTCCCCGCCCGCAGGAACGGCCAGAGGAGGGGCGGGTCGCGGTGTGGTGATCGTCATGGACTCCACGCTATGCCCGATCCAGTTTGACTTCAACATATGTTTAACCCTCAGGGTGATGGCTGTGACCACACAGACACAGCACCCAAGCAGCCCATTCACCACCTCGGCGTCGGCGCGGAAGCGGATCGCGGTGATCTCCTCCAGCGTCCGTGACGGACGGATGAGCCCGACCATCGCCGACTGGGTCGTCGCCGCCCTCGACCAGGCCGGCGGCGCCGAGGTCGACCTGATCGACCTGATCGAGATTTCGCTGCCGGACGACAGCCAGCTCTACCCCGGCGGCGGGCCGGGAACCGCGGTGGGCGAACGTATCGAGGCCGCCGAGGCGTTCGTCTTCATCACGCCTGAGTACAACCACTCCTACCCTGCCTCGCTGAAGCGGCTGATCGACTAGCACTACCGGGAGTGGAAGCTCAAACCCGCCACGATCGTCGCCTACGGCGTCCAGGGCGGGCACGCCGCGATCGAGCACCTGCGCGGGGTGCTGGCCGAGCTGAACATGATCACCACCCGCCGATGCATGGGCTTGCCCGCCCCGTGGGAGAGCCTGGACGACGCCGAGCGTTACGCGCCCGCCGACAGTGTGACCAAGGCCCTGACCAGCGCCCTGGCAGAGCTGAGCTGGTGGTCCGATGTGCTCACCGACGCCCGTGCCAACCGTCCCTTCCCCGCCTGAGAGAAACTCCGCATGGATACGCGCGCACGCAGCACCGGACTGGTCCTGGCCTTCGCCGGACTGCTGGTCATCATCGACACAACCGTGACCATCGTCGCCCTGCCGGCGATCGTCACCGACCTAGAAACCACACTGCCCCGAGGCGCCTGGATGACCACCGGGTACATCCTCGGGCTGATCGCGGTCATCCCGCTGACCGGGTGGCTCGCCGGCCGGTTCGGAGATCGCCGTGTCTACCTCGCCGGCCTGACGATGTTCGTTCTCACCTCGGTCGCTGCCGGGTTCTCCCCGAACGTGGAAACCATGATCGCCTTGCGGGTGCTCCAGGGGCTGGGCGGCGGTGTGCTGAACCCCCTCGGAACAGCGATCGCGATGCGCTCAGTGCCCAAGGACTATCGAGGGCGGATCATGAGCCTGGTCGGGCTGCCGATCCTCATCGGCCCGGCCCTCGGCGCACCCTTGACCGGTCTGCTGATCGATGCAGCCTCCTGGCGGTGGCTGTTCTGGATCAACCTACCCCTCGGCGTCCTCGCCCTCATCCTGTGCCTGCGCCACCTGCCCGCCCCTCAGCGCAGCGAAGACCACGCCCGCGTGGACTGGCCCGGCCTGGTCATGGTCACCACCGGATGCGTCGGGCTGGTGCTGGCCTGCACCTCCATCGGCGACTCGGGGCGCGTCACCCTGACAACGGGCGTCTCGGTCCTGGCCGGGCTCGCGCTACTGGCCGGGTTCGCCCGCCGCAGTCTGAGCATCGCACACCCGCTCGTGCACGTCCGGCTGCTGGCCCGCCGCGAGATCGCCGCGGGTGCCGTGATCACGTTGTGCTTCGCGGGCGGCTACTTTGGAGCCAGTTCCATCCTCCCCGCCTTCGTGCAGGGAGTCCGCGGCGACCCGGTCTCAGTCGCCGGCATCCTCGCCGTTCCCGCCGGCCTGGCCGTCGGGCTCACCCTGCAAATCGCCACCCGTCTCATCGACCGCATCCATCCCCGCCGCGTCATCATGCTCGGCACCGGCACCGCCCTGACCGGCGCCGTCACTCTGGGCATCGCGCTCAGCCTCGACGCTCCTTACCTGGTGATCGGTGCGCTGAGCATTCTGGTCGGCGTGGGCTCAGGTGCCACCCTGATGCCCACCATGGTCGCGGCGACCCGCAGTCTCGACGGACCCGAACTGCCCCAGGCCTCCACCGTGCTCGCCTTGTTCTCCCAACTCGGCAACGCCTTGGGCACCGCCCTGGTCGCATCGACCATCACGCTGCTCATCACCGCCCGCGTCGACGGCCTCGACCCCGACGGGCATGGTGGTCTGGCCGCCATCGTCGCGCTCGAACCGGCCGAACGCGCACCGCTGGCCCACGAGCTCGCCAGCACCATCGGCCTGAGCTACGCCACCCCCGCCACACTCATCCTCGTCGCCTTCGTGGCCACCATCTGGGGCATGCGAACCCCGGCACCCGAACGCACGAGCCGCCCATTGGTCCGGTGAGCTTGTGGCTACCCCCTTCCCAGGCAGATCATCTTGCCCGCGTTGAACCCAGCGCTCTTCGAAGTGACCGGCATGTTGGATTGCTGAAGGAGGTGCCTGATGAGGGCGTAGGGAAAGATGCCGGGGCTGATCCCAGATGAGTTGACAGTGGCCGGGAAGCAGCTTTCGGCGGAGTCGGCCTTTTAATGGAGTGGAGGGGAAACGCCGACGTACGACACGTTCGACTGAGTCTGAGTGAGATTCTCGAGAAGGAAATATCCGCAGGTGACGAACGTGCCTGACAACCCCAGATCACGTGTCGGGCATGATCGTCGGGAACGCACTTGCCTGGCAGGCCTGACGCCGTTGCGGCACCGTAGATGACCCCACCCGGGCCGGGGCCGACGGCACCAACGGCTAGCAGCTCAGCACCCTCACTGTCCCTGATGAGTTCTGGGGAGTAAGCCATCCGGCAGACTCCGTGGTGGATGGTGGCCGTCGGCAGGTGAGCACTTACTGCCCCTGGACTTCCAGTCCTGGAGAAAGATCGTGCCCCTGCCGATCGGCCGGGAGAGTTGATCGCTGATGGGATGTCGTGCCCGCCCGCCTGTGGCGTGAGCACTTGCTTCATTAGGTCGCCGATGGTTCTCCCGCAGGCTGCTGACCAGAGAAAACGAAGACATCCACGGGAGGACGGGTGCGACTGTTCGTAGGAGACGATTGGGCCGAAGACCACCACGATGTGGAGCTGATGGACGCCACCGGCAAGCGGCTGGCCAAGGCCCGGCTGCCGGAAGGCGTGGCGGGTATGGCCCGGCTGCACGCGCTGATCGCCGAGCACCTCGGTGCGGACGCCGAGGACGAGGCCGCCGGCCAGGTGCTGATCGGCATCGAGACCGACCGGGGCCCGTGGGTGCAGGCGCTCGTGGCGGCCGGGTACCAGGTGTTCGCGGTCAACCCCCTTCAGGCATCGGAATACCGCAAGCGGCATGTGGTGTCGGGGGCCAAGAGCGACGCCGGTGACGCCCACGTGCTGGCCGACATGGTGCGGACCGACTCCCACCAGCTGCGCCCTGTCGCCGGCGACAGCGACCAGGCTCAGGCGATCAAGGTTGTGGCGCGCATGCACAAGAGGTTGATCTGGGAGCGCGCCCGGCAGGGCCAGCGGTTGCGGCACGCGCTGCGTGACTACTTCCCCGCCGCCCTGACAGCCTTCGACGACCTGCACGCCCCTGAGGCGCTGGAGCTGCTGGCCAAAGCACCCGATCCGGCCGCGGCCGCCCGGCTGTCGCTCGCCCAGATCAGCGCGGCGCTCAAGCGCGCCCGCCGCCGCGGTGACCTGGCCGCCAAGGCCGCCGGCATCCAGGCCGCCCTGCGCAATGAGCACCTGGGCCAGCCCGCCGTGGTCAGCGCCGCCTGCGCCGCCTCCGTGCGGGCCTTGATCGCTGTCCTGACCACCCTGAATGAACAGATCCACGTCCTGCAACAGGAGGTCGAGGCATATTTTGGGCAGCACCCGGCCGCTGAGATCATCTGCTCCCAGCCCGGGCTGGGGCCGATCCTCGGCGCCCGGGTGCTCGCAGAGTTCAGCGACGGCCCTACCCGGTACGCCAGCGCCAAGGCCCGCAAGAACTACGCCGGCACCAGCCCCATCACCCGCGCCTCAGGCAAGAAGAAGGTCGTCGCGGCCCGCTACGTGCACAACGACCGGCTCATCGACGCCCTGCTCACCCAGACCGCCACCGCGATCCGCTTCTCGCCCGGGGCCCGCGCCTACTACGACAAGCAACGCGATCGAGGCCTGGACTACAACGCCGCTCTTCGTCAGGTCGCCAATCGCCTGGTGGGCATCCTGCACGGCTGCCTCAAGACCGGCACCCTTTATGACGAGGTCGCGGCGTTGGGACATCACGCTGAATCGGTCGCTGCTTGACATTCAAGCTCCAGGGATGTCTTTCTCCCGTACTTGGTCTGCCCCCCTGCCATGCCCGAGGGGCCGTCCGCGCCGACATGCCCGCACCACATGACACTTTCAGTAGTCAAACCGTTGCGTGAAAATGGCCTCGGTGACAGCGACTCGCCGGGATCACGTCGCCAGTCGGTCCCGGACGGAGGCCGCCGTCGGGGGAGGTGTTCCGAGCTCTTCGACGGGTATGTCGATGGCGGACTGGGCCGTGAGACACGCGCGTTCGATCCGATCGAGGCGGAACCACCGGATGGCCTCGCGCCGGTGGCAGCGCGCCACGAGGAACCAGTGCCCCGCCGTGAACGCGAGCAGCTGGGGGTCAACCCGGCGCGTTGTCGGCGCACCGTGACGATCGCGATAGTGCAGCGAGAGGACCCTGCGCTCCTGAAGGGCAAGTTCGATCGCGTTGCGTCGGCGCGGGTCAGCTGCGTCGGCAGTGCTGTGGTCGATCCAGATCCGCTCGGTCAAGGCGTCCGCGTGCTGCCGCGCCTGCGGGTCCATCACCGCCAGCACCTTCACCAGGGCAGCTCGGGCCTGCCTGTCGAAGGGTTGTCCCCGGTGTGCCGCGATCGCCGCGGCGAGCGCGGAGGCTTCGGCGGCGGTGAAGTTCACCGGTGGCAGGGTGGCGGCAGGATCGACGACGTATCCGCCAATCCGGCCCATGCGCGCCCAGACTGGGAACCCGCCCTGTTGGAGGGCGGAGATGTCGCGTTTGACGGTGCGGACGCTGATCTCGAATGCGGTGGCGAGCTGTTCGGCAGTACGGCCTCGGGGACCGGCACGGCGAAGATCTTCGCGGATCGCGTAGAGCCGGTCGGTGCGGTTCACGCATGAATGGTGCCATAACGGTGACATTCAGCGCGTCCAGAATGGGCGCATGACACAGTTGCGAGAACCGATCCTGTTGTTGAGCGGTGCTGGTCTTCCCGTCTGGATCTGGGACCAGGTGCGCGAAGAACTGGCCGCATCGCACCAGACGGTGGTCGCCGAGCGACCGCGTCATGATCGCGCTTCGCTCACGGAGTACGCCGCCGCGGCACTGGATTCGGCACCATGGGAGCGGTTCGCGGTCGTCGCGCACTCCAGTGGCGGGACCGTCGCAGCGGAAATCGTCACCCTCGCACCTGACCGGGTGGGCGCGTTCCTGGCGGTCACGGCAGTCGTGCCGAAGCCGGGTCGCAGCTTCGTCGCGTCGATGCCGTTGCCGAACCGGCTCGTGCTGAGCCTGGCGATGCGGCTGGCCGGCACCCGACCGCCCGATGCCGCTATCCGGCGAGGCGTGGCCAGCCGGGTCGATACGGAGACGGCCGACCGCATCGTGGCGGAGTTCAACCCCGAGTCTGTGCGTCTCTACCGGGACACGCTGCAAGGCGGCGGTTTTCCCGAGCGTCGAGGCTACCTCTCCACCAGCCAAGACGCCGAGCTCCCCATCGGACTGCAACAGCGATTCGCGCGCAACCTCGACGCGAGCTGGAATGAATCCCTCGACAGCGGACACCTGCCCATGCTCGAAGCGCCCGACGCTCTCGCCCGGCGAATCGATGACTTCCTCGCCAACAGACCCAGTTGACCGAGAGTCCGGGCGACGCCGGCCGATCACGACACCTGGGTCTGGACCCGCCCGGACCCATCAGGCGGCGGACCGCCGGCGGGAGCACTTCGTCCGGGAGATGCTGCAAGACCTGGACGGGCCGGTAGAGGTCATCTGAAACCGCTATCACGACCGGTGAGACACCGGCCGCCGCTCCCTGCTCGCGCACGATCCGGAGGCCACTCACCACCTCGTGATCCAGGACGACGTGCGGGGGTTGATGCTGGAGCACGTGTCGGCCGGTCACCCCGTGGTACTGAGGCTGGTCGCGGCCGGGCTGGGCAATCAGGTGATCGCCCAGCGCCTGCACCTGTCAGGGAAGACCGTCCGCAACCGGGTCAGCAGCATCTTCGCCAAGCTCGACGTGGCCAACCGGGTCGAGGCGATCGTCAAGGCCCGCCAGGGCGGACTGACCTGTCACCCTCACGGCTCCAGGGCGAAGAGCATCCAGGACTCACCCGGAGCCAGGCCGGCCAGCTCGCGACCGCACTCGGCGAGCGACTGCGGGCCCGAGGTGATGTGCGCGGTGCCGGCGTGGACGTCCCTGAACAGCCGCTGGATCAGCCCGTCGCGCAGTGCCGACGTGCCACCCGACGCGTAGACGAATCGGGCCACCTCGGCGACCGTCGACGTGACGTGGTTGAGCGCGAGCCGCACCATCGTCTCCTCCCGTACGTCGAGCGTCCGGCCCGAATCCAGGGTGCCTTCCGTGTCGTCCCACGTCTGGCGCACCAGGGCCTTCGCCGCGCGGAACTTGGCCTCGGCACGGGCGAAGCCGGTGTGGAAGGCGTCACTGCCGGCGAGCTGGCCGGGCCGCCCGGCCCGCGCCCCGACGTGGCGGATCAGCTCGTCGAGCAGCCGGCGGCCGACGCCGAGTGCCCAGCCGGTGTGGGCGATCAGCGCCTGATCGACTAAGCCGAGCCGGTAGAGCGCGCCTCCCCGTAGCGGCTCGTTCTGCGAGAAGACGTGCGTCTGCGACTCCGGTACGAAGGCGCCGTTGATGGCGTAGTCGATGCTGCCTGTCGCGCGCAGGCCCAGGACGTCCCAGTTGCCGAGCATCTTGACGTCTTCCATCGGGGTGATGAAGATCCGGCCCTCGCCGGTGCCCTCGATGACGCCCAGGCTGTGGGCGTACTGGGAGTGCAGCATGCCGGAGGCGAAGCCCCACTGCCCGCTGAGGCGGAAGCCGCCGTCCTCGCGTACGGCGGTGCCCGGCCGGGTGCCCTGGCCCGCGATGAGCGGCATCCGCGGGCCTTTGAAGATCCGCTCGACGGCCTCGTCGCCCAGGTAGGCGCCGGCCGTTCCGTTCTCCAGTGTGGTGGCCATGACCACCCAGCCCGTCGAGGGGTCGGCGTAGGAGAGCTCCTCGAAGACGGCGATCAGTTCGGTGGGGGACAGCTCGGCGCCGCCCAGCGGCACAGGCACCCATATGCTGAAAAGTCCTGCCTCGTGCAGGGCGTCTACCACGGGGGTGGTGAGCCTGCCCTGCGCTTCCGCCTGGGTCGCCTCGCGCTCGATCAACGGGCGCAGGTCGCGGGCTCGCTCCAGCAGGGTGGTGCCGGCGGTGTGCAGTCGCGGCGTATCGCTCATTTCCAGGTGCTCCTGTTCGTGATCGTCGGCGCTCTTATTCCGTCAGATCACGTAAGTGCCGCGTTGTCCAGAGCCGGTACCCGTCGAAAGCCCGGGCGAGCAAATCCAGCATCGCCGCGTACCGCCGGAGCGCGATCCCGCGAAGCGATCACCCTTGTTCGAGGACTGTCTGCACCACGTGCCGGCCGACGACGGCTTCTCGCCGCAACCGGCCGGCGTCCGGGTGGTCCATGTTGGGCGTCAGCGGTTGAGCGCCAGACTGTGGACCGGGTGCTCGCCTTCGGTCTGCAGACGGTACTCCTGGCCGGACTTGGCGCGGTTGTCGTCGATGACCCGCTCGGACGGCGGCTTCTCGCCGCCCATGAGGGCGTCCTGCATCTTCTCGAACCGCTCGTGGGCCTCCTGCACGTAGCCGCTGCCCAGGGTGGTGTAGTCGATCTGGGTGGCGATCAGGTCCCGGATGTAGGACTTGTTCGGCTCGAACGTGACCGGGGCGGGCAGCTCGGGGGCGCACACCTGCTGCGGGTCGCGGCCGTCGTGCTTCTTGAACAGCTCGGCGGCCAGCCGCAGGTGCTCCAGCTCCATGTTGAGATGCAGCTCCCAGATCTGCTTCACCTTGGGATCGGACTCCGTCTCCATGAACGAGTGGTACAGGTAGCACTCGTTGTACTCGTGGTTGAGCAGCATCTCCCACCAGCTCTCACCCGGATCGACGAGTGACTCGTAGTGGGTGACGTGCTCTTCTTCGATCAGGCCGATCTCCTGGTAGAGCTGGCGCGCGATCGGCTCCATGTAGGTCGGGCCGACGTTCATGTAGAAGTTCATGGTCTGCTGCTCGGCCGACATGATGGTGAGCGCGTGCAGTTTGCTGATGGGCGCGGTGCTGCTCCTGTCGTACGGCTCGCGCACGTTGTCCCGGGCGTCCCGGTGGTGCCGGATCGTCGGCCGCCCCGGCATCACCTCGGTGAGCCCGTCGACGATCTTCTCGGCCTTGCGGTGCTCGATCATCTCGTACAGGTTGGCGTACCGGTAGAGGTGGTCGAAGTCCTCCAGCACCCCGAACTGGTAGGCCTGCCGCAGGTAGGAGTCCGGCTCCATCCGCGCCACCCACGCGGTCAGGTCGACGGCGACCTGCTCGTAGGCGATGGTCGTCTCCAGCACCGAGGCCAGGCCGGGCAGCAGCCAGTTGACCACCTTCTGCTGCTGGGCCTCGATGTAGCGGACCCGGGCGAGCTGCTGTTTGAGCTCGGCGTCCGGGCAGTGGCGGGCGAGCTGATGGCTGAACATGATCGCCTCGACCTCGATGCCGTTCATCGTGATGATCCGGCACCGGGTGTACGGATCGGCGTGATCGGGGTCGATGGGCGTGACGTTCAGCTCGCGCCAGTTCCGCAGTTGTCTGTCCAGCGGGATACCCCGCTCCTGGAGCGGATTGAAGGTCATGGTCGGTACTCCTTCGGGTTGCCTGATAGCGCCTGGCCGCCTGCCTTGCCGGATCAGGCCTCCGGACGGCGGCCGTTCCCGGGGAGGCATGCGGATCCGGCCTACCCGGGGAGTGCGGGGGCAATCTCTGCACCGCATCCACGAAAGGGCTGGAGATGGCAAGGGCGGGCGTGGCGGGTCGTCGCGCGGGTAGGCATCGGGCCGTACTCCAGGGGAAAGGATCATCATGACCGCTCAACGGACGGCGCCGGAGAAGATGGGTGAGGCCGACGTCATCGACCTGCTGCTGGCCCAGCACGCCATGATCAGGGACCTGTTCGACGAGGTCGAGCAGGCACCCGCCGCTCAGCGCGGCGAGGCGTTCACCAGGCTGGTGCGGCTGCTGGCCGTACACGAGACGGCCGAGGAGGAGATCGTCCACCCCTACTCCCGCGTCAGGATCGACGGTGGCGACGGCGTCGTAGAAGACCGCCTCACCGAGGAGAACAACTCCAAGCAACTGCTCATGGAAATGGACCAGGCCGGGCCCGACGCGCCGGATTTCGCCGAGAAGCTGGCCGTGCTGCGCGCCGCCGTGGAGACGCACGCCCGCAGCGAGGAGCGCTACGAGTTCACCGCGCTGCGCGGCCACACCACGGTCGCCGAGCGGCGCACCCTGGCGGTCGGGGTCAAGGCGGCCGAAGCGATGGCGCCCACCCACCCGCATCCCGGCACCGAGTCCGCCATCAAGAACGTGCTGATCGGCACGCCTGTGGCGATGATGGACCGGGCCCGCGACGTGATCCGCCAGGCCATGGGCAAGAAGCCCTGAGTGGACCCGCCGGGTATGCCGTCGGCGGCTGCCCGCCCGCACGGTGACTGAGGCTGACGGCTCTTCGAGCTGGCAGGAGGTGTCTGGTGGAGACCAGAAGGCGCCGTACGGCGGGCGCGCGGCAGGACATCGCCGTTCCCGGCACCATCCTGGGGATCGGCCTGGGCGGGTTCGCCGACGGCATCCTGCTGCACCAGCTGCTGCAGTGGCACCACATGCTGAGCAGCACCGACACCGACAACATCGGGGTGCGGTATTACCCGCCCGACACCGTGCCCGGCCTGCGGATGAACACCGTGTGGGACGGGTTGTTCCACACGTTCACCTGGCTGTCGGTGCTGGTGGGGCTCGGGTTGCTCTACTCGCGAGTCACCCACTCCCGCGGGCGGGTTTGGAGATCACGAGCCCTGTGGGGATGGATCCTCGTCGGCTGGGGCCTGTTCAATCTCGTGGAAGGCATCATCGATCATCACATCCTGGGCATCCACCACGTGCGCACCGGCCCGTACCAGACCTGGTGGGACCTGGGCTTCCTGGTGCTCGGCCTCCTCCTGATCGCCGTGGGATGGGCACTGCAGCGCGGGGCGAGAGTGATCGAGCCGGGCCGCGACTCCGGCAGCCCCTCGCCCTCGTGACGGCGCACCACGGCGACGGCCTGCTGCCCGTCGCCCTGGCGGCCCTTGCCGCGACCGGATACGTGCTGGCGGCCCTTGTCGCCGCCGGATACGTGCCGACGGCCCTTGTCGCGGCCGGATGCGTGCCGACGGCCGGCCACCCGCGGCGCCGGGCGCGCGGATGGAGCGCCTGGCGCACCCTGAGCTTCGTCACCGGATGCGCGTTGCTCGCACTCGCGCTGACCGGTCCGATCGCCGGGGCGGCCGCCCACGATTTCCGCGGGCATATGGTGCAACACCTGCTCATCGGCATGCTGGCACCGCTGGCCCTGGCACTCGGCGCTCCCGTCACCCTGCTCCTGCGGACGCTGCCCGCCGCCTACGCCCGCCGTCTCGCCGCTCTGCTGCGGTCTCGTGCCTTCCGCGTTCTCGGCGCCCCGGCCACTGCGCTGGTGCTGTCCGTGGGCGGCATGGTCGTGCTGTACGCGACGCCCCTCTACCGGCTCACCACGGCGAGCGAGCCGCTGCACCACCTGGTGCACCTGCACTTCCTGCTGGCCGGCTACCTGTTCTCCTGGGTGATCGCCGGCCCCGACCCGGCCCCGCACCGCCCGCCGGTGCCGCAGCGGCTCCTCGTCCTAGGGGTGGCCATCGCGGTCCACAGCGGGCTGTCCCAGCTGATGTACGCCGGGCTGTGGGTCGATGTGCCGGCGCCTCCCGACCAGCTCCGAGGCGCCGCGGAGATCATGTACTACGGCGGGGACATCGCCGAGCTGCTGCTCGCCGTGGCGCTGGTGGCCACCTGGCGGCCCCGGCGGGCCGCGAGAGCCGAACGAGGACCGGCGGCAAGCGCGTCGCCGCCGGTACGGTGATGGCCGGTGCCGACCATTGGCGCGCTTGTCACGACATGCGGGCCGCGTGCCGGTAAAGGCCGGCGTTGTCACCCATGGCGCCAGTCGCCTGAAGTGAGCGCACCCGCGGCCTGCGGCCCCATCAGCCCGAGACCGCCGTCGATGAACAACGTCGCCCCCGTGATGTAGGAGGCGGCGGGACCGGCCAGGAACGCCAGTGCGGCGGCGACCTCACGAGCGTCGCCCGGCCTGGCGATCGGGTAGCCGGGCCTGCTGCCGGTCTGGGGTAGCTGATCTTCCTGCCCGGTCATCGGCGTGGCGATCTCGCCGGGCGCCACGGTGTTGACGGTGATGCCGTACTCGGCCAGCTCCAGTGCCAGGACCCGGCTGAGCATCCGCAGCCCGCCTTTGGCCGCGCAGTACGGCCCCGCTCCCACTCTCGGAAACTCCTCGTGCACGCTGGTGACGTTGATGATCCGGCCGCCCCTGCGGGACTCGACCATGCGCCTGGCGGCTCGTTGCGCGCACAGGAACGCCCCGTCGAGGTCTACCGCGATGACCGAACGCCAGCGCTGGTAGTCCATGTCAAGCAGCGGCTCGGCGGTACCGGTTCCCGCATTGTTGATCAGCACACCCAGGCCGCCCAGTTCGTCGGCCAGGTCGTCCACCACCCGTGCCGCCCGCTCGGGGTCGGTCAGATCGTGGCGACGTACCGCCGCCGCCCGGCCCGATCCCTTCACCAGCTCCGCGGTCTCCGCTGCACCGTCCCGGTCGGCGTGGAAGGTGATGCCGACGTCGAAGCCCTGCTCGGCCAGGGCCACAGCGGTGGCCTTGCCGATTCCGGAGTCCGCTCCCGTGACGACGGCGACCCGGTCATATCCCTCGCTCATGATCTCTCCCCGCATGACGGTACGTCTCCTTCACCTGCCCCGATGACGCGGCGATGTCCCCATCGCGCGGCGACGATTTCGCGGTGCCGCCCACGGAGAGCGGGGGCGGTTTCCGCGCGGCCTGTGGCACCGCCGGCCAGCCATGTTCGGCTGCATCAGGGGAAGAGCATGCGTCTGCACAGCGTGACGGCGACTCTCACCGAGATCGCCCAGCTCACCATGACCGCGCAGCACGACCCGCCGCCGAGCCCCGGCCGGGACGCGGCCGAACGCATCGTGGACGACCGGCCGCGGCGCCGGGGCTGGAAGAACCTCGACCAGCACCCGGCGCGGCGCCCCGTGGTGCTCGGCCCCGAGCTGCGCAATACAACACCGGGGCCGGGGCCGCTACGGACGCGTTGGCCATGGTCAACGCCACGTCGTCCCAGATTGACCAGAGTGCGGCCTATCCGATGAGTGGATCAAGTTATCGGTTACGACCACCAAGTCGGTGCGCCGCTGCGCGGGACGGTCTGCCCTGCGGACGTAAAAGGGCCCCTGGTCATCGTCGATGTGGAGGTCCCCGTGTTCACGTATTGGATCGGGAACAGCCGAAAAGATCGCCATGCTGGAGTGCAGGGTCGGTCTGATCGGTGTGGGTTGTCCCGCGTCGTTCGGCTGATGGTGGCCGCGGTGGTCATCATGGCCGGCTCGGCGGCGCCGACGCCGGCTGCGGCCGTCGCACAGGTTCGGCAATTCGCCTACGTCGCCAACGAATCCTCGGACAACGTGTCGGTGATCAATACCGCGACCAACACCGTCATCGCCACCATCCCCGTCGGCGACCGCCCCTTCGGGGTGGCCATCACCCCTGACGGCACCCGCGCCTACGTCACCAACTCCAATTCGAATAGCGTGTCGGTGATCAATACCGCGACCAACACCGTCATCGCCACCATCTCCGTCGGCGACAGCCCCCTTGAGGTGGCGATCACTCCTGATGGCACCCGCGCCTACGTCACCAACATCGCTTCGGATGACGTGTCGGTGATCTACACTGCGGACAATGTCGTCAGCGCCACCATCGGCGTCGGCGACATGCCCTTCGGGGTAGCGATCACCCCTGACGGCACCCGCGCCTACGTCACCAACAGCGTCTCGGACAACGTTTCCGTGATCCGCACCGCGGACAATGTCGTCAGCGCCACCATCGGCGTCGGCGACCGCCCCGTTAGGGTGGCGATCACCCCTGACGGCACCCGCGCCTACGTCACCAACAACACCTCGGATGACGTGTCGGTGATCTACACTGCGGACAATGCCGTCAGCGCCACCATCCCCGTCGGCGACCGCCCCTTCGCGCTGGCGATCACCCCTGACGGCACCCGCGCCTACGTCGCCAACGAAATCTCGGATAACGTGTCGGTGATCCGCATTGCGGACAACACCGTCAGCGCCACGATCGGCGTCGGCCTCGCTCCCGGCGGGGTGGCGATCACCCTCAACCCCCACGCCTACGTCACCAACTTCAATTCGAATAACGTGTCGGTGATCAATACCGCGACCAACACCGTCATCGCGACCATCCCCGTCGGCAGCAATCCTGTCGGAGTGGCCATCTCGCGTCTCGTCAGCGGCGTCCGACCTGGGCCGCCTGGCCGACCTGGCATCAAGATCAAACGACCCGTGGGCCAGCAGAGCCGAAGCCGGCGTCCGCGTCACAGCCAGAGCCGAAGCCACCAGAGTCAAAGCCAGGACAGCAAGGTGATTTTTTCCGGGCCACGTTGGGCCCACGGCCACGGCGCCACCACCCGCAAGACCCGCGGGCACCTCGACCCCGCTTGACTTCGAAGCGCTGAGATGAGCCGGCCCGTATTCCACACGTCCGATGATCCCCGGCTGGCCGTACTCGATCGTCGCGGCGCTGGAGACCGGCCGCACGTCCTGGACCACGCTGCTGGATGCGATCCGTGGAACCGGGCGCCGACGTCGCCGCGGTGACCGCCATACAGCTACGCGATGTGATCGAGCGACTCATCCAGGCCGGACAGCCGGCCGCCACCGCGTTCTTCACCGCCCTGCACACCCTGGCCGGCCCGCGTCGAGCAGGAGACCGGCATGCGGCTTGCCGCTTTCACCCGCCGCTGGGCGGGGGGCGGGGATGTAAGGTGTCTGCCGTGCATGATGATGTCTACCGTTACAACGAGGAACGCTGGCAAGCTCTTGTGGCGGCGGACGCCTTGTTCACCCGTCCCATGCTCGACCTCGACAAGGAAAAGGCCCGGGCTTATCTGGGCCTGGAGAAGCTGGGCATTTCCGACAACCTGGCGGGCCGGAAGGTGCTCTGCCTGGCGGGAGGAGGTGGGCAGCAGTCGGTGGCCTTCGCTCTGCTGGGGGCCGACGTGACGGTTTTCGACATCTCCTCCGGGCAGTTGGAGCGTGACCGCTCGGCCGCCGAGCACTACGGCGTCGGCATCCGTACGGTCCAGGGGGACATGCGGGACCTGTCGGCCCTCGACGACTCGTCGTTCGACCTGGTCTGGCATCCGTACTCGCTGACGTTCGTCCCGGACTGCCGGGTTGTCTTCCGCGAGGTCGCCAGAGTCGTCCGAGAAGGGGGCCACTACTACCTGATGTGCGCCAATCCCTTCTTCTCCGGGCTCACCCACGACTCCTGGAACGGGGACGGCTACACGCTCAAGCAGCCCTACACGGACGAGGCCGCGACCAGTTATCCCGACCAGGAGTGGGTCTACGACCGCAAACCGGACGGCCACCTTGTCCGCGAGCCCCGGGAGTACAGGCAGACGCTGAGCCGCATCGTCAACGGGCTCGTCGGGGAGGGCTTCATGCTGACGTTCCTCCTCGAAGTCCAAGGCGGCCGTGACGCGGAACCGGGGAGCTGGGAGCACTTCATGATGGTGGCCCCGCCCTGGCTGGAATTGGCCTGTCAGTACCGTCCCGGCTCCCTCGAAGGGCGCGGGGACTGACGCGGGCCGTCAGTGGTTCCCTTCAGTGACAGACCGGCACCGCAGCCTGGCTCAACGCTGTTCGGTCAAGACGAGCGAGTGGGAGAAGTGGTGACCATCTCCCCGATGACCCGGCCGGTGTAGGCGGGGGCCCCTGCGGGGAGCTTGGTCTCGTCGTCGGTCTTGGCCGCGTTCAGGTTCGCACCCCTGAGGTCCGCACCTGTCAGGTCCGCGCCCTTGAGGTCCGCACCCGTCAGGTCCGCCCCGCGTAGGATCGCCTTGCGCAGATTCGCTTTGCGCAGGTCCGCCCCACTCAGGCTCGCCCCGCTCAGGTTCACGCCGCGCAGGTCCGCCTGGCGCAGGTCTGCGTTGAACAGGTCCACCCCGCTCAGGTCCGCCCAGCTCAGGTCCGCCCTCCTCAGGTCCGCCTCGAACAGGTCCACCCCGCGCAGGTCTGCGCCGTTCAGGTCCGCCTCGCTGAGGTTCGCCATGAACAGGACCGCGTGCCGCAAGTCTGCGCTGTCCAGATACGCCCGGTGCAGGTCGGTGCCGGACAGGTCGGTATGGGCCAGGTTGGCCCCGCTCAGGTGGGCCCCACGCAGGTCTGCCCGGCTCAGGACGGCGGTGCCGAGGTTGAGGCCGCTCAGATCTGCGCCTGGCACACGGATGCGCGCCAAGTTGCAGCTGCAGACCCAGTCGTGCCCGAGCTCGGTGTTCGGCGCATCGTAGACGCTGCCGAGCACGGTCAGGGCCATCTGCACGTCGGTGGCCGGCTGCCCGAGCAGCCGGGCCTGTGACATCGAATCGTGCTCGCGCACGTACGCGGCCATGACATCGACGGTCGTCACACGATCGCGTTGAGAGTCCTGCGCCAGGCGTTGCAGCGTGTGGATCGCGTCCAGGCGGACCTCGATCTTCTCGGAACCGAGCTGCTCCACGGCTTGGATGTACCTGTCGATGCTCCGCTCTTCCTGCGGGGCCTCCGTGGACCTGACGTCGATGTAAACCAGGGTGCCTGCGGCCAGCAGCAACCCGAGGACGATGCCCCAGGTGCTCATCCGCTGAAGCAGCGTCCCCGGTTCGGCGATGAGCGCGTCGAAGGATCCCTCAGGCGGGCGGGCCTCGATCTCCTCCGGCGTGAGCGGCCGCAGGCCGGGGCGGCGACGCAGTTGGCCGGCGAACCAGCAACCGACGCCGATCAGGAGGGTGGCGGCCGCGAGGATGGTGAGCGCCACGGTAGGGAGATCCGCTGCGGAGTACGGCGGCACCATGTAGCGGGGAAGCCGCTCCATGACCGGTCGCCACCAGGCGGTGCCGGGTGCGCCGGTGAGCAGGCGGAAGGTCACGGTGGCGATGACGATGATGACGACCACGCTGATCGACCAGATCAGGGCCCGCCGCAGACGCGCTTGCCGTGAGGTCACAGCAATCATTCGACCTGAAGGTGGGCGCCGAATGTAAGCCTTTCGACGGAACTGTTACTTCGGTGACTCGTCGAAGGTCAGGGCCGGTGAACAGGAGTGAGCGGCGGCCGGGACCGGGCTCGCGGACAGCGCCCGGCCCGCTTTGTCTCTGCCTGCCGCAGCAGCGTGGCGGGCCGGCTCGAACAGCAGGGGAGCGCGTTCAGGCGCCCGCAACGGTCCGCGTTTCCTGAAATCCGAGGTGGCGGCCAGTAGAGCAGGCTCTTTCAGGCTTTCCGTCCGAGATCCAGCTAAGCCCGAGACGGCCCATATCCATATCGGCGGGGGCCGACGGCGAGGCAGGCATCATGTCGACTCGGTGAATTCGGCCCGGGTAATCGGCGCACTAAAGCACTTCGACTTCCGTCCGCACATGAACGGTACGAACCCGAATGTGTTTCTATTTTCGTTTCCGGTCGATAAGGTGAAGCCCTGCCATTCCGTATGCGAAAGGGCGACGATGATCGAGTCATTGTTCGATCAGGACTATTTGCGTGACCCGCATCCAGTCTTCGCACGACTCCGCGCAGAACGGCCCGTCTTCCGCACTGCCACCCCGCAAGGCGTAGGAGTCTGGGTGGTGAGCCGCTACGAGGACGTCAAGGCGGCCTGCACCGACCCGCGCCTCAGCAAGGACTTCACGAACAACCCGCACCTGATCAAGGCGAACGAGCTGGAGGGCGGCGACAGCAGCGGCTACGAGGCCGTGGTGCCCCACAACATGCTCTTCGTCGACCCGCCCGACCATGCACGGCTACGCCGGCTGGTGGGCAAGGTGTTCACCGCCGGCCGCGTTCAGGCGCTGCGCCCCCGCATCGAGCAGATCAGCGCCGGCCTCCTCGACAGCGTGGGTGCGGAGTTCGACCTGTTGCGCGACTACGCCGTGCCCCTGCCCGCCATGGTGATCGGCGAGCTGCTCGGCATCCCGGAGAAGGACTGGCCGCGCCTCATCGAATGGTCCAACACCACCATCGAGGGCGCCGCGCTGGACCCCCAGGAGGTCGTGCGGGCCGCCACCGATTTCACCGCCTACCTCGCCGAGCTGTGCGAGGCCAGGCGGGCCGAGCCGGCCGGCGACCTGCTCAGCGCCATGGTGCAGGCCCAGGACGAGGAGGGCGTGCTGAGCCGGAGAGAGCTCGTCGACACCGCGTTCCTGCTCACGGTCGCCGGCCACGAGACGACCGTGCACCTGATCGGCAACGGCATGCTCGCGCTCCTGCGCCACCCGGAGCAGCTCGCCAGGCTCCGCGAAGACCCGGGCTTGCTGCCGGCCGCGATCGAGGAGTTCCTCCGCTTCGACGGGCCGATCAGCACGTCCACCCTCCGGTTCACCAAGGAGCCCGTCACCATCGGCGGCACGGAGATCCCGGAAGGCCAGCTGGTGCTCGTGTCATTCCTGTCCGCCAACCGGGACGCGGCGCAGTTCGCCGGCCCCGATCGTTTCGACGTCACCCGTCCTCCGGGCCAGCACGTCGCCTTCGGCCACGGTGTCCACTACTGCCTCGGCGCCCCGCTGGCCAGGACCGAAGCCGCGGTCGCCTTCGGCCACCTGCTCCAGCGCTTCCCCGGCCTCCGGCTCGCCGTCGCCGAGGAGCAGCTCGCCTGGCGTCCTGGCCTGCTCATGCACGGGCTGACCAGCCTTCCCGTACGGAGCTTCTGAAGAGCCACGGTCCTGGAACAGGGCCGGCTCATGTCCGCGTTCTCGCCGACGGTGGGGCGGGCGTCTTCGGCCGGCCGACGCGGGCCACGTGCTGCAGCGTCGGCGGCTCGGCCACGCCCAGCCGCCGCGCCAGCGCCTCCCGAGTCCCGTCGCAGTCGATGATCTGGCTCAGCGGATGCGTGGTGTAGCCGAGGCGCGACAGGGTGAGCCAGTGCCGCATCAGCACCCGGCCCAGCTCCACCTCCTCACCCACCGCCCCGGCCAGCACCAGCACGTCGCCGTCGTAGTCGAGCAGCCCCCGAGCGGCCCCGGCCAGCAGCCTGGGCAGGCCCAGCGGGCGCAGCGCCGGGTAGAGGGCGAGCGAGGCCCGCAGCCCCAGCGCCTTCGCCCTGCTGAGCGCCAGCGCCCGGTCGGTGAGGCCGTCGAGCAGGTAGCGGCGGTGCCGGCGGGTGAGCCGCAGCCAGGCGGCCAGCTCCCGCGTCACCTCCGGGTCCCCGAACTGGTTCAGGTCCGCCGCGTGCAGCAGGTCCGCGAGGTCCCGGCAGGGCATCCGGCGCATCCCGTCCAGCGCGGAGGCCACCTCGTCGGGCAGGCGTCCCGGGTGGTACTCGCCGCGGTTGGCCGCCCGTGCCCGAACGTCCGCCGTCGTGAAGGGCGTCCGGTACGGCTCCGCCGCGGCGTACAGGAAACCCACGCGAAGCGGCCCCGGGTCCGGGCGGAAGGCGATGCGCAGGCCCGCGTCCGCGCACACGATCAGGCAGCACTCGACGAACGCCCCCAGGCTGAGGCGCAGGTCACGGCCCGTGGGATCGCTGACGGGCAGCGCCCTGGACGGGTCCCAGCCGACCGCGGCCCCGTCACCGGCATAGGTGAGCGTCCACGGCTGGGTGTTGTGCGCGCTGGGGGCGCGCCAGAAGTCGGGCTCGAGCGCCCGCAACTCGTTCACGAAAGATCCTTGGCGTAGAAGGTGTAGCCGTGCAGCGGGCGGCCGCCCATGGCGACGTACTGGGCGGCGGAGCCGGGGTTGGTGCGTTCCACGTACGTGCTGCGCAGTGTGTGGTAGCCGCCCCGGCGCAGCCCGTCGTGCAGCTCGCGGGAGAGCAGCCGCATGTAGCCGTGGCCCTGCTCCCCGGGGACGGTGCCCTTGATGATGAGCACCGCCTCGCGGCGGTAGCGGGAGCGGGTGGCGAGGAGGCGGAGCTGGTGCAGCAGATGCAGGTTGCCGCGAATTTTCGCGATAAATCGCGAAATGTCAGGCAGGCACAGCACAAACGCGATCGGCCGCTCCTCCTTCGTCAGATACAGCAGCAGCGCCTCGTCCAGCAGGTACGCCAGCCCGTCCGTCTGCGCCGCGAGCTGCTCGGCGGAGATCTCGGTGTAGTAGCCGAGCTGCGCGAAGCTGGCGTTGAGCATCTCGCGCAGAATGGGCAGCTGCTCCGCCACGCGCTTCCTGTCGCCCCGGTGCACCCGCAGCCGCTCGGCCTCGATGCGCTTGTCGTCGAAGTCGAACACCGGCTCGCCCGGCACCGGGCAGATCCAGGTGTCGGCCTCGAAGCGGCGGGTGAAGCCGTACGTCTCGTACGCGGCCGGGTAGAAGGGATGATTCCAGGCGCTGTCGATGAAGCCGCGCTCGGCGAAGCCGGCGGTGATGACCCCGCCCGCCTGGTTGGGCAGCAGCGAGACCGGCCCGAACGCGGCCTGCCTGCGCTGAGCGCGCCCGGCCGCGCAGATGCCGTCGAACAGCTCCTCCGCCGCCTCCTCCACGAACTCGGTCAGCCCGAACAGCTGCGTGGCGCCGCCCAGCTTGGCGTCCAGCGCGGCGTCGGTGTGCAGGGTGGTCCGGGCCACGACCTGGCCGCGCCGCCTCAGGACGTACATCGGCACCCCTTGCCGGAACCACGTGCGGACCTGCGCGTGCAGCGGCGGGATGAAGCGCGGCTCGCGCCGGTAGACGCGGTCGGTCAAGGACAGGAAGTCGCGCAGGTCGCGGCGGCTCTCCACGGGCTGCAGGCTCACTTCCGCTTCACCTGCGGGCCCTCGCCGTCCTCCGTCGACAGCGGGGTGAACGTCTCGATGTGGGCCATCGGGCCGCCCTCGGCCCGCCAGATCCCGTTGCTGTAGCCCTCCGGCTCGGCGTTGTAGAGGCGGATGTAGCCGCCGGTGGCGTTCTTCGTGCCGTCCGTCACCCACTGCATGAGCTTGCGGTGGTGCCGGCTGCGGGCGAAGCGCAGCAGCGCGTCGCGGTCCTCGAAGAACGCGAGCGTGCCGAGGGTGTACGGGAACTCCCAGTAGATCTTGTGCCAGCGATAACCGCGCATCCGCTTCATGTCGCGCACCATCCGGAACCACGTCAGCGTGAGCGTCAGAATCGACAGCGGCCCCCGGTAGCGGGTGGCCCCGACGAACATCGCCGTCGCCTGCCCCTGCGCCGGGGCCTTGCTGAAATCGGTGGTTCTCATGCGTCCTTCACCAGGTAGACGTTCTTCATCTTGGTGAGCCCGGCGAACGGTCCCTCGCCCGGCCCGTAGATCTTGACCCGCAGGTCGGCCGCCGTCGGGTCCTCCTTGAGCGACTCGGCGAAGTCGCGCGAGACCGCGCTCAGGTGGGCGACGACGCCCTTGCGGCAGATGGCAGCCAGCTCCTCGCGGTCCACATCGCCGCGCAGCTCGATGTTGATGACCGGGCGGTACTCCAGGCCCGGCAGTTCCTCCAACGACAGGCAGAACCGGTTGATCGCGGCGGCGTACGGATTGCCCTGGTAGAGGCCGTACTCGACGTCCTGCGGATACAGGTTGGCGCCCATGTAGGAGATCGTCGAGTCCTTGCGGCCGAACAGGAACAACAGCGGCAGGTTCAGCCGCTCGTCGGTCCACGCGCGCTCGTACTCCTCGGCGCCGAGGGCCTGCTTGACCTCGGCGAGGGTGTGCAGGCGGGCCTCGTCGCCGACGTTGTAGCGCAGCTTGGGCTGCAGGCAGCTCTTGGTGTTGATGGTGCACAGCAGCTCGCCGGCCGCGTTGACCTCCAGGAACGTCTCCAGCGGGTTGTAATGGAAGATCATCGGAAGCCGCTGCTCGCCCGGGCCCAGCAGCACCTCGCGCAGCCGCTGATCGGTGGCCAGGCGCTTGCGCAGCCAGACGCTGAATCCGCTCTCCGCGCCCATGCCGATGGTCAGGTCGCTGGCGCCGTAGCCGGAGCGCACCTCCTCGAAGCGCTCCTCCAGATAGTCGCGCAGCGCCTCGGTCATGCCCTCACCGCCGACCATGCCGCGGATGCGGTAGTCCCGCCACGGGAACCCGGCCTCGTCGAGCCGGTCGCGCAGGTGCTTGAGAAACGGCGGGTACGCGGCCACCACGTAGTCGTAGCCCGGGCCGAAGTGCTCCAGCGTGTCGGCGATCTTCTCCAGGTCCGGGCCGGTGTTCTTGACCATCGCGACGCGGGCCATGGCGGTGCCCGTGGTGGTGCCGGTGGCCCACGCGCCCATCGAGTACGCGTTGATCACGAACAGCCGCTTGCCGGGGAAGACCAGCTCGATGTACCCGGCGGCGTTGCGGTAGATGCCCTTGAGCTCGCGCGGCCCGCGTACCCAGTTGTACGGCTTGCCGCTCGACCCCGACGACTCGTCCACGATCACGCCCGCCCGGTGCAGCCTGCCCTCCTGGCAGCGGCTCTCCTCGTCGTACGCGCCGGCGTAGTTGTGCTTGGTGGTCTCGGGGAAGTCCGCCAGGCGCCTGGCGTGCTCGGCGCCGTGTCCGCGCAGGAAGTGCCGGTAGGCGGGCACGTCGACGGCGGCGAACTGGCACGCCACCCGGGCGTGCCTGGCCGCCACCCGGTCCAGGGCGGGGTGGTAGGAGCGCGCGACGAGCCGCCAGACGGCGGGATGCGTCGCGCCCAGCCGGTACGCGCCGGTCAGGAACCAGGAGTAGGCCTGGAGCCTGACCCGGCGCCAGCGCTGACGGGGGGTGAGCGGCCCGAGGACGGGACTGAGGCGGGTCATGACAGGTGAGACTAGTCATGCCCAATTGGAGATCACTGAAAGTCCACTTGAACGGCCGGTGCCTGAACCACCGCGTTACTCTCTGATGTTCCCTGACATGCCCTATGATGGGGAGTGTTATGGAGCGATACACCGTGGATCAGGCGGCAGGCTTGCTGGGACTGCACGTCAAGACCGTGCGTAACTACGTGCGGGACGGACGGCTGCCCGCCGTGCGGGTCGGCAAGCGCTACCTGATCGCCAAGGAGGATCTGGCGGCGTTCACCGGCCTGCCCGTCGATCCTCCGGCGGTCCCGCGGCGCGCCGAGGTGTCCAGCATCGTGCAGATCGACGGCATCGGCAGGAACGAGATGGACCGGATCAGCATCATGGTCACCGGAGCCCTCGCGAGCGGCCCCCACGGCCTGCGCGTGGAGTTCGTCTACGACGAGGAACGGGCCCACCTGAAGATCATCGTGCTGGGCGGCCTGGAGGCGAGCGCCCAGGTCCTGAGGATCGTCGACGCGCTGGTGCGGGATTGAATGAGATCATGGACTTGGAGACCGCTCATGCTTGACGACGGCGTTTACGTGTGCGAGCCGGACGGCCCGCTCCTGCGCGAGGACCGCGACGCGCTCGACCTCATCGGCGAGGCCTGGGGGTGCGGCGCGGCCTGGGTCGCCGTGCCCGTCGAGCGGCTCCACGACGACTTCTTCTCCCTGCGCACCCGGGTGGCGGGGGAGATCGTGCAGAAGTTCGTCAACTACCGGCTCGGGCTGGCGATCGTGGGGGACATCTCCCGCTTCGCCGCCGCCAGTTCGGCGCTGCGCGACTGGGTGCACGAGGCGAACCGGGGGCGCGACATATGGTTCGTCCGCGACCTGGCGGAGCTGGCGGCCCGGCGGTCGGCCGGCCTATGAGCCGGGCGCCGGGCCGCCGTCCCGCATCGCCGCCTCGACCCCGTCGAGCAGCACGGACAGGCCGGCACTGAACGCCTGGCCGGCCCGGTGCTCCAGATACGGCTCGCCTTCCCCGGGCCAGTCGTCCGCCGACTCCACCCACGTCACCATGGGGAAGCGGGCGGCGAACCCCGGCGCCACCTCCTCCAGCAGCGACGCGCGCGCCTTCCACCAATCCTCGTCCGACACCCCGGTCTCGGACGGGGCCTGCCGCGACTCCGCGACCGTCCTGGCCGCCCCGCGTACGACGTCGAACAGCAGCGCCACCACCCCGCGCAGCCGGCCCGGCGGCAGTCCGGTCGCCCGCAGGATCTCGACCATCGACTCCAGCAGCGCGAACTCGTTCGGCCCCAGCACCGGCCGGGCCTGCGACACCTGCAGGACCCAGGGATGGCGCAGGTAGAAAGCCCACAGGTGCTCGGCCCACGAGGTGATGGCCGGGCGCCAGCCGCGGCTCAGGTCGTAGTGGGCGGGCAGCTCCGCCAGCGCGCGGTCGTACATGAGGTCGACCAGCTCGTCCTTGCTCTGCACGTACGTGTAGAGCGCCATCCCGGTGCGGCCCAGCCGCTCGCCGACCTTGCGCATGGACAGCGCCGCCATGCCGTCGGCGTCGGCCACGGCGATGGCGGCGTCGACGATCGCGTCCACGCTCAGGCCGGGCTTCGGCCCCGGCCGCGCCGCGCCCGGCTCCGCTCCGCTGCGCCACAGCAGCGCCATCGAACGGCGCGGGTCACCCTGACCGGCGTAGACGACCAATGCGGGACTCTCCTAGCGGACAGAACTCCTTACGGCATAAAGCGTATCAGCGGCCCCGGGCTCATCCGCTCGTCCGGTGGGCGGCCACCGTGGCGAGCGGCTGCCACGCCGCCTCCGGTCGCCCACGAAGGGGTCCAGGACGACGGTCTCCGCGCCGAGCGGGCCCAGTTGCGCGCCGGGTCTCATTCGGCAAGCAGAACCTCGGCGCCCGCAGGCGTGTAACCGGCCGCGAGGAAGGCCCGCACGCTGGCCGCGTTGCCCGGCGCGACCTGTGCCCACACGGGCTCTCGTACGAGGTGGCGGGCCGCTGCGGCCAAGAGCCGGCCCAGGCCGCGGCCTCGGTGGAATGGCTCCACCTCGACCGCGACCTCCCATCGTCCCGCCACGCCCCGTCCCACCGCGAGCAGGCCGCCCCGGCAGGTCCACACGCGCACGGGGTCGCGGTACCTGAGTGCCCGCGCCACCCGCGGATGATCGGTGTCGGTGATCTCGTCCAGGCGGATCGGGGGCGGGCCGTGGCGCGGCGTGGCCAGGCCGAGCAGGTCGACGTTGCCGATCCGGCGTCCGGTTCGCTCCGCCAGGGCCTGCAGGAACGGCGGGCAGAGCGGCGCCGAGAGGTCGTCCGCCGGGAGCCGGTCCCGGATCCAGGCCGGGTCGACGTCGGCGAAGACCACGGAGTGCGCGGTGAACGCGATGACCCCCAGATCGCGGGGCGACGGCTGGGGCAGGACGGTCAGGCCGCCGTCCGCCTCGGGGAACGTGCCGCGCTGCACGTCCGAAAGGAGATCCGCCAGCGTTTCCACGCTCATGCCTCGGCGGTCCGGCTCGTCTCCGCGGCGGCCGGGCTCGCCTCTATCGCGGCCAGGTACGCGTGGATGGCGTCGCGGTTGCGGGACAGGCAGTCGATGCGTTGCTGGATGCGGGCCGCCTCGGCCCTGAGCAGGCCGGCCAGCTCCGGGGTGAGGCAGTCCGGGTGGAGGTGAATCTCGTCGGGTGTGTCGAGGAACGGGATGATACGGCGGATGATCTCCGTGGTGAGCCCTGAGTCGAGCAGTCCCCGGATCTGCTGGACGCGGTAGACCGCCGGCTCCGGGTAGTCGCGGTAGCCGTTCCCGGCCCGGTCGGGATGCAGGAGGTCCTGCTCCTCGTAGTAGCGCAGCATCCGGGTGGGTACGCCGGTCCGCTGGGACAGCTGCCCGATCTTCATGCGCCCTCCTCGGCGACTTGCCTTCACATTGATGTGAATGTTTCAGCATGATCGCATGTCAGATGCGATGATCGCCGGGCGGGTACGCGCGGGGAAGATGCCGTGGCCGGGCCTGCTGGCGTTGTTCACGGCCGCGTTCACGGCGGTGATGACGGAGCTGCTGCCCGCCGGGCTGCTGCCCCAGATGGCCGGGGCCTTGGGTGTGACCGAGGGGCGGGTCGGGTTCCTGGTGACGGCGTACGCGGTGGCGTCGTTCCTGGCCGCGATCCCGGTGACCGCGGCGCTGCGCGGGCTGAGACGGCGGCCGGTGCTGGTCGCGGCGTTGACGGGGTTCGCGGTGCTCAACGGCGTGACCGCGGTGTCGTCGTCGTACGCCGTGACGTTCGGAGCGCGGGTGCTGGCCGGCGTCATGGGGGGAGTGCTGTGGGCGATGCTGGTCGGGTACGCGGCCCGCATGGTCCCGGCCGAGCGGCGGGGGCGGGCGATCGCGATCGTCTCCGCCGGGATCACGGTCGCGTTGTGCGCGGGCATCCCGGCGGGCGCGGCGCTGGCCGGGGCCTTCGGCTGGCGGGCGGCGTTCGGGGGCTTGGCGGTGGTGGCGGTCGTCCTGGTGGGGTGGGTGCTGTGGCAGGTGACGGACTATCCGGGCGAGCCGGCCGCGGTACGCGTGCCGCTGCGACGGGTCGCCGTGATCCCCGGCGTGCGCCCGGTTCTGGGCGTGACGATGCTGGTGCTGGTGGGGCACCAGGCGATGTACACGTACCTGGCGCCGTTGACGGAGCTGTCCGGGCCCGGGCGGACGAGTCTGGTGCTGCTCGTGTTCGGGGCCGGGACGGTGGCCGGGATCTTGATGGTCGGCGCGGTGATCGACCGGCGGCTGCGGGCGACGCTCGTGCTGGCGCTGGCCGCGATGGCGGTCGTGATGCCGATGACGGGCGCGTTCGGCGTTTCGGCGGGCGTGCTGCTGGTGGCGGTGGCGTTGTGGGGGGCGGCGTTCGGGGGAGTGCCGACGCTGCTGCAGACGGCGCTGGTGAACGCGTCGGGACCGGAGCACGCGGATGTGGCGACGTCCATGCAGACCACCGTGTACAACGCCGGGATCGCCGCCGGGTCGCTGGCCGGCGGGGTGGTGCTGGAGAGCGCCGGGGCGGGCGCGCTGCCGTGGACCGCGTTCCCGCTGGTGGCCGTCGCCCTGGGGGTCGTGGTCGCGGCCCGGCGGCGCGCGTTCCCGCCCCGGCCGGGAGCTAGAGGCCGTGCCTGGCCAGGGGTTCGACGAGCTCGTGCTCCTCGTACGACAGGTGCGAAAGCAGGCTGTCGGTGAGCAGGTCCACGGCGGCGCTCAGGTCGTCCAGGCCGGCCGGGTCCGTGACGAACGCGACGAGGGCCCGGTCGACCCGTTCGAGGATCTTGTGGATGGCGTGGTGCTCTTCCGTGAGGCGGTCGAGCACGGGCGCCAGGCCGGGCTCGGCGCGGCGCAGGTGCGGGAAGACCATGGCGTCCTCGGCGGTGTGGTGCATGGTGACGAGCCTGCAGTAGGACTCGCAGTAGGCGCCGAGCGTCCAGTTGTTCTGGCGCATCGTCATGGTGTTGATGTGCGAGCGGGCCGCGTCCGCGTCGAGCGTGCCCGCGGCCACCTGGTCGATCAGGTCGCGTAGCTGGGCGAGCTCGGCGCGCAGGTGATCGTGGACATCGATGAGGTGCCGGCCGTTGGCCTGCTCCCTGGGGGTGTAGCGGCGGGCGGGGTCGGGGCGAGGACCGGTGGGGCGGGTGGTCTCGTCCCACACGCGGACGTCGGTGAGGCGCACGCCGTCATCCGGGGTGGGCACGGCGGCCAGCGCGGCGGCGCGGCGTCCGGTGTGGCCGTGGTCGGGCATGAGAATCTCCTTGGGGCCGCGCCCCGTTAGTTGGCTGTGCGAACAGTTGGCTCTGCGAACGAAAATAGTTCGTTTTGCGAACCACTGTCAACTAGACTCGGTTCCGTGGTCACGACGAGAGAGCCGGTCCTGCGCTTCACCGAGGCGCTCGTCCGCCTGGCGCATCTGGTGCAGCAGGTCTTCGCCGAGGTCAGCCGGGAGCACGAGCTGACGCCGCAGCAGGCCCAGCTGCTCTGCGTGCTCATCGGGGGGCCGGTCGGGATGACCGAGCTGACCCGGGCGCTGCACCTGGAGAAGTCGAGCCTGACCGGGCTGGTCGACCGGGCCGAGAAACGCGGCCTGGTGGCGCGCACGCGGGACGCCCGCGACCGGCGGGCCTGCCGCATCACGCTCACCCGAGACGGCGAACGGGTCGCGAGGGTGGCGCACGACGCGGTGACCGAGCGGCTGGAGGCGCTGGCGGGCGAAATGCCGCAGGAGCACCGGGACCTGCTGGCGTCGGCGATCGGCGGAATCCTGGCCCGGCACCCTTCGCCGACCGCCTGGCCTCACTCAGAGGGGTGACGGACCTCAGCGGACGTCGGCGAGGAACATCTCCGGCGCCACTCAGGAGATGTCGGCGAAGAACGTCTCCAGCGCCCCTCAGGGGATGTCGGCGAGGAACGTCTCCAGCGCCGCCGTCACCTCCGCCGGCCGCTCCAGCGGCGGCAGGTGGCCGGTCTCGGGCAGGTCGAGACGGCGAGCGCCCGGGATGCCCGCCGCGAGCAGCCCGGACACCTCCTGGATGCCGCGCACGTCCGACAGGCCGTTGATCACCAATGTCGGGACGGTGATCTCGGGCAGCCGGCGGGCGGCGGGCGGGGCGAGGAAACGTGCCGTGGACCTGGGGCCGGTCCACATGCGTTCGAACACCAGGCAGCACATCTCCACCGCCGCCTCCCACACCGCGTCGCAGAGCGCCTCGCGGCCGCGCTCGGGGCCCGCGACCTGCCACAGCGTGTGCGCCTCGGCCATCGCCCGCACATCGGCGGGATCCACCCGGCCGGCGGCGCCGGCGCTGTAGCGGGCCAGGCGGTCGGCCGGCACCGAGCCGTGGACCCGCTCGCGGGCCTGCTCCAGCATGTCCTGCGGCCACTGGTGACCGGCCAGGCCCGAGCTGATCAGGGCGAGCCCGGCCACGCGCGAGGGGGCGGCGAGCGCGGCCTCGGTGGCGTACGCGCCGCCCATCGAGGAGCCGACCAGCGCCGCCCGCTCGACCTCCAGCGCGTCCATGACGGCGAGCAGGTCCTCGTGGTGGCACACCTCGCCCTCGGCGTCCCCGGACCGGCCGGATCCGCGCTGGTCGTAGCGGATCACGCGGTAGCGCTCGGACAGGGCCCGGAACTGGTGCTCCCACATGCGCAGGTCGGCCACGCCCGCGTGCAGCAGCACCACCGTGCCCGCCGGCCGCTCCGGCCCGGCCTTCTCGTATGCGATTGGAACCCCGTCGACGATCACCATGGCCCGGAGGCTACCGCCGGATGCGGCCTGGGAGCGGGTGTGTTCGCCGGGGGCACAGCTCCGCGGGGGGAGCCCCATCCCCCGCACGGGGGAGCCGGACCCCGGGCCGCCACGGCAGAGTCGGGTGGCATGAAGATGATGTATGCGGCCATCGGCTGGACGGGTCTGTACGTGGCGTCGAAGATCTCGTACGCCCTCCAGGAACGGCTCGGTGTCACCGGCGGTCCCACGGTCGCGCCCGAGAGCTACCAGGGTTACGGCCCAGGCGACGTGGCGTCGGCCCAGTGGGGCAACTCCGGGGCCGGGGTGCTGATCATGGCGGTCCTGCTGGCCGGGCGGGTGCGGTTCGCGGGGCGGTGGCCGTACCGGATGGTGCTGACGGCGCACTGGCTCTGCACCGGCGTGGCCGCCGTCGGAGCGGTGGGGATGCTCGGCGGGGCGCTGCTGAGCGATCGCGGAGGCGCGGTGTTCGGCGGCTACTGCGCGGTGTGGGCGGTGCTGCTGTTCCTCGCCACGCGCGATCTCCGGCGGCGCGTCACGGCGACACCGGTACCCGTCGCCATGGTTGATAATGTCCACGGTTGATATCGCGGGATGGACGGGGGTTCGAAGGTGAGACCAGCCATGCTGCCCGATGAACTCCGAGCCGCCCTGGACAAGCTCCTGGCCCGTTACTCCCCGCAGGAGCTGTCCCGCTCGGTCGCGCAGCTCACCGAGCGCTACCGCACCGGCCCGTCCCCCGAGGGCGCGCACATCAAAACACCGGCCGACATCGCCGCCTACGCCGCGTACCGCATGCCCGCCACCTACGCCGCCGCCGCGACCGCCATGCGCCAGGCGGCGGCGCAGGCACCGGGCTTCCAGCCGGTCACCCACCTCGACGCCGGCGGCGGTACCGGGGCGGCGATCTGGGCGGCGGGGGAGACCTGGCCGTCCCTGCGGCAGGTCACGGTGATCGAGCACGATCCCGGCATCATCGACCTCGGGCGGCGCCTGGCGCGCACGTCCGAGACCGCCGCCCTGCGCGAGGCGGCCTGGCGGCACGCCTCCATCCGCCCCGGCCTCGACCGGCCTCCGGCCGACCTGGCGACCATGTCGTACGCGCTGGGCGAGCTTCCCGAAGAAGACCGCCCGCGCGTCGTACGCTGGCTCGCGACGGGCGCCGCCATGGTGATCATCATCGAGCCCGGCACCCCGGTCGGCTATGCCGCCATCGCCGCGGCCAGGGAGGTGCTGGCCGAGCAGGGGATGACCATCGTCGCCCCCTGCCCGCACGACGGCCGGTGCCCGATCCAGCCCGGACGCGACTGGTGTCACTTCTCCGTCCGCCTGCCCAGGAGTCCCCTGCACCGCCAGATCAAGGCGGGCACGCTCAGCTTCGAGGACGAGAAGTTCTCCTACGTCGCCGCGACGGCCGAGCAGTGGCCGCGGGCCGCCGCCCGGGTGCTGCGCCATCCGCAGAAACGCAAGGGCGTGGTGTCCCTGCGCCTGTGCACCGACGCGAACGAGCTCCGCGATGTGATCGTCTCCAAGCGGCAGGGCGACCTCTACCGGGAGGCCAGGGACGTCGGCTGGGGTGACGCCTGGCCCCGTACCGACTAAAATAAACAAAGATTGACATAGAAGGCGGGGAGTGGTTGGGTGCAGGCACCACCCGCCTTGAGGAAGGCCGCCGCCTGTGAGCATCGAGTTCCTGCTGACCTCGCTCGTCATCATCGTCACCCCCGGCACCGGCGTGCTCTACACGCTGGCGGCCGGCCTGTCGCGCGGCGGGCGGGCGAGCGTCGTGGCGGCGTTCGGCTGCACCCTCGGCATCGTGCCGCACATGGCGGCGGCCGTCACCGGCCTGGCGGCGCTGCTGCACACCAGCGCCGTCGCCTTCCAGGTGCTGAAGTACGCGGGCGTGGCGTACTTGCTCTACATGGCCTGGTCCACCCTGCGGGAGCGGGGCGCGCTGAGCGTGGAGCAGGAGGCCGCCCCGCGCCCGGCGGCCAAGGTGATCGCCGACGGAGTGCTGATCAACATACTCAACCCGAAGCTGTCGATCTTCTTCTTCGCCTTCCTGCCGCAGTTCGTGAGCACCGGCGAGCCCGCCGCGCTGGCCCGCATGCTGGAGCTGAGCGCCGTGTTCATGCTGCTGACGTTCGTGGTCTTCGCCGGGTACGGCCTGTTCGCCGCCGCGGTCAGAAACCACGTGATCTCCCGGCCCAAGGTGCTGACCTGGATGCGACGCGGGTTCGGCGCCGCGTTCGCCGCGCTCGGCGTCAAGCTCGCCCTGACCCAGCAATAGTGCTTCCCGGCTCGCCGGGCACGCCCCTCGTCGCTCCCGCCGCCGCTGCCGAACGCGGCGCGGCGCCGCTCCTGACGGGAAGGGGAGTCACAGTCCGGCGCCGCCGGTCGCGTCGATCACCCTGCCGGTCACCCAGCGGCCGTCGTCGGAGGCGAGGAAGGCCACGATGCCGGCGATGTCATCGGGCCGCCCGACCCGGCCCAGCGCGGCCAGCGACGCGGCGTGCGCCTCGGCCTCCGGGTTGCCGCGCAGCCATCCCGCGTTGATGTCGGTGTCGACGATCCCCGGCGCCACCGAGTTCGCCGTGATGCGCCGCGGGCCCAGTTCCTTGGCCAGGTTGAGGGTGAAGGTGTCCAAGGCTCCCTTGGTGGAGCCGTAGGCGATGCCCTCCGGCATCGCGAGGCGGGCCGCGCCGCTGGAGATGTTGATGATCCGTCCGCCGTCGCGCAATCTCGGCAGCCCCTCCCGCACGATGAAGAACGGCGCCCGGACGTTCACCGCGAAGACCTCGTCGAATTCCTCCTCGGTGAGCGAGGCCAGGTTCGAGCTACGCGCGATCCCGGCGTTGTTGACGATGATGTCGACGCCTCCGCCGGGCGCGTGCCGTTCGATCCGCGCGTCGAAGGCGGCCCAGAGCGCGGCCGCGTCGCCGTGGGCGCCGAGTTCGGCCCGTAGTGCGAAGGCGCGCCCGCCGTCCTTGTGGATCCGCGTGACGACCTCGTCCGCCGCGGCCTCGTCGCGGGCGAACGCGACGGCCACGACGGCCCCGTCCCGGCCGAGCCGCTCGGCGATGCCCCGGCCGATCCCCCGGCTCCCGCCGGTGACCAGCGCGACCTTGCCTTCCAGTGCATACGCTCCCATGACTGCCCTCCATTTGTTGAGTGATCCCTCAACAAGTACGGTAGCACGACTTTTTGAGTGAACGCTCTACAATGTGAGCATGAGCAAGACAGGTGCGGCACGAGGACGTCCGCGGGTGTTCGACCGCGACGCGGCCCTCGCCGAGGCCATGCGGCTGTTCTGGGAGCGCGGCTACGAGGCGACCTCGGTCAGCGAGCTCACCGAGGCGATGGGCATCAGGCCGGGCAGCCTGTACGCCGCCTTCGGCGACAAGGGGTCGCTGTTCAAGGAGGTGGTGCACGCCTACGGGCGCTCACCTGTCGGCGCGTTCGTCGGCGTGGCGCTCCAGGAGGAGCCCACGGCGTACGGGGCTTTCGCCCGCATCCTGCGCGAGGCCGCGGCGATCTTCCCCGACCCCTCCCACCCGGCCGGCTGCCTGACCATCAGCGCGGCCACCAACGTCACCGTCCAGGACGCCGGGATAGCGGCGTTCCTGCGCGACCTCCGCAACAGCAACCTCACGGTCTTCCAGGAACGCCTGCGCGCCGCGCAGCGGGAAGGCGAGTTGCCCGCCGACGCCGACCCGGATGCGCTGGCCGGCTACTTCGCCGTCGTCTTCCAAGGGATGTCACAGCGTGCCCGGGACGGAGCCGGCGCGGCCGAGCTGGCCAAGATCGCCGAGCTGGCCCTGACCACATGGCCGCGCCGTGAGCCGGCCCCGCCACGTTGACGAACAGCCCCAAGCGGGCGCGCACCGATCACCACGCCGTACCTACGGCTGCCCACGCGTCGGCTCCAGCCGCGTGCCTCGCCGAGGGTGTGGGCGGTGGCGCGGGCCGGCGCCGGTCAGGGGTTGGTGAGTCGGCGTGCCGGCGCCGGTCGCATCGTCCGAAGTCTCGCCGTGCCTCGATCGGCAACCGCAGCTGCGTCCAGTCGGCAAGTGGCAGGGCCGCTCACACCGTGGCCGACGTCACGCCTCTGGCGCTGTCCAGATCCGGCTGCGCAGGTCCATGCCGCGGATCACCTGAATGCGCCAGGGGTCTAGGCGAAGGACATGCAGCTTGTGGTCGGCGGGCGATCGCCAGAAGTTGCCGAGGTCGTAGCCGGCCCCGCGCGGGCTGGTGGCGCGGTAGAGGTCCCAGACGTGCCGCTTGACGTCCAGCTCTTCGGTCCAGGTGGCCACGGCCTCGATGGCGACGGAGTTGTTGCCCGGTTTCCAGTAGGAGAAGGAGGTGTGCGGGTTACCGGCCAGGTGGGCTGCCTTGACGGGGGTCTTGTAGGTGGCCAGCCAGCCGCGTGGCTGCCCGTCCACGGTTTCCCAGACGGGGATGAGGACGCGGGTGCGGGGGCGGTTCTTGGCGTCGATGGTGACCATGGTGGCGTACACGGTGGCGCCGACGAAGGCGTTGAACTCGCTCTCGATCTCGGCGAAGGACGTGGCTGTGACGGTCATTGGTTTTGCTCCTTGCGCAGTCCGAAGGCGCTGATGACAGCGGCCAGGACCGCGGCGGCGATGGGGACGGCCAGGGCGGCGCGATAGCCGCCGAGCAGGTCGGCTGCGCTGCCGCCGGCCGTGGTGGCGACGATGACGGCGGTGCCGGCGGCGAGCCCGAGGGCGGCGCCGAACTGAAAGGAGGTGTAGAGCAGTCCACCGGCCATGAATCCGCCGTAGCCCAGGACGTAGGCGCTGATCACCCACTGCAGTTCGCCGGTGGACAGGCCGAGGTCGGTGCGGATGGCGGGCAGCGCCACGTTGAGCATGGCGACGTTGATGCCCTCCAGGAAGATCGCCCCGCACAGGACGAGCAGCATGCCCCAGGACCGTGGCGTCAGGCGTAGCGACGGCGCCGGGGATTGAACGGTGGTGGACACGGGAACTCTCTCTCATGGTTCCGTTTGGTAACGAGGGAATCTTGCGTCACCCTGGGGAGCCATGGAAGACGGCACTTCAAAGGCACTGGGTTACTGCACGGGAACCGAGGACGACCAGGCCAGGCAGTGGGATGTTCGGGCGGACTGCGATGTGAGGCACATCCTCGACCGCGTCGCAGACAAGTGGTCGCTGTTGGTGATCGCCCTCCTTGACCGGCGGACGATGCGGTTTTCCGAACTGCGCCGTACCGTCGACGGCGTGAGCCAGCGGATGCTCACGGTCACGCTGCGCCAGTTGGAGCGGGACGGGCTTGTCAGGCGGACTGTCTACCCGGTGGTGCCGCCCCGGGTGGACTACGAGCTGACCGCGCTCGGTATCTCGCTGCACGAGGTGATCAAATCGTTGGTGATCTGGACTGAGGAACACCAGCAGGAGATTTCTGCCGCTCGCTCCACATATGACCAAAAGGCCGCGGAGGAAGAGCGCCAACTCCAGGCCACGGCCGGGTGACGCCGAAGCGCTGAGCCGGACCTGCCTGATCAAGAACCCGATGGAGCGCAACCTGGTGGCGAAGTTCGAAGGACCCGCCCCGCCGTGATCCTCAGGCGCGGTGTCCTGTCTCGTTGCGGCGTTGTCCTGTGTGACTGGGACAGCGCCTCAACCGGCCAGCCCGAGTGGACCTGGTGACAGTCGAGGTCCACTGCCGCCGGTTCGGGTACGGCCGTGACGCCTACCTCGACTTCGCCGACACGTACGGCTGGGACATCACCAAGGGGAGCGGCTACCCGGTGTTGCGGGATTTTCGGGAGCTACGAATGATCTCCACGAACGCGCGGAAATCCACGCATTCTCCAGACAAGGCGGCCGAGGTGATCAGGCGGGTCATCGCGCCACGCAACAACGACGATGACCTTCAATGGAGCATCCTGTGACCGGAGAAGGTGCGGCCGCGATTCGGCCGCCCGCCTCCTGGTAGATCAACCATCGGCAACGATTCGGGACACGCGGTGTAGGTGGTGGATCTGTGGGTTGGGCGGGTGCCGGTCGAGGTGAAAGACCCGATCACTGACCGGGAAGAGGCGGTCGGGGAACAACCGGCCATTCCAGCGCAGTTCGGATCCCGGGACAGCGGCCAGCACGGTCGGCCGGAAGGTCATCGCTCGCCCGGCGGCCGGGAACATCCTCAGCGTGAGTCTGCTGCCGACCGCCAGGCGACCGGACGCCTCACAGATGAACGGATTCCAGGCCCGATAGCCATCGAAATCAGCCAGGGCGGACCAGACCGCCATCGCCGGCGCATCGATCTCGATCGAGGTGGATATCTGCTTTATACCGCCCGGTCAGAACATTCCGTGGGGAACTTGTGCGGCTTCCGGCACCGGCTGGACCACATCCCAGTGCTCGACGATCTGCCCGTCGATCAGCCGCCAGATGTCGACGACGGCGACGCCGCGCGGATCGTCGTCCGTGGCCATGTGGTAATGCATCATCACATGATCGTCGTCGGCTATGACCCGTTTGAGGTCGAGCCGGGCGCGGGCCACCGGAGCCTCGGCGATGAACGCGATGAACGCCTCCCGCCCCGAGGGGTTTCCCGGGCTGTGTTCGATGAAGTCCTCGTGCAGAAGCGTGCGGAGCACGTCGATGTTCCCCGCCGCGAACTGGGTGAAGCCGTGGAGAACCAGTTGCTTGTTGCTTGCGGCTTTGCTGCTTTCGCTCATGGGGCCCACCGTCGCAGCGGCTGCCCAGCCCTGTCGATTACATGCCATGTAATCGCGATGATCGAGGAGGTGGGGCCATAATCGCCGCATGATGCACGACCGGCCGGTCGGTGAGCTGCTGCGCGAGTGGCGGCACCGTAGAGGGCTCAGCCAGCTCGATCTGGCGATCCAGGCGGAGGTGTCCACCCGGCACGTCAGCTTCGTGGAGACGGGACGGACCGTTCCCAGCAGCGCGATGGTGTTGCGCCTGGCCGAGCATCTGGGCATCCCGCTACGGGAACGCAACCGCCTGCTGGTCGCGGCCGGGCACGCGCCCATCATCCGCGAGCGGCCGCTGGGAGATCCGCACCTGGCGTCGGCGCGGAATGTCCTGGAGCAGATCCTGCGGGGGCACGAACCGTATCCGGCGCTCGCCGTGGACCGTCGCTGGAACCTGCTGTTCGCCAACACCGCGATCGACGTCTTCCTGGAGGGCGTGGAGGCGTCATTGCTGCGGCCGCCGGTCAACATGATGCGGCTGGGCCTGCATCCGGGCGGGTTCGCGCCGCGGCTGCGCAACCTCGGGCAGGTCCGCGCGTACCTGCTGCCCCGGCTCGCCCGCCAGGTGGCGCACACCGGTGATCCGGAGCTGAGCGCGCTGTATGAGGAACTGCTGTCCTACGGCCCCGACGGTGATCCGCCGCCGCCCGATCCCGCCGACATCGCCCTGCCCATCCGCATCAGCCATCTCGGAGCGGAGCTGTGTTTCTTCAACACCGTCACGACGTTCGGCGCCGCCTTCGACGTCACGCTGGAAGAGATCGCCGTCGAGGCGTACTTTCCCGCCGATGACCACACCGCCCGCTTCTTCCGGACAGGAGCCGCAGCGCCCTCGGAAAGATAGTCCCAGGCACGCCTCCGCCATCTTCAGGGGTCTGCCGTTTGGCTGGTCCGCCGGGCTGCGGTCTCGTTGATCGTGTCGAGGACGTGTTGCCCCTGTGGATGAGGATCAGCGGCCTCGTCGAGCCCCGGCTATGGCCTGGAGCGCGGCAGCGGGCCGGTCACCGTAGACCCGTCGTCTTCGCCCGGCTGGACCAGGCCGCTCTCATACGCGAGATGCACGAGCTGGGCACGGTCGCGCGCCCCCAGCTTGGTCAGCAGCCGGCTGACATACGTGCGGGTGGTGGCCGGGCTGAGAAACAGGCGCCGGGAGATCTCGTCGTTGGAGCGCCCGGCGGCGATCTCGGCGAGCAGCTCTCGCTCGCGCTCGGTGAGCTCCGCCGGCAGCCGCCCCCGAGGCGGATGATGCCGGTCGGCGACGGCCGCCAGCACACGCTGGGTGACCGAGGGCGACAGCAGCGCCTCGCCGCCCGCCACCGTGCGCACCGCCGCGCGCAGCTCGTCCGGGGCGGCGTTCTTCAGCAGGAACCCCGACGAGCCCGCGCGGATGGCGTCGAAAAGGTGCGCGTCGGTGTCGAAGGTGGTGAGCACGACGACCCGCACATCACGCAGCCGCTCGTCGGCCACGATCCGCCGGGTCGCCTCGATCCCGTCGACCCCCGGCATGCGAATGTCCATGAGCACGACGTCAGGCCGCTCGGCGACCGCGAGCGCGTATCCCGCCAAGCCGTCCGCGGCCTCGCCGACGACGGTGATGTCCGCCGCCCGCTCCAGCAGCGCCCGCAGCCCCGCGCGCATCAGCTCCTGATCGTCGACCAGCGCGACCCGGATCATCGCGGCGCCTTCAGCGGCAGCGACGCCTCGACGCGGAACCCGGCCCCCGGCCGCGAGCTCACCGCCAGGTGGCCGCCCATCAGCGCGGCCCGCTCCCGCATTCCGGCCAGCCCGCGCCCGACCGGCTCGCGAGGCAGGTCGGCGCCGCGCCCGTCGTCGGTGACGGTGATGCCGAGCCGGTCGCGCTCGTAGCGCAGGCAGACCTCGGCCTTGGTCGCCTGGGCGTGCCGCAGGCAGTTGGTCAGCGACTCCTGCACGATCCGGCAGGCCGTGGCGTCCACGACCACGGGCAGGGACACCGGCTCCCCTTCGGTGCTGAGATGGACCGCCAACCCGCTGCCGGCGGTCGCCGCCACGAGCGCGTCCAGGTGGCGCAGGCTGGCCGTGGGCGCACGGCCGGCGCCCTGTTCGTCGTCCCTGAGCAGCCCGAGCGTGCCGCGCAGCTCGCGGATGGCGTCGTCGCCGGCCCGCCGGATGATCGTCAGCGCCGAGCGGGCCGCGGCCTGGTCGTCGTCGAGGGCCTCCCTGGCCACGTCGGCCTGGACGGAGATCACCGCGATCGTGTGGCCCAGCACGTCGTGCAGGTCCCGCGCGATCCGCAGCCGCTCCTCCTCCACTCGCCGCCGGGCCTCGCGCTCGCGCTCTGCCGCGGCCCGCGCGATCGTACGGCGCTGCTCGGCACGCAGCAGCCGGGTTGCCCGCACGGCCGCGCCGAGCGCGATCGCGGCCACCATCAACCCGATCGTGGACGACAGCTCGAACCCCAGCAGGTATTCCGGGTCATCGCCCTCGCGCAGCCGGAACATGGTGCTCACCAGCACGAGGGCCCCCGCCACCGTCGCGGCGACCACGAGGCTGCCCGCCTCGGCCGCGGAGTAGAGTGCGGCCGCCACCGGCAGGGCCAGCCCGATCGGCGGGTAGCCGGCGGCGTGGTAGGCGATCAGGCCGACCGCGGTCGCCGCCAGCGCCAGCACGGGAAAGCGCCGCCGTACGAGCATGAGCGCGCCCAGCCCGGCCGCGAACACGTATGCCACCAGGCCGGGACCGCGCGTGCCGCCGAGATCCATCGCGACGGCCACGGCGACCACGGCCGATACGGCCGCGCCCAGCGCCGCGTCGCCGAGCAGTTGACGGTTGCCTGCCTGCACGAACCCGAGGATAGCCAGGCCGGCCGACAGCCCGCAGTCGTCCGATGTTGACACCGGCTGTCGCCTCCAGCCGATTACCGCGGCTGCCACGGCGATCTAGCGTTCGGCGGTATGAGAACACTCGGGGTAGCCATTCTGGGCCTCTTCGCCGGGCTGGCTGTGGGATTCGTCCTGTTCAGCGAAGTGCTGGGCAGGCTGGTCGTGGCCAACGGCACGATGCGGGCACCGTGGACGTTCGTCATCGGATTCGGCCCGCAGGTCCTGGCCGTCGTGGGCGCGGTCGCCGCGGTCCTGATCGACAACTCGCGGAGGGGCAAGTCGTGAGCCTGTCCCGGCGGCGCCTCCTGCGGACCGCCGCGAGCGGCCTGATCCTGGCCCCTCTGGCGGGCTGCGGAGGGTCCTCGCGCGGCGGCGCGAACGTGGAGACCGAGTCCAGTGCCGGGAGCCTGCTCCGCAGCACGGCCCGGCTGCCGGAGCCGTTCACCGTGCCGTTGCCGATCCCCCCGGTGTTGCGCCCCGCCGGCACCGGCGTTTACGAGATCACCCAGCGTGTCGGCCAGGCGGAGATCCTGCCTGGCCTGCGTACACAGGTGTGGGGGTACAACGGGATCTTCCCCGGCCCCACGATCGTGTCGCGGCGCGGCCGCAAGACCGTCGTGCGCCACCGCAACGAGCTGCCCGAGCCCGTCGTGGTGCACTTGCACGGCGGCAGGACGCCCGCCGAGCACGACGGCTATCCCACCGACCTCGTCACCCCCGGCTCTGCCCACGAGTACGTGTATCCGCTCGACCAGCCCGCGACCACCCTGTGGTACCACGACCATCGGATGGACCACACTGGACCGCAGGTCTACAAGGGACTTGCCGGCTTCCACCTCGTGCACGACGACGAGGAGGAAGCGCTGCCGCTGCCGAAGGGCGACCGGGACGTCCCCCTCATGATCGCCGACCGCTCCTTCGCCGAGGACGGATCGATGATCTACCCGGACGTGCACAGCGACTTCATCAGCGGCGTGCTGGGTGACTGCGTGCTGGTGAACGGGGCGCCGTGGCCGGTCATGGAGGTCACCGCCACCCGGTACCGCTTCCGCATCCTCAACGCCTCCAACGCCCGCCGCTACCGGCTCGCGCTCGACCCGCCGCCGCCAGGCGGAGCGTCGTTCGTCCAGATCGGCAGCGACCTGGGCCTGCTCGCCGCACCTGTCGCGCACGCCGAGCTGCAGATCGCGCAGGCGGAGCGGTTCGACGTCGTGATCGACTTCTCGGCTTATCCGATCGGGCAGGAGGTGACGGTGACGAACCGGCTCGGCCAGGACGGCACCGCCAACGTCATGCGGTTCGTGGTGGCTCGCAAGGCACCCGACGACAGCCGTATCCCGGCCAAGCTGACCGACTTCCGGCCGCTGTCGCCGTCAGAGGCCGTCGTGGAGCGGACCTTCACCTTCCAGCGCGGCGGCGCGGAACGGCACGGCATGAGCCTGTGGACCGTCAACGGCCGGGCGTTCAGCCCCGACCACATCGCGGCCACTCCCAGGCTCGGCACGGTGGAGCGGTGGAAGCTGCGCGCGCAGAACGTGGCTCACCCCATCCACATCCACCTCGCGCCCTTCCAGGTGCTGGACCCCGGTCCCTACGCCACCGGCTGGAAGGACACCGTCGACCTGGCCAGCGGCGACCAGGCCGAGGTCCTGGTCAGATTCGACTCCTACCGCGGCAAGTACGTCTTCCACTGCCACAACCTCGAACACGAGGACATGATGATGATGGCCAACTTCCGGATCATCTGATCAGTGTCATTCGTACGGCCGGTGTACTGACGCCGCGCCCTCCACGCCGGGGCGCGGTACGGATCGTGGTGGTGCGCGGGCATGACGACAGGTTGGGACCGGTCAGCGGAAGTCGGAGATGCGCAGCACCGCCAGCATGTCTGTCGCCCGGGAGCCGGTCGAGAAGGATGCCTCCGCGCCGACCCAGCCGCGGAAGGCCCCCGTGTCGTCGATGATCTGCATGAGCGGTTTGACGTGGGAGTTGCCGGTGTAGCAGAACTCCCCGCGTTCCATCGCCAGGCAGGTGCACCAGTGCCAGAGCGTGTCGCGGCGGTCGGACTTGGAGATCATCGTGAGGTAATACTGGATGGAGCTGATGTTGGGGCGCGTTCCGCCGCCGTACTTGGGGCAGCCGCCCGACTTCTGGCACGCGCCGCGCGAGGACGGCTGCAGGTAGGTCAGGCACGAGGTGGTGGCGGCGCAGGCGCGGAAGGCGGAGTGGCCGAACGGCTGATTGCCGGAGGTGACGAGCTTGCCGCTCGCCCAGCTCGTCAGGTCCTGCCTGAGCGAGCCGGGGAACGCCTTCACCGAGCTCATCGCGCGCCGGGTGCTGGTCGCGGCGTTGCTGCCGTAGCCGTACCCGTGCGTGGCCAGCGTGCTCTGCTTGAGGTCCAGGCGGGCCAGCCTGCCGTCAGGCGAGCGCCGCACGTACCACTGCTCCGTCCACGTCTGGGCGATCTTCCACCGGATGGTGAGCACGTTGCCCGCAACGGTGTACGTCCCGGCGCGGCTCTCGTCCGGGGCGCCGGTGAAGCCCCCGGCGGTGAGCACCTCGCAGGCGCGGGGCCTCGATGCTGCACCGCCCGCCTTGGTGGTGCAGCTCGGGTCGGGGACGGTGCCGGTGCGCTGCCTGGCCTTGGGATGACGCTGCCACCACAGGTACAGGGCGGCGCTCACCGTGCCGTCCGCGGCGAAGCGGTAGCTGCCCAGGCGTACCCAGTTCTGCCGGGAGGTGGCCTTCAGATGACCCTGCGAGACGACATAGGTGGTCTTGCCGCCCGGCAGCGGCGAGGCGGAAACCGCGGCGGTGGCCGGCTGGGCGGGCAGGATGGTGATGGCGAGCACGAAGGAGAGGATTGCCGCTGCGGTACGCAAGAAGAGACTCCGGAAGGCTTACGGGCTTGGCCGATCGTCAATGGGCTACCGTATTCGGTCCCGACCGGATATGTCGCTGACTATCCGCACGTGTTAAATTTTAGCCATGCGGTCAGAAATTGAGCCGGACGGCCAGAAGGCTCGCTCCTTCATCGAGGAGGCCAGGCGGTCCCAGATCGTGGCCTCCGCCGTGGAGATCATCGCCGACGTCGGGTTCGCTCAGGCGTCGCTGGCGCGGATCGCCCAGCACGCGGGCGTCAGCAAGGGCGTGATCTCCTACCACTTCGCCGGCAAGGACGAGCTGATGACCGAGGTCGTCGAGCGCACCTACGGGGCCATCGCTGAGCACGTGCTGGCCAAGATGGAGGGCCTGCAGTCGGCCACCGAGCTGCTCAGGACGCACATCCTGTCCGTCGCCGAGCACATGCGCGGCCACCGCACCCAGCTCACGGCGCTGGGGGAGATCTTCACCAACTTCCGCACCGCCGACGGAAAACCCCGATACGGGATCAAGGCCAACGAGGAGATCTATCTCTCGCTGGAGCACATTTACCGCCTCGGGCAGCAGACCGGCGAGTTCCGGGAGTTTGACACCCGGGTCATGGCCATCACCCACTCCGCGGCCGTCGACAACATGTTCGCTTACTGGATGGCCTACCCCGAGCACGACCTCGACGCGCACGCGCACGCGCTGGCCGACCTCCTCGAAAGGGCGTGCGCCCGATGAGGAAGACCGAGCCCACGACCAGGGTCTACGCGATCGACAACTTACGGACCGCACTCACCGTGCTGGTCGTCACCCACCACGTCGCCATCACCTACGGCAACATCCCGCTCTGGTACTACGTCGAGCCCGCCAAGGATCCGTCGGGGGTCGCGCTCGACATGCTGGTGGTGTTCAACCAGGCGTTCTTCATGGGGTTCTTCTTTCTCGTCTCCGGGTTCTTCACCCCCGGCTCCTACGACCGCAAGGGTGCCCGCGCCTTCCTCCGCGACCGGCTGGTACGGCTCGGCATCCCGCTGCTGGTCTTCCTCGTGCTGCTGCGGCCGCTGATCACCTTCGGCGAGTACATCCGGCGCGACGACGGCACGCCCTACTGGCAGTACTACCTCGCCTCCTGGGATCCCGGGCCCATGTGGTTCGCCGAGGTTCTGATCGTCTTCGCACTGGCCTACGCCGGCTGGCGGAGCCTGCGTGCGCCACTCGACCAGCGCCCGGCGCCCCTGCGCTTCAGGTGGATCGCGTTGTTCACGCTGGGGCTTGCGGCGGCCACGTTCCTGTGGCGGATCGCGGTGCCCACCGGCACCTACGTGCCGGTGCTCGGGTTGCCGACGCCGAACTTCCTGCCACAGTACGCCGCCATGTTCGCGCTCGGCTGCGTCGCCTTCCGGCGCCGCTGGTTCGAGACGCTGCCCGAGCGGGCCGGGCTGCTCGGTCTGGTCGTGGCGGGCGTGTCGACCGTGGTGCTGGCGCCGGTGGCGTTCACCACCACCGGGGCGCTGTCGTCGGCGCTGACGGCCCTGTGGGAGTCCGTCTTCGCGGTCAGCATGATCATCATGCTGACCGTGTGGTTCAGGGAACGGTTCAACCGGCAGGGGGCGCGCGGGAAATTCCTGTCCGACCACGCCTTCACGGTGTACATCATCCACCCGCTCGTGCTCGTCGGCCTCGGCAACGTGCTGCGCTGGCTGCCCGCCATCGCTGTCGTCAAGTTCGCCGTCATGCTGGTGCTCGCGCTGCCGCTGTGCTGGTGGATCGCCTACCTCGTACGCCTCCTGCCAGGGGCCAAGCGGGTGCTGTAGGCATCGCGCGCAGGGGGGGCGGACCCGGCGAGTCCGCCTCCTCCGAGCGCCACCCGAGCGTGCGGACGAAGATGGCGGCTCAGCGGGCCGCAGGGGCACGCCGGCGCGCCAGGAGGAACCCCAAGGCGAGCATGCCGATGGCCAGCAGGAGATGCAGCCAGTTGTCGGCGGTGTTGAGCGGGACGAAGTTCGCCGGGCTGTCGTGCCCGATCAGCATGCCGTAGATCCACAGCACCAGGTAGACGACGCCGCCTCCGATGAGGAAGGCGCGGGCGCCCGACCACGTCCTGGACATGAGGATGCCCGCGATGCCGAACAGCAGGTGGACGATGTTATGCAAGATCGACACCTGGAAGACGTTCAGCAACAGCGCGTCGGACTCGTGGCCGGCGAACCGCATCTCGTCGTAGTTGGTCGTGATGCCGGGGATGAAGCCGAGCACGCCGACGAGCAAGAACACGGCCCCGACGACGAACGCCGCCAGTTGTACGGGGCTCCTGCCGGCGGCAGTACGAGGACTGTCCATGTGTGCCTCCCCTAATAGCGGTGGTTGCACCCACTTGCGACTACCCCCCATCGACGGGATCAGTCGCGCTGAAGAGGGTGCTCGGCGGCCACCTCGGGTAGCAGTTCTGCCTGGTAGGAAGCTTTCCGCGGTGAAGGAGAAGCCCATGGAGCGGCTGTTCACTTCCGCCGTACGGTCAGGGCTCGCCGCGACGTTCGACGCCGCCGCACGCCTGAGGAAAGGACGGCCGCTTCACCCGTCCGGGCTTGTCCTCGACGCGCACCTGCGTCTGCACGGCGCATCGCGAACGTGGGGAGCGGCGCTCCTGGACCAGCGGGCGAACCTCTCAGGGATCGCCCGGCTCTCCCGCTCCATGGGTATTCCGCCGCCCCTCCCTGACATCCTGGGGCTCGCCCTCCGCTGGCAACAGGACGATGCCACCGCCGATCTGCTGCTCGCCACCACCGGCCACACCACGCTCGGAAGGCGGCTGCTACGACCCGCGACCCGGTGGACCGGCATGTACACGTCGCTGTTTCCCTACCAGGCCGACGACCGGCGGTTGCTGCTCGGCGCGTTGCTCCGGAATGCCAAGCCGCTGCCGGCCACCTTCGACGCGCTCGCGCAAGCTGCCGAAGACGGGCCGCTCATGCTCGATCTCGTCGTCGCCGCCCCGTCAGGGCCGTGGCAGCTCTTCGGCCAGGTCGAACTCGCCGCTCCGGCCGTGTCCGGCGGGCCGGCCCGGTTCAACCCCATCCAGCGCCCCATCCCGGGACTACGCCCGGCAGGATGGCTGAACGAGGTGCGCGGCGCGGCGTACACGGCGGCGCAACGTGTGCCTGACCGGGCGGATGAAGTGCGCGAAGCCGGCACTGCTGATCGGCGACGATATCGATGACCAAGGCCCTGACCTGGGGACGCGCCGGTCCGAGCGCAAGGTCACCCGCACGCTGGAGTAGAGCGCCGAACCCGCGCCGACCCGGCAATAGTGCTTTCCGGCTCGCCGGGCGGGTCATCCTTGTAGGGTGCGCATGACTGATCTCCTTCACGCCCTGTACGCCCGGCGCCTGCGCCGCCAGGTCATGGCGGGCCCGCTGCCCGGCCACGTCGGCCTCATCATGGACGGCAACCGGCGCTGGGCCCGGCAGATGGGCCTGGCCAACCCGAGCATCGGCCACAAATACGGCGCCGAGCACATCGAGCACGTGCTGACGTGGTGCGAGGGCCTGGGCATCCGGCACCTGACCGTGTTCCTCTGCTCGACGGAGAACCTCCAGCACCGCGGCGACGAGGAGGTCGCCTTCCTGCTGCGGGTGATCGAGCAGATGGTCGCCGACCGGCTCGACCGGCCGGACGCCCGCTGGCGCGTCCACGTCGCCGGACTGCTCGACATGCTGCCCGACACCACCGCCCGCGTGCTCAAGAGCGCCGTCGAGGCGACCCGGACCTGCGACACCGGCTTCCACCTCACGCTGGCCATCGGGTACGGCGGCCGCCAGGAGGTCATCGACGCCCTGCGCGAGCTGCTGTACGAACGCGCCGAGGCCGGCCAGTCCATGATCGACCTGGCCGCGACGCTGACCGTGGACGACATCGCCAAGCACCTCTACACGGCCGGGCAGCCCGACCCCGACCTGGTGATCCGCACCAGCGGCGAGCAGCGCATGTCGAACTTCCTGCTCTGGCAGTCGGCCTACTCCGAGCTGTACTTCTGCGAGGCCTACTGGCCGGCCTTCCGCGAGATCGACTTCCTGCGCGCGCTACGCAGCTTCGCCGCCAGGCAACGCCGCTTCGGCGGCTGAGCCCTGTTTATCCGGTTGCGGGGCGCGGGTGCGGATGCTGGGGTGGCCGGATGAATCATGACGAGCTGCTGGGCGAGTTCGACCGGCGGATGCGGCGCGAGGCCCGCCCCGACGGGCCCTCGGCCAAGGTGGAACGGACTGGCGGGGTGGTCCGGCACGTCGGCACGGAGCACGGCTGGAACGGCGTCATCTGGTCAGACCTCGACGCTGAGGGCGCGGACGCGGCGATCGCCGAGCAGGTCCGTTATTTCGGGTCGCTGGGCCGGGCCTTCGAGTGGAAGCTCTATGGCCACGACCGGCCCGCGGACCTCGACCGCAGGCTCCTGGCGGCCGGCTTCACGCCCGAACCCGCCGAGACGCTCATGGTCGCCTCGGTCGCACAGATCGCCGGCGGCACCCCGCCCCCGCGGAACCCCGGGAGCGCCCAGCCGCCTCATGCCACCGGAGCCGTCCACGCGGCGCGGCCTGGCCAGGCCATCGGAACGGACACGGACTGGTGGCTCGGGACGGGGGAGGCGCCGGCCGGCGTCGAGGTCCCCGAAGGCGTGCGGCTGGTCCGGGTGACCGGACGAGACGGCGTGGAACTGGTCGCCGACGTGCACGAGCGCGTCTTCGGCGCGCCCCGCCACCGCATGAGAGAAAGTCTGCTCGACCAACTCGCCGCCGGCACCCTCATCGCCGTGGTCGCCATGGCCGGCGACGTGCCGATCAGCGCCGCCCGCATGGACCTGCACCCGGGCACCGGGTTCGCGAGCCTGTGGGGCGGCGGCACCCTGCCGGAGTGGCGCGGGCGCGGCGTCTACCGGTCCCTGGTCGCCTGCCGCGCCCGCCTCGCGGCCGCGCTCGGCTACGAGTACCTGCAGGTCGACGCCTCCAGCGAGAGCCGGCCCATCCTGTCGCGGCTCGGGTTCGTGGCGCTGACCACGACGACGCCGTACGTGCATCCTTGAGTATCCTTGATCTGCCGCCCGTCCGTGAGGAGACCAGCCCGTTGCCCGGAACGAACCCACGCGAGCTCGGCCTGCTGGCCGACTGCGAGAGCTGCTTCGGGCTGTGCTGTGTCGCGCTCCCCTTCTCCGCCTCGGCGGACTTCGCCATGGACAAGGACGCCGGGGAGCCCTGCCGCAACCTGCGCGACGACTTCCGCTGCTCCATCCACCAGCAGCTCAGGCAGCGCGGCTTTGCCGGCTGCACCGTGTTCGACTGCTTCGGGGCGGGACAGAAGGTCTCGCAGGTCACCTTCGAGGGCAGGAGCTGGCGGGAGGCGCCGGGCACGGCGCGGCAGCTGTACGCGGTGTTCCCCGTCATGCGGCAGCTGCACGAGCTGCTCTGGTATCTGGCCGAGGCGCTGAGCCTGGAAGCCGCCGGGGAGATCCACGCCGAGCTGCGCCGCGCCCTCGACGAGACCGAACGGCTCACCCGCGAGAGCGCCGACGTGCTGGAGAAGGTCGACGTGGCGGCGCACCGGGCCGAGGTCAACACGCTGCTGCTGCGTACGAGCGAGCTGGTCAGGGCGGGGCATCGGGGCAAGGACCGCAGGGGCGCCGACCTGATCGGGGCCCGGCTCCGGGGCGCCGACCTGTGCGGGGCCAACCTGCGGGGGGCGTACCTGATCGGGGCCGACCTGCGCGGGGCGGACCTGCGGCAGGCCGACCTGATCGGGGCCGACCTGCGAGGCGCCGACCTGTCGGGGGCCGATCTCACCGGCAGCATCTTCCTCACCCAGGCCCAGCTCAACGCCGCCAAGGGCGACGCCGGCACCCGCCTGCCGCCCGCGCTCACCCGCCCGTCCCACTGGCCTGGCACGCGGACCGAGCCGGCGGCCCGGCCCGCCCGTGGCAAGCCCGGGCCGGGTGGTTCCGGCAAGTCCGGACACCGGGGCGAGCCGCGCGGGACCGGTGGCCGGCGGTCGCGCCGCCGTTGAGACTGGCATTGTCGGCGCGGGCGGCTTCGGCAAGACGTCACTCGCCGTCGAAATCTGCCATCGCAGGAACGTCCGCCGGCGGTTCAGGGGCGGGATCATCTGGGTGACGGTCGGCCGCGACCGGGCGGCGCCGAACTCTCCTCCCTCATCAACGACGTCGTGGCACACCTCGACGGGGTCCGGTGGTGGGGGGCGCCGTGGAGCACGGACGCCAAGCTTCTGTCACTCTGTGTTGTCATTCAACTGCAGATTGTTGTTGAGTGAGGTGTCTGCCACTGCAGACACTCCCGTACAAGCAAAGGAGTCACCCATGACGGCCCTCCTCCGCAGAGTCGCAGTGCTGCTGGCCACGGCAACGGCCGCCGCCGGCCTGGCCCTCCCCGCCTCCGCCGCGGCCCCCACCACAGCTGCCGCCCAGGCCGCCCCGCTGCCCTGCCCCAGAATTATCGGAGTCTGCGCCTACACCGCAGCAGGCGACCTGCGGATCATCGCCAGGGACGAGCCCTACATCGTCCCGCCCGTCGTCCAGGCGGTGAACCAGACCCCCGAGTTCTGGTGCTTCTTCTCGGCGCCCGGCTTCAACGGCGACCGCCGCGAAGTCGCACCGTGGGAGACTGTCGAGGACTTCGGCTTCGAAGTCTTCTCAGCCCGCCCCGGCGCGTGCGCGTGGTCATGAACCTTTGGCTCCTGACCTGACCTCCGGCCGCTGAGGCCACACGCCGTCGGCCCCCCATCATGAGGGTCCGGCGGCGTTCACGTTCAGCAGTGCTGCAGCCACGAAAGGGCTTTTGCCCCCTGCAGAGATGCACTCGTTCCAGCCGGTCCAACTCACGTGTCTTCATGATGTTCGATCCTGAGCAGTCCGGACGTACCGGCCTCGGGTGATTCCTGGAATCGTTGCTGAGGACATCGCTGAGACCGGAAGGATCAAGCCCGGTTCCCCGTGAAGCCGGCGACCACCAACGGCAGCGCCTTACGGACGGTCTGGTTGTGATCCACATCCCCGGCGTCGGTGAGGGTCTGCCTCGCGCCGTGGGAACGCAGCTGACGCTGACAGTACAGCGCGTTGTCGTAGGCGACGTCCTTGTCGCCCTTGGCGTGATGGAGGCGCACCCGAACGTCCGGCTTCCAGTTGCAGGTGGAGTCGAGCGAGGTCAGCAGCTCCTTCAGTTTGCCGGTCGGCTTGCGGACCTTGTCCAGGAACTCCGCGGTGAACAACCTCTCGGACGTCGGCGGCAACGCCTTGGCGATCTCCGCGGCCTGATGGTTGCCGTCGAAGAGCTTCTCCACCTGCTCATCGTACGGGGCGCGGAAGGCCTCGCTCGGCGTGCGGTAGACGTCGGTGTAGCGGTCCGCGGAGATCACGAAGTAGGCCAGGTAGAGCGAGGCCATCCGGATCTTGTCGTTCGCGGCGGCGGCCTCGAAAGAGCTCAGGTCGAACGGGCCGGCGATCGGGGCCAGTCCGCCCAGCCGGAAGTACGGGTCCTGCCCCTGTTGCAGGGAGCGCCCCACCATCATGGTCGCGGGACCGCCCTGCGAGAAGCCGCTGACCAGCACGCGCGCGTCGAGCCGGCGCTGGTGCCCGCGGGTGAAGGCGCGGGTCGCGCGCAGGGCGTCCACCGGGGCGGAGACCGTGGTCCGCGGGTCTCCGTAGGTGTGGTGGCCGGGCCCCGTGCCCAGGCCAAGATAGTCGGGGGCGGATACCGCATGCCCGGCCCCCGCGAACAGCAGCGCCGCGGCGCGGTCGGTGGATTTCTCGTTCACCGAGGCCACATCGCCCCGGTACACCGTGGTGCCGTGCAACCATGAGACGACCCGCAGGTCGCGCCGGCCGTTGTCAGGCAGGGCGACCAACTGGCTGGCGGTGGTGGACCGGCCCTTGGCGTCGACGGTGCGATAGACCACGCGATAGGCGCTCACGCCATACTTCACCTGCGCCGAATCGATGCCGGTCGCCTTGAGCCGCTCGGCGACCTGACCCTTGTCCAGCTTCTCCACGAGGATCGAAGAGACCACGGCGCCGCGGGCCACGGTCTGTGCGGCCGCGGCTTCGGCGGGGAACGTGGTGGCAAGGCAGCCCAGGGCGAGTCCGCCGGTCACTAGTACGCGAGAAAAGGTCATGCCGAAACCCTAGATATAGCCGCAAAAGAGGGGCATTCCTGCCGACACCCTGATCTCTGGTAGTGCCGGCCTTACCTCTTGCGCTGTTGTGGAGCGTGAACGGCCCGGCGACCGGGATAGGTGGTTTGCCGCGCCGGGGAGTGGCGGGAGGCAGTGTCAATAACGACGCGTGCTCCGGCGTCACTGCCCGTGCGGGCTTGACCAGGGGTGATTGCACTACCCCGCGGCGGCCGCAGAGGCTTCGCCAGCCCGAAGCCCAGCGGAACTCGGACGTCCTCGCCGCCGAGGGGCCGGGGGCTCTCTGCATGCAGACGACTTCGGACACCCGTGCACTCAGCTTCGGATATCGACATCGGTGCTCACCGCGGCGAGGTTAGCTTCGCCGCGGGGACGGTTTCCGGGATTCGGGCGGCTACGGGAGAGCCCGGTTCAAGACCTGCCGGAACTGGGCCAACTCGACTCAGGCCGGCTTCCTCATCTCCACGTGCGCGCTGTTCGCCAGCCACGGGCAGACAGGATACGAGAGGCGGATAGCCCGCGATGCGGCGCGCTGTAGCGTACGGGGTCGCCGTTGTGCTGCTCGACAGCGCCGCTGCGCCGCGCGTGCACCGCACAGCTGATCGAGGTCCGTCGGGACGACAGACAATCCGCGCACCCCAGCGAGCGCCGTCGCGCGGACGTTCTGCGGTCGCGTGCGCATGGTCATGGTTGCTCGCCACGATGGCCGAAGTCGGCGAGCCGGGGACCGGCAGGCTGAGGAGCCTCCTGTGGATCGGTCCGTCCGCGGCGGATGAGGTATTCGGCGGTCGCGAGGGCGGCCGCGCCGAGCAGGACCTCGCTGACGGTGGAGACGAGGCGGCTGGCCAGGGCCACCACCGCGGCGGCCGGGGCGGGGAGCACCACGGTCAGTGCGGCCGTCAGCACCGCCTCGCGGACGCCGATGCCGTCGGGGATGAACACGCTCGCGATGCCGATCGACGTGGCGAGCGTGAACGCGCCGACGCAGAGCGCGAGGGAGCGTGACGGAGACGCCCCCATCGCGATGGCCAGGGGCCACAGGTGCAACCCTGTGACCACCCACGACAGGCTCTGCCAGGCGACCGCGAGCCGCACTCCCCGGATCGACGCGGCCTTGGCCGCCGCAGGGCGGCGCAGCAGCCGCAGCAGCAGCGCGGAGCCCTGGTTGATGATCTGCGGGCGCACCAGGACGAGCACGATCAGCACGGCGGCTCCGGCCAGCCACGCCGCCTGGGCCCCCAGCATCTGCACGCCCGCGAGCAGCCCGACCGTGAACCCGCTCAGCAGCACCAGGCTCATGACGAGCGCCGCCACGCTCATCAGCCTGCCGAAGGTGACGCCGTTGGCCGCCGCCACCTTGGTGACGGCGAACATGCCGGGCACCCGTCCGGGCAAGTACTTGGACAGGAAGCCGACGAAGAAGATCCGCACCACCCGCGGCTCGCTGACAGGAGGGCCGGTCTCCAGCAGCACGACGCGCCAGGCGAGGAACCCGAACGACAGTCCCGCCATGCTCGCCAGCAGCGCGCCGCCCAACAGGAGGCTGAGCTGCCCGGCTTCGCGCCGGGTGAACAGGACGGCGACCACGCCCCAGTCCAGCCGGGACAGCGTCAGCGCGATCGCGCCCACAACGGCGAGGGCGAACGCGGCGACCAGCGCCCGCTTCAGCCAGCGCGGCAGCCGGGGAAGCTTGATCGCTCTCACTCGCGCGTCCCGGCCGACGGCACCGGGGACAGGCCGGTCCTGACCGGTTCTCCCTGCCGGCGGCCCAGCTCGTAGGCGACACGCAGCAGCCCCACGCAGGCGCCGAGGAAGAAAGCCGTGTGGAAGCAGAGCTGCATCCAGCTGACCCACAGCCCGAAGCGGGCGCCTCGGTGCCGGCGAGCGAACCCGATGAACTCGCGGTTCCTCCAGAGAAACACCCCAAGCGTCGCCGCCGGCACACCCAGCAGCCAGGGGCTGACGAGCGCGAGCGGCAGGGTGAGGAAGGTAGCCGTCGCCGAAGCGGAGGAGACCCGTGGCGGTTTTCGACGTTTGTGCTGTCCTGTCCCGATCATATTGAGCTGGAAGCCGACCTTGCCCTCATCGCGCAGCCGCCGTGCCCTGACCATGATCACCGGCAGCGTGGTGGACCGGACGAACCGCTCCGCCAGGCACCCCCAGAACCTGTCCTCGTCGTCGGCCTTGGTGACCACGGAGGTGGTCACCACCAGCCGGTAGTGGGCCGGGACGCGCATGCCGAACTCGAAGTCCTCACCGTCGCGCAGCCGCTCATCCAGCCCTCCTGTCTCCTCGAAGACCTGGCGCGGGATCAGGGTGCAGGACAGGAACGTCGCCGTGGTCCGGCAGCGCTCGTAGTGCTCGCACAGCACCCGGTAGCGTTCGACCGGGCCGTCGTCGTACAGCGGCTCGGCATCGTAGATGCCCTGGACCATGCCGCAGTCCGGCGTCTCCCGGTACGCCTTGACCGCGTTGTGGATCGCATCGGGCGCGAGCGCCGTGTCGGAGTCGACGAAGAACAGCAGCGGAGCCGAGCTGCTCGCCACCCCGAGGTTGCGGGCCCCCGCCGGCCCCTGGTTGCGCGGCGACTCGACGATCGTGCAGGGGAACTCCCGCGCTATCTCCAGCGAGCCGTCGGTGCTGACGTCGTCGACGACGATGACCTCGGCCGGGCGGTAGGTCTGCGCGTACACCGACTCCAGGCAGGCCCGCAGGGTCTTCCTCTTGTTGTAGTTCGGCACGATGACTGCGACATCACCACGCCGGGCCATCTCGTCAGGCATATCCGTTCCCTTCGTTGGTCAGGTCTCCAGCAGGGCCCGCGCCGGTCAGGACACCGACATGACCATGCGCTGGGCCCGATGGTCGGACAGCCCCTCGGCGCCGGGCAGCTCGTAACTGTGCACCGTCACGTCGGGGGTGGTGTACAGCCAGTCGATCCGCCACAGCTCGGCGGTCCCGGCCAGGTAGGTCGCCGGATAGAGGGACGAGAGCACAGGCGTCCGGTCGACCAGTCTCTCGGGGAGCAGGCGGCGGATGCCCATCGCCGGGGAGGTGTTCAGGTCGCCGGCGAGCACTGCGGGATTCGGGTTGACCGCGATGTCCGCACTGATGGCCCGGTAGCTCGCCTCCCGCCGGAGGGTCCGGCTGAAGTTGATGTCGCGGGACTCGGGGCTGTACAGCCGCCATTCGAGCGGAGGCTGGGAGATCTGCCCGTCGTAGAAGGAGACGATCTTGCCGTTCACGTCGATGTCGGTGCGCAGCGTCTCGACCGTGTAGCCCTCCGGCCAGTCCCGCAGCGCCTCGGGTATCTGCTTCTGGTCGGCCGGCAGCCACGGGCGCATGTCCAGGCCGCGGTGCCCGACGATCGGGAACCGCGAGAGCGTGATCTGCTCGCCGGACACCGCGACGTGGTAGCCGGGGAACTCGCGGCGCAGCTCCGCCAGCTTGTCGATGCGCATCGCCAGGTCGGCCGTCCAGCGTTGCGACCGCATGTCACCTGCCTGGGTGTCCACGTACAGGTACTCCGTCAGCAGGTGAACGTCGGCGTTCAGCTTGTGCAGGTAGTCGTAGAACTCGGGCGAATACCGCTCGCCCTTGGCGGTGCGCCAGTCCTGGTCCCAGAACTCGGTGTTCCAGGCGGCCACGGTGATGGCTCCCAGGCGTGCGGGGGGCGGGGTGTACCAGAGGGTGGCGTAGTTGACTCCGCTCCGCCCGGCGCCGAGCACCGCGGTGACCACCAGCAGTGACATGATCTGCCAGCGGGCCGGCCGGGCCAGCGGGGCCACGACCATCAGCAGTGCGGGGACCACCAGGAACAGCAGCGGCGGGATCAGCTCAACCGGCGCCCACAGCGAGGTGCGCCCGCTCGCCAGCAGGTGGCAGAGCACGAAGAGCAGCCACGCCACCGAAGCGGTCGCGACCAGCTTGGTGCCCCAGCACCAGCGCCGCCGCGGGCGGACGAAACGCCGGACACGTGTCGCCCAATCCCTCTCGGGCTGGGGCGGCGCGGTGGTGAGCTGTTTTTCGATCACTGCGTCCCGGTCGCTCATCAACACCATCCTCGGTGAGTGGGCCGGCGTCGAACGTACTCGTGAGTCCTTGTCGCATCCTTGTCAGCGGCCGCCGCCAGGAGGCGCGATCGGCACGACGGGCGCGACAAGAATGGGACAAGCCGCTGTGTCTAGCGTGAACCGGACAGATGTCTGACACGCACGTGGTCGGAACAACGAGCTCTAGCCGATGGAGCACATCATGAGCCGGAAGCACCCGCTAGTCTCGGTCATCATCCCCAGCTACAACCGGTCCGACGTGTTACGGCTCTGCCTGGATGCGGTGCAAGAACAGACTTATCCGCACATTGAGGTCATCGTGGTGGATGACTGCGGCACCGAGGACGCGGCGCGCGTGGCCGCGTCGAAGGGTGCCAAGGTGGTGCGCACCAAGGCCAACGGCGGCCCGACTCCCGCGCGCAACCTCGGCGCCGAGCACGCCACCGGGGAGATCCTGTTCTTCCTCGACGCCGACATCGCCCTCGACCCGGACGCCGTGGACAATGCGGTGCGGATACTGGAGTCCCACCCGGAGATCGGTGCCCTGGGCGGTATCCTGCGGCCGGAGTCGCTGGTGTCCCAGAGCCTGGCCTCCCAGTACCGCGCCCTGCAGATGCACCGCTGGTGGATGCCCGCCCACCGGCCGACCCTGGAACTGCACGCGGCCGTGCTCGCCGTCCCGGCCAAGGTGTTCGCCGAGATCGGCCCCTTCGACCCGCGGTTGCGCGAGACCGTCTCCTCCGACTACCGCGTCCGCGTGAGGCGGTCCTATGAGGTGAAGCTGAGCGACGCGATACGCGGCCGCAAGGACCACGACGCCACGGTACGGACGATCCTGCGCAAGGTGTTCCGCCGCGCGCGCATCAGCGCGATGGACTGGCGCCGGGGAGAGACGCCCGGGGACTCCGTGCCCCGCGCGATCGGCGGCGTCCTGCTACTCGCCACGGTCCCGGCGCTTGCCCTGCCCATGGCGGTGGGCCGCGCCGGCGCATTCGTCCCGCCGGCGCTTGTCGCCGCCGCCATGGCTCTGGACGCCGGCACCCACCGCTTCGCCTACGCCCAGCGGGGCGTCCCGTTCGGCGTCTACTTCTCCGGCGTCCACCTCGCCGTCACCTTCACCGGCGCCCTCGGCGGAGCGGTGGGCGTGCTGCAACGCCTCGTGCTCTCCCGCATGGAGAAGCCCGCCCGGATTCTCGCGGCCCAGGACTGAACGGCCATGCAGATCATCGGCACCGGCTTCGGCCGGACGGGAACGCTCTCCCTCAAGACGGCGCTGGAGCGGCTCGGCCTCGGGCCCTGCCACCACATGGTGGACGTGTTCGCCCACCCCCAGCAGATCAGGCCATGGCTCGCCGCCGCCACGACCCGCGAGGTGAACTGGGACCAGCTGCTCGTCGGTTACGAATCGTGCGTGGACGGCCCGACCTCCGCCTACTGGCGGCAGCTCGCCGAGTACTACCCGAAGGCCAAGGTCATCCTGACCACGCGGGACCCGGACCGCTGGCTGGCCAGCATGCAGCGGACTCTGTTCGCGCAGCGGCGGCGCATCGAATCGCTGCCGGGCAGGGCCGCCGTCCTGCTGTCGTCGCTGCTCGGCACCGACCTCGCCACGTTCGTCAAGATGGTCGACACGACCCTCGACGCGCGGACCTTCGCGACACCGGCCGACCGGGAGCCCGAATGGGCCGTCCGGCTGTTCGAAGAGCATGCGGCCAGGGTGATCGCCGCCATCCCGGCCGAGCGGCTGCTCGTCTTCGACGTCGCCGACGGCTGGGGCCCGCTGTGCGAGTTCCTCGAGGTCCCGATCCCGGCCGAGCCCTTCCCCCGGGTGAACGGCACCTCGGACTTCACCAGGAGCGGCCTCGGCCGGCCCCTGCCGTTGCTGCTGCGCCGCACCAGGCGAGGGGGGCACCGATGACGCCGCAGCCACAGCCACTGGTCTCGGTCATCGTGCCGAACTACAACTACGCCCGCACACTCGACCTGTGCCTGAGCGCGCTGGAGCGGCAGACGTACCCGCACCTCGAGGTGATCGTCGTCGACGACCGCAGCACCGACGACTCGGTGGAGATCGCCCTCCGGCACGGGGTCCGGGTCGTGGTCACCGACACCAACATCGGCGCCCCGGCGGCGCGCAACCTGGGCGTCGAGCACGCGCGCGGGGAGGTGCTGTTCTTCCTCGACTCGGACCTGGCGCTGGCCGAGGACGTGGTCGAGCACGCGGTGGACCTGCTTACCTCCGATCCCACTCTCGGGGTGGTGTGCGGCACCTACGACCCGGAGCCGCTGATCCCGGACAGCCTGGTGGAGCGGTACCGCAGCCTCCAGTTGCACTACTGGATCTCCGGTGACGAGGGCGAGATCACCACGATCTACTCCGCGCTGTTCGCCATGCGGGCGGAGGTCTTCCGCGAGGTGGGCCCGCTGAACCCCGCGCTGCGGCACAGTGAGAACGCCGAGTACGGCCACCGCGTCACGCAGCGGTACCGCATCGTGCTGGACAACCGGATCAGGGGCCGCCACGACCACGACGACCGGCTCAGTGTGGTGCTTTCGAAGTTCTTCCACCGCGCGCGCCTGCACATCCCGCTGTACCTGCGCCGCCCGGACTTCAACGGCGGCCCGGCCAACAGCAGCCGTGGCTGGGGCTCGCTCGCCGCTCTCTTCGCCGTGCTCACCGCGCCGCTGCCGGTGGTGTTCGGCCCGGCCTGGCTGGTCGCGCCGGTCGCGCTGCTGGCCGGCTCGATCGCGGCGGACCTCGGCATGTACCGCTTCGTCCGGCGCTACGCCGGCGCGCCGTTCACCCTCTACTTCACCGCGGTCCATTTCCTGGTGAACGTCACCGTCGCGGTGGCGGTGTTCGCCGGCGTCGCCCAGTGCCTGCTGTCCAGCCGGTTCAGGCACACCTACGACCTCCCGGCCAACTCCGCGTCGGTGGAGGTGTGAGCGATGACCGAGCACTCGCCCCTGGTGTCGGCGATCGTGCCCAACTACAACTACGCCGCCTCACTGGACCTGTGCCTGCGTGCGATGCAGGCGCAGACCTACCGGCCGATCGAGCTGATCGTCGTGGACGACGGCAGCACCGACGACTCGGTCGAGGTCGCGCGGCGGCTCGGCGTGCGGGTCGTCCGCACCGGACGCAACATGGGGGTGGCCGGGGCGCGCAATCTAGGAGCCGCGCACGCGCGTGGTGAGATCCTGGTATTCCTGGACTCCGACGTGGCCCCCTACCCCGACGCCGTCGAGGTGGCGGTGGCCATGCTCGCCGCCGACCCGGGACTCGGAGCGGTGTGCAGCATCCACGACCCCGAGCCGCTGATCCGTGACAGCCTCGTCGAGGAGTACCGGGCACTGCAGTACCACTACTGGACGGTCAGCTCCGAGGGGCCCATCTCGTTCCTGTTCCCGGCGCTGATGGCGATGCCTCGCCGCGTGTTCGACGACATCGGGCCGTTCAACACGCGGCTGCGCGAGACCGAGGAGGTCGACTACGGCCACCGCCTCACCCAGCGGTACGAGATGGTGCTCACGACCGCGGTGCGCTCGCGGCACGACCACGACGACAAGCTGTTCAAGCTGCTGCGCAAGCTGTACCGGCGCGGCCGCGCCCGGGTGCCGCTGTACGCGCGGCGGCGGCGCTTCGCCCGCGGGTTCGAGACCTCCAACCGGGCCGGCGGCAGCCTCGCCGCGTTGGCGGCGGTGGCCGCGCTACCGGTGGCGGTGCTCCTCGGCCCGGTCGGCGCCGTGCTGCCGGCCCTCGCCCTGGCCGTGTCGCTGCTGGCCGACCTCGGGATGTACCGCTTCGTGCTGCGCAGGCGCGGCCCGCTGTTCCTGCTCTATTTCGGCGCCGTGCACTTCCTGGTGAACGTCGCCATCGCGGCCGGGGTGGCGGCCGGGGTCGCGCGGTGGCTGTGCTCGGCGAGGTTCCGCCGGCTCTACGACCCCGACCTGAACCTGCGCCCCTCGACCACGGGGGAGGCGGCCACGTGACGGCTCCCCTGCGGGCGCTCTTCGGGCCGGCGCGGCCGCCGCACATGACCGGCGGCACGCGGGTCGCGGCGCGTCCCGGCGATTCCCGGCGCGCCTCCGGGGCACGCCGGAGGATCCCGGTGGTGATGTGGGCGGCGGCCGTCTGGCTGGTGTTCGTGGGGCTTCACCGCGCCCTGTCCGGCCGGGTGTGGTGGTGGCAGGTGCCCGAGCTCGTCCCGCCGCTGGCGTTCGCGGCCGTTCCCATCGTGCTGCTCGTGGCGGCTGTGGCGGCGCGCCGCGCGCGCGGGACGGCCGCCGCGGTGGCGCTGGTGTCATTGATGCTGGGCGGTGGCGCGAGCGGGCTCAACCTCGCCTCGCTGTGGCACCGCGCCGTCCCGGCCCCGCCGGACGCGATCAGGGTGTTCTCCTGGAACACCTGGTACTGGGACCAGCGGGCGGAGGGCGGGGAGCCGATGCCCCCGCCCACCGGCACACCGCCGCGGGACGTCGCCGAGTTCTACCGCTACCTACGGGCTCAGGACGCCGACGTGCTCCTGCTGCAGGAGTACGTCTACTTCGGCGCCGGCTCCCGGCCGATCCGCGTGAACGACCTGGACAGGCTGCGCCGGGAGTTCCCGGGGTACCACATCGCCACGGCGAGCGAGCTGGTGACGCTGTCGCGATTTCCCATCGTTCTGGAGCGCGGCCTCGACCTGCGCCCATGGGCGGATGACGGCCGGGACACGCCCGTGCCGCCCGGCTCCGACTGGCCCGGCTTCTACACCGTGAAGACGCTGCGTACGGACCTGCGCGTCGGGAGCAGGACGTTCTCGTTCTACAACGCCCACATCAACTCGCCCGTCGGCCCGTCCTCGATCGGCCTCGACCCGCGCCGCCTCGGCCGGACGCAGCACGAGGCGCGCGAGGCCAACCTCCGCGCGCTCGCGGCCGACATCCGGGCGAACCCGCTGCCGGCCGTCCTGGCAGGGGACTTCAACGCCTCGCCGGCGATGGGCATCCTGCGCCTGTTGCCGGGGCGGATGGCCGACGCCGCTCCGGCGCTCGGGTCGCTCTACCCCGCCACCTGGGACGACCGGTGGCCCTGGTGGCGGATCGATTGGGCGTTCACCACTCCGGAGATCACCGTCCACGAGTACCGGCTGGTCCGCTCGAAGGGCCAGTCCGACCACAGCGGGCAGCAGCTGGTCATCTCGCTGAGCCGGTGACCTGGGCGTACAGCAGCTCGCGCGCTCCGGCCCGCCCGGCCGCCCGCGTCAGCGGGTCCTTGTTGCCGCGCAGGATCCTGAGATGCAGCGCACGCAGCTCCGGCCCCGGGTCGATGCCGAGGTGGTCGGCGAGGTACCCGCGCAGGCGGGCGTACAGGGCCACCGCCTCCGCGGTGCGTCCAAGGGCGCACAGGCCGCGCATCAGCACGCTCGCCAGCGGCTCCGCGAGCGGGTAGCGCGGCACCAGCGGGGTGAGCTCGGTGACCACCATGTCGGGGCGGCCCAGGCGCATCTGCGCCTGGGCCCAAGTGACGATGGCGCCGACGAACTGCTGCTCGATGCTGTACCGCATGCGGGCGGCCCAGTCTCCCGGGATGCCGGTGAGCGGCGCGCCGCGCCACAGCTCCATCGCCTCGGACAGCAGCCGGGAGCGGGTGGAGTCGTCGCGGGCGTGGGTCTGCGCCTGCTTGGCCAGCCGGCGGAACCGGTAGGCGTCCACCCGCTCGGGGTCGACCTCGAGCACGTAACCGCCGCCACGGCGCTCTATGGAGACCCCGGTCGCGGTCAGCGCCTGCCGCAGGCGGGCGATGTGGGCGTACAGCGAGTCGGTCGCCCGGTCCGGCGGATCGTCCCAGACACGCTCGATCAGCGTGCGGGGCGACACGGGGCGGTCGGCGTCGATCGCCAGGGCGGCCAGCACCGCGCGTCGCTGGGGTGGTCCCAGGGGGACGCAGCGGTCACCGAAGGTCACCTCGACCGGTCCCAGTAAGCGGACGTCCATCGCCTTCCTCTCGTATCGTTCTCACAACGTGACAGCGGCCGCCAAGGACGGGTGGTGGACGAACACGAGCGTCACACCCAAGGTGGCGGCCCACAACATGGAGTTCGCGACCATGACGCGGTCGCGCAGCAGGATGCGGACCGGGTCATCGCCCTCCTCGTCCACCAGCTGGATCTGCAGGTACCGGAAGAGGGCGAAGAGCGCGAAAGGAGTGGACAGCATCATCGCCGTCTGGCCGTGCTGAGGGCCGAACGGCCCTTCGTCACGCAGGTACATCAGGCCCGAGACGAGGGCGAGCACGGAGGCGATCTGCAGCAGCCAGTTGGTCAGCTCCATCGAGTAGCCGCGGAGCGCGGGCCGGTGGACGGCCCCGGTCTCCAGCAGTTCCCGGCGACGCTTGCCGATGAGCAGCAGCAGGGACATCGAGAACACCGTGATCAGCAACCAGGCGGGCACCCGGCCTCCGGTCACCTCATACCCCTGTACGACGCGCAGGACGAAGCCGGCCGCCACCGTGCCCACGTCGACCAGCGGGATGTGCTTGAGGAAGCGGCTGTAGGCGACGTTGAGCACGAGGTACACCAGCACCGGCCAGTACGACGCCGGCGTCTGGGCGACGATGGCCGCGAGCACCGCCAGCAGGACGGCGCAGCAGGTGCCCGCGGTCACCACCCCCACGCGGCCGGCCGCGATGGGGCGGTTGCGCTTGACGGGATGGTGGCGGTCGCGGTGCCGGTCTGCGATGTCGTTGCCGATGTAGACGGCGGCGGAGGCGACCATGAACGCCACCGTGGCCGAGATGATGCCCACCACCTCGGCCAGGCTGTAGGAGGGTGCGCCGATGAGCGCCAGGGGAACGAGAAGGATCGCCTTGACCGTGTGGGACGGGCGGATGAGGCTGGCGAGGTCCGCGACCAGGCGCGTCCGGGTCTCCACGGGCCGGTCCGGCGCCGCTTCCGGACGCTGCGGGCTTTCTGGAACGTCTGCCGATTCGGCGAGGTGCATGCTTTACCCCGATAGCTCAGAAGAAGACCTTCGCCAGCGACAGCGCGCCCTGCCGCCACGCGTCGCGGCTCGTCTGGCCCGCGCCGCGCGGTGAGCCGGCCGCGCGGTGTTCCCGCCACCATGCGTATGTGCGCAGGATCGCGTCCCGGTTGGACAGCCGTGGACGGAAGCCGAGCCGTTCACGGGCCTTGTCGATGCTGACGTAGGAATCGGCGAGCAGCTTGCGCGCCAGCCGCCCGTACACCGGGGACAGCCGGCTGCGTTCCAGCAGCCGGAGCCCGGTCAGGGCCGGGCCGACGGGCAGCGAGACGACCCGCTTGCCGTGGCCGGCCGCGTCGAGCACCGCCTGGAAGTCCTCGCGCAGCGTGCCGAATTCGGCGGCCGCCAGGTTGTAGGTGTCGTTCGCGACGCCGGCCGGCGCGTCGAGGACGCCGACCACGGCGTCCACCAGGTCCTCGACCGCGAACATCTGGATGCGCTTGTCCCCACTCCCGAGGACCGGGAAGTTGCGGCCCTCCTCGGCCCACTCGAAGAGCATCGCGAACAGGCCCATGCGGCCCGGTCCGAGGAAGGTCTTGGGACGCAGGATGGGCACGCACATGCCGCCGGCCCGGTACTTCTCGGCCAGTTCCTCCGCCTTGGCCTTCGCCCTGGTGTACGGGTCGACCGGCTCGCGCGGATGGTTCTCCGGCGTGGGCACGAGCTTCGGCAGCCCGTACACGGCGGTGGAGGAGATGTGGACCACCCGCTCCACGCCGGCCAGGCGCCCGGCCTCCAGGACGGTGTGGGTGCCCTCGACGATCAGGTCGTGGATCTGCTCGGCCGGGTAGCTCGGCAGCGCGCCGGCGCAGTGGACGACCGCGGCCGCCCCGGTCATGACCTCGGTCATCAGCGGCAGGTCGCGCACGTCGCCGGACATGTGCCGCGCCGCCAGCAGCGGGTCGGCCTGCGGGCGCAGGTCCACCCCGAGCACGTCGTGGCCCTCGAGCACGAGCCGGCGGGCCAGGTTGCCGCCGAGCATCCCGGCGCTGCCGGTGACTACGACCCGGTGGCCCATCGCGACCCCACCTTCTCTCGCACGAACCGGCCGAGCAGCCGCGGCAGGCCCTTGGCCAGCGTCTTGTCGAGGCCGTCCAGGAAGTACTCGACGTCTTCGGGTTCGATGGCGAGGGTCGGCGCGACGACGAGCGGGTTGTCGGCGTTGGGGCTGTAGTAGGAGACGATCCCGTGTTCGCGGTAGAGCTCGGCGATGACCGAGAGCGTGATCAGCTTGGTGCGGAACTGCGGGTCGCCGGAGAAGCCGGGCGCGAGCTTGGCGGCCAGGTCGAGCACCTTGGGCCCGCCGACGAGGAACACGCCCCACAGCGCGCCCACTCCGCTCACACGGCCGACCACGTCGGGGTGGCGCTTGTGGATGTTCTCCAGGCCAGGCCGCAGGATGCGCTCGATCTGCCGGGCCCGGGCGGGGTAGTCGTCCTCGACGACGATGTTGACGGCCTCGATGGCGGTGACGGTCTCCTCGCCGAATCCGTAGTAGGTGGTGCTGTGCAGGATGACGTCGGAGAGCCGGTCGTACGCCTTGCGGAAAACGGGCTCGCGGGCCGTGTACCCGGCGATCGAGGCCTTGCCGCCGCCGAGCGACTTGGAGTACACGAGGATGTCGGGCAGCAGGTCGGGGTAGCGCATGAAGTAGAAGAGGCTGCCCGTCTTGCCCCATCCCGTGTAGACCTCGTCGAAGATCAGCATGATGTCGTTCGCGTCGCAGAGCCGACGCAGCTCGTACAGGTCGGCCTCCGACCAGCAGCGCATGCTCGACGCGCTGAACGGCTCTGCCATGATCGCGTAGACGTCGCACTTCCCGTCGGGGGTGCGCGCAGCCTCGACAGCCTGGCGGACGGCCGCGACGTCGCCGTAGGGGTACACGACGATGCCGGGGAGGCCGGGGAAGCGGAAGGAGTTCTCGGCCGATCCGGTCAGGCTCCCCGCGCCCAGGGTCTTGCCGTGGAAGCTGATGTCGGAGCGCAGGATGGTGTTGCGGCGCCCCTCGTGGTATTTGTACGCCATCTTGACGGCGCCCTCGTTCGCCTCCGCCCCCGAATTCGGGAAGTAGGAGATGTTCAGGTCGCCCGGCAGCAGCTCGGCGATGTTGTGACTCAGAGCGGCCACGTACGGCGAGAAGAACGCCTTGTGCACCTCCATGCGCCGCCGCTCGGCGAAGCGACGCCGCGCCTGCAGGATGCGAGGGTGGTTGTGGCCGTGGTTGAGCACGCCGACCCCGCCGGTGACGTCGAGGACCTTGCGGCCGTCGCGCGTCCAGATCCAGGCGCCCTCGGCGTAGTCGGCGAGTTCGCGGCCAAAGCCGAAGGAGGTCATGAGGTTGACCTGACTGCGGCTGACATACCTTCTGTACAGGTCTTGGATTTGTTTCACCGTGAAATTTTCACACTCGTCGATGCCGATCAGCTCAGACACATCCGCCCATCCTTACGGGTTCGCATGAATTCCGCGGGTGCCGGCCTTCTCCTCGAGGGTGAGAAAAGGACAGACATGTCGCCAATATTGTCCAATGCGGCTATACCCCGCACCATACAAAACTGTGTAGGTCGATGGCGGGACGTGAGGCGGCGAAGAAGAAAAAAGCAGCCGGAAGCGGCCGCCAAGGATTTACCGTTCAGATCTCACAATAAATACGGATGATTTCCCGTGTGTCGGGCGGCTCGCCGGTTTCAGCCGCTCGCGAGCGCGCAGGTGGCCGGCTGCGCGGGCGACGGCCAGACGCTGGGCAGCGTGCGCCGCACGGCCTGCGCCTGGTCCTCCTCGGTGTCCTCGTCCCGGGCCCGCTCGCGGGCGAACAGGCGGAGCAGGTCGTGCATGCGGTACCCGTCGTGGACGCATGCCTCCAGGAGATGGGCGTCGGCGAGGTGGTCCAGCAGGTCGGCGGTGCGCGACTCGGGGCGGTCGCCCAGGGCCGCGGCGACCGCGACGCTGATGACGGCGTCGCCGAGCAGGCTGAGCAGCCGGAACATCCGGGAGGACTCGGCGTCCAGGCTCCGGTAGCTCATCATGAAGCACACCCGCACGGCCTGGTCGTCGGCCTGGAGCTCGGACAGGCGGCGGTCCTCGACCGCCAGACGATCGGCCAGGGCGCGCAGCGACAGTCCCGGCCGGGCGATCAGCCGGGCACCGGCGATCCTGACCGCCAGCGGCAGGCCACCGCACAGCCGCACGATCGCACGCGCCGCCCGCCGGTCGGCGGCGACACGCTCCTCTCCGATCAGGCGGCCGAGCAGCGTGGAGGTCTCGTCCTCGGCCATGACGCCGAGGCGAAGGTGCGACACGGCGTCCAGCGAGGTGAGCATCCTGCGAGTGGTGATCAGCACCCGGCAGGTCGGACTCGCGGGCAGCAGGGGACGCACCTGCGCGGCGTCGCGGGCGTTGTCGAGCAGGAGCAGCAGATGCCTGCCGTCGGTCAGCGAACGGAACCGTGCCGCCGCCTCGTCCACGTCGAGCCGCCCGGCCGTGTCGTCGCCGAGGGAGCGCAGCAGGCGGGCCAGGACATCGGCCGGGTTCAGCGGCGCGATGTCGGGTGTGGAGCCGTGCAGGTCCACGTAGAGCCGTCCGTCCGGGAACCGGTCCGCGACCTGGTGGGCGACGTGCACGGCCAGCGCGGACTTGCCGACCCCCGCCGCCCCCGTGATCGCCGAGATGGTGGTCGCGCCCGGGCCCGCTGAGGTCAGCGCCGTCTGCAGGCGGGCGATCTCGGCGGCCCGGCCGGTGAAGGCGGACGAGTCCATGGGCAGCTCAGCCGGGGCGAAGGCCCTCCGGACGGCGCCCGCCCGTGGCGGCGCCAGGGTGGGATCGTCGGCGAGGATGCGCTGGTGCATGCGGATCAGGTCTGGGCCGGGGTCGATGCCGAGCTCGGCGGCCAGCATCTCCCTCGCGCCCTGATAGACCGCCAGCGCGCCGGCCCGGTGGCCGGAGCGGTACAGGGCCAGCATGAGCTGCGCCAGGAGCCGCTCGTTCAACGGGTCCCTGCAGGTCAGCGACTCCAGGTCGGCGAGCATTTCGCCGTGCTGACCGAGCGCCAGCCGCGCCTCCAGCGAGGCGTTCACGACGGTCGCCCTCAGCCGCTCCAGCCGCGCCGCCTCGCCGCGCAGCGGCGCGGGCAGGGGCAACCCTTCCAGGACGGACTCGGCGCGCCACAGACCGATGGCCCGGGTCAGCCGTTCGAGCGCGACGTCGTGACGTCCCTCGGACAGCGCTCGCTGTCCCTGCGCGGCGAGGTCCTCGAACAACGTGACGTCGATCTCGCCGGGCGCGACACGCAGCACGTACCCGTTGGAGCCCGCCTCGATGCGGGACGGGACGCCGAGCACCTTGCGCAGTGCGGAGATGTAGGTGTAGAGGTTCGACTCCGCGGTGGCGGGAGCCCGCTCGCCCCACAGCCAGTCGAGCATCCGCTGACTCGGGATCGCCTTGCCCGTGTTGAGCAGCAGGGCGGCCAGCAGCACCCGCTGTTTGCGTCGCCCGAGCGCGATCGGTTTCCCGTGGGAGGTGCGGACCTCGATCGGCCCGAGGATCTTGAAATGCATGCGATCACCCTGTAGCGCCCGGCGTTCACCAAACAGGAACCGTACAAATGCACATAGATCTCGATTGCCGCTAATGATCGACGGAAGCGACCTTCAGGCGGTACTCACTTAAAAGGAATAAGAAGATTACGCGCCCGGAATACCCGGTGCCGCCCGCTCGGTGCGGGCGGTACCGGGTGCATGTAATTTCAGCATTCCGCATCGATATGGGCGGCAAGAACGATCCGGTGTCGAGGAGCCAACAGCAGTGCGGGCAGGTCCGTATCTAGGGGAGTCGGGCGTGATTCACCCCGCGGACTCGAACGGCCGGACTTCCCGGCGTCACGACTCATTCTTGTTCGCCACACCAGGGAATGCGATCCGCTCCCTGCCTTGCGCTATCGCCCCGGCCAACTCCTGTGAGGAAGAAGAAGGGCTGCAGCAGTCCGGCGTCGATCCGTCACTCCACTCCCGTCACTTGATCAGATGCGGGATGACCGCCGTGCCGGGTGGCGTCTGTCAGAGCCTGGAACAGGCGGAGCGGGTCCTCGGCGATGCGGTTGCAGACGTAGAGCCACCACTGGGTGCCGAACACGATGTACTCCCTGACCGGATGCCCGCGATCCCGCATCGTCGGCAGCTGATCGACGCCGAGTCCCAGCAGCATCTCGACCTCGTACGTGCCGGAGTCCCGCCGCATGTGCGGCTGCAGCTCATCGAGGAGGTCCAGGTCGTGGGTGGCGATCGAGCAGAGGTGGCCGCTGTCCAGCAGGAGGGTCGCGTACGCGAGGTAGGCCGCCCGCAGCTCGTGGCTGCCACGGGGGTGGGCGATGGACTCCGGCTCAAGAAAGGAGCCCTTCGCCAGGCGGATGCGGCCGGGCCGCCGCAGCAGGCGGGCCAGGTCCTCGGCCGTCCGGTGCAGACGGGCCTGGATGGTGACACCGACGTGGTCGAACCGCTCGCAGAGGTGTTCGTGGGTCCACAGGATGAGGTCTGTACGATCGGACCCCTCCGCCGAGATCATCATCTCCTGGCCCGCGGCGGCGGTGGCCTCGGCCAGCCGGGTGGCGTTGGCCAGCCCCAGCTCCCGGTCCACCACCGAGCCGATGTGGGAGAGATCGAGGGACACCGAGCAGTTCGTCCCGCGGGCTGCGGCCTGCCGTGACAGGTCCAGGAACACCTCGGTCTCGGCCGTGGCCAGGCCGGCGTCCCGGCAGCTCTCGCCCATGTAGTCAAGGGTGACGGACCTGCCCTCCGCGTTGAGCAGGGCGGCCCGGTCGAGCGCCTCGGCAACGGTCTGGCCACCGACGTACCGTTCGGCCACCCGCCAGGCCAGCTTGCGCAGTGCGGGATCTGCGGCGACCTGGTCCTTGAGGACCTCGTCAAGGGCCAGTGCCCGGATCGCCTGGGCAGCTTGCTCCATCACGGTCATCATCATCCTTTCATCCGAGAGCCGGAATCTATCACCAATGAACATTTTTTTAGAAAGGGGCCATCCTGTCCCCGGAGTCGGGTGAACGTGCGGCCCTTGGGCGCCGACACAGCGGTCTTGGCCGCCTTCTGCTCGATCGCCTCGCGCCGCTCGGCCGAGATGTTCCTGGCATCCCAGCTGGGGTAGTAGCCGTTCTTGCTGCTCGGCGTCGGGAAGTTCGACGTCCGCGCCCGGCTGTGGAGCGGTGGCGGGAGGGACGACGACTTCGGCGGCCAGGCGTTTCCATGCCTGTCAAAGGGCCATGACCTGCCGGGCGCTGGTGCCGGCGGCGCTCACCTCGAGGCGAGGTGGCCGAGCGGCTGTCCGGCGATGTCCCGCAGGCCGGGCTGAGCAGCCAAGGGCCACTTAGACCACCTGCTCTGAGCAAGGGGCATGCGAGGGGGGATGTCGGGCTACCGCATTCGGTATGTATGATCGCAGGCGAAGTGGAGGGGAGTACTCCTTCGCGGCCGCGTCGTCATCACGGACCCGCCTCGGGGCCCGGTGCGGTCGGTCCGTGACCCCGCGGGCGGAGAAGACCTCCGACGGACGTGTCAACGCCAAGTCGGAGGAGCGCTCATGCCCCCACCTATGCCCGTGCCCGCCTGGCTGTGGGCGGCCACCATCGCCGCCCTGCTCGGGCTCATCCTCCTCGACCTGATCATCGTCAACAGGAAACCCCACAAGGTCACGATCGCCGAGTCGGCCCGGTGGATCACCTTCTACATCGGCTGTGCCGTCGCTTTCGGCGCAGGTGTGTGGATCTTCGGCGGCGATGACCACGCGGCCTCCTACATCACCGGCTACATCACCGAGTACACGCTGAGCGTCGACAACCTGTTCATCTTCATGCTCATCATGGCGAACTTCGCCGTGCCCGCGATCCACCAGCACCGCGTGCTGCTCATCGGGATCATGATGGCGCTGGTCATGCGCGGGATCTTCATCGGCGTGGGCGCGCAGGCCGTACAGAGCTTCAGCTGGGTGTTCTGGATCTTCGGCGGCATCCTCATCTACACCGCGTGGAAATTCGCCTTCAACAGCAAGGACGACGAGGAGTACGACCCCAACGGCGGCGTCGTACGGCTGGTGCGCAGGCTGTTCCCGGTCACCGGCGACTACCACGGCTCACGGCTGACCATCAAACAGGACGGCCGCCGCCTGCTGACCCCGATGTTCATCGTCATCATCGCCATCGGCGGCGCGGATCTGGTCTTCGCGGTCGACTCGATCCCCGCGATCTTCGGCATCACCCAGGACGCCTACCTGGTCTTCGCGGCCAACGCGTTCGCGCTGATGGGGCTGAGACAGCTGTACTTCCTGCTCGGCGGGCTGGTGGAGAAACTCGTCTACCTCACCTACGGCCTGGCGGTCATCCTCGGCTTCATCGGCGCGAAACTCGTCCTGCACGCCCTGCACGAGAACGAGCTGCCGTTCATCAACGGCGGCGAGCACGTCACCTGGGTCCCTGAGATCAACAACTGGATCTCGCTGGCCGTCATCGTCACCGTGCTCGCCGTCACGACGGTGGCCAGCCTGCTCAAGTCCAGGCGCGACACACGCCAGGCCGCCGAGCCGTCCGTGTCCGAGCCCGCCGACCAGGCGCGCAGCTGACCAGGGGGCAGGCTCGCCGACCGGCGGCGAGCCTGCCTCGGACGTACAACGGCACGCGGCGGGTGGCGTCGGTCCCCGCCGCGGCGATCACCAGATCGGGGCAGGACGGGCGGCTCGACCAGTCAAGAGGGCCATGGAAACGCCGGGGAAACGAACTGCGTGCTTGCATCCCTCGCAGATCGTTTTTCGCGAAAGGATTTCCATGGCGTTGTCGCATCCCTCACCTGACCACGACCCGTCGCGCCGTTCCGCCCTCGGGTTCCTGGGCGCAGTCCCGCTGGCGGCCGGCGGTCTGCTGGCCGCGCGAGGAACCGCCGAGGCGAACGCCGACGTCTCGTCAGGCTCTGGCCGGATTCCGAAGGACCTGCGCCCTGGAGGCAGCTTCGACCGGTACGTCAAAGAACTGGCGGACAAGGATGAGTTTTCCGGCACCGTGGTGATCGCATACCGCGGCCGCCACGTCCTGGCCCGCGCCTACGGCTGGGCGGACAAGGAAAGCAAGGTCCCGAACAAGATCGACACCGTCTACGCGCTGGCCTCGACCTCCAAGTCGTTCACCGGACTGGCTGTCGTGCAGCTCGTCCAGCAGGGCAAGCTCAAGTTCTACGACCTGGTGAGCAAGTATCTGGACGGCCTGCCGACGGGGATGGCCGAACGCATCACCGTGCATCATCTCCTTACGCACACCAGTGGTCTGGGCGACGCCCGGCGCCCCGGCGAGAAGCCGCCGCCGGAGAAGATCCACAACAGCTACGAGGAGCAGATGGCGGACTTCTGGGCGAATCTGAAGACATTCGAGCTGGAGTTCGCCCCCGGAGCGAAGAAGGCCTACAGCAGTATGGGCTACACCCTGCTCGGCGAGCTCGTGGCGAAGGTCTCCGGCAAGTCGTTCCAGGACTACGTCCGCCAGAACATTTTCCTCCCGGCCGGCATGGAGGACTCCGCCTACTACAACCGCCGCCAGTGGCTGGCCGACGAGCGCATCGCCCATCCGTACATGTATCAGAAGGACGGCACGCGGGTTGACGCCGTCCGCAACCTCGACAAGGGCTCCGTCTACGGCGACGCCGGCCAAGGCAGCAACTCGGCACGGGGATGGATGGGGACAGGCGGTGGCAACGGCTTCTCCAGCGCCCCGGACCTGGTGCGCTTCGCGGTCGCGCTGCAAGGCGGCAAGCTCACCGCCCGGCCCTACACCGAGTTGTATGTGAACGGAAAGATCTCCGCCAAGCCGCTGAGGGAGGACACCTCCGGCAGCTCCCTTCGAGGGGAGACCTTCCAGGCGTACGGGCCTGTGGCCGCCACCTACAACAACCAGCGCATCATCACCCACGGAGGTGGTGCAGGCGGCATATCGACGAGCTGGTCCGTCTACCTCGACATGGACTGGACGGCCGTCATCCTGAGCAATTACGACCTGCAGAGCATCGAGCCGATCATCGCCCTGGAACGACGCCTGATCACCGGCGCATAGCTCCCGAACGGGGAACGACGACGGCCGGATCGCCTCGCGCTGAGGCGGCGGTGTCGCCGGGGCCGGGGTTCATGCCCAGGTCACGACATGTCCGTGGCGTCGCCGAGTGACTCCAGCAGGTCGCCGAGCATGGCCGCGAGCGCGTCGCGCCGTTCCCCGCTCAGCGCGGCCAGCACGCGGTGCTCCGTCGCCAGGTGGTCGGGCAGTACGCGCTCGATCAGCGCGTACCCCTCCTCGGTGAGCGTCACGTACACGCCGCGCCCGTCCGACTCGCTCGGCGAGCGCGTCACCAGTCCGCGCGACTCCAGGCGGTCGAGCCGCTGCGTGATCGCGCCCGAGGTGACCATGGAGGCGCGCATCAGCTCGGCGGGCGTCAGGCGGTGCGGGGGATCGCTGCGGCGCAGCGTGGCCAGCACGTCGAACGAGGCGGAGTCGAGGCCGTGGGCGGCGAATGTGCGGCGCAGCTCCATGTCGATCAGCCGCGACAGCCGCGCCAGCCGCCCGATCACGGCCATCGGTGAAACGTCCAGGTCAGGGCGCTGGGCGTGCCATTGCTTCAGTACGAGGTCGACGTGATCTGCCACCTCCCCAGACTAGAGGATGTCTTAGCGGTGAGGTAAATCACCTGGCGAACTCGCTTAGCGCTGAGATACTTTGTCTTAGTGCTAAGAAACCGAACGGGAGTCGTGCTGCTGACCGCGCTGACCCCCGCCATCTGGGGAACCACTTACCTCGTCACCACCGAGCTGCTGCCGCCCGATCGGCCCTTGCTGGCCGCGGTGATCCGCGCACTGCCGGCGGGAATCGTGCTCGTCGCCATCACCCGCCGCCTGCCGCAGGGGATCTGGTGGTGGCGCGTCCTGGTGCTCGGTGCGCTCAACATCGGGGTGTTCTTCGCGTTGCTGTTCGTGGGGGCGTACCGGCTGCCCGGCGGGGTGGCGGCGACCGTCGGCGCGATCCAGCCGCTGCTGGTCGCGCTGTTGTCGGCCGGGCTGCTGCACGAGCGCCTGACCCCGCGCACGATGATCGCCGCCGTGGCCGGCGTGGCCGGGGTCGGGCTGCTCGTGCTGCGGGCCGATGCGCGGCTGGACGCCATCGGGGTGGCCGCCGCGCTGGGCGGCGCCGCCGTGATGGCCGCCGGGGTCGTGCTGAGCAAGCGGTGGCAGTCACCCGCGCCGCTGCTGGCCATGACCGGCTGGCAACTCGTGGCCGGCGGCCTGCTCCTGCTCCCCGTGGCGCTCGCCGTCGAAGGCCCGCCGCCTGCCACGCTGACCACCGCCAACGTCGCCGGGTACGCGTACCTGGCGATCATCGGCTCCGCCCTCGCCTACGCCCTGTGGTTCAGGGGCCTGCGGCTGCTGTCGGCGACCAAGGTGACCTTCCTCGGGCTGCTCAGCCCCGTGGTCGCCACCGTGCTCGGCTGGGTCGTGCTCGGCCAGCAGCTCACCGCGGCCCAGGCGCTCGGCGCGCTCGTCGTCCTGGCCGCCCTGGTGGCGGCGCAGCTCCAGCCCACCCGTACGCGGCCGGTGCCGGTGCCGGCGCCCCGCGTGCTGATCGGAAAGGAATCCTGATGCGTATCACCGTTTTCGGCGCGGCCGGAGCCGTGGGCGGCCGGGTCGTGGCCGAGGCGCTGGCGCGCGGCCACGAGGTCACCGCCGTCGTCCGCGACCCCGCCCGACTCCGTGATTCCGCCGCCCACGTGCGTACGGGCGACGCCTCGAACGTCGAGGACGTGGCCGCGCTGAGCGCCGGGCAGGACCTGGTGATCAGCGCGACCCGGCCCGTGCCCGGGTTCGAAGGCGACCTGGTCGTCACCGCCAAGGCGCTGCTGGCCGGCCTGGCCAGGACCGGCGTGCGGCTGCTGCTCGTCGGCGGCGCGGCAGGGCTCACCGTGCCGGGCACCGGCGGCCTCACCGTCGTCGAGACCCCGGACTTCCCGCCCGCGTGGCGGCCCATCGCGCTGGCGTGCAACCAGCAGCTCGCCGCCTGCCGCGCGGAGACGGCCGTCGACTGGACGTACCTGAGCCCGCCCGCGCTGCTGGAGCCCGGGGAACGTACCGGCGGCTACCGAGTCGGGGGAGAGGAGCTGCTGCTCGACGCGGCGGGCCGGTCGGCGATCTCCATGGAGGACCTCGCCGTGGCACTCCTCGACGAGGCCGAACGACCCCGGCACCGCCAGGCCAGGTTCACGGTCGCCTATTGACCGCCGGCACCACCGAAGGCGCGGGATGACCCGGCCGGCGTGGCCGGCGTCCATGCCGACGACGCCAGGACGGCGGTGTCCGCCGGGAATCCGCCAGATGACCGGCCATCCCGAGGCGGGAATATGTCGCAGGGTCAATAAGATCGTCCCGTGCTGTGCGGGCGTGGTGCTGAAACCGATCAGTCGGAGCGTTTGCTCGCGGAGGCCAGGGACGGCCGCAGCGGCGTGCTGGTGCTCCGCGGCGAGGCGGGGATCGGCAAGTCGGCGCTCCTCGAGCATGCGGCGCGGACGGCTCGCGCGGCCGGAGGAATACGGATCCTGCGCTGCGTGGGCATCGAAGGCGAGACCGAGTTGGCGTTCGCCGCGCTCCACCTGCTGCTGCGCCCCGGGCTCGACCACCTCGACCGGCTCCCGGCCCCGCAGGCGATTCGAACAGGGCTCGCCACGGGTCGCGCACGGCATCCTCATGACCGCCGCCGCCCCCGTGTCGGCAGCGGACCCCGACCGGGCCGCGTCCATGCTGCTCGAGGCCGTACGCGATGCCTGGTTCGCCGGTGCGCCGGAGCTGGCCCGGCAGGCCGTCGAGAGCCTCCACGACCTGCGGCCGCCACCCGGCCACCCGCTCCACCCGGTCATCGGAGCGATGACCGGGCTGGCGGCCCTGCTCGCGGGAGACGCCGCCCGCGGTCTCGTACTCATCCACGCGGTACTCGCCGGCGCCGGGCGCGCCGAGACGGCAGCGCCTGGAGAACGGCTCATCGTCGCGTCGATGGCTTTCATGGTGGGCGACGACGAGGCATCCATGGACCTGGCCGCCTCCCTGGTCGACGACTGCCGGGCCCAGGGGATGATCGGCCGGCTGTCGCCGGTGACACCGGTCAGCATCACCGGGTCGATCACCTGCAGGGCATACTCGCCTGGCTCGCCGCGGTCTCCGGCGACGACGCGACGTGCCGGGAGCTCGCCGAACGTGTCCGCACCCACGCGACCGACCACGGCAACGTGTCCAGCCTGGCCTGGGGAGTCTGGGCGCAAGGCCTGCTCGACCTCGGACAGGGCCGGATGGAGGCGGCCCTGGACCAGTTGGAGGCCGGCATGACCGGCACCGTGCGCCACCAGCTCACGACGACCCTGTTCATGCCCGACCTCGTCGAGGCCGCGGTCCGGTGCTACCAGCCCGAACGGGCCAGGGCCCCGCTGGCCAGGTTCGGCCAGTGGGCCACGGCCACCGGGCGGCCCTGGGCGCGCGCGGTCGCCCTGCGCTGCAGGGCGCTGACCGCCGTGCGCGAGGAGGAGACGGAAAGCCACTACGTAGAGGCCATACGCCTCCATCTGAACGGTGGACGGCCTTTCGAGCAGGCCCGCACCAGGCTCGCCTTCGGCGAATGGCAACGCAGGCGCCGACGTGAGGCCGACGCGAGGATCCATCTCAGGCAGGCGCTGGAGACGTTCGAACGAGCGGGCGCCGAACCGTGGGCGACCCGCGCTCGTGCCGAACTGCGCGCCACGGGGGACGCGACCGCTGCCGTCCAAGGGATGGGGGCGGTGGGCCTGCTGACTCCGCAGGAGCTGCAGATCGTACGGCTCGCCGCGCGGGGCGCCACCAACCGCGACATCGGCGCGCAGTCGACCCAATCAGATGACGGTCGTTGCGCCCATGCGAATAACCTTGTTCACCTTCACCACGATCACCGGAACTACCGGAGGCCACCGTTGCCCTCGATTCATGACTTCGTGACCTGGGAGCCGCTGCTGAGGCTCCTTCGGGCGGGCAACGTGAAGAGTCTTGCCGCCCCGGGCGGCCATGTAGCGGGGCGAATCGACCGCCACGGGTGGAGTCTGCCACTGCCGCCGCGTTTCCCGCGGCCCGGCCGAGCCCTCCAGGTTGAGGACATGCAGGACGAGGTCGACGCGGTGGAGCGGGTGCAGAGCGCACTCGCGGACGTCGGCGCCGACGGCATCTCGTTCGCGGCGGAGATCGGGCCGACCGGGCGGACCATGCTCTACCTGCTCACTCCCAGCCCCGCAGTAGAGGCCGGCATCGGGCCGCACCCGGGTTCGCTCATCCTGGTCCAGGGTTCCGTCCCGGAGCCCTGGCGCCGCTCTCCCGATCCGGTGCCTGGGGTGGCGACGGCCCCGTCGGTGGATCTGGCGTTGCTGGAGCGGACGCTCCGCGAGCGAATCCCGGGCGCTACCGGCGCCACCGAGGCGGAGATCGCCGCCGCGGAAGCGCGCCTCGGCGTTGCGTTGCCCGACGAGCTCAAGGTGCTCTACCGGGTGACGCGGGGGCGGTGGCAGGACTGGGGCGACGACTACGCGGCAGCGGAGCGCGTCTTCGAAGCGGTCGGCTGCGAGCTCTTCCCACTGGATGGCCTGTACATCGCCGACGCGCCGTCCCGTCCCTGCCCGTGGCGGTTCGCGGCGACGGCCGCGGCCGTCACCCCACCCGACGCTGCGGTGCAAGGGCTGGTCGGCTCACCCGGCTGGATCGCCTTCGGTGACAACGGCGGCGGCGACCGGATCGCGGTCGACCTCACCCCAGGCCCGCGCGGACACGTGGGGCAGCTCATCATGCTGGACCACGAGCAGAACATCGGCGCCGCCCTGCTCGCCGACTCCCTCACCGACCTGGTGGTAAACCGGCGCAGGGACTGGCACTCCGGCCGTCCCGGCGACGAGCCGCCGGTCGTGGCCAGGGTCAACATCCGGGGTTTGACAAGCGTCCAGGCTGCCGCCCACCCTGCGCTGGAGGTCCTGCGCATCGGCGTCTGGGATGGTGAGCCTCTCAGCCTCGCCCCCGCCACCGGGCTGCCCCGCCTGCGGACCCTCACCGCCTACCCAGGTACGCTCGCCGACCCGCTGGAGATCACCAAGTTGACCGGACTGGAGTTCCTGGAGCTCGGGCCGGAGGAGTGGCGCGTCCTCCTCGACGCCGGAGCCGTCCCGCGCGGTCTGTCGGCTGCCGCCATCGACGTGCAGGGCAATCGGCACCCACTCCCGATCGTGGCCATCGCCAACGAACTCCTCGCCCTCTGGGGCCGCCCCCCGATCACCCGGACCATCCTCCAGGGCCACCTCGGCCCCATTGCGTAGTCAGCGGTGGCGGCGCGGCGGATCCGACGGCGCGCGCCTGGCCGCCGGGGATGTGCAGGCCTTCCTGATCAGGCCCGGCCGCCGCACCTCTTGCCGAGGAGCACCCCGGCCCCGACGGCGACGACCGCCGCCCCATTGTCTCGGCTCCCTCCTCCGTGCCATCCCACTTCGCGCCGTTCAGCTGCATGAGGGACGGGTCCTCTATCACGAAACGGATCATCTCGACATGGAGCATCCGCACGGCGGTCTCCGACGCGATCCGCGCCGTCCGCGCCTGGAAGGTCACCGAAACGGCCAGCACCAGGAGTGATGCCGCGGCCATGGCCCCGCCCTTCCCGAAGGGTGCCCACCCTCGGTTACATCCACTTCGACCACGACCGCATTACAGCGTGCCGCGCGGAATTGGGGCATGACCAATCCGGCAGGAGTGAGGGCTTGGTGGGGGCGACGCCCAGCACGCGCTGCGCGACGGGAAGGGCCGTCTGCGGCGTCGACCGGCTGCGGCACCGCGATCCCGGGCAGGGACCCGCGGGCGGCGGGAAACCGGCGTGAACGTCGCCCATGGCTTGGACAGTCCGGCCACGCCACCCGGTTCCATCCGAAGCCGAACCGGCCGGGCCGCTTTTCCGGCCCGCGGTCCGCCACGCCGCCCTCCAGGTCGTCCCGGTGGCCATCCGCGCGGCGGCTCGCGACGTCCAGCCTCGGCGCGGACCCGGTCGCCGGCCCAACGTGTCGGCCGGTTCGGTGGTGGCCTGGTGTTGCCGGCCGAGGGTGCGGCGCTTGACCGTCAGTCGTTCTGCGGGAAGCCGAGGTTGAGCCCGCCGTGGCTCGGGTCGAGCCAGCGGGAGGTGACGACCTTGCCGCGGGTGAAGAAGTGCACACCCTCGGTGCCGTGGGCGTGGGTGTCGCCGAACAGGCTGTTCTTCCAGCCGCCGAAGGAGTAGTACGACACCGGCACCGGGATCGGCACGTTGATGCCCACCATGCCGACCTCCACCTCGTTCTGGAAACGCCGCGCCGCGCCGCCGTCGTTGGTGAAGATGGCCGTGCCGTTGCCGTAGGGGTTGGCGTTGATGAGGTCGAGGCCCTCGTCGTAGGAGTTCACGCGGACGACGGACAGCACCGGGCCGAAGATCTCGTCGCGGTAGATGGACATGTCGCGGGTGACGTGGTCGAACAGGGTGGGGCCGAGCCAGAAGCCGTCCTCGCCGCCGTCGAAGTCCCCGTCGCGGCCGTCGACGACGAGGGTCGCGCCGGCGGCGAGTCCCTCCTCGACGTAGCCGGCCACCTTGTCGCGGTGCTGGCGGGTGACGAGCGGGCCCATGTCGCAGCCGCGGGTGCCGTCACCGGTACGCAGCTTGCGCATGCGGTCCTTGATCTTCTCGACGAGCTCGTCGGCGATGGTGTCGACCGCGACGAGCGCCGAGATCGCCATGCAGCGCTCGCCGGCCGAGCCGAAGCCGGCATTGACGGCGGCGTCGGCGGTGAGGTCGAGGTCGGCGTCGGGCAGGACGAGCATGTGGTTCTTGGCGCCGCCGAGCGCCTGGACGCGCTTGCCGTGGGCGGTGCCGGTCTCGTAGACGTACCTGGCGATCGGGGTGGAGCCGACGAACGAGACGGCCCGCACGTCAGGGTGAGTGAGCAGCGCGTCCACGGCCTCCTTGTCGCCGTGCACGACGTTCATGATCCCGTCGGGCAGGCCGGCCTCGGTCCACAGGCGGGCCACGGCGAGGGCCGCCGAGGGGTCCTTCTCGCTGGGCTTGAGGATCACGGCGTTGCCACAGGCGATGGCGACCGGGATGAACCACAGCGGGACCATGGCGGGGAAGTTGAACGGCGAGATCACGGCCACGACGCCGAGCGGCTGCCGGATGGAGTAGACGTCGACCTTGGTGGAGGCGTTCTCGCTGAACCCGCCTTTGAGCAGGTGCGGGATGCCGCAGGCGAACTCGGCGACCTCCAGTCCCCGGGTGACCTCGCCGAGCGCGTCGTCCAGGACCTTGCCGTGCTCGGCGGTGATCAGGGCGGCGATCTCGTGCTTGCGCGCGTTCAGCAGCTCGCGGAAGGCGAACAGCACCTGGGCGCGCTTGGCCAGGGAGGCGCCGGCCCAGCCGGGCCAGGCCGCCCTCGCCGTCGCGACGGCTTCGCCGACGAGCCCGGCGGAGGCGAAGTCGACGTGACCGGTGACGGCGCCGGACGCGGGATTGGAGACGTCGCCGGTGCGCTCGGAGGTTCCCTCCCAGGTGCGGCCCCCGATGAGGTGGGTGATGCGGGTGGTCGGCATGCTCATGGTCCTTCCGGGTCGGCGACCTTGCCGGGCTCGGCTCCGCGCAGCTCGTGGCTGAGCTCCTGCAGCTCCTGGCCGCCGGCCATCTCCGCGGTCAGCTGCTCCAGGGACAGCTCGTCGCGGCGCGCGTCGAGGACGATCCGGCCCAGCTTGAGGATCACGAAGTGGTTGCCGACGAGGTAGGCGTGGTGCGGGTTGTGCGTGATGAAGATGACGCCGAGGCCGGCGTCGCGGGCCTTGACGACGTACTTCAGGACGACGCCGGACTGCTTGACGCCGAGGGCGGCGGTCGGCTCGTCGAGGATGATCACCTTGGCTCCGAAATAGATGGCCCGGGCGATGGCGATGCACTGGCGCTGACCGCCGGAGAGCCCGCCGACCGGCCGGTCCAGATCGGGGATGTTCACCCCCATCTTGGCCAGCTCGTCATGGCAGATCTGCTTCATGCGGTCGATGTCGAGGAGGCGCAGGAGCCCTGTGCGGATCTCGTTGCCGAGGAAGAAGTTCCGCCACACCGACATCAGGGGAGCGAGCGCGAGGTCCTGGTAGACCGTGGCGATCCCGCTGGCCTGCGCCTCGCGCGGCGAGCCGAACCGGCAGGAGGCGCCGTTGAGCTTCATGACGCCGTCGCTGTGGTCGTGCAGGCCGGAGAGGATTTTGATCAGCGTGGACTTGCCCGCGCCGTTGTCGCCGAGCACGCAGGTGACCTCGCCCTGGCGGACGCTCAGGCTGACCCCGCGCAGCGCGTGTACGTTGCCGTAACTCTTGCCGACGTCGTCGAGCTCGAGGATGGGAGCGGCGGTGCGCGGCTGTCCGCTCGTCACGGCGCTCATCGAAGATCCGCCTTCCTCTTGACGTACACGTTCACGATGGTCGCCAGCAGCAGCATCACGCCGAGGAAGGCCTTGAACCAGTCGGGGTTCCACCCGGCGTAGTTGATGCCCAGCTGGGTCATTCCGAAGATCAGCGCGCCGATCGAGGCGCCGACCACCGAGCCGTAGCCGCCGGTGAGCAGGCAGCCGCCGATCACCGCGGCGATGATGAAGATGAACTCCTTGCCGACGCCCTCGCCCGACTGGACCGTGTTGAACTGGAACAGCAGGTGCATGCCGGACAGCCAGGCGCAGAAACCCACGGCCATGAACAGGCCGATCTTGGTCGCCCGGACGGGGACGCCGATCGCGCGGGCCGCCGGAGCGTCCCCGCCGACGGCGAAGATCCAGTTGCCGGCCTGCCTGCGCAGCAGGATGTGAGCCGCGATGACGGTCAGCACGATCCAGTAGAGCACCGTGACCTTCAGCGTGACCGGGCCGAGCACGATCTCGGAGCCGAACACCTTCTGCGCGCTGGTGAAGCCGTCCATATCCGAGATGTCCGCCGTGGCGACGTTGCCGGTGAGCAGCCGCGTGACGCCGAGGTTGACGCCCTGGAGGACGAAGAAGGTGCCCAAGGTGACGAGGAAGCTCGGCAGGCCTGTCTTGAACAGCAGCCAGCCGTTGAACGCGCCGACGGCCACGGACAGCCCCAGCGCCAGGACGACGCCCACCCAGACGTTGAGGCCGAAGTTCCAGGCGATCAGCGACGCGGAGAGCCCGGAGGTCGTCACCGCGACGCCCGCGGACAGGTCGAACTCGCCGCCGATCATGAGCAGCGCCACCGGGACGGCCATGATGCCGATGGCCGAGGCGCCGTAGAGAATCGTGCCGATGTTGGCGACGTTGCGGAAGGGCACCGCCACCACCATGAAGAGCGCGAAGATCACGATCGCGCCGACGAGCGACCCGATCTCGGGCCGGCTCAGCAGCCGTGCCGCGAGCGGGCGGCCGGCGACCCGGTCGTCCCGGGCCGCCTCCGCCGTGCCCGGCTCAGTAGCCGCAGCAGTCATGTCGGCTCACCTCGTGCCCTTGCCGGCGAACTGCTCGACCGCGGCGACATTCGTCTTGTCGATGAACGCGGGACCGGTCAGGGTCGCCTGGCCGCCGCCGATGGTGTTGCCGTTGTTCTTGTAGAGCCACAGGCTGTCGACCGCGAGGTAGCCCTGGAGGTAGGGCTGCTGGTCGACCGCCCACTCCACCTGGCCGTTCTTGATGGCGGTCACGAGGTCCTTGTTGGTGTCGAAGGTGACGACCTTGGCCGAGCTGCTGGCGTCCTTGATGGACTTGAGGGCGGTCAGCGCGAACGGCGCCCCGAGGGTCAGCACGCGGTCGATGCCGGAGTCCTGCTGGAGCTTGGCGGTGATGGCCGCCTGCACGCTCGGCATGTCGGTGCCGGTGACGTAGATCTTCTCCGTGTCGGGGAAGGCCGACTTGGCGCCGTCGCACCGGGCCTCGAGGCCGACGTGGCCCTGCTCCTGGATGACGCAGAGCGCCTTCTTCGCGCCGTCGTCCTTCAGCCGCTGGCCGGCCGCCTCACCGGCGATCTTCTCGTCCTGGCCGAAGTAGCCGGCGACGCCCATGCTCTTCCAGCTGTCGATGCCGCCGTTGAGCGCGACAACCGGGATGCCGCCCTTGACGGCCTTCTCCACATTGGCCTTCATGGCGTCGGGCTTGGCCAGGGTGACCGCGATGCCGTCGACCTTCTTGTCGATGGCCGACTGGACGAGGTTGGCCTGGTTCGCCCCGTCTGGGTCGGACTGGTACTGCAGGTCGATATTGCCCTTCGCGGCCGCCGCCTCGGCACCCTTGCGCACCAGGTCCCAGAACGTGTCGCCGGGGGCCGCATGAGTGATGAAGGCGACCGTCATCGTCGGCGCGCCGCCGGCGGGGACGGCCGCGGCCGCTTCACCGGTGGTCTGCTTGCCTCCGCTGGAGCTGCACGCCGTCAACGCCAGCGCCGCCACGGCGCTGGTTATCAGCACGGCGATTCTTGATGTACGGGCCACGGTACTCTGCCTTTCGTCATCCGCCGCCATGGGGCGGACAGGGGGTGGTTGGTGCTGTTCGGTGTCTTGTGCGCCGGTCCCTCGCGAACCGGCGGCCCTGTCCCCGCACCCCCCAGTGCGGGAGCGTCAGTGCGGCAGACCGCGGATGGGCGGCCGGCTCATGCTTCGCTGCGGTCGGGCGGGGCCACGAGCGGGCGCTGCGCGGCCTTGCGGGCGGTGTAGGCGTCGTAGGCGCGGCGGGTGGTGCCGAGGTCGCTGACCTGGCTGACGGGGACGTCCCACCAGGAGTCGCTGTCCGGGGCGTGCACCATCGGGTCGGTCTCCACGTGGATGACGACCGGGCCCCCGTCCGCCGGGGCGGCCTTGGCGTCCTTGATCGCCTGCTCGAGCTCCTTGCGGTCGCGTACCTCGATCACGGTGGCGCCGAGGCTGCGGGCGTTGACGGCCAGATCGATCGGCAGCCGGTCGCCGTCCAGGCGGCCGGTGGCCTCGTTGCGGAAGCGGTAGCTGGTGCCGAATCGCTGGGATCCGAGCGCTTCGGAGAGCGAGCCGATGGAGTGGAAGCCGTGGTTCTGGACCAGCACGACGATGATCTTGACGCGTTCCTGGACGGCGGTGACCAGCTCGGTCGGCATCATCAGGTAGGAGCCGTCGCCCACCATGACGAAGACGTCCCGGCCCGGGTCGGCCAGCCGTACGCCGATGCCGCCGGGGATCTCGTAGCCCATGCAGGAGTAGCCGTACTCGACGTGGTAGGCCTTGCGGTCGCGGACCCGCCACAGTTTGTGCAGGTCGCCCGGCATGGAGCCGGCCGCGCACACCACCACGTCGGCGGGATCGGACAGCTCGTTGACGCAGCCGAGCACGGTGCCCTGGGTGAGCACGCCGTCGGCGAGCGCGTCGGTGACCTCCGCGGGCGGGTTGTAGGCGGCCTCGACCTGGGCGTCCCACTCGCTCCACAGGGCGGCCTGGCGCTCGCGGTAGGCCGGGTCGACGGTGTGGCCGTCCAGCGCGGCGGTGAGCGCGGCCAGCGCCTCGCGGGCATCGGCCACGACGGACAGGCCCGCCAGCTTGCCGGCGTCGAAGCGGGCCACGTTGATGTTGACGAAGCGAACGCCCCGGTCCTGGAAGGCGGTGCGCGAAGCGGTGGTGAAATCGCCATAGCGGGTGCCGATCCCGATGACGAGGTCGGCCTCCCTGGCCAGCGCGTTGGCGGCGGTGGTGCCCGTCGAGCCGACGGCGCCCATCGCCTGCGGGTGGCCGTGCGGCAGCGCACCCTTGCCGGCCTGGCTCTCGCCAGCCGGGATGCCGGTCGCCTCGCAGAACGCGCGCAGCGCCTCCTCGGCCCCGGAGTAGTGCACACCGCCGCCCGCCACGACGAACGGCCGCCGGGCCGCCGAGATGAGCGCCGCGGCCTCCTCGACGTCGGCGGCCTCCGGCAAGGGCCGGCCCACCCGCCAGACCCGCCGGTCGAAGAGCTCCACCGGCCAGTCGAACGCCTCGGCCTGCACGTCCTGCGGCAGCGCGATCGTCACCGCGCCCGTCTCCACCGGGTCGGTCAGCACCCGCATGGCGGCCAGCAGCGCCGAGGGCAGCTGCTCGGGCCGAGTGACCCGGTCGAAGAAGCGCGACAGCGGGCGGAAGGCGTCGTTGACGGTGACGTCCGCGGCGTACGGCACCTCCAGCTCCTGCAGCACCGGCCCGGCCACCCGCGTCGCGAACGTGCCCGAGGGCAGCAGCAGCACCGGGAGCCGGTTGACGGTGGCCAGCGCCGCCCCGGTGAGCATGTTGGTCGAGCCCGGCCCGACCGAGGCCGTGCAGGCCCACGTCTGGAGGCGGTCCTTCTGCCGCGCATAGGCCACGGCCGTGTGCACCATCGCCTGCTCGTTGCGGGCCAGCACGTACGGCAGGCGGTCCGGCGCCCCGGCGAGCTCGTCCTGCAGCAGCGCCTGGCCCAGTCCCGCGACGTTGCCGTGCCCGAAGATCCCGAAACATCCGGCGAACAGCTTGTGCCGCCGGCCGTCGCGCTCGCTCCATTGGGCGGCCAGGAAACGCACGACCGCCTGCCCCACGGTCAGGCGCACCGTGCCGGATGTCGCCGAGTCGGCGAGCGTGCCGGATGTCGCCGGGTCCGCGAGCGTGTCTGACGTCGCCGGGTCCGCGAGCGTGTCTGACGTCGCCGGGTCCGCGAGCGTGTCTGACGTCGCCGGGTCCGCGACCTTACTCGAGGTCATCGGGGTCCTCCCATCGGCAGTCGGGGATCGACGTCCTGCCCGGCCCACGCCTGGCGCACCCAACTGTGGGCGGGGTCGTCGCAGATCAGCCAGGCCCGCCTCGCGCCGGGACCGGCCATCACGTTGAGGTAGTAGAGGTCGTAGCCGGGCGGCGCCATCGCCGGACCGTGCCATCCGTGCGGCACCAGCACGACGTCTCCGGTGCGGACCTCGGCGAGCACGTCGATGGGGCGCTCCGCCGTGCCGTACACGCGCTGGTAACCGACGGGATCCGCGCCGTCCGGGGCGCCCGGCTCGGCCCGTACCTCGAAGTAGTAGATCTCCTCCAGTTCGGTCTCCACGCCGTCGCGCTCCTCGTCGTGCTTGTGCGGCGGATAGGAGCTCCAGTTGCCCGCGGGCGTGATCACCTCGCACGCGATGATCGAGTCGGCGTCGAGCACCTGCGGAACCCCGAAGTTGCGCACCTCGCGCGACGCCGTGCCGGCGCCGCGGAGCTCGACGGGGACGTCGGCCGCGGCCACGTGCCGGAACGGCGGCGGCTCGGCCCGCTTGGTCGCCTTCGCACCGCACAGGGCGACCGTCGCCGGGCCCTCGGCGCCGTTGCCGACCGAAACGCTCGCGCCCCTCGGGACGTAGGCGACATCGGTGGGGCCGGCGAACACGCTCTCGCGTCCGGCGAGCCGGGCCTTGTGGTGCCCTCCGGCGTGGTCGACGGCCGTGACCTCCACACCGCCCCGCAGCGGCACCACGATGACCTCGCCGTCCCCGGTGCCGAGATCCACCTGCCCGCCCGGTGCCAGCGTGACCACGCGCAGGCTCGTGTGGGCCCATCCGGGCACGGCGTCGGTGATCGACACCTGGAAGGCGCCTTCGGCGGCCGTGCCGTACGGCTTGACCCAGCGCTCGTTGTCGTTCATGACGCGTCTCCGTGCACGAGCGTCGAGGCGATGTCCACCGCCGCGGCCACATCGCCGTCCGGCGGGTACAGCAGGGCCCGCCCGACGACCAGCCCCCGTACGGCGGGCAGGCTGAGGGCCCGGCCCCACGCGGCGTAGGTCTCGTCCGGGTGGGCGATGGGGTCGCCGCCCAGCAGCAGCGTCGGCAGCGTCGTGGCGTCCATGACGCGCTCCAGCTCCTCGACCACGGGGAGCTTCAGCCAGGTGTGCTGGCTGGTGGCGCCCAGCCCGGCGGCGATGTGGATGGAGGTGATGGTCGAGTCGGGATCGAGCAGGTTGCGCACCCGGCCCTCGTGGCGGACCGACAGGAACGGCTCCACCATCGCCATGACGCCGTGCGCCGCCAGCTCGGTGACCGCCCGGCCGCTCGCCTCCAGCGTGGCCACCGTGCCGGGATCGTCCAGGCAGATCCGGGTGAGCATCTTGCCGCCCTCCAGACCACGGGCGGCGATCTCCCGAGGGGTGTAGGCGGTGAAGCGGTCGTCCAGTTCGAAGACCGCGCCCTGCAGGCCGCCCCGGTTCATCGACCCGATCGCGATCTTGTCCTCCAGCACCCCCATCAGCAGCAGGTCGTCCAGGATGTCGGGAGTGCCGAGCACGCCGTCCACGCCGGGGCGCGACAGCGCCGTCGCCAGCCGCTCCAGCAGGTTGCTGCGCGAGGCCATCGCGCGGTGGTCGGAGCGCACGCCGAGCGCGCCGCGGGCCGGGTGGTCGGCGGCCACGATCAGCAGCCTGCCGTCCACGCCCACCAGATCGCGCCGCTTGCGGGTGGCCCAGCCTCCGGCGATCCGCTGCGGCTCGCGTACCCGGAGCTCCGTCAGCTCGGTCACCTTCGGGCGGCTCCACGTCTGCGTCATCCTTCCCCCTCCTGACGGGACTCCGGTGCCGTCCCCGGCCCGCTCAGCAGGGTCTCGACCTCGGCCTGCGTGGGCATGGCGCTGGAGCATTCGAGCCGGCCGGCGACGATGGCGCCCGCCACGTTCGCGAACCGCAGGATGCGGGTCAGCTCCCAGCCACTGAGCAGGCCGTGGACGAGGGCGCCGCCGAAGGCGTCCCCGGCGCCGAGGCCGTTGACCACCGTCACGGGAAAGGGCGGCACCTCGACGCGCTCGCCGGCGGTCGCCGCGAGCACCCCCTTGGGTCCCTGCTTCACGATCGCGAGCTCCACGCCCCGCTCCAGCAGGGCGTCCGCGGCCCGCTGCGGGTCGCTCTCGCCGACGGCGACCTCGCACTCCTCCCGGTTGCCGACCGCGACCGTGACGTGCTCGAGGGCCTTGCCCACCTGCGCGCCCGCCTCACCGGGGTCGGGCCAGAACATGGGCCGGTAGTCGAGATCGAGTACGGTGTGCGCGCGGCGGCCGCGGGCCTGCCAGGCGGCGAAGTGCGCCGAGCGCGACGGCTCCTGCGACAGCCCCGTGACGGTGGCCCAGAAGACCCCGGCCTCGCGGACGGCGTCGAACGGGATCTCGTCCGCCTCGATCATCAGGTCGGGGGCGATCGGATACCGGTAGAAGTACAGCGGGAAATCGTCCGGAGGGAAGATCTCGCAGAAGGTCACCGGCGTCGGCGGGCCGTCGACCTCGCCGGCGAAGGCGTCGTCGACGCCGAAGCCGCGCAGCGCCCGGCGGACGAAACGCCCGAACGGATCGCGGCCGGTGCGCGTGATGATCGCGGAGTGGCGGCCGTACCGGGCCGCGGCCACCGCGACGTTGGTCGCGCTGCCGCCCAGGAACTTGCCGAACCGCTCCACGTCCTCCAGGCCGACGCCGTGATCGAGCGGGTAGAGGTCCACCCCGCACCGGCCCATGGCCACCAGCTCATATGCCGGCATCGGTCACGCCCCCGCGGGGCTGGCGCCGCCGGCCACGGCGAGCAGGTGCTCGACGCTCGCCCTGACGTCCGCGACCGGGTCCGGCCCGTCGCCGCCCGGCGCGCCGGCGAGGATGGTGTCCTGCTCCAGGACGTACCAGCCGGCGTAGCCGTGGCTCTCGAGGGCGGACACGATGGCCGCGATGTCGACGTCGCCCTCGCCGAGCGGGACGTACATCCCGCCGGCCACGGCGCCGGTGTAGGTCTCCTCGCCGGCCTGGACGCGCCGGGCCCAATCGATCCGGACGTCCTTCAGATGGACGTGGGAGATCCGCCCCGGATGCTCCCGGGCCACCGCGACGGGGTCGCCGCCGCCGATCAGCAGGTGCCCGGTGTCGAGGCACAGGCCCACGCGACTGCCGCCGAGCACGCGTGCCGTCTCCTCACCGCTCTCGACCATCGTGCCGACGTGCGGATGGAGCGTGGCCACCAGGCCGCGGGAGGAGGCGGCGGCGGTGATGCGGTCGAGGTTGCCCAGCAGGGTCGCCCACCCGGACTCGTCGAGGGCCGGCCGCTCGTCGTAGCCTTCCTGCCCGGTGGCGGCGGCGAGGACGACCGTCGAGGCCCCGGCGGCGACCAGGCCCTGCATCGCGCGCTCGACCTCGGGGAGGGGGTCGTGGCCCGGGTCGTGCAGGACGATCGGGACGAACTGCCCCACCGCCTTCAGCCCGTACTCCGCCAGGGTCGCGGCCTTGGCCTGCGGGTCGTCGGGGAGGAAGCCGTCGGGGCCGAACTCGGTGGCGGCCAGCCCGAGCCCGCGCATCTGGCGCAGCACGGTGCCGGGGTCGAGCTGGTGGCCCCAGCCCGGGACCTCGCAGACCCCCCACGAGATGGGCGCACCGGCGATCCGGCCGGCGACGGGCGGGATGGCTGGGGTGGTCATGACTGCTCGATCCCTTCGATCTCGGAAAGCGCGACGGGCCTGCGCTCGGCCCGGGACAGCTCGCACGCCTCCGCGATGCGGGAGGCCTCGAGCGCGTCGCGAACCGTGCAGGGGGAGGGACGCTCGCCACGTGCGACGTCCGCGAAAGCGGTGAGTTCCGCCTGGTACGCCGGGAGGAAGCGCTCCATGAACGACCACTTCTGCGGACCGCGCGGGAAGTCGGCGCCCTCTTCCGCCGAGCGCATCGCCAGCGAGTGGTCCAGGCCCACGGCGATCGTGCCCTTCTCGCCGAAGACCTCCATGCGGACGTCGTGGCCGCCGCCGTTGTAGCGGGTCGAGGAGACCAGCACGATCGTGCCGTCGTCCAGGGTCAGCAGGGCGCCGCCGGTGTCGACGTCACCGGCCTCCGCGAAGAAGGCCGCGCCCTTGTTGCCGCCGGTGGCGTAGGCGGAGACCACCTCGCGCCCCGTGACGAACCTGAGGATGTCGAAGTCGTGCACGTTGCAGTCGCGGAAGATGCCACCGGAGGTCGGGATGTAGGAGGCGTGCGGCGGGGCCTGGTCGTGGGTGTTGGCCCGGATGGTGTGGACGAAGCCGAGCTCGCCGGAGGCCACGGCCGCCTGCGCGCGCCGGTATCCGGCGTCGAAACGGCGCTGGAAGCCGACGTGGACCGGCACGCCGGCGGCCGCGACGAGGCCGGCCAGCTCGAGGGTCTCCTTCAAGGTGGCCGCCACCGGCTTCTCGCAGAAGACCGGCACCCCCGCGGCGACGGCCTCGCGCAGCAGCGGCGCGTGCCCCGGCGTGGCAGTGGCGATCACGAAGCCGTCGACGCCCGAGGCGAGCAGCGTCTCGGCGTCGGGAGCCACCTGGAGGCCGAGCTCGGCGGCGACGCGCTCGGCGGCTTCGATGTCGGCGTCCGTCACGACCAGCTCGTCGACGTAGTCGAGAGCGGCCAGAGTTCTGGCGTGGAAGGCGCCTATCCTTCCGACGCCCGCGAGCCCGATGCGCATGCGCGTCCTGTCCCATTCACGTCGTTGGTCATCACTCGCCGTGGCGCGGCCCTGGTCAAGGCCACCGGCGATGTGGTGAAGCCTGCCTCGTAACAAAGGCCGCGTCAAGACTTTGTCCTGACATCCTTGCGTAATGTCATATTCATGAACACGGTGCACTCGCGCTGTGGCAGTCCACGTGGGCGTGACCCGGCTCCAGCCCGGCGATCAGCTCGAGAACGAGAAGGCCCTGGCCGAACGGCCCGACGGCGCGCCAGGCCATCCAGGAACGTGGCCGATCGCGGCCCCGCCCTGCTCATGGCCGGGATTCTCCTACGCTCCCAATTCCGCTTCTTCTTCCCTGATCAGCTCGCCGCCTACACCCGTCACCCCACCCTCATCACCGCCGCCTACGCCTGCGGGACCACCCTGCTGTGTCCGGCGGTCATGACGCTGGCGCAAAGGATCGCCACCATCAGCCCGCTATGGGGACTGTGGGGCGGCTGGCTGGTGATCGTCGGCCTGTCACCTGGCATCCGTTCAGGACACTGTCTGGACCAGCCTTCATCAGCTGGATCGTGCTGGCCATCGGCGCCCACCGCTCCGGCGCCCTGGGCTGGGCCGCTCGGTCGCGCTCGGCCTGATGTCGGCGCTCGCGCTGGGGACCCTCAAAGGCCCAAATCCCGCAGTCCATCATCGCCGTAGGCGGACCCTGCGCCGCGTTCGTCCCCCTCGGCATGTCCCTGCTACGCAGCGGCCCCCCGCCCAGTAAACGCGCCATGCTCCGGCTCATCGTTCTCATCGGGACGCACGTCTTGGGCGTCGCCTTCGGATGCCCGCGGGGATGAGGAGTCCTCGGCCGAGGCCGTGGGTGCCAGGGCGACGAGGAGACCGGCGGTCATGGCCAGAACATGAACGCCGCCGAGCGCGGCCGACCAGGATGCGGCGAATCTGCGACGGTCCGAAACACGCCAACTCGCTGAGACACACGTCAGATCTCGTGAGACAGGACATCGCACATGGAGGACCGATTTTGGTGACAGGTATCGCTGGGAAGTGACTGTTCTGGATGGCCGTGCCCAACCGAAGTTCGAGTGCCGTGAACGCGCGTCGGTTGAGAACCAGGGCTTCAGAGGTCGCGGCTCGAAACATAGGTGGCGTCTATCGGGGCACCTGCCCCGACAGTGCGACTAGACGCATTGCCCAGTGATCCGGCAGTTGAGAAGGAAGCAGATGAGCGACACCCAGGACAACGCCCCCTCCAGCGCGCAGGGCGTGGACCAGAAGGCGGCGGCCGGCTGCCCGGTCGCGCATGACTCCGTGACCGCGCATGGCAGTGAGAGCGAGAACCCGGCAATCGACTCGCCGACTCCGAAGACCGGCGGTCGTCCGCGCACGAACCGGGACTGGTGGCCCAACCAGCTCGACCTCTCGGTGTTGCGCGCGCACTCGTCCAAGGGCAACCCACTGGCAGAGGGCTTCAGCTACGCCAAGGAGTTCGCAAAGCTCGACGTCGAGGCCGTCAAGCAGGACATCATCGAGGTGCTCACCACCTCGCAGGACTGGTGGCCGGCCGACTTCGGCCACTACGGCGGTCTCATGATCCGGATGAGCTGGCACGCCGCGGGCACCTACCGCATCCACGACGGTCGCGGCGGGGCCGGCGACGGCGGTCAGCGTTTCGCCCCGCTCAACAGCTGGCCCGATAACGCCAACCTCGACAAGGCCCGCCGGCTGCTGTGGCCGGTCAAGCAGAAGTACGGCCAGAAGATCTCGTGGGCGGACCTGCTCGTGCTCGCCGGCAACGTCGCCCTGGAGTCGATGGGTTTCAAGACCTTCGGCTTCGGCTTCGGCCGCGAGGACGTCTGGGAGCCGGAGGAGATCTTCTGGGGTCCGGAGGACGCCTGGCTCGGTGACGAGCGCTACGTCACCGACACCGAGATGGTGCCGAACGTCGGCGCGACCGAGATGGGTCTCATCTACGTCAACCCGGAGGGTCCCCGCGGCAACGCGGACCCGGCTGCGGCGGCGCACTTCATCCGCGAGACCTTCGGACGGATGGCGATGAACGACGAGGAGACCGTCGCTCTCATCGCCGGCGGCCACACGTTCGGCAAGACCCACGGCGCCGGCATCGCGGACGACCATGTGGGGCCGGAGCCCGAGGGCGCGCCGCTGGAGGCGCAGGGCCTGGGCTGGCTGAGCAGCTACGGCACCGGCAAGGGCGGTGACACGATCACCAGCGGTCTCGAGGTGACGTGGAGCGACCGGCCGACGCAGTGGAGCAACCGTTTCTTCGAGATCCTCTTCGGCTACGAGTGGGAGCTCACCACGAGCCCCGGCGGCGCGAAGCAGTGGGTCGCGAAGGACTCCGAGGCGATCATCCCGGACGCCCACGACCCGTCGAAGAAGCACAAGCCGACGATGCTCACGACCGACCTGGCGCTGCGCGTCGACCCGACGTACCAGAAGATCTCCCTCCGCTTCCTGGAGAACCCCGACGAGTTCGCGTTGGCCTTCGCCAAGGCCTGGTACAAGCTGCTGCACCGCGACATGGGTCCGGTCAGCCGCTTCCTCGGACCGTGGGTCGCCGAGCCCCAGCTGTGGCAGGATCCGGTGCCGGCCGTCGACCACGAACTCGTGGGTGACGCCGACGTCGCTTCCCTCAAGGCGAAGGTCCTGGAGTCCGGCCTCACGACCGCTCAACTGGTCTCCACCGCCTGGGCCTCCGCCGCGAGCTTCCGGTCCACCGACAAGCGCGGCGGCGCCAACGGCGCCCGGCTCCGTCTCGAGCCGCAGCGCAGCTGGGAGGTCAACCAGCCCGAGCGACTCGCGACGGTCCTGGACACCCTCGAGAGCATCCAGCGCGAGTTCAACGGGGCCGGCGGCGCGAAGATCTCGCTCGCCGACCTGATCGTGCTGGCCGGCTCGGCCGCCGTCGAGAAGGCAGCGCGCGAGGCCGGCGTGGCAGTGACGGTGCCGTTCCGCCCGGGCCGCACCGACGCCACTCAGGAGCAGACCGACGTCGAGTCCTTCCGCGTCCTCGAGCCGCGGGCCGACGGGTTCCGCAACTACCTGCGTTCCGGCGAGAAGACCCAACCGGAGGTGCTGCTCGTCGATCGTGCCTACATGCTCAACCTGACCCCGCCCGAAATGACCGCCCTTATCGGCGGCCTGCGTTCCCTCGGAGCCAACTTCGGCGGTACCCGGCACGGCGTCCTCACCGACCGGCCCGGCGTGCTCACCAACGACTTCTTCACCAACCTGCTCTCCCCGGGCGCCCGATGGAAGGCATCGGAGTCCGAGGAGCATGTGTACGAGATCCGCGACGTGGCCACCGATGAGGTGAAGTGGACCGCCACCGCGGTCGACCTCATCTTCGGCTCCAACTCCCAGCTACGAGCCCTCGCGGAGGTCTACGCCGGCCAGGACGCCCGCGACAAGTTCGTGACCGACTTCGTTGCAGCCTGGACCAAGGTCATGGAACTCGACCGGTTCGACCTCGCCTGACCCGTCTCCACCCCGATGAGCCCGGTCGAGCCACCGTGATCGACCGGGCTCGTTCGCCATTGGATCCGGTCATCGGGCCGGACGAGCCTGAAGGCTGCGCGAGCCGCGCGACGGGCGGACGGCGACTCCGGCAGGCTCTTCGCGGTCAACACGATTCCTGGCCAGCCTCGACCCGATCAAGCTGCGATCCGACGTTTGCCAGGTTGGTCGAGACGATTGGGGCGTGCCGGGCGTCTCCCATTACGTCTTCTGCCGTGGGTCGATGGCCCAGGGATCATGTCACTCGCGTGAGCCCGGGGGCAGCGGCGCGACAACTGTCGTGCGACGGCGGTTGCCCGCGATCTCGGTGAACCGTGCAGGTTCCCTCCGCGTCGACCTTTGGCGGGCGCCCGCATCTGATGCCGGCCACGCCGATTCATAGGTCCTTTTTCGCGGCGGCCAGGACGCGTGCGGCTTCGCGTACTGCGGCCAGGTTCTTCTTGCCCTGCCGTGACCCGGCCAGCTTGGCCTTGATGTGGTCCCGGACCGTGATCGGTTCGTAGGCCAGCCCGGAGGCGTCATGGTGACTGGCCAGCGTCTCGATGACGGCGTCGGGGTTGCCGTCGTGGAAGAAGGCGGCTGAGCGGCGGCGCTTGATCGTGCCGTCCACGATGGGGGGCTTGACGCGGTGCAGGGTCGACATCCATCGGTCGTTGGTGAGCCGGGCCGTGAGGTCGCCGAGGTTGACCAGCAGGGCGCCGTCGGCCGGCGCGACATCGTGCCAGCGTTCGTCCCGGCCGAGGACCTGGAGGCCTGCGACCTGGTCGGCCCACAGGACGGTGACGATCCCGAAGTCGGTGTGCTGCCCCATCCCGATGAGGTCGCCGTCGAGGGTGATCGTTCCTTCCGGCAGGGCGTAGTTGTTCATGCGGAGCACGTCGATGGAGTGGTCGGTGAGCCGGGCGAAGAACGCGGGATCCAGGCGGAGGGCGTCGGCGAAGACCCGGGTAAGAGTGCGTGCGACCCGGCCGGCGTGGTCGAAGTAGGCCTGGACGGCCTCGGTGAAACCGTCGGTCTCGGGCCACACGTTGATCCCGTAGTCCTCCTCGGACAGGTCCGGCAAGGTAAAGGAGCGAGCCTCCACGCCGACGTTGAAGGCCTCGAAGAAGTCGTTCATGCGGCCGGCCGGCTCGACTCCGAGGCTCAGGCTCAGGGACTCGCTCTTGGGCGGGCTGTAGCCGCGGTTGGCGCCCGTGACGCAGTAGGTCCTCTTTGCCTCAAGGGGCAGTTCGAAGAAGGCGTCCATCGCCGAGGCCAGGCCGGTGATCGCCGAGTCCGGGATCGCGTGGCCCAGGATCTGGATGAAGCCCACGCTGGAGCAGGCATCGTCGATCTCCTGTGCGACCCTGCGGCGTTCCGCCTCCGGCCCTTCCTGCACGTAGGGGGATATGTCGACCGCCGGGACGGTGAAGTACTCAGGCGCTCGTGAGGACATGGGAATCCTTTCGGCCGGCCTCGGAAGTGAGTGCGAGGCGCTGGAACATGGTCGGCATGAAGCCTTGGAGTGGCCCGGCGCCGCGTGCCCCAGGAACATCATCTCGATGCAGGCGGCGAAGTCGATCATGCCCGGGCTTCCCGCACGACGGCCGTCCCCGCCCGGAGCGCGGCGACGGGATCAGCCGCCTCGTCCAGCTCGATGAGCACGATGCCGGCGCCGGGCGTGTGGGACATCGCGTCGGCCCACGCTCGCCAGTCCACGATGCCCGTGCCCAGTTCGGTCATGTAAGGCTGCTGCCGAGCGAAGACCGTTTCGTCGATGGTGAGTTCGACGTCGATGGGCTTGACCGCGTCTTTCCAGTGCGCCAGCGCGATGCGCTGGGCGTGGCGGCGTGCGACGGCGACGGGGTCGCCTCCCCCGAGCGCGATGTGGCAGGAGTCGGGGCACAGCCACACGTAGCGGGGATCGGTCAACGCCATGAACAGGTCGATGTCCCTCTCGTACCAGAGGGTGCTGTTGGACTCCGTGTGGAAGGCGAGCTTTACGCCGTGCTGAGTGACGGCCTCGCCGACCACGTGGGCGATGTCGGCCATCCGGGTCATGTACGCGGCGTCGACGAAGAAGGGCGGGCGCGTCCCGAACGTCGTCCGCATGGGCAGTCCGGCGACGAGGAGTTCCGCGCCCACGTCGGAGAGGAAGACAGCCTGTCGCTCGGCGTCGGCGACGATCGCGGGCAGGTTCTCGCTGTGCCGCCAGTCGGGTGATGCGCTGGCGGCCATGAAGGCGCTCACGACGGACAGGCCTCGGGCCTGGAGTTCGCGGCGGAACGACGGCGCGTCGCCGAAGGCCCGCAGCGCCGAGTCGATGTCGCCGGGCGCGAAGGTCAGCTCGATGCCGCTGACACCGGCCTCGGCCAGCGCGTCCAGCACCCGCTCCCAGAAACGGTCAGGGTTCTTGACGGCCCAGTCGCGGAAGGCGCCGGCGGAGTCGAGTCCCCAGAATTTCGGGTGATAGAAGGTGATGATGTCGGTGGCGAAGCGCGGTTCGGTAGTGTCGTCCGGCGTCATTCGGCACCTCCGCGGGCGTTGTAGACGGTGACGCCGCCGGCGTCGACGGCCTTGCGGTAGTCGCGGAACACGGCGAGCGCCTCGTCTCGCAGCACGTCCTGGGTGACCTGGATGCCGCGTGCTTCGAACTGCCCGGCCCAGTCCGCGCCCAGCGGGCCCTCGTCGAACGTGGTGATCTCCTCCAGTTCCTGGCCCTCGCCGGCGACCACGAGGCCGCGTATCCCGGACCACATGGCCGCGCCGTAACACTGAATGCACGGACGCCAGTTCACGACCAGCTCGTGTGCGGGCAACCCGTCGCCGCCGAGGTCCCAGCCGCCGGTCGCCGTCTGGGCGAGTCCGAGCGCGACGACCTCGGCGTGCGCGCTGGAGACGCCGGAGGCGAGCACGACGTTCACGCCGACCGAGACGATCCGGCCGGAGCCCCGCTCGGCGACGAGTGCGGCGAACGGGCCGCCGTCGCCCTCGCGCCAGTTGCGGTCGGCGAGGCGGTGCACGAGGCGCATCCGGTCGTCGCGGTCGGGGATCAGGGCGGGCACGGTGGCCAGTTCGTCGTCGATCCACGCGGGCAGCGCCACGCGGTATTCCTTGGCGATGTCGATCACGATAGTGCTTCCTCTCGGTGTGCGGCGGGCGCCGCGTGTCGTCCGGTGACGGCGCGGGCGGCCCGTACGGCGGTCACCGCGCCGGTCAGGGTGACATTGGCGGCCATCGCGGTGGGGATCACACCGTTGCCGGCGAGGTACAGGTTGTCGAAGCCCCACACCCGGCCGTCCGGGTCGCACACGCTGGTGCCGTCGTCGGCCAGGCCCGCCCGGACGGTGCCGGTCTGGTGCAGCGACGAGCCGGGCGGCAGCAGCGCACGCTCGGTCGCGGGATCGATCGAGCCGAACTCCTCGGCGATCGACCGGATTTCGTCGAGCGCACGGCCGATCAGCGTGCGGTCGGCGTCGGAGTAGCCGAACTCGACGGTGATCCGCGGCATTCCGGCGAGGTCGGTCTGGGATTCCGAGAACACGAGCCGGTTCTCGGGGCGTGACTCCACGGGGACGTACAGCGCCAGGCCCACGGAGTACGCGAGGGGGTGGCCGTCTTCGTCCACGTATGTGCGGTTCATGATCTGGCCGTGGAACGGCTGTGCCGCTCCGTTCTGGGGCAGCCAGAGCGAGTCCGTGCTGAACTCGCCGGGACGCGGCAGGGGCAGGGCGTCGAGGCCGATGCCGAACCGGTCGAGGTCGAGGAGCACCTGGGCGGTGATGAACGCGTGCTCGTTGAGGTACCGGCCCAGTGCCGCGGGCCGGATGCCCGAGGCGAACAGCAACTGCGGGGTGCGCAGCGCGTCGGCGCACACCACCACGACGTCCGCCAGGAGTTCCCACTCGGCTCCGTCGGCGATGCGGCGCAGCCGGGCCCCGGCGACCCGGCCGTCGGAGACCAGGAGCGTCGTGGCGAGCGTGCCGGTCGTCAGGGTGAATGCCGGGTCCCCGCCTGTCGCGATCGCGGGGAAGATCGTCCCCGGGGCCGTGCGCGGCATGGGCCCCGATGCCGTCGCGGTGACGGCCATGGGCATCGGCTGCGGTCGCCGGTCGCCCGGTCCGACGCCGTCGAAGCGCCGGCGCAGGACGTCGAGCACCATCCGGCCGACCTCGGTCGGGCCGATCGCGGAAGGCGTGACCGCGAGCAACCGGCGGGCGGTGTCCAGGTCCGCCGCCCAGCGGTCCGGGTCGCCGAAGTCGAACATCTCGTCTCCGGCGGGCCCCGGCGTCGCGGCGGTCCAGTGCACGCCCATGCCGCCCGCGTTCCACGCGAGCGCGGTCGCCGGCATCGCCTCGGCGTCCTCGCCGAAGGCGAGCGCGTGGAACATGCCGGGCGTCAGGTCGGTGAGGCTGTCCGCGACCTCGCGCACCACTTCGGCGCCCGTGTACATGCCCTGGATGCCGGTGGCGGCCTGTTCGTTGTAGCGCGACCAGAGGACCGGGTCGTCGAGGTCGTGCAAGTGCAGGCCGGGGGCCTCGCCGATCGCGGTGCCGCCGTCGGCCATCGTGATCTCCAGCGCCGGATCGGCCTCTCGCAGCAGCCGGGCCACGACAGATCCCATGATGCCGCTGCCCACGATGAGGACATCGGTGCGCGGGGTGTCGGTCACAGTGAGACTCCATGTCTTGTGCCACGGGTGCTGATGGGGAGGCGGGGGTGCTCGGTGCCCGATCATGTGCTCGGGGTGAGTGGGCCGAACAGTTCGGTGTCCATGCGGTCGAGGGCCAGCTTGACGGCGCCGATGAGCGCGGCGTCGTGGCCCAGGCCGGTGGCACGCAACTCGACCGCGGGGGCGCGAGCGTCGCGCAACGCCGTGCGCACCCGGGGCAGCAGCACATCGGCCGCGTCTTCCAGACCGCCGCCGAGCACGATGAGCGACGGTGCGATGGTCCACGACAAGGTGGTGAGGATCGATGCGATGTTCTCGACGAATTCGCTGACCTCCGCGAGCGCGGTCGTATCACCGGCCCGAGCCGCGGCGAAGCGGCCGAGCGCGACGCTCCGTTCGGCCGGGTCCGGTGAGGTCAGCCAGGCCACCGGGCGGTTCGCGATCGAGCAGGTCGGTATCGACTGCGCTTCGACGATCTCACCTGCGGCGCCGTCGAGTCCCCGGTGCACGGCTCCGCGGATGAGGATGCCGAGGCCCGTTCGGTTCCCGAGGATCGCCCATACGACGTTGTCGTGGTCTCCGGCCACGCCCCGCCAGCGCTCCGCGAGCGCACCGAGGTTGGTGTCGTTGTCCGCGAACCAGGGCACCGGGATCCGTCGCCTGAGTTGTTCGGGCAGGTGCACGCCTTCCCAATGCGTCGTGTGCACCAGGCGCCGTACGACCCCGTCGTCGTCGATCGCGCCACCGCTGGCGACCGCACCGGCACGCAACCGGTCCGTCGACCCGCCCGCGTCGTCGAGCGCCTCCAGCACCAGCGCCGCCGCGTCGTCGAGCGTGACCTGCGGATCCTGGTAGGCGCGCAGCAGCCGGTGCGCCCGGCCGAGGATGCGGCCGCGCACATCGGCGATGACCGCGGACACGTCCGAGGTGGTGATGCACACGGCAGCCAGCAGCGCGTGTTCTGCCCGTAGTTCATAGCGGCGGGCGGGGCGCCCGGCGTTGCCACTGGTCGGCACGCGGTCCAGCTCGGTCACCCAGCCCGCCTCCACGAGCGAGTCCATGATGAGCTCGATGGTGCGGCGGGACAGGCGGGTCTGCTCGGCGAGCGCGGCCAGCGTCATCGGCCCGGCCGACACGGCGAGTGCCCGGAGGGCGACCGAGGTGTTGACGCGCCGGACGGCGCTCTGGTTCATCCCGGGCATCAGCACCTCTCAGCCGCCTGGGACATCGCCCGTACCACGGGGTCGAACACGCCCGTGGTGTCGGCCGCGAGCGCCGCTCCTGGCCGGCCGTATTCGCGCGCCGGATCGCCGAGCGCGCCGGTCGCCCGCGCCCAGGCCGGCTCCTGGCCGCACACGAACCCGACCAGATCGGCATGCATCAGCGTGGCCAGTTCGGCGGGCGGGTTCGGTCCGAGCGCCTGGGCGACGCCAGGTGCGTCGAGCACGTCGAAGAAGAACGGGATGTCGACGCAGTGCGCGGCGCCGCCGAGCACGGGGGAGGGCCATTCGAAGGAGTACAGCCAGGTGCCGGCGATGGTTTGGCGGCGGGCGGCCGCCGTGCGCGCGCAGGCGGAGCGGAACAGGGTGTCCGTCACGCGGGTGCCCGCCACGCGGGCGGCGGCTGTGGCCTCCGGCCCGAGGCCGCCGTCGAACTCGTCGCCCGTCGCGCCGAGCAGCACAGGGACGTCGTGGCCATGGACGGTGAGCCCGTCGGCGATGGGCACCGGCAGGATGTCGTCGCCGACGCACGGTACGAGCACGAGCGCGTCGTCGTCGCCCCGCTCGCTCCGCAGGTCGATGACACCCTGCTGGATCTGCTCCACGGTGCGGCTGCCGAATCCGGCGCGCGTCGGCGGCACGCCGAGCCGGTGCCCGAGCCGTTCGAGGACGTCGCGTGCGGCGTCCGTGCCTACGTCGAAGATGCCGCCGGACAGGCTGACCGCGCGGTGGAAGCGGCCGCTGCCCGCGGGTGAGGAGAGCAGCGCGAGCACCGCCGCGCCCCCGGCCGACTGGCCGGCGACGGTGACCCGGTCCGGATCGCCGCCGAAAGCGGCGATGTTCTCCTGTACCCAGTCCAGGGCGAGCAGCAGGTCGCGCAGCCCGAGGTTCGGGAGGACGTCGTCCAGCGGGGCGAATCCGTCGACGCCCAGCCGGTAGCCGGCGGTGACGCAGACGACACCGTCGCGGGCGAAGGCGCCTCCGTCGTACCACGGGCTGGCCGGGCTCCCCGCCAGGAAGGCGCCGCCGTGGATCCACACCAGGACGGGGAAGGGCATGCGGTCGTCGTCCGCGGCCGGGGCGACGATGCCGAGGTTGAGCACGTCGTCGCCCGGTATCGACGGCTCCGGCACGGTCGTCGTGGCGAACAGCGGCACGCGCTGCGAGGTGGCACCGTGCCGGGACGCGTTTAACGGCTCCGGGAGCCGGCCACGTGGGACCGGCGGGGCGAACCGCCGGGCACCGGTGGGTGCTTCGGCGTAGGGGATGCCGAGGAAGCGCCGCACCTGGCCGGTGCGACGGCCGGTGATCGTGCCTGCGGGAGCATGAACGGTGACCGGCTCGCCGGGCGCGTCGAGTGAGTCCATCCGGTCATTCAACACAGGTCACCGCATTCCCGTTCCGGCGATGCCCTGCACGAAGTAGCGCTGCAGGAGCAGGAAGAGCACCAGTACGGGCAGCATCACGACGATCGCACCTGCGAGCAGCAGTCCGTAGTCGGTGACGTGCGACGCGGCCTGACTGGTGGCGGCGAGACCCACCGGGAGCGTGTAACTGGACATGCTCTGAGCGACGATGAGCGGCCAGATGAAGTTGTTCCACGAGGTGAGAAACGACATGATCGTGATCGTCGCGACAGCGGGGCCGGCCAACGGCAGGAAGGTCCGGAAGAAGATCCGGAACTCGCCGGCGCCGTCGATGCGGGCCGCTTCGATCAGTTCGCCGGGGATCGACATCGCGTACTGCCGCATGATGAAGACCGATATCGGCATCGCCACGCTGGGCAGTGCGATACCGGTGAGGGTGTCCGCCAGACCCATGTCGACAGTGATCACGAACTGCGTGACGAACACCGCGGTGAACGGCACCATCATCGCCGCCATGACGGCGCCGAACGCGAGCCGCTTGCCCGCGAAGTCGAGCTTGGCGAGCGCGTAGCCGGCGGCTGACGCGGCCACGATGTTGCCGGCCACCACGATGATCGCGACCACGATGCTGTTGGTCACGAACCCGCCGAAGCCCTCGATGGCGAACAGCCGGGTGAAATTGTCGAGGGTGACGTCGTGTGGAAACCAGGCGCCGGGGTCGGAGCGGATCTCGTCGAGGCTGCGCAGCGAGCCGCTGATCACCCAGACGAACGGAAGAACGGTGAGCAGCGCGCACAGCCCCAGCGCGCCGTACAGCAGGGGCGGGGTGACGGATCGGCGGCGCACGGCGACCCGGTCGGTGATCATTTCGGTGTCCCGCACCGTCGGCACGGCGATCATGCGCGGGGCCTCAGCAGCCGGAACTGGATGATACTCACCAGCATCACGAGCACGAGCATCACGAAGGACGCGGCCGCGGACATCCCGAACTCGCCGGACCCGAACTGGTGGTAGGTGTACAGCGCCACCGATTCCGTGGAGCCCAGCGGGCCGCCGTTCGTCAGCAGGTACGGCTCGTCGAACACCTGGAGGTAGAAGACTGTCAGCAGTACCGACACCATGAGCGTGGTGGGCAGCAGCAGCGGCAGCGTGATGTGCCTCAGCTGCCGCCACCGGCCGGCCCCGTCGATGGAGGCGGCCTCGTACACGTCCTGAGGAACCGCCTGCAGACCGGCGAGGAACAGCACCATCGCGGTGCCGAAATTGCGCCAGACGCCGAGCAGGATGACCACGGGCATGGCCAGGTTCGGGTCGTCCAGCCAGTTGGGTCCGGCGAAGCCGACGGCGCTGAGCACCTTGTTGACGGTGCCGCTGGGGTGGAAGGCGTACTGCCAGATCAGTGCGACCGCCACGACGTTCGTGACGACCGGTGCGAAGAAGACGACGCGGAACATGCGGCGCAGGCGCCGGATGCCGACGTTCAGCGCGAAGGCCAGTCCGAATCCGATCCCCATGGTCAGCGGCACACCGGCCGCCACGAACAGGGCGGTGTTGAGTATGTCCCGCAGGAAGCTGCCGTCCTGGAACAGACGGAGATAGTTCTCCAGGCCGGTGAAGTCGACAGCGAGCGGATGACGCAGATCCGTGCCCCTCAGGTCGGTGAGGCTGAACCCGAGCGCCGCGACGGTGGGGATCGCCGTATAGAGCAGGAACACCAGGGTGAACGGTGTGAGGAACAGCCAGGCGACAGCCGTTCGACGGGAGCCCCGGGATCGACGCGCCGTGCGCGGCGCCGCGACGGTGGTGGTCATCCGGAGATCACCCCGTACCCGTGCCGAGGCTCTCGGCGTACGCCTGGACGCTCGCGGCGGCCTTTTCGGCGCTCTGCTTGCCCTTGGCCACCGCTTCCATCTCCTTGCCCAGCCGGGTCGCGACCTGCTGCCAGGTGCTCACCTGCGGGAACGCCCGGGTGTTCCGCAGCTGGGTCAAGAAGGCGTCAAGGAGCGGCTGGCCCTTGATGGCCGGGTCGTCCCAGGCGGACACGACGGCCGGCAGCGAGCTGTACGCCTTGTACTGCGCGACCTGGGTGCTCGGCTGCGAGACGTACCGGATGAGCTTCCACGACGCGGTCGCGTTGCCGCTGGTGGCGAGCACGCCCCAACTGCCGCCCGCGGAGAAGGAGACGTTGCCCGACGGCCCGGCCGGCAGCGGTGCGGTCGCGACGTGAGACGCCGTCCAGCCGGTCTTCTTCGCGGCGGTGTCGAGCTGGCCGACGACCCACGGGCCCGTGATCATGCCGGCGGTCTTGCCGGCGACGAAGTACGGCTGCGCGTCGAGGAACGTGGGCCTGCTGGTGTCGGCGACGCCCGAGGTGAAGAACGACGCGTTGAACTTCAGCGCGTCGACCATCGCCGGCGTGTCGAGCGTCCACTTGCCGTCGGAGGAGAGCAGCGAGCCGCCCGCCTGCCAGGCGTACATCGCGACGTCCTGGCCGTTGAAGATGTCCCAGCCGATGTCGGCCCCGAGTCCGCGCCCGGCGCCGGCGCCCTGGAGCGCCTTGAAGAACGGCACCATGTCGTCCCACGTGGCCGGCGCCTTGACACCCGCCTTCTTCGCCAGGTCGGAGCGGTAGACGAGCGCATAGGTGTAGGCGTACCAGGGCACCGTGTAGGCGACGCCCTTGACCACGCCCGCGTCCCAGAGGCTCTTGAAGAAACCGCCCGGGTCGAGGAGGCCGTCCGGAACGGGCTGAAGGATCGACGGATCGAGGAACTGCGCCTGGGACTCGGGGAAGAGCTGGGCGACATCGGGTCCGTTGCCCGCCGCGATCGCCGCCTGGAGCTTGGTGGAGTACTCGGCGTTCGGGATCAGCGTGAACTTCACGGTGACGTCCGGGTTCGCGGCCTTGAAGGGCTCGATGACCTTGTCAAGCACGTCGGCATCGCCCTGGGCGGCCCAGACATTGACGGTGCCGGTGGCAGGGGACGCGTCGATGGGCTTGGCGGTGCCTGTCGCGGCAGTGTCATCACCGCGCCCACAGCCCGCCAGGGAAAGGGTACAGGTGAGAGCTATGCCGGCGGTCAGCCGTAGGGCACGGCGTCGGGAGGGGTTGGACACTGGGGGGCTCCTGTCACATGAAGGCGCTGATCATAGTGAGGCAATTTTCGGCGAAAGTAGCTTTTTTGATCAGACGGACCCGATGGCGCCTATGCAGCCAATAGGGACGGTATGTATGGCATGTTTCGGTCGTGCAGCTGAGCCGTCACGGAACAATTTCGGAACTTGTCGCAAAATCGATTCGTCACGATCTGTGGTGGCCGTCGACTACTCGCCGGCCTGGTCGTCGTGGGGTGGTGGGTGATCGGGCGATGGGGTGGCGAGCACTGAAATCACGCTGAGTGACGGTCGGCGGCTCGCTGCTGGGAAGGCGAGCCCGGCCGCATCGACGAGGTCCGCTCCCGTCTTCAGCCGAGCGAGCAACGTTTGATCGCCGGCCGCAACCGGCACGCCGACAGCGCGTCGTCAACGCAATCGCCGCAGCCCTCAAGTCCGGGGAGGAGATCACCGTGGCAAGCATCGCCCGCCGCGCGGGCGTCGATCGGACCTTCCTGTACCGACATCGCGACCTGCTCGAACAAGTTCATCTCGCCGCGACCCGGCCACAGCCCGCCGCGGCAGGACCGCAGGTGAGCCGGGCCTCGCTACAAGCCGACCTGCACAATGCTCAAGAGCGCGCCAGCCGGATGGCGGCCCGCACGCAGGCCAAGCCCACGAGGTGATCGAGGCGCTGTTCGCCGCGCTGCAGCGGGTCCGCGAACAGCATGTCTTCGGCATCGGCTGGGCTGCCGCGGTCGTCGTCCCGCCCGGCCCTGACGCCGAGGCGGTCGTGCTGCTCAACCCCGCATCACCGACGCCTCCACGGAGACCGACGAGCAGAACGAGGGCTGCCTGTCCTTCTTGCCGTCTTCCTCGGCGATGACGACGTGGCGGGGTCGGTCGAGTCCGCCGTGCCGATCCCGCTGGATGCCTACACGCACATCGCCGCCACCTTCGACGCAAGATCGCCACCTTGTACGTCAACGGCCGGCAACGCGGCAGCGCTCGGCCGGCCTACACGGGGATGTCGCTGGGCGGGCGCCGCCCGTTGTGACGTCACGCGCAGCGCCTGCGGCCCCGCTTACTTGATCGCGCCCGCGCCGATGCCCTTCACGATGTGACGCTGCGCCATCAGGTAGAAGATCACAACCGGCACGATCGAGATGGTGGTGGCGGCCAGGAGGATCTGCTGCTGTGGCGTCTCGGCAGAGGTGAAGGCGGTCAGACCGCGCTGGACGGGCATGAGCGAGTTGTCCTCGAACAGGACGAGCGCCATGAGGTACTCGTTCCACGCCCCCAGCCCCTGGATGACCGCCACGGCAGCGAGACCGGGCCTGGCCAGCGGGAGGATCACGTTCCAGAAGATGCGCAGCGGACCGGCACCGTCCAGCGCGGCCGCCTCCTCCAGAGCGCGGGGCTGGCTGACGAAGAAGCTGCGCATGATGAGCGTCGACATCGGGATGCCCGAGGTGATGAGGATCAGCACGTAGCCCACGGGATTGTTCGTCAGGCCGAGTGAGATGAGCAGTTTGTACTGCGCGAGGAACATGGCGGGCGCAGGGATGATCATCACGGCGAGGATGACGAACGTGAACACGCCCTTGCCCGCGAAGTCGAGTCGCGCGAGCGCGTACCCGGCGAGGCTGGACACCAGCAGGATGCCGATGACGGCGGATCCCGTGTAGAGCACGCTGTTGCGCAGGTAGATGCCGAGTTCTCCCTGGACCCATGCGGTCACGTAGTTGTGCCACTGCGGGTCGGCGGGGAGAAAGCTGTCGTTCGAGAGCAGCTCCGTGAGGCTCTGCAGAGATCCGGACAGCATCCACAGGAGCGGGAACAGCGCGGTCAGCGCGGCGACGCTCAGCAGTCCGTACAGGCCGACCTTGTCGAGGCGTACTCCTCGTCGAGGTGGAGGAGTCCCGCCTTCGGTCGTGCTGGTCGGTACTGATGTGACGGACATCGCGCCGGCCTCTCCCCTCATCCGACTGCTCATACGCGGGACCTCCGCCTGGTGATCGCGAGCTGGATCACGGACAGCAGCACGAGGGCGCCGCCGAAGATGACCGACATGGCCGCGGCACTGCCGTAACGCCAGTTGACGAACGCCTCGTTGTAGATGGCGAGGGTCGGCACCATCGTGTGGTGGCCCGGTCCGCCGTTGGTCAGCACCTGCACGGTCCCGAAGATCTGGAGCGCGGCGAGCAGCGTGAGCAGACTCACGATCGAGGTGACCGGGGCCAGCTGCGGCCAGGTGATGTACCGGAACTTCGACCAGCGGTTCGCACCGTCGAGCTCGGCGGCCTCGTACAGTTCCTTCGGCACGTCTTGCAGCCCCGCGAGGAAGAGCAGGAAGCCGAACCCCCAGTGGAACCACACGAACACCGCCGCCACGGCGGGCAGCGCGACGGCCGGCTCGCCGAGCCAGTTCTGCTGCAGCGTGCCCAGGCCCATCATGCCGAGCAGCCGGTTGAGGATGCCGGATCCAGGGGCCAGGATGAAGGAGAACAGCAGGCCGACGACGACGACCGACAACACGCCCGGCAGATAGAAGACGGTGCGGAAGAACGTCCTGCCGCGGGTGACGCTGTTGACGGCCAGCGCCATGCCCAGGGCGACTCCGTTGCCGGCGACGAAACCGACGACGCCGAAGAAGACGACGTTGCGCATGGACGCCCAGAAGATCGGGTCGGACGCGACGAAGTCGTAGTTGGCCAGTCCCACCCATGGGGTGTCGGGGCTGACGCCGTCCCAGGACTGGAAGCTCAACAGGATCGCCTGCACGAAGGGTGTGATCGTGAAGATCCCGATGAGCGCGATGGCCGGAGCCAGGAACAACCAGCCGATCAGGTTGCGCCGGAGAGCGCGCCTCCCGCGCGGCGCCCTTCGACGCCGCGCGGGAACCGCGAGGTGCTGCGTCATCATGACGTGCGGTCCTGCGCCGCCTGGATGGTGGCGAGCACTTCGTCCACCGTCACCTCGCCCAGCACCAGACGCTGAGACTCCGCCTTGATCGCGGTGTTCACGTCAGGCGTGAAGGTTGTCGACATGACTTGCATGGTCTTCACACCGGCGGCGAAGCCCTCAAGCTGGCCGGGGATGTCCGCGCCGGCGAGGAGTTCCGGGTTGCTGGGCAGGATGCGAGCGGTCTTGGCGAACACCGCCTGCTGCTCGGGCTCGGTCAGCCACTTCACGAACGCGAGAGCCTCCTTGGGATGGTCGCCCCTCGGATTGATCACCGCGCCCTTCCCGGGGATGCCCGGCGAGCGCGGGTCGTGAACGCTTCCGGCAGCCTTGAGCAGCCCGGCGGAGAAGTAGTCCTCGAACTCCGGGTTCGTCCTCAGGCCGACCGAGACACCGGGGGCGGCGTCGAAGATGGCCCCCATCGCCTTGGTGAAGAAGGACGACTCCACGTTCGGGTGGTCGTCCTGGCCACCGGGGATGGAGTTGTTCGCGAGGACGCCGGCCTTTTTCAGGTCGACCAGGAACTGGAAGGCGTTGCGCCAGCCGTCCTGTTTCCAGCTCGATTTCCCGTTGAGGGTCGCTTCGATCTCGGCGTCCGTCAGCCAGTTCGAGGCGAGGCCTTGGATGACCTTCGGCGTCTGCGAGGCCGCGATGGAGAATTTCGCTCCCTTCGCGGCGAGCGCGTCGATGAACTCGGCCGTCGTCGCGGGCGGCTTTTCCGCCGAAATTCCGGTCAGCGCCGGGTTGATGAGGAAGCCGTACGTCTGCGTCTCCCAGTGCACCGAGTAGACGCCGGGCTTGACCCCGAGGTTGTTGCCTTCCTGGAACGTCGACATCTTGATCACGGTGGGGCTGAAGTTCTTGCTCCAACCGGCGTTCAACTCGGCAGAAAGGTCCATCGCCCAGCCGGCCTTGTAGAACGGCGCCATCTGATTCGCGTCGAACGACGAATAGACGTCGGGCATGGATCTGGACTGCGCCTTCGCCTGGAGCTTGGGCAGGTAGTCAGCCGGCCCAGGCGTGTCAATGGTGATCTTGACGCCGGTCTTCTTGGTGTACTGCTCCGCGAGTTCGGTGAGCGCGGCCTCTTGCCCGCGCGACTGGTTCATGAATGTCAGTCCGACGTCTCCGGTGGCGGGTTCGCCGGACGACGAACAGCCTGCCAGAGCAAGCGCCCCGACGATCGCCAATGACCCTGCCGCGATGATGGTGCGGCGACGAGGGCCGCGTGCTGAAAGATTTGTACCCATGGTCCTCACCTTTGGAAGCCTTGGATGGGGAAGCGGCCACTTCTTCATGCCCGGCCGGCACTTTTCGGTGGACGCCGTACGATGCCATTGATGTGGTTCTTATTACTTGTCACCGGCCATGTCGGTGCTGTCAGTCGGCTGCCGGCTAGTCATGTCCTTCCGTAGCTACTCAGGTGTGGACAGGACGCGAGGGCGGGGAAGCGCGCCCAGCCCTTCTGACGTGATCAGCCAGCCGTCGGGGAGCTCTGCCCCCTGGTTCACCGCTGTGGCGATGTGTGCCATCGCGGCCAGCAGTCCTCCGTTTGCCGGTAGATAAATGCTGAGGAATCCCGGCATTTGCGGATTGTGTCCGTTGGGGAGGAATACGTTTTTGGGCGACGGGAGCAGGAGGGCGTCGATCGCGCGGCCGACGTCGCCGAGGCGGGCGGCGGTCATCGCCATGACGGGGTAATCCCAGCCCCAGCTGGACTGCAGGTCCCAGCGCTCCCATACGGCATCGAGCGTCGCCGACATCGTGGTGGGGTCCACGAGGTGCGTGTCCGGCAGCCACCCCAACGCCATGAGCATGGACGGGTGATCCTTGCGGATGAGCAGCGGAGGCGTCGCGATCGCGGCGTAGGTGCCGTCGGGCAGCACTGCGGGCCGGCGCATGTTCCGCGCCACCCGGTCCCACTCCGGGCTCGGTTCGAGACCGAGCCGGGTTCTCCACTCGTTCGCCACGCTGAGCGCCCATGACCAGTACGCCAGCTCGAAGGTCGGATCGCTGTTCGTCGCCCGGTCGGCGAGGTAGCTCTCCTGCGCGGGGATGAGCGGAGGCGGCAGCCAGAACGATCCGTCGCGTTCCTCGGCGAAGTCGGCCATGAAGTCGGCGGTCGCCTCGACGAGCGGGTAGTGGCGACGCAGGAACGACTCGTCGCCCCCCTCGCCACGCAGCAGCTCCAGCAGGTGGATCACGTGCGGCTGCTGCCACAGGAGGAAGACGCCGATGTTGCTCGGCGACTCGCGCGCGGACGGGTCGGTCTGCTTCGGCCAGCGGGCCCCGCGATACCCCTGCCGGCGGGCGGTCGCTTTCGCCGCCTCCAGGGCGCCGTGATACCAGGGCATGCTGCGCTCCAGCAGCTGCCCCCGGCCCCACATCGGGAAATGCGCCGCATGCCACCAGTGCATCTCGAGGTGGAACTTGCCCGACCAGGTGTTGTACGTCAGACCGGACTCCGCGGGAGGCGTGACCCCGGCGCTGTTGACGGCCGTGAGGTACTGCGAGACGACGATGCGACGTTCGAGTTCCGGAGCGCGCGCGTCGGTGCTGCCGGCGAGGCTGATCGCGGCGCCGGTGCTCCAGTGCTCCGCCCACCAGGTCGTCGCGGATTGGCTGACGGCGGAGAAGCTGTCCTTGTCCCGCTGCCGGCGATGATCCGGTGTCAGGGTCACCACGACCTCGAGAACGGTGGCGTCTGCGCGGGCGACGGCGGACTCCGCTTCCTCCCGCAGGCTGCCGGTGGTGCGGACGCCGACGCTGTAGGTCAGCGCTTCCACTGTGCGTCGTGCGATCCAGTGGCCCGCCGTGTGCTGGTTCCAGACCGTCTGTTGCGCGAGCGGGAGTTCGAAGGCGGCGAGGTCGTCCGGCTGTTCGTCGAACACCCATGCAACGCCCCATCCGCGAAGCAGAAGGCCGGACTCGACCCGCACCGCGAAGCAGTGATCCCGCGGGTCGGCGACGGTGGTGACGCGGACGCCCTCGCCGTCGAGGACGTACTCGGCCTGGACCGATCCCGTCCACAGGTCGAGCTCGGTGCGGACGTCGGTCAACGCGGTCGGATCGTCGAGCCTCGTCCCGTCGGAGCGGACCAGAGCGAGACGGCCGAGATGAGCGCGGCGGGGATTGAAGTGGTACCACGCGCCCGCGACGAACTCGTCGGCAATGGGGTCGGCGGCACGTTGGAGACCCATGCGGTCGAGATAGGGCACCGGGCCGCGGGACGTCTCGTACAGGGTGGTCGCGTCCTCGAGCCGGAGCTCCCGGTCGGTGCGCGTCTCGTACCAGCCCCAGGTCGACTGCGTGCGCAGAGGGATCTGGAAGTCGTCGGCGTCGAATACGCGCGGACGCTGCTCGGGTAAACCGGACAGCCCGTCGTGAACGACGCGGTGCGGGTCGGGGACGAGCTCGTGGAAGGACGGGAACGTCTGCAGTCCGGAGATGTCGACCGTGAGCGCGATGTCACCGTTGCCGACCGTGAGGACGTCAGCGGGGTGCGCAGACGTCAGCACGGGGTTGTGCCGTCGCACGAGCCGGCGCCGGTCGATTGCTTCGGACATCCTCGCCTTCCCTTGAATCTTGAATCTCGGCTGCGGTGATGCAGGGACCGCGCCCCAGAGGAAGCCTTCGGGGAAGGTGTGCATTCGTCTCTCGATCACGTGTCGGTGCCGCAGAAGAGGCTGGTAGAGGGGCCGGGGCGGGCCCCGAGTGCGAGTTAACGTAGCCGTTACGCCGCGCGGAGGTCAAGGAAAAGTGTGTACCGGTCTACGACGTCACTAGGAGCCAATGCGGCGACTTTATGGATCTTTCGTTTATGCTTCATGGACCGGTCTACATGTGTGACGGTCGCGGCACCGTAGGCTCGGCAGAACTCGGCTGGAGAAAGGGATGCCCATGGTCGCGCCTGAGCGGCGACGAAGAGTGACCATTTCTGACGTGGCGAAACACGCCGGGGTGTCCAAGGCGGCGGTGTCGAAGGTCATCCGGAACGACTACGGGGTCAGCCAGGCCATGCGTGACCGCGTCAAGCGGGCCATCGATGAGCTGGGCTACCGTCCCCAGGCCGCCGCGCGAGCGTTGCGCGGGCGGGCCTTCACCATCGGCGTGCTCCTGCAGCACATCGGGATCCCGTTCTACGCCGAAATCGTGACCGGCCTGGTGGACGAGCTCGCCGAGTCGGAGTATCAGGCGATCATGATCCAGGGCGGCACGCGCGACAAGACCGAGAAGCGAGCCATCGACGCCCTCATCGACCGGCAGGTGGACGGCATCCTCATGATCGCCCCGCTCGCCGCTCGCACGCATCTGGAGCAGGTGGCCCGCGAGATCCCCACGCTGGTGCTCGGCAGGCACGACCGGTCCCCGGCCTACGACTCGATCGTCGATGACGACAGGGTCGGCTCCGAGCTCGTCATGGAACACCTGATCGGGCTCGGTCACCGGAGCATCGGGCACATCACCTTCGACAAGGAGCACGGGCAGGCCGCCGACCGCACGCCCCAGATCAGGGCCGAGACCTACGCGCGCGTGATGCGCGAGCACAACCTGGCCGGCGAGATCGCCGTTGCCACGACCTCGTATACCGAGGAGGGGGGCTACGATGGTGCCCGCGAGTTGCTGGGCCGCTCGCCACGCCCCACCGCGATCTTCGCCGGTTCCGACGAGGCGGCCCTCGGCGTCCTGGCCGCGCTGCACGAAGCCGGCCTGTCCGTCCCGGGCGACGTCTCCGTGGCCGGCTACGACAACACCAAGCTGGCCGCTCATCCCAACATCGCGCTGACCACCGTCAACCAGGACGGAGTCGTCATGGGCCGCACGGCCGGACGACTGCTGCTCGAACGCATCGAAGGCCGCACCTCCGCCGCGCACTTCTCGGTCATTCCGAGCCTGGTCGTCCGGCGCTCCACCGCCTCTCCCCGCCCATGCCCTGCCGAGACCGAAACGCAGATGCCGGCGCGGACCGTCCGCGACGTGACCGCAGCCGACGCGGCCAGGCGCCGCGGGTGACCGTGACGATCCGCTTCGATCGGCAACCCACCTCAAGGACCCAGATGGCTTTCCTGTCCCAGATCCCGCGCGGCCACCAGGACCCTCCTCGCCTCACCGTGCGCGAGGGCAAGGTCCTGGTGACCGCCTGCAACGCCGTCAACGGGCTGCACACCGCCACCGACCCCGAGCTGATCGAGGGGGTGTTCCGGGAGGAGTTCGGCTTCACCGGCTTCGTCATGACCGACTGGAACTCCTACGACACCTGCGACGTCGTCGACATGATCGCGGGCGGGAACAACTGGCTCACCCCGGGCGGCCCGGGCGACACCCACACCCGGCAGCTCGAGAAGGCCGTCACCTCCGGAAGGCTGCCCGAAGCTCGCCTGCGAGAAAGCGCGACCTTCCTTGATCTTCAGGAAGCGCTCACCCCCGAGGGAGTCACGTGATCCGCGCATCGTTCAACGACGACTGGCAGTTCCGTCCAAAGGTCAATCCCTTCGCCGAACTGGCCGGCACCGCGGTCCCGTTCCAGCCGGTGACAGTGCCACACGACGCGATGCTCACCCGCGACCGCGAGGCCACCATGGACGGCGCCGCGACCGCCTACTTCCCCGGCGGCGCGTACGAGTACCGCAAGACGTTCTTCGCACCCGAGGAGCACCGGGGTAAGCGGCTCATGCTCGAGTTCGAGGGCGTCTACCGGGACGCCACCGTGTTCATCAACGGAAACTACGCCGGGCAACGCCCGTACGGATACTCGAGGTTCTTCATCGACGCGGACCGGTTCCTGCGGTTCGGCGAGAACAACCAGATCCGGGTGGAGTGCCGAACCCACCAGGACTCGCGCTGGTACTCCGGCGCGGGCATCTACCGCGACACCTGGCTGCTCATCGGCGACGTGGTCCGCATCAGGCCGGACGGCGTCCAGGTCACCACCCCGGACATCGACACCGAACGCGCGGTCGTGGAGGTCGCTACCACGGTCGAGAACGACTCCATCGACATCCGCACCGTCGAACTGGTCACCGAGATCCGCGATGCCGCGGGGACCGTCGTCGCGTCCGATACCGCGCCGGTCACCGTGCAGCCCGGCGAGCCGGCCGTCGCTCGCCGGCGTTTCTACGTCCGCGACCCCTCGCTGTGGAGCCCGGACTCGCCCGCCCTGTACACGTGCGCGGTCGCCCTCACGGACATCGACGCCGCGGAGGTCACCTTCGGCATCCGGTCCTTGCGCCTGGACCCCGAGCACGGGTTGCGGATCAACGGCGAGACGGTCAAGCTGCGCGGCGCGTGCGTGCACCATGACAACGGACCGCTGGGCGCCGCGACGTTCGCGAGAGCCGAGGAGCGCCGCGTGCGGCTGCTCAAGGACGCGGGGTTCAACGCGATCCGCATGTCTCACCATCCCATGAGCACGGCGATGCTCGACGCCTGCGACCGTCTCGGCATGCTGGTGGTCGACGAGGCGTTCGATATGTGGACCTGGGGCAAGAACCCGTTCGACTACAGCCTCGACTTCCCCGAATGGTGGGAACGCGATATCGAGGCGATGGTGGCCAAGGACTACAACCATCCCAGCGTCGTCCTCTACTCCCTCGGCAACGAGATCCCCGAAGCCGGCTCAGCCACTGGGGCGATATGGGGCCGCCGACTCGCCGAGAAGGTTCGTGCGCTGGATGACACCCGCTTCCTCACCAACGCGGTCAACAACCTGCTGGCCCTGCTGCCCGATCTCACTGACCTGCGAGCCCAGGGAGAGGAGGGCACCGGCATCAACACCCTCATGGCCGACAGCGGCTTCGACGTGAACGCCGTCGCGGGCTCCGAATTGGTCACCACCCGCACCGCCGAGACCTACAGCATGCTCGACGTGGCCGGGATGAACTACTCGGAAATCCGCTACGCGACCGACCACACGCTGTTCCCGAACCGGATCATCCTGGGCACTGAGACCTTCCCGACCCGCATTGACGACAACTGGCGACTGGTCAAACAGCACAGCCATGTCATCGGCGATTTCACCTGGACCGGCTGGGACTACCTGGGGGAGGTCGGCATCGGCCGGCCGCAATACTCCACACCGGACACTCCGCATCCCACGTTCACCGCGCCGTATCCCTACTTGCTGGCCGGCTGCGGCGACCTCGACATCACCGGCCACCGGCTCCCCGCCTCCTACTACCGGGAGATCGTTTTCGGCCTGCGCGACCAGCCCTACCTCGCGGTCCAGCGGCCGCAGCACCACGGCAAGACCGTCATGAGCAGCCGTTGGGCCTGGAGTGACACCATCGCCGGCTGGACCTGGCCCGGCCACGAAACCGCCCCGATCATCGTCGAGGTGTACAGCGCCGCGGACGAGGTCGAACTGCTGGTCAACGGCCGCTCCCTCGGACGCAGCCCGGTCGGCGAACAGCACCGCTTCCGCACCGAGTTCGAGACCGCCTACGAACCAGGCGAACTGCTCGCGATCGCCTACCGCGACGGCGTCGAATCCGGCCGCGAAATGCTGCGGACCGCGTCCGGCTCCGTTGCACTGCACGCCGAACCAGATCGGCCGGTCATCACGGCCGACGTCGGCGACCTCGCCTACATCGCCTTCACCCTGGTCGATTCGGCCGGGACAGTGCACACCGCATCCGACCGACCCGTGCGGGTGGACGTCTCAGGCGACGGGACGCTGATCGGCTTCGGCAGCGCTGACCCGTCGACCAAGGACCGGTTCGACGCGACCGAGCGCCACACCTACCAGGGCCGCGCGCTCGCCGTGCTGAAGCCGACCGCGCCCGGCAACATCCGCCTGCTCGCCACCGCCCCAGACTGCGACCCGGTCGAAGTGCTGGTCACGGTCGAGAAGCCGGACCGCTGACCACGATCGATGGCCGTCGCCTCGGCCCAGTCCTGCCAGGTCTTGAGCCGCTCGCGCCGCCTGGACCAGGCGATGGGCGCGCTGAGCGACCTCAGCGAAGAGAACGACCCCCTTCCCAAGAGCTCCCACCGCTGGGCGATCGAAACGCCCGCTCCGCCGAGCAGGCCCTGCGGCGACCGTCGACGGCCCCGTTCTTCAGCGGTCCCGGCCCGCTCGCCGCGGCTACGTATGCGCGGATGCTCGCCGACGGCCGCGCCGGGCACAGCCGCCCGGCGCGGCACTCCGATCCTGATGTTGGTAGGGTGCCGCCACCAGCCGGAAGGATCAAGGAAGGACGACAACCGTGCCGGAAGTGACGTGCCACAGCGTCAATGAGCAGCGGATCACTCAAGCGCTGGAGGACATCTACGGGCGGGCGTTCGGCCGCTGGCACTGGCTGCGCTACGGTGGCCTGTCCCTGGAGGGACTTCAGGAGATGTGCGACGAACTCCTCGACCACGTCGCCGCCCGTACCCTGGAGGACCCCACGCTCAGCGCCGCCCCCTCACGCATAGTCCTGCGTACGGCGGCGGAGTGCGCCCTCGGGGTGCTGAGCCTCGGCGCCTTCCCCAACGGCGACTTCGAGGTCCCCTTCCCTCTCATCGACGAGACGCTCAGCAGCGAGGACTTCAGTTTCGGGGACGCAGTGGACCGCGCGCCCACCACGAGGACCTGGCTGGACGCGTTCGCGATGTGCTTGGTCAGTGGCGCAGTATGGGAGCGAGACCGCGTGATCGGTCTGCTGCTACGGGAGGACTATGCGCCCGCGATCCGCGACGGGGTGCCATACTCGCCGCTGGAGTCGCGGTCGGATCCGGCGGGCCTCGCGGAGATGGATGCGCTGTGCGGCTACCTGACCAAGGCACGCGGGCACCTACCCCGGGACTGGCCCTCGGTGACGCTGCGCAAGCCGGATGCCGAAGAGCGCGTCGAGGCGGCTCGGCGATTGGCTGCTCTCGGCGCGCTGACGCCGGATCAGCAGCTGCTCCGTGTGCTCCTGGAGGACGACCAGCCGGCCTTCGAACGGGCCCTGGCCGGTCGTCTCGTCCAGCACCGCGGGAGCGCATCAGCCGATGCGGCGCCGCGAAGCCTGCTGCCGGTCGGCACGATCGCTCTCGCCGCACTGGCTGTCCAGGTGCACGGGTGGGAGCTGGGCGTCAGGTCCGGCTATCTACCGGATGGCCTGCTGCGTGCCCCGGAGGGCGCTCCGAAGGTCGGCATCTGACGCCGGCGCGGGCCACCACACCGGCGTCGTCAGGGACTGATCAGGGCGACGTCGGGCTCGAGCAGCGGAAACCGTTCCAGGACCAGCGGGTCGTGGCCGGCGACCACGAGCTCGGGGCCGCCGCTTGATCAGCTGCGGGCTCCCGCGCCGCGCAGGTAGGCCACGACCGCGTCCCCGACCATCCGGCGCAGCCGGTCGCGGTGCTCGGGCGCGGTCATGTCGCGCCCGAACAGCGCGCCGAACGTGTGCTGGTTGGCCACCCGGAAGAAGCAGAACGAGCTGATCAGCATGTGCACGTCGATGGCGTCGGCCTCGGTGACGAAGTCGCCCGACTGCTGCCCGGCGTCGAGGATGCGCGAGATGAGGTCGAGCACGGGCGTGCCGAGATTGGCCAGGGCCTGCGACTTGCGGATGTGCTCGGCCTGGTGGATGTTCTCGATCGCGACCAGCTTGATGAACTCGCGGTGCAGGTCGTGGTGGTCGAAGGTGAGCTCGGCCAGCGTGCGGATGGCCTCGACCGGGGCCAGGTGCTCCACCTCGATCGTCTGCTCCATCTCGCGGACCTCGGCGTAGGCCTTCTCCAGGACCGCGATGTAGAGCTGCTCCTTGCCGCCGAAGTAGTAGTAGATCATGCGCTTGGTGGTGCGCATGCGGGCGGCGATCTCGTCGACCCGCGCCCCCGCGTAGCCGTGGCGGGCGAACTCCTGCTGGGCGACCTCGAGGATCTCCGCCTTGGTGCGCTCGGCGTCCCGCTGGCGTTCGGGGGCGGCGGGCTGAGAGGTCATCCGCCCATCCTAGTGACCCTTCGCGTGCTGCACGGCGAGCCGGATGGGGGCGTCGACGCTCCGTAGCCGTGGTATTCGCCCCTGCGCTGGACGATCTCGAAGAAGACGCGTCCCACGGTGACGGTGTGCAGGTGGAGGAACTCGCCGTGCTCGTCCCGGTCGTACAGATCGCTCAGGACAGGATCTCGTGGAGCCAGGCGCGCTCGGCCCGGCTGGTGGCGCGCGCGATGACGAGCATGCCGCGGCGGTAAGGGTCGTCCACGTCGCGTGAGTGCAGGGGTTGGCCGCCGTCGTAGAAGAAGCTGGCGGGCTGTTCCAGGAACTCCAGCCGCCGGCGCAGCACGGCGTGCTGGTCGGCGACATCGGGAAGCAGGGACAGGAAAGCCAGGATGGTGAAGTAGCGGGTGCTGTCGGTGATGTCGTGGCCGGCCGGTTCCCGCAGCCGGCGCAGCAGTTCGGCGCGGCCGCTGTCGGTCAGGGTGAGCACCCGGCGCTGGGCGGCGGAGGCGCCCGGCTCGGTGCGCTGTCGCAGGAGGCCGGCTTTCACCAGGCGGTTGATCGCCGGATAGAGGCTGCCGTCGCTGACCGGGCGGGTGTGTCCGGACAACGCCGCGACCCGTCGCCGCAGCTCGTATCCGTGCAGCGGCCCTCCGGCCAGGAACCCCAGGATCGCCAGCTCGAGCATGCTGCTATCCTGCCACATCGAACCGACATACCTCGAATCGAGATAGGAGAGCGGATGTCCTACACCGAGGAGTGGGTGACCACGCGCGCACGGGCCGCCTACGAGCGGGGGCAGGCATCGTTCACGATCGACCCCGAACGCTCGGCGCTGCTCGTCATCGACATGCAGGACGAGTTCGTCCGGCCCGGCTGGAGCCCGTACTGGGTGCCGGCCGCCACCCGCATGGCCCCCCGGCTGGGCCGCCTCGTCGACCACTGCCGGAACGCCGGCGTCCCGGTGATCTGGACCGTCTTCGACGACACCCACCTCGGCCTGGACCGCCCTCATGCCCTGCGCTACCTGCCGCACGCCGACACCGACTGGCGCCGGCCCGGCCCCGCAGCGGTCTGGGACCAGATGGGCTACCGCGACGACGAGGTCCTGATCCGCAAACCTTCCTACGGCGCCTTCTACGACACCCCGCTCGACACGATCTTGCGCAACCTCGGCCGCGACACCGTCATCGTCACCGGCACGCTGACCAACTACTGCTGCGGCACCACAGCGCGGCAGGCGTACGAGCGCGGGTACCGGGTCGTGTTCGGCGCCGACATCACCGCCACCGACGACGAGTCCCGTCAGGAACCCGAACTCGCGGTCCTGCGCAAGGGCTTTGCGCTGGTGCTGCCGGCCGAGGAGATCACAGACCGCCTGACCGGACCGGATCCGGCGGCGCGTGCATGAGATCACGGCTCTGGTCGAGAGCCGCCTTCAAGGGGGGCCGGGCTCGCGCTTTCCAGGCGCGCTACGGCGTCGACCATCTCGGGGAAGGTGTCGATGAACGCGTCGACACGGTGTGCGTCGAAGTCGGCGCGCTGTCTGATGCCGCTTTGCATGCAGGCGATGAAATGTAAGCCGGCGCCGTTGGCGGCCTGGGCGTCGCCGGGGGAGTCGCCCACGTACAGGCATTGACGGGGCTCCAGCCCGGTGGCGGCCAGAAGTTCGTCGAAGGCGCGGGCGTCGGGCTTGCTGAAGCGCATGTTGCCCGCGTGATAGACGGCGGTGAGCCGGCCGGTGAGCACGTGGTCCGGCGCCAGCAGGTGCTCCATCTCCGTTTCGGTGCGTGAGGTCAGCAGCATGAGGCTGCGGCCTGCGGCGGCGAGATCATCGAGCGCTTGGAGGTTCTCCGGCGCGACGACATCCAGTCGCCCCGCCGCCACGTACTCCCGGAGCACGACCCGGTAGACGGCGGCGAAGGTCTTGAGGTCGAGACCGGGCGAGCGCTGTGGCATCGCTTCGAGCAAGGGCTGCCCCCACGTGGACAGGTGCACGGCCCGCGACATCGGCTCGCGGCCGATGCGCGCCAGAACGTCGTTCTCAAGCTCGAAACACACCGCCTCGGTGAGGCAGAGCGTGTCGTCCACATCAATCACCACGGCGTGGATCACATGACACAACATAACGGGGCCACTGCCGCAGCCGGGTACGGCCCCCGGGCGGTGGCGGATCAGCGCGGGCCGGAGGCGGCGGCGTGGCAGGCGCCGAAGCCGTCGGCGCGCAGCACGATGCGCCCCGACGCGACGCGGACGGCCGTCTGCGTCGCGTCGCTCACCGAGGTCACCCCGGCCGCCGCCGCCAGCTCGCCCGACTCGTCGTACACCACCCGCAGCCGCGGCCACGCCGGTCGCGGGAACGCCTGGCGCAGGCAGCGGGCCAGGTCCGCGATGGCCAGCCGGGCCAGCGGGAACAGCTCCTGGGGTGCGCCGGTGACCACGACGGCGGTGACCTCGGCGTCCGGGGGCGCCGCGCGTACGGCGTCCTCGGCGGCCGCCAGCCGGTGCAGCCCCAGCACCGCCACCACCCCGTCGCGCTCCAGCGCGGCGGGCTCGCCGGTGATCGCGTCCGGCGCGGGCGGCGGTGGCGACCACGGCTCGTCGGCCGCCCCCACCCGCGGGAGCATGGGCGCCACCCACCACCGGTCGTCCAGATCGAGGTCGGCGAGCTGCTCGCAGACCCGCACCACGTCGAACGGCTCCACGAACCCCGGCGCCGCGGCGGCCAGCTGCCCGGCGCCGTGCAGGACCGTGAGCGCGGCCTCGGCCAGCCGCACCAGGCGGCCGTCCGGCGCCGGCGGCGGCCGCAGCCGCTCCAGCGCGAGCCCGAGCAGCACCGCGTTGAGCTTCATGAGCTGTGCGTACGGCCGGCGCGTGACCTCGTCGGCGAGAATCTCCGGCATCAGGTCCATGCCCAGTCTGCTGGGCGCGTGCTCGTCCTCGGTGGACAGCGGCAGCTGGGTGACCCACACGCGGGCCACCGCACCGAGCGCCTCGGCGACGGTGAGCGCGGGCTCGATCTCGGCAGGCGCGGCAGCCTGCTCGGCCAGTTCGGCGAGGACGGCGAAGTAGAGCGCACGCTTGCCGGGGAAGTTGGAGTAGACCGCCCCGCGGGTGAGCTCGGCGCGATCGGCGATGCTGTCGATCTTCGCGTCCCGGAACCCGCGCTCGGCGAACTCCTCCCTCGCCGCGGCCAGCACCTTCGCCCGGTTGCGCTCCTGAGCCTGCGCCCTGGTGAGCCGGACCATCATCCTCCTCGATTGCTGTACGCCCGCCACCACGATACCGTGACCATTCAGATGATGAGATCATTTGAAATCGGAGTGGCGATGACCGACGTGCCTGAGATCGACCTGACCGACGTCGCGGTGCTGCGTGACCCCTTCACCGCGTACGCGCTGGCCAGGGAGCGATCGCCCGTGGCGCGGCTGGTGGCGCCTGGGTTCGGACCGTTCTGGGCGGTGTTGCGGCACGAGCACGCCCGCGCGATGCTGAGCGACCCGAGGCTGGAGACGAACGCCGGCAGCTATCAGCGGCCCGACGTGCCGGCCGAGTGCGTGCCGTACATGGACAACACCATGTCCGAGCTGAACGGCTCCGACCACGCGCGGCTGCGGCGGCTGGTGGCGCCGGCGTTCACGCCGCGCAAGGCCGCGGCGTTCGGGCCGCGGATGGAGCGGATCGTCGAGGGCCTGCTGGACGATCTGCCGGGCCACGCCGGTGCGGACGGCTCGGTCGACCTGCTGGCGCACTTCGCGCGGCCGCTGCCGATCGAGGTGATCTGCGAGCTGGTCGGCATCCCCGCCGCCGACCGCCCGCGCTGGCGCGAGTACGGCGCCGCCGTCGCGGCCGGCATGGGAAGCGAGTTCGGCAAGGCCATTCCCGGGATCATGGAAGGGGCGAAGGCGGCGGTCGCCAGGGGCAAGAGCGAGCCGGGCGACGACCTGATCTCGGACCTGGCCCGCATCCAGGAGGAGGACGGCGACCGGCTCAGCGACGTGGAGCTGGTGACCCTGGTGTGGCAGCTCGTCCTGGCCGGCCAGACGCCCACGAACCTCATCGCCAACGCCGTGGTGACCCTGCTCGCCCACCCGGAGCAGCTCGCCGCGCTGCGCGCCGATCCGGGGCTCATACCGCGCGCCGTGGAGGAGCTGATGCGCTGGTGCGGGCCGCAGCTGCTCACCATTCCCCGCTTCACCAGGGAGGACGTCGAGATCGGCGGGGTGCTGGTACCGAAGGGGGTGCCCGTCGTCGCGGCGATCCCGGCCGCGAACCGGGATCCGCGCGTGTTCCAGGAGCCGGATCGGTTCGACGTCCGGCGCGAGCCGTCGGCACATCTGGGATTCGCGCACGGGCCGCACTTCTGCGTCGGGGCGTCGCTGGCCCGCGTGCAGAGCGGGATCGCGCTCGGCGCCCTGCTGCGCCGCTTCCCCGATCTGGCGCTCGCCGGGGAGGCCCCGTACATGCCCGATCCGGGCACCTGGCGGCTGACGTCCCTGCCCGTGTTCTTGCGACCGGGAGGTTGATCGGGTGGCGCGCGCCGGCAAGGGCGGGGACTCGGTGCTGTGCTCGTTCTGCGGGAGGAGCCAGGCGGAGGTCCGCAAGCTCATCGCGGGCCCGCCGTCGGTCTGCATCTGCGACGAGTGCGTGGGTCAGTGCAATGAGCTCATGGCCGAAGAAAGGGCCGAAGAAAAGGGCGTACCGGACGCACCGCGGCCGCGGGAGATCCACGCGTTCCTGGACCAGTACGTGATCGGCCAGGAGCCGGCCAAACGGGCGCTGTCGGTGGCGGTCTACAACCACTACAAGCGCCTGCGCTCGCCGGCCGCCAAGGAGGAGGAGCCCGTCGAGCTGGGCAAGTCCAACATCCTGCTGGTCGGCCCGACTGGCAGCGGCAAGACGTACCTGGTGCGGACGCTCGCGCGGATGCTGGACGTGCCGTTCGCCGTCGCCGACGCCACCGCGCTCACCGAGAGCGGGTACGTCGGCGACGACGTCGAGAACATCCTGCTCAAGCTCATCCAGGCGGCCGGCTTCGACGTCGGCAAGGCCGAGACCGGCATCGTCTACATCGACGAGATCGACAAGATCGCCCGCAAGAGCGAGAACCCGTCGATCACGCGTGACGTCTCGGGGGAGGGCGTGCAGCAGGCGCTGCTCAAGATCCTGGAGGGCACGGTCGCGAGCGTGCCCCCGCAGGGTGGCCGTAAGCACCCCCACCAGGACTTCATCCCGATCGACACGACGAACGTGCTGTTCATCGCCGGCGGCGCGTTCGAGGGCCTGGAGCGGATCATCGAGCGGCGGGCCGTCCGCAGGGCCGCCGGGTTCGGCTCCGTGCCGCCGTCCGCGGACGAGGACGTGCTGTCCCAGGTCATGCCGCAGGACCTGGTCGCGTACGGGCTGATCCCCGAGCTCACCGGCAGGCTCCCTGTGGTGACGACGCTGCGGCCGCTGGACCGCGCGGCGCTGATGCGGATGCTCACCGAGCCGCGCAACGCGCTGATCAAGCAGTACCGCAGGCTGTTCGAGCTGGACGGCGTCGAGCTGGAGTTCGACGAGGGCGCGGTGGCCGCGATCGCCGAGCAGGCGCTGCTGCGCCGCACCGGCGCCAGGGCGACCCGCGCGATCCTGGAGGAGGTGCTGCTCAACGTGATGTACGAGGTGCCGGGCCGGGATGACGTGGCACGTGTCGTGATCACCCGCGACACGGTGCTCCACAACGTCAACCCGGCCCTGATCCCCCGCGGCCGGCGCAGATCCGCTTAGCCGCCGGTCACAGGTGCCTGCTGAGGAAGTCGAGCTGATGCCGGAGCAGCCCGGCGAAGATCGCCGGGTCGGTGGTGGGGGAGTGCGCGGTTCCGGTCAGCGGCAGCACCTCATGGGGACGCCCTGCGGCCAGCAGCGCGGCCGACAGCCGGAGCGTGCCCGCCGGGAAGACGTTGTCGTCGGCCAGGCCGTGGATCAGCAGCAGCGGCCGGGCCAGCGTGGGCGCCTCGGGGATCGTCGAGCAGGCCTCGTAGCGTTCCGGGTGCCGGCCGGGGTGGCCGAGGAAGCGTTCGCGCCAGTGGGTGTCGTACAGCCGCTGATCGCTCGTCCCCGCCCCGGCCACCGCGGCGTGGAACACGTCGGGGCGGCGCAGCACCGCCATCACCGCCAGCGTCCCGGAAAACGACCAGCCGCGGATGGCGACCCTGCCCAGGTCCAGGTCGGGGTGGCGGGCGGCGACCGCGTGCAGCGCGGCCACCTGGTCGGCCAGCACCGGGCCGAAGATGTCGCCGTGCACCTCGCGCTCCCACGCCGGGCCGCGTCCCTGGGTGCCGCTGCCGTCGGTGATCAGCACGGCGAAGCCCTGCTCGGCGAACCACTGGGAGACGAACGTCATGGGCGCCTGCTCGGCGGTGACCCGCTGCACGGCCGGGCCCGCGTACGGGTCCACCAGGACGGGCAGCTTCCCGTCCCCGGGGCGGTGCCAGGAGGGGAGCAGCAGGTGGCTGCGCAGCTCGCGTTCGGTGGTGCTGAGCGCGAGGACGCGCAGGGACAGCGCGGGGCGCGCGGCGAGCGAGGCGACGGGCACGCCGGGCCGGCCCGCCCGCCGGATGGTGGTGATGGCGCCGGGGCGGGTGGGAGTGCGGGCCACGTGCACCAGCGTGCCGGCCCGCCACACGCCCGCGTGCACCCCTGGCTCGACGCTCAGCCGCCGCAGCCCCGGCCCTGCCCCCGGCTCGCCGCCGGCCGCGCGGTCGCCCGCCGGCGCGCCGGGATCTGCGCCGGGCGGCAGATCAGGCAGATCAGGCCGGTCGCCTGAGGCGGGCCGGTACAGCCACAGGTGCGTCTCGGTGGGATCGCCGGAGGCGGTGAACAGGATGTCGTCGCCGTCCACGCACAGGACCTCGCGTAGCTGGAGCGCCGCTGGCGTGATCGGGACGCCGTCGAGGGTGAGCCGCCGGGTGCCGTCCACGTCGGCGTGCGCCACCAGCCCTCCCGCCGCCGTCCGCGCCGGTGTGCCGCCGACGAGCTGCACCCAGTGCGCGTCGCGCAGCTCGGCCAGCAGGCTGGTACGACCGGAGCCGGGGTCGACGCCGTGGATCCGGAGCGTGCGCTGATCCCGGCTCTGCACCGCCACGTAAGGCCCGTGGGCGTCCCAGCCGGCGGCGGTCACGTACTCGAAGGCCGCCCGATCCCACTGGACCTCGGTACGCCTCCCGTCCAGCCCGGCCACCCACAACGTGACCTCGGCGTTGGCCGTGCCGGCAGCCGGGTAGCGCACCCCGCGCGGCGGCCGCGCCGGGTCCGACGGGTCCGCCACGTGCCACAGGGCCACGGCGCTCTCGTCCACCCTGGCCACCAGCAGCCGGGAGCCGTCCGGCGACCACCAGTGGGCGCGCGTGCGCCCCATGGACTCGCCGGCGACGTGCTCGGCCACGCCGAACCGCACCTCCGGCCCGTCCGGCTCGGCGATCACCAGGTCCCGATCGTCTTCGATGACGCGCAGCGTGCCGCCGCCGCTGACGTAGGCGATCCGCCGGCCGGTCGGGTCGGGACGCGGATCGGTCACCGGGCCGTTCGCGGGCAGCCGGCGTACCTCGCCCTTCGCGACGTCCACCGCCCACAGCTCGCCCGCCAGCGCGAACGCCGCCACCCCCGCCGCGTGGTCGGTGGCGTACGCGGCGATCCCGGCCGCCGGCTCGCCGGTGCCCGCCAGCAGCTCCACGGGGTCCGCGAGCAGGCGTTCCGTACCGGAGTCCAGGTCCAGCTCCCACAGGCAGGCGATGGGATCCTCGCCGCCCCGGCTGCGCAGGAACAGGACCGACGCGCCGTCCGCGGCGATGGTGAACGAGGAAGGGACACCCAGGCTGAACCGCCGGGTACGGGCGAACTGGACAGGTAGTTCGTCCACCTCCGCGCGATGCGTGGCGGAGCCGTTTCCGGGCATGCCGATCATGCGTGCTTCCTCTCGTTGAGAACACGTGAAACCGCGGGTAGCGGGGACTGGGATTACTGCGGAGGCGCGCGCGTAGGCGGTGATTCACTGAACACGTGGCGCGGGACGTCCGCCGGAGAGCCGCTTGACGGGGAGGGGCCGACGATCAGGCGGTGCGGCATCTTAGGCACATCGCCGCCGGCACCTCAACATGATCATGGGTTCTCGTGAGCGTCGAACATGCGGCACCCGGGCCCGGCCGTCAGCCCGGCCCGCAGCAGCGCGCCCAGCGTCGTGATCCAACAGCCCCATGCCCGGATATCCCGGATCCGCGCCTGAACCCGCCGCCCTCTGACAATTGCGCCACGCCGCGGAGGTGCCCTGGGATGTCATTCCCTGCCATGCCGCGGCAGCGACGGAACGGCATTGGGCGGGAATCCTGCGTGCAACAACAGGCCCGGTCGCATAAGGCTCTCACTGTATCGATGACCGTTGCAGCGGATCAGCGTCGGCATCCCGAACGGCCGCCTTCCTGCAGGCAATGCCCTGTACGGCGCCAGTCTGTGTCCCGCGCGGCTCGGTAGTGGCATGAGCGAGCGGTTCCCTCGAAATAGCGTCGTGGTCTGACGGATAAGAGCGACATTTCCTTTATGTCCAGAAATAGATGTCAGGCCAGAATATCGCGCATGTCGTATAACGAGCGTGACGTCGCCGATTAGTAGAGTCGGATGGAATGGCACATCATCAGGGGTCACCTGAATGCAATGAGAGGTCAATTTCATGACAGACGTCAGTAATCCTCGCGTCGTGCCGCGAAATATCGCTCGTTCCTGGCTAGCAGGGGCTCTCACCGCCATCGTCGCCATGGGGATCCCCGTCGCGACACCGCACGTCGCCAGCGCGCAGACGCGGCCGCCGCTCGGCGCGGCCGAGGAATTCGCGGTCCTGGCCGCGACCACAGTCACGAACACGCCCCTGGGAGCCACCGTCGTCGTCGGGGATCTCGGGGTCGTCTCGGGGACGCCGCCGACGAACTTTCCGCCGGGCACGGTGGTCGGGGACACGCACCCGCCCGGCACTGGGGCCGCGGCGGCCCAAGCCAGCCTGCTCACCGCCTATAACTTCGCCGCAGCCCAAGGTCCAGCCACCATAGTCGGAACGGAGCTCGGGGGGACCGTTTTGCCGCCAGGGGTCTACGCATCCGATGCAGGCGATTTTCAGATCACGGGAAACCTGCGCCTCGACGCGCAGGGAGATCCGAACGCGGTCTTCATCTTCCAGATGGCATCCACGCTCGTCACCGCAGTCGGCAGCACGGTGACCCTCGAGAACGGCGCCCAGGCGTGCAACGTCTTCTGGCGGGTCGGCAGCTCGGCCACGCTAGGGGTGGGCTCCAGGTTCGCTGGAAACATCCTCGCGCAGACATCGATCGGCGCGAACACCGGCGCGATCGTGGACGGTCGCCTCCTGGCGCTCGATGGCGCCGTCACCCTGGACGCGAACCTCGTTCGGCGGGCCGACTGCGCGGGCGTGCCGCCATCGCCCACCGCATCATCCATCGCATCATCCATCGCATCGGCCACACCGCCAGGAAGCAGGGGAAAGGCATCCATGAAGCAGAAGAAGCGGGGTAGGCAGCAGGGTCGCTCGACAAGCGACGTCGATGTCGCGGTCAAGACAGAGGCGCCGCGATGCCGCCGCCGCCACCATTGCGGGTAGCGCCTCTCGGCCGCCTGGAGCCCCCTGCCCACCGCCATCGGCTGACGTGAGCGACCTGACGGCTCGCAAGGGCCCGTCCGCCCGCTGGACGGGCCCTACCAGGAAGACCCAAACCGGCTGATCGATTGACAGGAAAGCCTTCCCCTGGCCCGGTCGGCGTTATCCAGAGGATCGGCGGAATTCTGCCTTTCGTGTGTGCAGCGGCGCCCCGAGGTGGTCCGCGCCGGGCACCATCACGAACATGAACGACCGCCTCGGAGCCATCGGTGGTTCCCTCACCATTGACACCAGACCAGGCGCCGGGCTACACCTGCGCGGCGGCATCCCCAGGGCCGCCCGCAGGGATATGTGCGGACTCTGATAGGAACGACGCCCATGTCCGTCTTTTCATCATCTCCCGCTATGGCTGACATCGTCGCCAGGCTCCGCGCCGCCGGATGCGTGTTCGCCGAGGACGAGGCCGAGCTGCTGATCGCCACCGCGCGCACCCCCGCCGAGCTCGCCGCCATGGTGGAAAGCCGGATCTCCGGCCGGCCGCTCGAACACGTGCTGGGCTGGGCGGAGTTCTGCGGCCTGCGCCTGGTGGTGGAGCCCGGGGTGTTCGTGCCGCGGCCCCGTACCGGATTCCTCATCGAGCAGGCCGTCGCGCTGGCCCGCGACATCCCCGGCACCCCGGTCGTCCTCGACCTGTGCTGCGGCACCGGCGCGATGGCCGCGGCCCTGGCGGCCGGGCTGGGGCGGGCGGCCGAGCTGCACGCCGCCGACCTCGACCCCGCGGCCGTGCGCTGCGCCCGGCGCAACCTGCCCGAGGGGCGGGTGTACGAGGGCGACCTGTACGAGCCGCTGCCCGCCACGCTGCGGGGCCGGGTCGACATCCTCATCGCCAGCCCGCCCTACGTGCCGTCCGCGTCGGTCGGCCTGCTGCCCCCCGAAGCCCGGCTGTACGAGCCGCTGACGGCGCTCGACGGCGGTGACGACGGGCTCGACGTCGTGCGGCGGGTGATCACGCAGGCGCCGGAGTGGCTCGCGCCCGGCGGCCACCTGCTGGTCGAGACCAGCGAACGCCAGGCGGCCGAGACCGTAAGGGCCGTCGCGCGCGCCGGGCTGGCGGCGCGGGCGGCCGGCTCCGACGATCGGGACGCCGCCGCCGTCATCGGCACCGCACCGTCGGCCTATACCTGATCTACATCGTAAAGGGCGACAATTCGCACAGCGTATTTTCCTTCGCGTCAGGAATTAGCCCTCTTTGATATGCGGCATGCCATTGTCGACGCGCGCTGCCTGCGTGGACTTCCCCTGCGATCCGCGCTTTCATTTCTCCGTCAGTCCAGTGGGAGGCCCTTCAATTGCGGGGGATAAAATGGCTCGTTCGCGGAGAATAATGGCAATTTCCGTCGCGCTCTCGGTCGCGGCGGTGAATGTCGCGCAGCCGGCCTCGGCCGCGACGCCGCGGGATCCGGTGCGGATCACCCGCTTCCTCGGGGAACAGCGGCTGCCGCACCTGATGCGGCACGAGGGAACCGTCGTGGGCGGCCTGTCCGGCATCGACCACGATCCGCGCACCGGCACCTGGTATTTCATCTCCGACGACCGGGCCCGCTACAACCCGGCCCGCTTCTACACCGGCCGCCTGGACATCGACCCGCGGTCGGGGATGTTCAGCGGGGTGCGGCTGACCGGGGTCACGACGCTCACCAGGGGCGACGGCACGCCCTACCCGGGCTACGGCAAGCCGGGTTCCGCCGATCCCGAGTCGATCAGGTTCGACCGGTGGAGCGGCCGGCTGCTGTGGGGTGACGAGGGGGACCGGCCCGACGCCGGGAACCCGTCGATCCCGATCTCCACCTCCGCCGTGCGCAGCGTGGACCTTCAGGGGCGGCACGTGGGCACGTTGCGGCTGCCGTCGACCCTGCGGCTGACGGACAGCGAGCACGGGCCGCGGCGGAACTTCGGCTTCGAGGGGCTGGCCGTCACGCGCCACGCGATCACCGCCGTGACCGAGGGCCCGCGCTACGAGGACGGGCCGGTGCCGACGGTGGAGCAAGGCGCGCCGGCCCGGCTGACGATGTGGAGCCGCCGGGGCGACCTGCGCGGCCAGTACGTCTACCCGCTCGACGCGCTGCCCGCCGCGCCGATCCCGCCGACCGGCGAGGCCGACAGCGGGGTGTCGGAGATCCTGCCCATCGACGACTTCCGCTACCTGGCGCTCGAGCGCTCCTGGATCGAGGGCGTGAACTACCGGGTGCGGCTGTACGAGATCGACCTGCGGGGCGCCACCAACGTGCTCGGCAGGACCGATCTGGGCGGCATGCCGTACCGGCCGGTGGCCAAGCGGCTGGTCCACGACCTGAGCTCGGTCCGGCAGCCGGTGCAGAACCTGGAGAGCCTGGCCTGGGGGCCGCGCCTGGCCAACGGCGAGTGCACGCTGGTGATCGGGTCGGACGACAACTTCAACCAGGTCGAGGTGACGCAGTTCCTGGCGTTCGGCGCGACCGGCTGCCGCTGACCCCGCGCCAGGTCAGAGGCCGTGGATGCGGCGGCCGCTGATCTGGTGCGGGACGATGCGGATGAACAGCTGGCGCTCGCCGCCCGCCCACGGGGTGACGCCGGCGGCGGCCACGTCGTCGGCCTCCTCCGGCGGCACGTGGTGCGCCGGCCCTCGGACCAGGACGCTCCAGCCCTCGCGGTTGCACTCGTCGATCATGTCGATCTCGAAGGCGATCTGGATGTCGACGCCCTCCAGCCCGGTGCGCAGGTCCTGGTCCATCGGGCCGCCCGAGGCGGTGCGGAAGACGATGGCGCCCTCGTGCATCTTGTAGTTGACCGGCAGCACCGTCAGCCCGTGCGAGCCGTTGAACGCCACCCGCCCGATCCCGCCCGGCGCGATCAGCCGCAGGCACTCCTCGGCGTCGAGCGCCTCCAGGCTCGGGTGGGCCATGGCGGGGCCGTGTCCCGGCGGCCGGTCCAGGCCGCCGCCGAGCAGCTCGTCGATCGTCGTCTTCAAGGCGTCGGCCAGGCGGTAGAGAGAGCCGGTGTCCGGCGTGTCCGGGTGCTCCTCCAGATACCTCAGGTAGCCCGGGGACAGGTCGGCGCGCGCGGCGACCTGCTCGCGGGTCAAGCCGAGGCGCTCGCGGTGGTGGATGATGCGGCGTCCGAGATCACCGGGTCCAGTCATGATCGGTTCTCCTCGTCTCTGTGAACGCCAGTGTTGAAGCCGGGCGTCGGGGGCGTTCATCGCCGCCCCACGGGCACGCGCCCGGCCACGTCGGCGTCGGCCAGGTCGCCGACGACGGCGCCGGCTCCCGCGGCCCGCATCGCCGCCGCGTGCGCGCCGCTCCGGTCCACCGCGACGACCAGCCCGAACCCGCCCCTGCGCGCGGCCTCGATGCCGGGCGGCGCGTCGTCGACGATCGCCACGTCGGTGGCGGGCAGCTCCAGGCGGCGCGCGGCCTCCAGGTAAAGCGCCGGGTCGGGCTTGCCCGGCAGGCCCAGTTCGGCGGCGTCGTTGCCGTCGACCAGCACGTCGTACAGGTGCAGCAGGCCCGCCGACGCCACGATGGCGCGGCAGTGCCTGCTGGCCGAGACGACCGCGGTACGGCCGCCGCGCCGCCGCAGCTCGTGCAGCAGCGCGACGGCGGATGGGAAGGCGGCCACGCCGTGTCTTCCGATCTGCTCGACGAACAGCGCGTCCTTGGCCCGCCCCAGCCCGTGCACGGTGGCCGCGCCCGGCTCGTCGCCGGGCCCGCCCTCGGGCAGGGAGATACCGCGCGAGGCCAGGAACGTCCGCACCCCGTCCAGCCGAGGCCGGCCGTCCACGTGGTCCAGGTAGTCGGCGCGGATGTCGAACGGCGCCGCGCCGCGGCCCCGCAGGAAGGCGTCGAACACGTGCTTCCAGGCGGCGGCGTGCACACGGGCGGTGTCGGTGATCACACCGTCGGTGTCGAAGATGACCGCGCGGAGCCTGGTCAGGTCGAAGGTGGCCATGTCTGGACGCTACCCGCGCACGCGGCCCCCAGCCATGGGCCGTGGCACCCATGTCGGAGACGGCCCTGGGGGCGCGAACCCGGGCATGCCTGCTTGTTTCGACGTTCCACAGGCATGGACACCGCGGCGGTCGTAGATTGAGCCGCCGGCGTCGTGCCCCCCGTTGCGGTGGGGCGCGGCCTGCCGGGGTATCTCCATCGTCTGCAGGCTGTGATCTTCGTCGCCGGGAGGGTGCCGCTTGAGGTTCCGACGCGCTGGGCATGTCGCGCCGCCGCTGATCGCGCTCTGGCTGGTCGTCTCCGGCTGCGGCGGCATGGGGCAGCCGTCCGCCGGGCAGAGCCCGCTCTCATCGCCCGCCGCGACACCGTCGGCGACCCCCTCGCCGCCGGCGAACGCCCCGCAGACGGTCGATCCCGCGCCGAGCACGACCGAGACCCCCGCGCCGAGCACAACGGCGACTTCCGCGCCGGGCACCACCGCGACTCCCGCGCCGGGCGCTCAGGGGCAGCTGGTCGAGGGCTATTACCAGCCGCTGTGGCCGTTCTCCACCCAGGAGGAGGCGGCGGCCTGGCAGCGCGCCCACCGCGCTGACGGCCGCGCGAAATGGCACCTCGACCCGGGCCGCACCGCGATCGCCTTCGCCCGCGACTTCCTCGGCTTCACCGAGATCGACCGGGCGGTCAAGACCGTGCGCAAGGGCCGGCACGCGCGGATCCACCTCGGCTACCGCAGCGAGGAAGGGCAGGGGGTGGCGGCCGTGGTGCACCTGGTCAGGTACGGCCCCGGCGCCGACGCCCCCTGGGAGGTTGTCGGCACCGACGACACCTCCCTCTCGCTGACCATCCCGAAGTACGGCGCCGCGGTCCGCTCGCCGCTGACCGTGGGCGGGCGCATCACCGGCGTGGACGAGAGCATCAGGATCCAGGTACGCGTGCCGGGCACGGACGCCGCGCTGGGCGAGCGATGCTGCCTGCCCGCCGGGGGAGACGACGAGCCCTGGTCGGCCAAGGTCGCCTTCAAGGCCGCGCCCGGCCGCACGCTGACCATCGTCGCCTCCACCGGCGGCCACGTCGCCACCGTGGAGCGCTTCGCGGTGACCGGAGTGACCGTCGCGCCCTAGAAGCCGGGGCCGGCGCGCGGCCCTCGGCGAGACGCTGCGACCCCACCTGTCCGAGACGCTGAAAAGCAGGCCTACGCGCCTGTGACAAGGGATGATCGGAAGCCCAAGCCCATCGGTGGCCGCAACGCATAGAGGTGCCCATGAGCCAAGTGGAAAACAGCCAGTCGCTCGCCGATCTCGCCAGGAAGCACGGCCTCCGCCCCGCCATAGCGCGCCCCAGGTTCCCCGTCTACCTACGCCACCTGTGGGAGCGCCGCCACTTCATCCTGACGTACGCCACCTCGCGCAACGTCTCCAAATACTCCGGCTCCGCGCTCGGCCAGTTGTGGCAGGTGCTGACCCCGCTGCTCAACGCGGCGATCTACTACGTGATGTTCGGCCTCATCCTGGGCGGCAGCAAGAACATCGAAAACTACCCGGCCTTTCTGCTGACGGGGATGTTCGTGTTCACGTTCACGCAGCGGACGGTCACCGCGGGCGCCAAGTCGATCTCCGGCAACCTGTCGCTCATCCGAGCCCTGCACTTCCCGCGCGCCTCGCTGCCGCTGGCGTACACGATCCAGGAGCTGCAGCAGCTCACCATCTCGATGGGCGTGCTCCTCGTGACCGTGGTGATCACGGGGGAGCCGCCCACGTGGTTCTGGCTCATGATCCCGGTGGTGCTGGTGCTGCAGACGCTGTTCAACATCGGCGCCGGACTGATCATGGCCCGGCTCGGCGCCTCGCTGCGCGACCTCAGCCAGTTGCTGCCGTTCATCATGCGGACCTGGCTGTACGCCTCGGGGGTGTTCTTCGCCATCCACGACAAGGTCGTCAACAGTGCGGGCATGCCCGAGTGGGTGGCCACCGTGATGTACCTCAACCCGGCCGCCTCCTACATCGAGTGGATGCGCGACATCCTCATCCGCGACCACAACCCCCCGCAGCTGGTGTGGGCGTCATGCCTGGGCTGGGCGGCGATCGCGCTCACCGCCGGGACCTGGTACTTCTGGCGGGCCGAGGACAGGTACGGCCGGGGCTGACCCCCGTACGTGTTCCCGTGGGTCCGTGGGCCGCTCAGCGGGATTGATCGGTCGTGTCGCTGCTTTCTCGTGGGCCTCGTTCCCCCAGTCCCGCATGAGCTCAGACGTCAGCAGTAGCCTCCGCCCCGAGGTGGCCTCGGCACTCTCCTGCGGGCTCCGCGCGGTCGCGCCACCGATCGTGCCGGAATGAGGCGGGGGGACGGGCGGGTTGGCGTAGGGAAACGATCGTGTGAGGAGAACCATGAGCATGCATGCCGACCGCCCCGTCCGCCAGCTCCGCCTGGTCGTCGAGGCGGAAGACTACGAGGCCGCGCTGGCTTTCTACCGCGACGTCCTGGGGCTGCCCGAACAGGCCGCGTTCTCCGGCGGGGACGGCGCCCGGGTGGCGATCCTGGACGCCGGGCAGGCCACGCTGGAGATCGCCAACCCGGCGCAGAAGAAGATGATTGACGAGGTGGAGGTGGGACGCCAGGTGGCGCCCAAGATCCGGGTCGCGTTCGAGGTCGACGACGCCCGCGCCACCACCGAGCGGCTGGTGTCGGCGGGCGCGGACGAGGTCGCGCCGCCCACGGTCACGCCCTGGGAGTCGCTGAACTCCCGGCTCGACGCGCCAGCCGGCCTGCACATCACCGTCTTCCAGGAGCTGCGTCCCCTGGAGGAACGCCAAGAGCTCGACGGGTTCGCCACCGACGCCGAGCGCTGAGCGGGCCGGCTCACCGGCTGAAGGGGCCGGTTTGACCTGGAGCCGACTCCAGGCCCTAGGCTCCGCGCATGACCATGCGATATCGCCCTCTTGGCGGCACCGGCATCGAGGTGAGCGTCCACTGTCTGGGGACCATGATGTTCGGCGCGGTCGGCAACCCTGATCACGCCGACTGCGCCCGCATCGTCCACCACGCCCTGGACCAGGGGATCAACTTCGTCGACACGGCCGACATGTACTCCGCGGGCGAGTCGGAGGAGATCGTCGGCAAGGCGTTGCGCGGCCGGCGCGACGACGTCGTGCTCGCCACCAAGGTGCACTTCCAGATGGGGGAGGGGCGCAACAGGAGCGGTAACTCGCGGCGGTGGATCGTCAAGGCGGTCGAGGAGAGCCTCAAACGCCTGCAGACCGACTGGATCGACCTCTACCAGGTCCACCGCCCCGACCACACGACCGACGTCGAGGAGACGCTCGGCGTGCTGGGCGACCTGGTCGGCCAGGGCAAGATCCGGGCGTTCGGCTGCTCGACGTTCCCCGCCGAGGACATCGTCGAGGCGCATCACGTGGCCGAGCGGCGCGGGCTGCGGCGCTTCAGGACGGAGCAGCCGCCGTACTCGCTGCTCGCCCGCGGGATCGAGACGTCGGTGCTGCCGGTCTGCCACCGGTACGGGATGGGCGTGCTGACGTGGAGCCCGCTGGCGTCGGGGTTCCTGTCGGGCCGGGTCAGGAAGGGACGGCCCGTCGACCTGTCCACCGGCCGGGCGCGGATCACCCCGCACCGTTTCGACCTGTCGATCCCCGAGAACGTCACCAAGCTGGCGGCGGCCGAGCGGCTCGCCGAACTGGCCGCGGAGATCGGGTGCACGCTGCCCGAGCTGGCCGTGGCGTTTCCGGTGGCGCATCCGGCCGTCACCTCGGTGATCGTCGGGCCGCGCACCATGGAGCACCTCGACGCGACGCTCAAGGGCGGCGCGCTCACGCTGGACGACGCCACGCTCGACCGGATCGACGAGATCGTGCCGCCGGGCACGAACCTGTACCAGCCGGACGGCGCCTGGCGGCCGCACGCGCTCGCGGACGTCGCGGGACGGCGCCGCCCGCTCGCCGACCGCTCCGCCGGCTAACGGATCTCGCGCAGGCGCTCGGTGAGGAAGTCCTGCTCGGCCGTGTTCTCGGCGAGGGACAGCGCCGCGCGGTAGGCCTGCACCGCCTCGGCGTCGCGGCCCAGCCGGTGCAGGAGGTCGGCCTTGGTGGCCGGCAGATAGCGGTAGCCGGCCAGGCGGCCGTCGCGTTCCAGCGCCTCGACCTCGGCCAGCGCGGCCTGCGGGCCGTCCACCATCGACACGGCCACCGCCCGGTTGAGCGCGACGACAGGTGATGGCCAGATCCGCAGCAGCTCGCCGTACAGGGTGAGGATCTGCGGCCAGTCCGTCCGCTCGTAGCCGGGCGCCTGGGCGTGCAGCGCGGCGATGGCCGCCTGCAGGGTGAACCGTCCGGGTGGCCCCGCGGTCAGCGTGGCCACCAGCAGCCGGTCGGCCTCGGCGATCAGGTCCCGATCCCAGGCCGAGCGGTCCTGCTCCGCCAGGCGCAGCAGCCGGCCGTGCTCGTCGGTTCGGGTGGCGCGCCGCGCGTGGTGCACCAGCAGCAGCGCCAGCAGCCCGGCGGCCTCCCGCTCGGCGGGCAGCAGCAGGCGCAGCATGCGGGCCAGGTCCAGCGCCCGGTCCGTGAGCTCGTCGCGTACCAGATCCGGCCCGGAGTGGGCGGTGTGGCCGGTGGAGTAGAGCAGGTGGATCACGGTGAGCACGGCGTCCATGCGGGCGGGCAGCTCCGCCGCGCCCGGCACCCGGTACGGGATCCGCGCGGCGGCGATCTTCTTCTTGGCCCGGGTCAGCCGGGCGGCCATGGTCGGCTCGCTCACCAGGAACGCCTGTGCGATGTCCGGCGTGGCCACCCCGCACACCAGCCGCAGGGTGAGGGCGATGCGCGCCTCCGGGGCGAGCGCCGGGTGGCAGCAGGTGAAGATGAGCCGCAGGCGGTCGTCGGGAATGGTGTCCGGCTCGGGCGTCGTGGCTTCCTCCGGCTCCAGCAGCAGCGGCAGCTTGCGTTCCAGACTCGAGCGGCGGTTGAGCAGGTTGACCGCGCCCCGGCGGGCGACCGTGGTCAGCCAGGCGCCGGGACGCGCCGGTACGCCGTCGCGCGGCCAGGTGCGCAACGCCTGCACGTAGGCGTCCTGCACCGCCTCCTCGGCCGCGTCCAGGTCACGCGTCACCCGCACCGTCGCGGCGAGCACGAACGCCCACTCGCGACGGTGCGCCGCGGCGACGGCCTCCTCGACCGTGCTCAGCTCTCCTCCAGGACCTCGAAGCCGATCAGCGGCCTGACCTCCACCCCGCCCTGCACGGTCGGGGTGAGCTTGGCGAGGGCGAGCGCGTGGTCGAGGTCGCGGGCCTCGATCACGAAGACGCCGGCCAGCACCTCCTTCGTCTCGATGAACGGCCCGTCGGTCACCAGGTCGCCGCGGATCGCGGTGGCCGTCTCCGGCTGGTCCAGCGCCATTCCCGCGACGATCCGCCCGCCCAGCCCGGCGACCTCGTCCGGCATCGCCAGGTGTCCCCGCTGGACCTCCTCGGGCAGCTCGGACGGGGGGACGCGCTCGTACAGCAGCACCGCGTACTGAGCCATCACGCCACTCCCTCGCCGGCGAAGACGCCCTTCAGACACGCGGCCCAGGCCCGCAGCGCCGCCCGCGCGATCGGGCGTATCTCGAATTCCCTGGTGGTCATGGCCATCAGCCTCCGCTCTCCGGTCGTGCCGGCCGCCTGCGGGCGGCCCCTCTGCCCCGTCGACAATCGGGAACGGCCGGAATCGACAGGTTCCCAGAAAGACTTTCCCGGATCCATCTCACTGGGCGGTGGGGCGCGCTTTGACGTGCATGCGCTCGCCCTGCGGGCCGAAGAGCGCCAGGACCTCGACCGGCTCGGCGTCGGGGTTGGCGAAGGCGTGCGGCGTGCGCGTGTCGAACTCCGCCACCTCTCCCGGCGTGAGGATCACCTCGTGCCGTCCGAGCAGCAGGCGCAACCGGCCGGACAGCACGTACAGCCACTCGTAGCCCTCGTGGACCCGCTGCTCCGGCTGGAACCCCGGCCAGCGTGGCGGGTAGATCTGCTTGAAGGCTTGAAGGCCGCCGGGTCTGCGGCTCAGCGGGATGACCGTCATGCCGTGGCGCTTGACCGGGCGCATGTGCACCCGCGGGTCGCCGGTCACGGGCGCGTCGATCAGCTCGTCGAGCTGGACCTGATGGGCCTGGGCCAGCAGGAGCAGCAGCTCCAGCGTCGGCTTGCGCTGGCCGGACTCCAGGCGCGACAAGGTGCTGAGCGAGATGCCGGTGCTCGCGGACAGCTCCGTCAGCGTCGCGCCGCGCTCCTGGCGCAGCGCCCGCAGGCGCGGGCCCACTGCTTGGAGCGTTTCCTTCAGATCGTCCATCCGGCCACTTTGCCATTATGGCAATGATAATTGTCAAATGCGCGGCGTGCGTCACTGTTTGCCGCTGTGTGCCATTCGCGGCCCGTGAGCGCCGCTGTTGGCGGAGCAGACCCGCGAGAGCGCCCCTTACTCTCGGCGTGCCGCTCACCCCGGACCAGGCGGACAACCTCGCCCGTGCCGCCCAGGGGAGCCGAGCGGCCATCGCGGTACGGCACGGACCTTCTCGGGCGCCGGTTGCTGGATGGGTGTCGCCGCGGGTGTTATGGCTGTCCGAGACGTGCGCGTTCCCGGACGCAGCGCCTCCAGGAACGCAATACCGCAGGTCAGAAAGGGGGGCGGCCTGTTTCCGCCGTATTCCGGAAACGCCCCAGATCGGTCTTGCTTGACGATGGGTCATCGATGAGAGCGGTTCGGTCGGCGGCTGGGATCACGGCATGCTCGCCGACATGCTGACCGACATCGGGAACGCCGGCGAAGCGCTGTTGGCCGCGGCCGGGTACACCGGCGACGACCTGGCGGATCTCGACGAGCTGGTGCCCCACGACCCCGAGCAAGCCCCGCCGAACCCGGGCACCAGTGCGGGGCCGGCGGAGCGGGTGGAGCCGCCGACCGTGTGGGGCGTGGTCGTCACGTGCGAGTCGGAGGCCGAGCTGCTGGAGCGGCTTACTGAGGAAGGCCAGTCCGTTCGAGCCCTCATGTAGGATCCGCGCAGGTCAGCCTGTGATGTGCCACAGTTAGCGTCACTATTCCTGCCAGGTTGCTTCACGGAAGGGCCGTTTCCTGAAGAGAAGTGGTGCGATGGTCATGCCTCGTGGACGAGGTCGCCAGGGAGACAGGTGTCCTGTCGCGTTGAACTTGGGGCAGTACCACTGATCCGAGGCATCCAGCGTGCCGTCTCATCGTGTTGAGGCATTGATCGTCCAGGTTCGGCGCTGTCGTGGGTTGGGCGTAGCGTGCTGCTATGAGTGGTGGGCCGGCTCGCTTCGGCGGGCGAGATGATGTTGTCCTGGTGGTAGTCCTGGACTGCGCCGATCTGGACCGGGCCGCTGCGTTCTGGTGCGGGGCACTCGGTTACAGCGCCGAGTCAAGCTCAACGGGGCGTTATCGGCGATTGCTACCGGCGGGAGGGAACGGCGTTGAGCTGCTGTTGCAGCGGGTTCCGGAGCCGAAGGTGACCAAGAACCGAGTGCATTTGGATCTGCGTGTGCCTGACCTGGAGGCGGAGGTGGCCAGGCTGGTGGCCTTGGGAGGGCGGCGCATCACCGAGAGTCCCGTCGAGGAAGACGGCTGGGCTTGGTATGTGCTCACCGATCCCGACGACAACGAGTTCTGCGTGTTGCAGCCATCAGCGAAGCTCGCCGGGCATTGATCACGACGTACGCCGACTTCTCGGCGCAAACGCCAGACATGCATGCACTCATCTCGGCATGAGCGCGCGTCTTGCGTGCCGGCCCGCCGTCGCGGCAGCGGGCACCCGCGCAGGAGGGTTCCTGGAGGTGCGGCGGCCACATTAGGGTCGGCGAGCTGGTCCAGAGCCGTCATCCGTGACGATCTCACGCGCCAGCAGTGAGGCCGCCTTTCCCTACGGCAAGGTCAGTGCGAATGAACCTGTGAATGAGCCTCTTCGAGAGAACATCCCGACAGGAGCGCCGCGACCCCGCCGGCGAAGTTGGAGCACTCGAAGATGTCCTTGTGCGGGCAGGCCAAGCCATGGGCGATGGCGGTGCGTGCCACCTGCGCCTGGGCAATCCGTTGATCCAGCTCGGCGAGCTTGCGCTGGTACATCTCCCGCCAACCGTCGCCAGCCAGCGACCGAGACGCGATGAACGCTTTGACCTCCCGCAACGTGAAACCGACATCGCGCAGCAACAAGACCACACCGATCAGCCCGACCGCCGATGGCGGATAACGCCGTTGGCCTGAGACCCGGGCCGGCGCCGGTAGCAGGCCGAGCTCCTCCCAGTAGCGCAGAGCGGAGGTGGCGACACCCGTGCGGCTCGCCAGCTCACCGATCGTCAACTGCTCACTCATTTGACTTCAAGCATACTTGAAGCCGTTGACTGGCGATCATGCAGACAGCAGGTACATCTCTCAAACAACGCGCGCTCAGATACCTGGTGGGCCAGGCGCACCGCCCCCGGGGCATCGTCGGGTGGGCGGTCGGCCGGATGTTCGCTCATCGCCCCTCCAACCGGGAGCGCAACATCTGGGCGGTGTCGTTGCTGGACGTGCAGCCCACTGACCGGGTGCTCGAGATCGGCTTCGGTCCCGGCGTCGCCATCGCCGAGTTCGCCGGCCGCGCCACCCGGGGCCACGTCTTCGGCATCGACCATTCGCAGGCCATGGTCCGGCAGGCCGCCCGTCGCAACGCCGCCGCCGTCCGCGCCCACCGCGTGCACCTCACGCGCGCCTCCGTGGAGCAGCTGCCGAGCTTCGGCGATCCGCTCGATGCCATCCTCGCCGTCAACTCCGTGGGGTTCTGGCCCGACCCGGTGGAGCGGCTTCGCGAGCTGCGCCGCCTGCTCCGCCCCGCAGGACGCATTGCGCTCGTCAGCCAGCCCCGCTGCCCCGGTGCCACCCGGGACACCACGGCCCGAGCCGCCCAAGAGCTCCAGGACATGCTCACCCAGGCCGGCTTCACCCATCTCCGGGTCGAGACCCTCGAGCTCGACCCGCCCGTTGCCTGTGTGCTTGCCAACAATCCGACCGGCATGCCGTCATGACCGCAGACAACACACCGACCAGCTTCCCCGCCGACCTCCGGCCCCCGCCCCCATCCAGCTCACCGGCTCGGCTCTCATCCTGCGCGAATGGGACGAGGCGGACGTGCCCGCGATGGCCGAACTGTTCGACGACCCCGCCGTCGACCGCTGGACGCCGCTGCGCGCCCCCTTCGACCAGGCCGCCCGCGCCTACCTGGCCAGCCGCGCCGTCCAGCTGATCACCGCCTACGCCTACGACAGCCTGGCCGCCACCCACGTGATCCTGCGGATCTCTGCCGGCAACACCCCCAGCGCCGCGGTCGCCCACGCCGCCGGCTTCCACCTCACCCCAGCACCACCGATCAGCCGCGCGGGCGCCCGCGACCCCTTGCACACCTGGCTCCACCGCCGCAGCGAGCAGCCCGCGCCGGTTCGGTTGGTGAGGTCTGAAAACGCGGAGGGTTCGGTCAGAATCCCCGGGCGTCACAGTCCAAGGAAGGCAAGCTGAGCGCGGTCACCGTCTGGCGGGTGCTGCACGAGGACGGCGACCGGCAGGTGTGGCGGCACCTCGAACGGCACGAGCGCGGCCGGGTCTTCCACGGCTTGTATCTGCGGACGCCGGACCGGCTCGGCAAGCTGTTTGCCGATACGGCAAGGATATTTGTCAAACGAGCGGCTCCGGGCGGAAAGTGGCGCATCCGATGAAGCGAGAGAGGGGTCGCGCTGTGGACGCGAAGTACGACGTGGTGGTCGTGGGCGGCGGGGCCGCCGGGCTGAGCGGGGCGCTCACGCTCGGCCGGGCGCGCCGCAAGGTGCTGGTGATCGACGCGGGGCGGCCGCGCAACGCGCCGGCGCAGGGCGTGCACACGTACCTGAGCCGGGAGGGCGTGCCGCCGCTGGAGCTGCTGGCCGCCGGCCGCGAGGAGGTGATCGGGTACGGCGGCGAGATCATGACGGGCACGGTCACCGCCGTCGAGAAGATCTCAGGACGTTTCCGGGTCGTCCTCGACGACGGATCCTCCGTCGAGGCGGACCGGCTGCTGGTGACCACCGGCCTGGTGGACGAGCTGCCCGACGTGCCGGGGCTGGCCGAGCGGTGGGGCCGCGACGTGCTGCACTGCCCGTACTGCCACGGCTGGGAAGTACGCGACCAGGCGATCGGCGTGCTGGCCACCGGTCCGCTGGCCGTGCATCAGGCGCTGCTGTGGCGGCAGTGGAGCGACGACGTCACCCTCTTCCTGCACAACGGCCCCGAGCTCGGCGACGAGCAGCGCGAGCAACTCGCCGCCCGCGGCGTCACGGTGGTGGAAGGACAGGTCACCGGCCTGGAAGTGGCGGGCGACCGGCTCACCGGGGTGCGGCTGGCCGACGGCCGGGTGGTCGCCCGCCGGGCCCTCGCCGCGGCCGGCCGCCTCGTCGCCCGCGGGGACGTGCTCGCCGGGCTGGGGCTGGAGACGGAGGACCAGGAGATGGCCGGGCACGTGATCGGCACCCGCATCCCGGCCGACGCCGCCGGCGCGACGAGCGTGCCCGGAGTGTGGGTGGCCGGAAACGTGGCCAATGCGACCGAGCAGGTCATCGCCGCCGCGGCGGGAGGCGTGCGGGCGGCGGCGGCCATCAACGCCGACCTGATCGCCGAGGAGACCCGCCGCGCCGTCGCGGCCCTGCGCGGTGAGGCACCTGGCGATCCCGAATCCGCCGAGGAGCACTGGGACAGTCGCTACGCCGAGCGTCCGCAGATCTGGAGCGGGGAGCCCAACGTCGCACTGGTCCGCGAGGCCGCGGACCTCGCGCCCGGCCGGGCGCTCGACCTGGGATGCGGCGAGGGAGGCGACGCCGTCTGGCTCGCGCGGCGCGGATGGCACGTCACCGCCGTCGACGTCTCGGGCGTGGCGCTCGAGCGCGCCGGCGGGCACGCCGCGGCCGCCGGGGTGGGGGACCGCATCGACTGGCAGCGGCACGACCTGGGCGCCTCCTTCCCCGAAGGCGTCTACGACCTCGTCTCCGCCCACTTCCTGCACTCTTTCGTCGAGCTGCCGCGCGAGAAGATCCTGCGCACCGCCGCCACGGCCGTCGCGCCCGGCGGGGTGCTGCTGGTCGTGGGGCACGCGGGATGGCCGTCCTGGGAGCACACCCCGCACGCCGACGTGCACTTCCCCACGCCGCAGGAGGTTCTCGACTCGCTGGAGCTCACGGAGGGGGAGTGGGAGGTGCAGGTCTGCGAGGAGTACGAGCGAACCCAGACCGCCCCCGACGGCGGGCCCGGCACCCGCACGGACAACATCCTCAAGGTCCGCAGGCTTCCCTGATGCTCCCGCGGTGGCGCGGCGGCGAGTCTTTCGGCCGCCGCCGCGCGGCCGTCACGCGCACGCCCGGCCTGCCGTCCCCCCAGACGTGACGCCGGGCGTCTCGCTGCGATAGGTGCGGCCGAGCTCGGGGCCGAGGCCGAAGTAGTGGCGGAAGTTGTAGATCAGCGGGCTCCACGCGGCCGGGTCCACATGCTGGGTGCCGGGGACCACGATGCGCGGGTCGGCGTGCACCTTGACCACAGCGGCCTCGGCGATGACGAACGTCCCGGACGCGTCCCGCCGCACGCTCTGGGCGCGGGCCTCGAGCTGGATCGGGCACTCGGCCACGCGCGGCGGGCGTACGGTGTCGGAGGGCTCGGCATGCACGCCGGCGGCGGCGAACTTGTCGGGCTCGAAGCGGCACCCGCCAGGTTTGGTCGCGGGCACGGGATCGCGGCCGGTGAGGGGTGCCAGCCGTTCCACCGCCGCCCACTGGTGCGGGCCGGGCAGGTTGATCACCAGCTCGGGGCGGCGGGCGAGGTTGTGCGCGCTCTGGCCGTCCGGTCCCAGCCCGAGGACGATCACCTTGCCGAGCGCCCAGGCGGACGACATCGGCGCGAGGTTGAACGTCCCGTCCGGGTTCTCGGTCGAGAGCAGGACGACCGGGGTCCCGAAGTACAGGATGCTGGGCTCGATGGTCACATGCGCTTCGTTCATGGACCGAGCGTATGGACGCGACGTTCAACCGGAGATCGAAATGTGCGCTCAGCCGGTGGGGGCCAGCCGTTCCTGCCCGCGTAGCGCCTCCATGGCGCGTACGAGGGCGAGGTTCGCCGCGTTGAGCGTACGGACCTGTTCTTCCAGCAGAGAGACCCGCTTCTTCAACGCCGCCATCTCGGCGTCGAGGACCGACGCCTCCATGACCATCCGACCGCCTACCATGATCGCCTCACCTCCGTAACCGGGGACAAGACGATGGTCGCCGCGAGACTGGCCTCAGGGATAGCGGCAAAAGGTGTGATTTGCCGGACCTTGTGGTTTATTTGCCAGTAAAAAATCTACATTGTAAAGGCGCTCGATTCGGACGGTTCTTCCGGGAAGTCGCCGATCACACCCCTCAGCCGCCGGGAAGGGCCCCGAACGTCGTGCCCTTGCCGGTGAGCCGGGTCGAAGGCGCGCTCGCCGGGATGAAAGCCGACTGCCCAGGCCGCAACGTCAGCGCCGCGCCGAGCTGGGCCTCTCCCTCGATGCACACGACGATCTGGGGAACGCCGCCCGCCAGCTCGTACGGGGCGTCCCCGGTGAGGTCGTAGCGGGTGAGGGCGAACTCGGGGGCGGGCGGCCGGTAGCGGTGCTCGCCCTGGCCACCGGATTCGGGCCGGACCCGGTGCGGGTCGCCCGGCGTGAAGTCCACGACGCGCATGAGCTCGGGCACGTCGATGTGCTTGGTGGTGAGCCCGCAGCGCAGGACGTTGTCGGAGTTGGCCATGATCTCCACGCCGATGCCGCCGAGATAGGCGTGCGGGACCCCGGCGCCGAGGTAGAGCGCCTGCCCGGGAAGCAGGTTGACGTGGTGGAGCAGGAGGGCCGCGACGACGCCGGGGTCGCCGGGGCAGGCGCGGGCGATGGCGGCGTACGGGGCGAGGTCGCCGTCCTCCGTGTCGAGCAGGGCCCGTTCGACCTGGTCGCGCAGCGGGCGCGAGGCCTCGCCGAGCATTTCGGCGAACACCGTGCGCAGGGCCTGCCCGGGCTCTTGCGTCCTGAGCGTGCCGAGCCAGGGCCGAAGAGCGGGCACGCCGAGGCGGTCGATCAGGTCGGCGGTGGCGGCGGGGGAGCGGAAGCCGCACAGCCCGTGGAAGGGGGTGATCGCGCAGACCATCTCGGGCTTGTGCGAGGCGTCCTTGTACGTACGGGCGAAGTCGTCGAGGGGGATGCCCCGAGCCGTCTCGTCGGCGAACCCGGCCGCGGCCTGCTCGGTCGTCGGGTGGACCTGCAGGGACAGGGGGCGTGCGATGGCCAGGACCTTGAGCAGGTAGGGGAGCGCGGGGCCGAACCGGGCGGCGGAGCGCTCGCCGAGCGTGCCGGCGGGGTCGCGGGCGATGAGCTCGTCGAGCGGGGTGCCGCCGGCGGTCGAGGGGGCGGCGGGGTGGGCGCCCATCCAGAGTTCGGCCTGCGGCTGCCCGGTGGGCTCTGTTCCGAACAGTTCCGGCAGGGCGGTCACCGAGCCCCAGTCATAGGGGCGGATGGTGGTGGCCAGGCGCATGGGGGCGTGGGTGGCGGCCGGGGGCAGGTCGGGCTGTGGCACGGCTTGTGACTCCTTACGTGGTGACAGGAGCGTAGACCGGGATCGTCGACCACGCGTAGCCGGGGCCTCGCCACCGCAGCCCGGATGTGGGGTCGGGCGGTCAGCGGGCGCGGGGACCGAGGACGGCGGGCATGGTGCGGGTGCTGTTGCCGAGCAGGGTGTTCAGCGGGCACAGCTCCTCCGGCCGCGCCGCGGCCTCGATGCCGGGGAACGCCTCGAACAGCGCCTGCAGCGCCACCTCGGCCTCCAGCCGGGCCAGGGGCGCCCCGAGACAGAAGTGCGGACCGTGTCCGAAGGCCAGGTGCGCGGCCGGCGGGTCGGTCACGTCGAAGCGATCGGCCTGCTCGCCGTACTGTTCCGGGTCGCGCCCGGCCGAGGCGAAGCAGGCCAGGACGGGCTCCCCGGCCCGCAGGTGGACGCCGTCGATCTCGACGTCGCGCACGGCGTACCGCATGGGGAAGTAGGCGATCGGCGAGTCCCAGCGCAGCGTCTCCTCCACCGCGGCGCTGAACGGGCACTGCCCCGTGCGCAGCGGTTCCAGCTGTCCCGGCTCGGTGAGCAGGGCGCGGATGGCGTTGGTGATGAGGTTGACGGTGGTGACGTGCCCGGCGATGAACAGCAGCTCGATGGTGGCGAACAGCTCGGTGTCGGACAGTCGTCCGCCGTCCTGCTCGCGCAGCCTGATCAGGTCGGTGATCAGGTCGGCTCCGGGTGTCCGACGGCGTTCGCCGATGATCTGGCCGAGCAGCTCGTGCAGGGCGGCGCGGAGGTCCGGGGTGTCGTCGAGGCTGCCGCCGATCTGTGCGACCGCGTCGGTGAGGTGGTGGAGTGCGTCCTGGTGGGCGCGTGGGATGCCGATCAGCTCGGCGATGACCTCGCGGGGCAGTGGGTAGGCGAACTGCTTGCGCAGGTCGACCGGCTGGTCCGGCGGCAGGTCCGCGAGCCGGTCGAGCAGCTCGGCGGTGATCGCGGCGATCTTGGGGCGCAGCCGCTCGACCCGGCGGGGGGTGAAGCCCGCGGCCAGGGGGCCGCGCAGGCGCCGGTGGTCCTCGCCTTCGGCGTTGAGCATGGAGGTGTCGGTGACGATGCGGGCGATGGCGGTCCCCGGCGGGGCGCCGGCCGCCCAGTACTTGATCTCCCGGGACAGGTCCGCATGGGTCAGGACGGTCATCAGCGTCGCGTACCGGGTGGCGGCCCAGGCGGGCACGCCCTCGGCGGTCACGGGCACGAGCGGCCCGGCCTGGCGCAGCCGGGCGTTGTCGGCGTGCAGGTCGCGGGTGGCCGGGTCGAGGATGAAGCGGGTGGGCTCGGTCATAGGTCACCCCAGATGCGGCGGGTCGTCACGGTCATGGGCCACCCGGAGGCTCGGTCATCGCGTCCGGTGCCGGCCGGCTGCCAGCGCGGTCACGTCGATGCCGGGGTCCTGGTCGAGGTAGAGGTCGCGGACGAGCTCGCCGGCGGCCGGCGCGTTGCACAGGCCGTGCCCGGAGAAGCCCGTCGCGTACAGGAACGCCGGTGGCCCCGGCTGGTGGCCGATGAAGGCGGTCTTGTCGGGGCTGGCGTCGCGCAGGCCGGTGACGGCGGGGCGCAGCGGGACGCCCCCGAGGCTCGGGTACGTCGCCGCGAGCCGGTCGGCCGCGTCGCGCCGCCAGGCGGCCCGGTCGGGACCCGGGTAGCCCATGCCGATGAGCAGGCGGTCGCCGCGCATCCGGACGAGCAGGCCGCTGGTGGCGTGCAGGGTGACCGGGATGCCGGGTGTGGTGGGCGGCAGCGGGTCGGTGACGAGCAGCTCCTGCTCGATCGGCTCGGCCAGCGGCAGTTCGACGCCCGCGTCGCGGACGAGCGAGGCCGACCACGCGCCGGCCGCGCACACGATCGCGGCGGCGGTGATCTCGCCGTCGGCGGTCAGCACGCGACCGGTGCGCGGGTCGATGCCGGTGACGGGGCAGCGGGTACGCAGCGTGGCGCCCGCCTGCTCGGCCGCGTCGGCGTAGGCGGTGACGATGGCGTTGGTGTCGGAGACGTAGGCCTGCGGCGAGTACGCGGCGGCGAGCAGTGGCAGGTCGTCGCCGATGAGCGGGTTGCGTTCCCTGGCCTCCCGCGCGCTGATCAGGCCGACCTCGACGCCGGCCGCCAGCTGGGCGGGCAGGTCGGCCTCGAAGGCGCTCACCTGGTCCGGCTCGGTGAACAGCACCAGGTAGCCGACCTGGCGCAGCGGCAGGTCGACGCCGGGCCGGCGCGGGAAGGCGCGGTAGGCGTCGAGGCTGCGTACGGCCAGCGCCGAGCTGACGGGGTTGCCGGCGAAGTAGGCGCGGACCACGTCGGCGGTGGCGCGCGAGGCGCCGGAGCCGAGCGCCCCGCGTTCCAGCAGCAGGGTCTCGACTCCGGCCTCCGCCAGGTGATAGGCGATCGACAGGCCGATGACGCCGCCGCCGATCACCGCCACGCGCGTGTCACTCGTGCTCATACCGTCGCCTCCACGCGGCGCAGGTGCTCGCCGGCCTGCCACGGGAACAGGTGCAGGTTCCACCCGCCCAGGCAGTTGCAGTAGAGCGCCATGTGAGCCATGGCCGAGATGAAGTCGACGTGGTTGTCCAGGCGATCGAGGTTGTCGAGGAGGCGCCGGGTGAAGCCCCACAGGGTTTCCAGGCCGCAGTAGCCGAGGAATTCGGAGGGGGTGCGGGCGAGCAGCCGGGTCATCTGGCGCAGCCATGGCAGCGGCATGCCGTCCATGGCCGCGCGGACGAGGCCGCCGTAGCAGCCGTAGCCGAGCGGGCGGGTCTCGCCGTTGACGAACAGCAGTGTGGTCAGGACCGTCTCGTAGCTGCCGGCTCCCGAGGGCATGTGCCCGTGGTGCAGGTCGACCAGCTCGCGCGGCGGGTCGAGCCAGATGCGTTCGGTCTCGGCGTGCACGTCGGCGATCAGGGCGTTGACCTGTGGGTCGCCGATGGGCAGCCGGGGCAGCCGGTGGCCGCCGGGCCGGCCGGCGCGGCGTACTTCGGCGACGACGGGCTCCTTGGTGGTGTAGACGGCGTCCCAGACCTCGCGGCCGGCCCGGATCAGGGCGTCGAGGTCGGCTGCGACGACCTGTCCGATCGGGGTGGCGACCATGGGTTCGGTGAGTTCGCCGTACTTGATGCCGAGATGCTGCAGCCGCGAGCAGAACAGCGTCCCGTCGGGTACGGCGCGCCGGTCCACGTGGTGTTCCGCGGGTGCGTGCAGCAGCGAATGGACCGGGGCGACGTGGTACAGGTGATGTCCCGCGACGAGGGCGTGGCCTTGCAGGCTGCGGTACGGCAGCGCGTCCCACAGGCATTGGGCCAGGGCCGGGTTGCGCTGGTCGAGTTCGGCGGTCACGGTGATGCCGAGGGTGGGCCAGGCTATTTCCACACGCTTCGATTCGTTCACAATTCGTCACTCTAACGTCACGATTTGTGGCGATTCGGGGCAGGGTGAGGGCTTTTACCAGGCCATGACCGCGTCTGGGGGATGGAGCAGGGCCCAGCTCCGGGCGTCGCCCCAGATCGAATCCGCGGCCACGTACGGCCGGAGCAGCGCGGCGAGCCGGTCGTCGGCGCGCCCGTTGAGCTCGTCGGAGGCGATCTTGCGGGCCACCCCGGCCATGACGTCGGCGACCTGGATCCGCGCGTCCAGACGCGACTCCACGAGCTGCAGCCCGGCCAGCCGGCCCGGGGGCGCGAGCCTGCGCAGCTCGGCGATGCGCTCGTCGGTGAGCGTGGTCTGGCGGTCGTGGATCACGAAGACGCGGCGGCCGTCGCGGCCCCAGTGGCCGACGGCGTGCACGATGGCCGGGATGAGCGGGTCGAGCGACGGGAAGGCGTGCGGGTCGGCCAGCAACCGGTCGCGGGATCGGCGGCGAGCGCAGGGGACGACCCGCTCGCCGCCTGGGGAAAGGCGTCCCCGGCGGCCGGGTGCGGTCGCCGGGCGGCGTCCTCGGCCAGCAGGCCGATGACCTTGCCGATGACGAGGAAGGTCTTGTCGGTCAGGTGGACGTGGACATGGCCGAGCACGGGACCCGACGGGCCGAGCAGCCATCGGAGCGCCGCCCGGTGCTTCTCCCGCAGGATGTGGATGGCCTTGTACTGGGTGACCGGAGACGGCGCCCGGGCACGCAGCTCGCGTATGCAGTCCTCGGCCGCGACGGTGTCCATCAGGACGCTGGCATGCGCGAACACGTCGGTGTTGCCGCCGACGAGCTTCTCGCCCTCGGCCCCCGACTCGTCGCACGCGATCTCGAGGGCAGGGCCCGGTTCCTGGATCACTGGCAGCGAATCTAGCCCGCGGCCCCGGCCCGCCGCGAGGCGATTTCCGGGGCCGGCGGGCTGCCCGGGCCTGCCCGGGCCTGCCCGGGGCAGAGCGGGGTGCGGGTGAACTACTGGGCCACGAGCGTTCCTGGCGTGTCGGCGATCTTCTCCGCGTTTGGTCAGGCCGTCGCCGCGGTGGCGCCCGCGCTGGTGCCGCTCGCGCGGGCCATGTCGTCGATCATGATCGCGGCGTCTCCGCTGCTGCCGCTGATCGGGCAGCTCGCGTCGCTGGTCGCGCAGATCCTCGAGGTTCACGGACGCTCGCGACATGTCGCGTCGGTATGCGCGGATTATCGTCACCAAAGAACCGAACGCGCGGGCCCGTGCCTACCCGAGTGCCACACGTACCAGGAGAGTCGCCCGTACGTACAAGGTGTGCATTGTCGGAAAGCAGTCCACCGCGCTCTTCGAGCCAGAGGCATAGGCCCCAACCGAGCGAGTGGGTCGGGGCGTTCATGTGCCCGTCGGCGCGGGTCTGGTGGCCCTGGCTGTCCAGAAAGGGAAACGGCCTCCGGAAGCAGGGCTGGGATCGCCGCTGAATCCAGGTGCACGACCAAGCTGTCCGTGCCAGCCTCCACGTCAGCTACCAAGACCTCATGGCCAACGAGCACGGCACTGAGGCTGCTCGTATGTTCCGCCTTCTCGGGCTATTGGAAAGCGCCGACTCCGGCGTTCCGGTAGCAGCAGCACTGGCTGACCTGTCCACTTCTGAGGCCGAGCATCTGCTGGATGATCTCGTGAATGCGCAGTTGCTGCAGACTGCCGCCCCGGGCCGGTATCGCCTACACGACCTGGTACGTCTGTTTGCCCGCGAACGTGCGCACATAGAGGAATCTGCGGACGCGCGAGCGCAGGCCATACGACGTGCCGTCCACTGCTACCTGGCTACCGCTCGCACTGGCCTCCGCATGGCGCATCCGAACCACACCCTGGCGGCGGAGATTTCCCCTCAAGAACTCAGCCATGCGGGAATTGCCTTTAGCAGTCCTGAGGATGTGCGTGAATGGGCCAGGGAGGAAAGCGGTAATTTACTGCCAATGGTCCGCCAAGCCGTAGAGGCGCCTTTCGGTCGGCCCGATCTCGTGGTCGCGCTCACCGTGGCTTTCTCCACATTCATGGATGATGCGGGACTGTGGAGAGAACAGTTGGACCTCGCACGCATTGGAGTGACTGCGGCCGAACATACCGGTGATCTACTCCATCAAGCGGCCACATATGTCGATATCGGCTGGGCGCAGATGCGTCTGGGGCAACTGTCCGATGCCGTTGTTCATCTCAAGAGCGCGTTGAGCGCGTACCGGAGAATCGGAAGATCTAAAGGCGAGGCGGCCAGTCTCACTAATCTCGCGGCTGTGTTCCGCCGGTTGGCCTTGATAGACGAATCCATCAGCCACTATCGCCAGGCGCTCGAGCTCTATCGCCGGATCGGCGACGCATACGGTCAGGGTGCGTCGCTATCCGGCCTTGGTCTTGCCTATCAAAAGATTGGCCGATTGGCCGAGGCCATCGATGCGCACGCGCGAGCGGTAGCAATCATCAGAGAGTTGGGGCAGGATGCTGCTTTGGCCCTCGCTCTCGGGAACCTGGCAGCAGCCCGAAGATTGGCAGGCGACCCCAAGGGGGCGATCGCTTGTTTTCAAGAGGCGCTGGCCATCGATCATGAGTTCTGCAGGGGAAGCTATCGTGAAGCAGAGCTTTTGTGGGGGCTTGGTCGCGCTCTCCACGACGTCGGCGAGCCCGAGCCGGCACGGCGCTGCTGGTGGGAATCTGCGAGGATTCTCTACGACCTCGGCCTCATCACGGCCGACCAAAAACACGCCATCGAGGCCACTACGCTTCCTCAGACGCCATCGGTGATTGACGGGTGGTTGTAACCAGGGTGCGTGCAGCATGCGAAATCGTCTTCGGGGCCGGCCGATACACCTTCCCCGCGTCCGCGAGGCCGCACCGCCCGGCCATTGGGTTTCTCATCCAACGCGCAAGCATGAGGAGCCCCATGATCGATGAAGACAGGTCCCGTTCTACGTCTATATGGCACCGCGCCCTGGGCAGGGCCGAAGCGTTCTCATGTGGTGAGACCAAGTAACAGAAGGCGGATGGCTGCGGAAGTGGTTGATGGCGGCAGCGATGTTGGTGCAGCCGATCAGACGGGTCAGGCCTATAGTCAGGTTGCGGCCGTAGCCAGGCCGGATCTACGGCAGCTGCTCCGACGGAAGCTTCGATGGGGTCCTCTTCCGGACGATGGACGTCGCGCAGGGACCGCAGAGGTCGGCTGTCGACCACGGTTGGGACCCGGGGACACGTGCCGCCCGGCGGCTACGTCACGCCTTACGGGCTTGCCGGGTCTGCGTCCCGGTGGAGTTGCTCGACCAGGGCGGCCAGTTGCCGATCGCCGCTAATGTCGGCAAGAGCCTGTTGGAGGACATTGACATAGGTTGCGCGCGCGGCGGTGACGACTTCGCGGCCGCGATCAGTGATCTGTGTGTAGACCCCACGCCGGTCGGTCGGGCAGTGGAAGCGTTCGGTCAGGCCCATCCGCTCAAGCCGGGCAACGAGGCGGCTGACCGAACTCTGCTGGAGCGGGATCGCGTCGGCAAGGACTTGCTGGCGCAGGTGACCGCCATCGTCGGAGTAGGCCAGCGCCGCAAGGGCGGTGTACTCGGAGACGGACAGGCCATGCTCGTTCTGCAGGGCGCGGTCCAGTGCCTCCTGGACGGCGACCTCCAGGTGTCTCAGCGCCTGCCAGCGTCTTTCGAGGTCCGACGGCAGTTCGATGCGCGGGACGCGTCCCGTGACCTGCGGCATTGTTCCTCCTTCCTTGGGGACCAGTTTGACACGAATTCCATGCATAGACAATGTATGCATAAGCAAAAATTGTACGTACATGGGAGAACGCATGCGTGCCTTCGTCACTGGCGCCACTGGATACATCGGCGGCTCCGTCGCCGACCGAATGCTGCGGACCGGCCACCAGGTCACTGGGCTGGCTCGCAGCCCTGAGAAGGCGCGAATGCTTGAGCGCCTGGGCGTGACCCCGGTCCTGGGGACCCTGGACGACCAGGCCCTTCTCGCCGAGCACGCACAGGCCGCCGACGCTGTCGTCAACGCTGCTGACAGCGACCACCGAGGTGCCGTGGAAGCACTGGTGGAGGCGCTCGCGGGATCAGGCAAGCCGCTGCTGCACACCAGCGGGTCGAGCATCGTGGGCACCGATTCCCGCGGCGAGCCGTCCGGGGAGATCTTCGGGGAGGAGATTTTCGATTCGGAGTCGTCTTGGCGGCCGGCCGACGACAAGGAAGCCCGGGTGGCGATCGACCGGTATGTTCTGGCCGCCTCCAGCCGAAAGGTCCGGTCGGTGGTTTTGTGCAACACTCTGATCTACGGCCACGGTCGCGGGCTGAGCCGCGACAGCGTGCAGATCCCCGCCCTGGCCCGGCAGGCGCACAAGAGCGGGACCGTCCGCAGGATCGGGGCCGGCCGCAACATCTGGTCGAACGTCCACATTGATGACGTGGCTGACCTCTATCTGCTCGCGCTCGATGCGGCCCCCGCCGGGTCGTTCTACTTCGTGGAAAACGGTGAGGCGTCGTTCGGCGACATCACCGCCGCCATCGCAGAGGCGCTGGGCCTGGGATCTGCCGAGGCCTGGGACATCAACGCCGCGATCCAAGAGTGGGGCTACGAGGCCGCCGTCTTTGCGCTCGGCTCCAACAGCCGAGTCCGAGGCGAGCGCGCCCGCGCCCAACTCGGCTGGCGACCTCGCCACACCTCCGTACTGGACTGGATCAAAAACGAGCTCACCAAGGACTGAGATCAGTCGTCCGGCCGGGAGCGAGTGCTATCTCAGGCAGGTGTGCGCGTGCGGTCCGCCCGCGACTGATCGTCGGTTGTCTACGCCAGTCGATCAAGAACAGGGGTCGCGTTCGCGTGCCATCATCCCCGATCGACGTGCTCGCCCGCCACCTGGAGCACGTCACCGTCGCCGACCCGCTGACCGACCTGCTCGATCTGCCGGCCCTGGCCGAAGTCCTGGATGCGGTGCCCGACCCGCGCAGGCGCCGGGGGCGCCGATACCGGCTCGGCCCGCTGCTGGCGTTATCCCTGCTCGCCGTGCTCGGCGGAGCAACGTCTCTGGTGAAGATCACCCGGTTCATCGCCGGATGCGACCCAGACCTATGTGCCCGAGCCGGCCTGCCCGGCACGCCATGGCTGGCCGCCAGCACCCTGGGACGGCTGCTGGCCCGCCTGGACGGCGACGCCTTCGACACTGCCACCTGCGGCCATCTGGCCTCGCTCGCGGCTGGCGGCCCGCCCGCCACGAGCCCACCCTCGCATCGGGCCGAACTCACCGGCCTGGCCGTGGACGGCAAGACCCTGCGCGGCAGCCGCACCCTAGACGGCACGGTCCACCTGCTGGCCGCCACCCGCCATGACACCCAGATCGTCGTGGCCCAGCGGCAGGTCGAGGCCAAGAGTAACGAGATCCCTGCGTTCACACCCCTGCTGTCCGGGCTGGATCTGTCGAGCGTGGTGATCACTACCGACGCTCTGCACACTCAGCATGCCCACGCCCGGCAGATCGTCGAGGCGAGAGGTCACTACCTGTTCATCGTCAAGGGCAACCAGCCCACGCTCCTGAACCGGCTCAAGGCCCTGCCCTGGCGCGAAGCGATCCTCAACGACCGCACCGACGAGCAAGGACACGGCCGCCGCGAGATCCGCCGCATGAAGATCTGCACCGTCCGCCCGGGGCTGCCGTTACCGCACGCCGCCCAGGCGATCCAGGTCAAACGCCGTCGCACCGACCACCGCACCGGCAAGACCACCATCGTCACGATCTACGCCGTCACCAGCCTCCCACCAGGACGGATCACCCACGCCCAGCTCGCCGCCCTGATCCGCGGTCACTGGAGCATCGAAGCCCTGCACCACATCCGCGACGTCACCTACCGCGAAGACGCCTCCCGCGTCCGGACCGGCGCCGCACCCCGAATCATGGCCGGCCTCCGCAACCTGGCCATCGGCCTGGCCCACCTAATCGGCTGGACCAACATCGCCGCCGCCACCGACCACTACCGCAGCCACCCCACCGATGGCCTTCAACTACTCGGTCTTACAACATGAGAACGCTTCGGCCCTGGCGCCCTGGGACGTAGATGTCGTGCAGTTCCGGTCGCGGTGCCGCCGCCCCGCGTCGCGGCCATTACCAGTTTGCCCAGACCTGAATCGTGACCGTTCCATCCGTCGTTGTGACCAGGCCCCTATTCAAGGCAGCTGCAGCTGCTCTCGGCGGTGCTGGTGGCGGCCGGTCATGTGCTGGCCGGTATGCGGGAAGCGGCCGACCTGCCGCGTGGGCTGTGCCCCGTCGGGTAAGAGGGCCAGGCACAACGCGGCCAGGAGGTCAGGACGCGCGACATGGAGTACGGCTCCTTTCGGTGGCGATGCCAGGTAACCGTTCACTTCAGCGTCGTGACGCGGACGCTGGACCGGACCGTCCGTGGCGTCAACGGTTTCGCCTTCTGACCACGGCCGCGTGACTCGTTCAACGAATCGAGCCCTGTTTCCCTCTGAGAGGTGACCGATCACGGAAAGGCAACCTAAGTGGAAGACGACTCCCGCTTTGTGGAGTTTGTCGCTGAACGGGCCAACGCGCTGCTGCGTTACGGCTATGCGCTGAGCGGCAACCCGCACGATGCGGCGGATCTGACCCAGGAGGCGCTGGTCAGGCTGCACCGGGCGTGGGCCCGCGTACAGCGCAAGGACGACCCGGAGCGCTACACGAAGTCGATCATGGCCCGGCTGCACATCAACGCCTGGCGGCGGCGCCGTCGTGAGGACCTCGCCTGGGCTCTGCCCGAGGTGCCGCTGTACGACGTGCTGCCCTCCGACGCCGACCAGGAGCTGTGGCAGGCGCTCGACGCGCTGCCGCGCAAGCAGCGGGCCGTGCTCGTCCTGCGCTTCTACGAGCAGCTTCCCGACGCGGAGATCGCCGGCCTGCTCGGCGTCTCCCAGGGGACCGTGCGCAGCCACGCCTCGCTCGGCCTGAGCAAGCTCCGTTCCGCGATAGCCCACCGTACGCCCGACAAGAGGAGCGCCCCATGACCAAGGAGCTGGAAGACGACCTCCGCAGGGTCATCAGCGGCGCCTCCGAGCGCGCGCCGCACCCCCCGACCGGCTTCCCCGCCCAGATCATGGCCCGCTCCCGGCGCCGCAGAACGCGTGCGCAGGCCCTGGTGGCGGCGCTCGCCGTGGTGATCGTGGCGGGCGGGGCCGGCGTGGCGGTACGCGGGGTGGGCGACGACCGCGCCACGACGGCGGCGCATCCCACCCCGGCGTCGTCTCCCACCGCCGGCCTCCCCGACCCCATCGAGAAGGTGTGGCCGCAGGCCGTCCGGACGATTCCGGCCAAGCTCCCGGACGGCACGACCTTCCGCCCGTGGCTCTTCCTCGACGATCACACGGTCCTCCTCTTTACGTGGAAGAGCCTCGAGAAACCCGACGCCCTCTACGCCTACGATCTCGAAACCGGTCAGACCCGAAAGATCGTCGACATCCCCACGTCGAAGAAGGGGTACGCCTCGGGCTACGCGGTGGGTGGCGGCCGCGTCATCTGGCAGACCATCGAGGGCACGCGCATGCGCCTCTGGTCGGTGCCCATAACGGGCGGAAAGCCCGCCGCCATCGCGACCGGCGGCCCGATCAAGGGAAGGGCCGATGCGCTCGCCGTGGCCGGCGACAAGCTCGCCTTCTCCCTTTCTGAGGGCGGCGTCTTCACGGTCCCTCTCGAGGGCGGGAGCGTGACGCCCGTGGCGGGCGCCGACCGGCACCACATCCTGGGCTGGCCTTGGGTGGGAACTCCGGATGTCGCGCCGGACAACGTGGCCGCCTTCGGGGTGGTGCTCAACGTCGAGACCGGAGAGACGCGGAAGGCCTTCGTACGGCCCGGCGACAAGTTCGTCCGATGCGGGGTGACGACGTGTGTCGGCATGACGTCCGGCGGAAAGCCCTTCTACCGGCAGCGCGACGGCTCACAGGAACGGGAGATACCCCGGTTGGCGTGGATCGGGCTGGCCGACGACCGCATCGTGGCGATCGATCTGCCTCGCCCGCCGGGCGGCCAGGCGTTGTTCGACCTGACCACCGGCAAGTCCGGCGACCTGGGCCTGCGTCCGGAGGCCGAGGGCGGGACGGGCAGGATCGGGCCAGGGTTCCCGAACGACCGTCTGGTGGCCTACGAGCGCGACGGCCGGTACGTGCTCATCGACCTTACCAAGATCCGCTAACGTCCGAGGGAGTCCAGCCAGCCGATCAGGCGCTCGCCTTCGCGGGTCATGACGCCGGGGTCGCGCAGGGCGTTGGCCAGCAGCGACATGCCCTGGTAGGCGCCCACCAGCGTCAGCGCCAGTCCGCCGGGCTCCGGCTGCCCGAGCTCGCGGAACTGGCCTTCGACCCAGTCCAGCAGCAGCCGGATGACCCTGCCCGCCTCCGCGTCCAGGCCGCCGTCGGCACGCTTGTCCAGTTCGGCGGCCAGCGTGCCGGTCGGGCAGCCGTAGCGCGCCGCGAGGTCGCGCTGGCTGACCCACGCCTCCACCAGGCCCTTCAGCCGCTCCCGCGGATCGGGAAGGAGCTCCAGCTGTGCGGTGAGCGTCTCCAGGTGGCGGGCGTGTTCGCTGAGCGCGGCCGCGACCAGGTCGTCCTTGGTCTTGAAGTAGTAGTAGACGTTGCCCACGGGGACGCCGGCGGCGCGGGCGATGTCGGCGATGGTGGTGCGCTCGGCGCCCTGCTGATGCACGACCTGAGCGGCGGCGGTCATCAGCCGCTGCCGCTTGTCGGCCGCGGTCCGCACCCGGGAGCCCTTCGAGTCAGTCACCTGACTAACTATAGGCGCGGGTCATGCCGGCCGTTCCACGGTAGTCGGAGCCCGTTATCGGAGAGATTCGCGCCACGGTAGGCAGCGGCCATGAAAACCGTCAAGAGATCTTCGGATGCTTGCGCCACAATCCCCGAAACTTTCAGGGCCGCTTCGGTGGCGCCGTGCTGCTCCGGACCACCAGGTCGGTGCCGAGCTCGACGCGGCTCTGCGGCGGCGGGTCGCCCTGCGCGAGCTTCACCAGCATGGCCGCGGCCGTGGCGGCCATCTCGGTGAGCGGCTGGCGGATCGTGGTCAGTGGCGGGATCATCCACCGGATCGTGGGCAGGTCGTCGAAGCCGATCACGCTGAGGTCGTCCGGGATGCGCAGGCCCAGCTCGTGGGCGGCCCGGTAGACGCCCATGGCCTCCCCGTCGTTGCAGGCGAAGATCGCGGTGGGCGGGTCGGGCAGCCGCAGCAGCCGGTGGGCCTGGGCGCGGCCGCCCTCGATGAGGAAGTCGCCCCGGCAGATCAGGTCCGGATCGACGGGCACCCCGGCGGTGTCCAGCGCGGCGCGGTAGCCGTCCAGGCGCGCCCGGCTGGACAGCGCGTAGTCGGGTCCGGTGACGATGCCGATCCGGCGGTGCCCGAGCTCCAGCAGGTGACGGGTGGCCGACAGGCCGCCGCTCCAGTTGCTCGCCCCCACCGACGGCACCCGGTGGCCGGGGTCGCCGCTCGGGTCCAGCAGCACCAGGGGGATGCCGCGGGTGGTGAGCTGCTCGTGCTGCTCGTCGGAGAGGCTGGAGAACACCGCGATCACGCCGGTCGGGCGGCGGCTCAGCACGCCTTCGATCCAGCCCGTGCCCGCGACGTGCTGGTGCTGCACCTGCGAGACCACCACGGCCAGGTCATGCTCGCGCGCCACCTGCTCGACCCCTTTGATGATCTCTATCGGGTAGTCGCCCGCCAGCGCGTGGAAGACCAGCTCCACCAGGGCGGCCGGACCGCCCCGGCGCCGCTGACGGCGGTAGCCGTGCCTGCTGATGAGGTCCTCGACGAGGGCGCGGGTCTCCGGCGCGACCTCGGAGCGGCCGTTGACCACTTTGGAGACCGTCGCGGTGGACACCCCGGCCAGCTCGGCGAGCTGCGCGATGGTCAGCGGCTTGGCCTGCGGGTTCTCCGATGCGGACGGCTCCTGGGTCGCGGTCATGGCCGCAGTTTAACGGGGCGCTCTGAGCCGACTGTTTCGGCCGGCTTTCCATCAGATTCTTGACCGGTTTCGAGAACCGCACTTAGAGTCCCGGCTTAACGATCGGGATTGATTCCGAAACTTTCAACGGACTGTGAGATCGTCGTGAAGCTCCCCATCACCACATCGGCCGTGCTCGCCGCGGCCCTCGCCCTCACCACGGCCGCCTGCGGCGGCGGCGGGACCACCGCACAGCCGTCCGGGGACGGCAAGTCGTTCGAGTTCTGGTCGTTCAGCGGGATCAACCAGAAGGCCTCCGTTGACGAGTACCAGAAGAACCATCCCGGCATCCAGGTGAAGCTGACCGAGGTGGGCTCCTCGGTGGAGACGGCGCAGGCGCTGACCACGGCGCTGGCCGGTGGCAAAGTGCCGGACCTGGTGCTGATCCAGGGCGATGACCTGCCGAAGTTCGTGCAGCAGCCGCAGAACTTCCAGGACCTGCGGCAGTACGGAGCGGACAAGATCAAGGGCGATTACCTGGACTGGGTGATGAGCCAGAGCACCGCCAAGGGCGGCGAGATCATCGGCATCCCCACCGACGTCGGCGGCATGGCGGTGGCGTATCGGACGGATCTGTTCAAGGAGGCCGGCCTGCCGACCGACCGGGAGGAGGTGGGCAAGCTCTGGCCCACCTGGGACGCCTTCATCGAGACCGGCAAGAAGTACACCGCGGCCACCGGCAAGGCGTTCGTCGACAACGCCGGCACCAGCGTCTTCTACCAGGCGGTCAACCAGGGCCCGATGAAGTACTACGACCCGTCCGGCAACGTCGTCTACAGCACCAGCCCGCAGGTCAAGACCGCCTTCGACCTGGGGATCAAGGCGGCGCAGGCCGGGATCACCGCGAAGCAGAGCTCCTTTTCGGAGGGCTGGAGCGCGGGCATGGGCAAGGGCCAGTTCGCGGTGATCTCCGCGCCGGCGTGGTTGCTCGGCCAGATCGAGCGGAACGCCCCCGACACCAAGGGCAAGTGGGACATCGCCACCATCCCCGGCGGGGCCGGGAACTGGGGCGGCAGCTACCTGGCCATCCCCAAGGGCGCCAAGAACCCCAAGGCCGCCTGGGACTACATCACCAAGACGCAGTCCCCGCAGGGCCAGTTGGAGCACTTCGTCGACTCCGGCTCACTGCCCACCACCCCGTCGGTCTACAAGGACCCGAAGCTGACCGGCCTGAAGGACCCGTTCTTCTCAGACGCGCCGACCGGGACGATCTACACGAACTCGCTGCTCGGGCTCAAGCCGTTCCTCATCGGCCCGGACAGCTCCGCGATCGGCCAGGAGCTCCTGAACGCCATCACCAACGTCGAGCAGGGCAAGGGCGATCCGGCGAAGGCCTGGGACGCGGCGCTGGCCAACATCAAGACCGCCATCGGCAAGTAGGACGCGCGTGACGACGACTCTCAGCACACCGCGGGCGCCGGCGGCGCCCGCCGGTGCGGCGCCGGTGCGGCAGAGCATCGGCGAGCGCATCGCCCCGTACGCCTACATCGCGCCGTTCTTCTTGCTCTTCGCGGTGTTCGGCCTGGTGCCGCTGCTGTTCACGTTCTACGTGGCGCTGTTCGACTGGAACCCCATCGGCGAGCACGTCTTCATCGGCCTCGGCAACTTCACCCGTCTGCTCGACGACGCCCGGTTCTGGAACGCCGCCTGGAACACCATCAGCATCTGGCTGCTGTCCACCGTCCCCCAGCTGATCCTCGCCCTCGGGCTCGCGCACCTGCTCAACCACGCCCGGCTGCGGCTGGCGACGTTCTTCCGCATGTCGATGCTGGTGCCGTACATCACCTCGGTCGCGGCCACCGCGATCGTCTTCGCCCAGATGTTCGACCGCGACTACGGCCTGCTCAACTGGCTGCTGGGGTTCGCCGGGATCGGGCCGATCGACTTCAAGCAGTCGGTGTGGGGCAGCCACGTGCTCATCGCCGTGATGGTGGCCTGGCGCTGGTTCGGCTACACGACCCTGCTCTACCTCGCCTCGCTGCAGGCCATCCCGCGCTCGATCTTCGAGGCGGCCGCCGTGGACGGCGCGGGCTCCTGGCGGCAGTTCCGCCACATCTCCATCCCGTCGCTGCGGCCGGTGATCGTGTTCACGGTGGTGACCTCGACGATCGGCGGCCTGCAGATCTTCACCGAGCCGCTGCTGATCTCCCGGGCGCTGACCTGCGGGCCGGTCCGCCAGTGCCAGACGCTCACGCTCTTCCTGTACGAGCAGGGCTTCGGCCAGTTCCAGTTCGGCTACGGCGCCGCCATCGGCGTGGCCCTGTTCGTGCTGATCATCCTCATCGCCACGCTCAACTACTTCCTGTCCACCCGCATCCGCCCGGAGCGCTGATGAACAAGGCCAACCGTGTCCGCTGGTGGACCTATCTCCTGCTCGGCCTGGCCGTGTTCGCCTGCCTGTTCCCGCTGTACTGGATGTTCGTGGTCGCCACCACCGACACCGCGACCGCCACGCAACTGCCGCCCGAGATCGTGCCCGGCGGCAACTTCTTCCACCTGGCCGGGTTGGTGTTCACGACGGTGCCGTTCGTGCGCTCGATCGTGAACAGCCTGATCGTCGCGGGAACGATCGGCGTGGGCCACGCCGTGCTCTGCTCGCTGGCCGGCTTCGCCTTCGCCAAGCTGCGCTTCCGCGGCCGCAACGTGCTGTTCCTGATCGTCGTGCTGACCATGACCGTGCCGACGCAGCTCGCGGTCATCCCGCAGTACATGATCATCTCTGCGCTGGACTGGGTGGACACCCTCCAGGCGCTCATCGTGCCGGGGCTGGCCAGCGCGTTCGGCATCTTCTGGATGCGCCAGCACCTGTCGGTCACGATCAGCGACGAGATCCTCCAGGCGGCCCGCATCGACGGGGCCACGACCTGGCAGATCTTCTGGCGGATCGCGTTCCCGCTGGTGCGCCCGGCCGCGTTCGTGCTCGGCCTGCTCGGCTTCGTCACCGCGTGGAACGACTTCCTGTGGCCGTTCATCGTGCTGAAGTCGCCCGAGATGTACACCGCGCAGATCGCCATCAAGGCGCTGCAGAACAGCCTCGACATCGACCTCGGCCTGGCCATGTCCGGCTCGTTCCTGGCCACGGTCCCGCTGCTCGTGCTGTTCGTCTTCGTCGGGCGGCGCATGGTGTCCGGGATCATGGACGGCGCATTCAAGGGCTGAGACAGCTGAAAGGAACCCCTTCCACGTGCGCATGTACGACAACCCCGTGATCGGCGGGTTCTTCCCGGACCCGAGCGTGTGCCGGGTCGGCGAGGACTACTACCTCGCCTGCTCCAGCTTCGAGTACGTCCCCGGCGTGCCGATCTTCCACAGCCGCGACCTGGTGCACTGGCGGCAGCTCGGCAACGTCCTGGACCGGCCCTCTCAACTGGAACTGCCGCCTGAGGTGCCGGCCTCGGGCGGGATCTACGCGCCGACGATCCGCCACCACGACGACCGCTTCTACCTGATCACGACCAACGTGAGCGGCCGCGGCACCTTCCTCGTCACCGCGGAGCGCCCGGAAGGCCCCTGGTCGGACCTGGTGTGGATCGACCTCCCGGGTATCGACCCCGACCTGGCCTGGGACGAGGACGGCTCGTGCTGGTGCGTCACCTCCGGCAACCAGGTGGCGCGCATCGACCCGGCGGACGGCAAGGTGCTGGAAGGCCCCTACCCGATCTGGTCGGGCACCGGCGGGAAATATCCGGAAGCGCCGCACCTGTTCCTCGTGGACGGCTGGTGGTACCTGCTGATGTCCGAGGGCGGCACCGAGCGCGGCCACGCCGTCTCCATCGCCCGCGCCCGCTCGCCGCGCGGCCCGTTCGAGCCCGGGCCGGTCAACCCGATCCTGACGCATCGGGGCACCGACCGGCCGATCCAGAGCACGGGGCACGCCGATCTCGTGCAGGCGGCCGACGGCACCTGGTGGATGGTGCTGCTGGGCACCCGGCCGCGCGGCTACACGCCGGAGTTCCAGGTGCTCGGGCGGGAGACGCTGCTGATCCCGGTGGAGTGGGAAGACGGCTGGCCCGTCGTGGGTCCCGTCGAGGAACGCCATCCCGCGCCCGCCGCCTGGCACCCGCTCCCCGAAGACCCGTCGCGCGACGACTTCGACGCCGAGGCGCTGGCGCCGTACTGGATCTCGCCGCGCAGCCGCCCCGACGGCTCCTGGTCGCTGGGCGCCCGCCCCGGCTGGCTCACCCTGCACGCCACCGGGCCCACCCTCGACCGGCCGGGACACACCTTCATCGGCCGCCGCCAGCAGCACCACGACTGCCGCGTCACGGCCCTGATCGATCCGGGATCGGCCACGGCGGGGCTGTCGGTCCGGATGGACGAAGCGCACCACTACGACCTGGAGGTCGGCGACGGGCAGGCGCGGCTGATCGCCCGGATCGGGCCGCTGCGCCAGTGCGTGGCCGCGCACGCCGTGCCGCCGGGGCCGCTCACGCTGGCCATCGACATCCGCACCGGCGACCTGCTGCCGCCGTCGGTGACGGCGCCGACCGGCGAGCCGCTGGGCGTGGCGGCCCGGGGCCCGGACACCCTCGCCTTCTCCGCCGGCGGGGTCCTGCTGGCGGAGCTGGACGGCCGCTACCTGTCCACCGAGGTGGCCACCGGCTTCACCGGCCGGGTCATAGGCATGTACGTCACCGAGGGCAGCGCCGCCTTCGACTGGTTCGACTACGCGGAAGGGCACCCCGCCTGAGGTGCCTCGCGGGTGGACGTCGCCTCCGTGTGGCGGCCACCCGGCGATCAGCGGGCCCGGCCGGGTTCTCCGGCCGGGCCCGTCTGCGTGCGCCCTCCACCGTGCCGGCTCTTGACGGGCACGGTTGCGGAACGGCAACTTGTCATCAGGTCGGTTGCTAGATTTCCGAAATTTTCCGGCAATTAGTTGCCGACCGAAATCCGATTCACGCTGGTGACCCTAGTGGATGCGGGGGTTCCGGGTCAGCAATCTACCAGCAGCGGACCTCTTGACACGGCCCATTGCGCGCCCTAAGTTGCCGCAATATTAACGACTCTTCTCGAAAGTTTCGGTGTTCCCACAACGTGACGCTTCCCGCTTGCCAGCGTGGGATGACGCCGTCTCCGGCCGAAAGGATGGCATGACGGGCCAGGTACCAATCGAGACAAGCGCTTCCTCCGGCGAGAACGCGCCGTGGCGGGACCCGCGGCTGTCGCCCGCCGAGCGGGCCAAGGCGCTCATCCCCCTCATGACGCTGGAGGAGAAGGTCGCCCAGCTCGTCGGGGTCTGGGTCGGCGCCGACGCCTCCGGGGGAGGCGTGGCCCCGCACCAGTCCGACATGGCCGGCGTGGACTGGAGCACGGTCATCCGCAACGGGCTCGGCCAGCTGACGCGGCCCTTCGGGAGCGCCCCGGTCGATCCCGTGGCCGGCGCGCGCTCACTGGCGGCCTCCCAGGCCCAGATCGTGGCGGCCAGCAGGTTCGGGATTCCGGCCCAGGTCCACGAGGAGTGCCTGACCGGCTTCGCCGCCTGGCGGGCCACCGTGTACCCCACGCCGCTGAGCTGGGGAGCGTCCTTCGACCCCGAGCTCATCGAGGAGATGGCCGGGCACATCGGCCGGTCCCTGCGCGCCGCGGGCGTCCATCAGGGCCTGTCCCCGGTCGTCGACGTGACCAGGGACTACCGCTGGGGCCGTACCGAGGAGACCATCGGTGAGGACCCCTTCCTGGTCGGCACGATGGGCGCGGCCTACGTCCGGGGCGTCGAGGGCGCCGGGGTCGTGGCCACGCTGAAGCACTTCGCCGGCTACGCCGCCTCACGCGGCGGCCGCAACCTCGCGCCCGTCGCGATGGGGTCCAGGGAACTGGCCGACACCGTCCTGCCGCCCTTCGAGATGGCGCTGCGCCTGGGCGGCGCCCGGTCGGTGATGAACTCCTACGCCGAGATCGACGGCGTTCCCGTCGCGGCCGACGAGAGCCTGCTGACCGGGCTGCTGCGGGACGAGTGGGGCTTTTCCGGCACGGTGGTCTCGGACTACTTCGCGATCCGGTTCCTGGAGCGCCTGCACCGCGTCGCCGCCGGGCCGGCAGACGCGGCCGCGCTCGCGCTGCGGGCCGGGATCGACGTCGAACTGCCCACGGTCGACACGTTCGGCACCCCGCTGATTGAGGCGGTCAAGGCCGGTGACGTCGACGAGGCGCTGATCGACCGCGCCCTGCTCCGCGTGCTGACGCAGAAGGCCGAGCTCGGCCTGCTCGACGAGGACTGGCAGCCGCTGCCCGGCGACGCCGAGGAGCTCCGCCTCGACGGCCCGGCCGCCCAGGACGTCGCCCTGCGCCTGGCCCGGCAGTCCATCGTCCTGCTGCGCAACACCGGCGCGATCCTGCCGCTCGCCGCCCACCAGCGCGTGGCTCTCGTGGGCCCGGTCGCCGACGACCCGATGGCGATGCTCGGCTGCTACACCTTCCCCGCGCACGTGGGCCCGCATCCCGAGCACGGTCTCGGTGTGGAGGTCCCGTCCCTGCGCGCGGCGCTCGCGCAGGTGATCCCCGATCTCACGTACGCGCCCGGGTGCGACATCAGCGGCGACGACACCTCCGGCATCGAGGCGGCGGTCGCCGCGGCCGCGGCCGCTGACGTGTGCGTGCTCGCCGTCGGTGACCGCGCCGGCCTGTTCGGGCGTGGCACCTCCGGCGAGGGCTGCGACGCCACCGACCTGAACCTGCCGGGCGTGCAGCCCGAACTGGTCCGCGCCGTGCTCGCCACCGGCACCCCGGTCGTGCTCGTCCTGCTCGCCGGGCGGCCGTACGCGCTGGGCGCGGAGGCCGACGCCGCCGCCGGCATCGTCTGCGCCTTCTTCCCCGGCCAGCGTGGCGGCCAGGCGCTGGCCGAGGTCCTCACCGGCGCGGTGAACCCGTCCGGGCGGCTGCCGGTCAGCGTGCCGCGCGACGCCGGCGGCCTGCCCTCGACCTACCTGTCGCCGCCGCTCGGGCGCCGCTCGGAGGTGTCGTCGGTCGACCCGACCCCCGCGTTCCCGTTCGGGCACGGGCTCGGTTACACCACCTTCGAATGGAGCGACGCGGGCGTGCAGGGGCCCGCCGACTGGCCGGTGGACGGCGAGGTGACCGTCGGGATCACGGTCCGCAACACGGGATCGCGGCCCGGCGCCGAGGTCGTCCAGCTCTACCTGCACGATCCGGTGGCGCAGACGACCCGGCCGGTGGTCCGCCTGATCGGCTACGTCCGCGTGCCGCTGGAGCCCGGCCAGGCCGCGCGGGCGACGTTCACGGTCCCGGCCGACCTCACCTCGTTCACCGGGATCGGCGGCCGGCGCATCGTCGAGCCCGGCGACGTCGAGCTGCGGTTCGGACGCTCCAGCGCGGACGTGGCGGCGGCCCTGCCGCTGCGCCTGACCGGCGCCGAGCGCGCGGTCGGCCACGAGCGAGACCTGCAGCCGCTGGTGCGGGTGGACCGCATCTCATCGGAGGAGGCCACAGGATGAGCACGACGAGCACGCTGGATCCGCCGCCGTCGGGTACGCAAGGCCCGGGCCGGGCACGGCCGGACGCCGGCCGCCGCAGACGCCATCACGGTGGTTCGTGGCGATTCGCGCTCCGGCGCGACTGGCAGCTGTACACGCTGGCGATCCTCCCGCTGCTGTTCTTCCTGATCTTCCGGTACGTCCCCATGCTCGGCAACGTGATCGCCTTCCGGAAGTTCGAGCCCGGCGGCAGCATGTTCGGCGAGGAGTGGGTGGGCCTGCGCTACGTGAAGATGTTCCTCAACGACCCGACGTTCTGGAACGTGTTCACCAACACGCTCGTCCTCGGGGCGCTGACCCTGCTGTTCTGCTTCCCGCTGCCGATCGTGCTGGCGCTGCTGCTCAACGAGGTCCGCAACCGGCGCATCAAGCGGTTCCTGCAGTCGGTGTCCTACCTGCCGCACTTCCTGTCGATGGTCATCGTGGCCGGCATCGTCATGCAGATGCTGGCCATCGACGGGCCGATCAACCAGATGGTGAAGGCCCTCGGGGGGGAACCCACCGCGTTCATGCAGAAACCGGAGTGGTTCCGCACGATCTTCGTCTCGTCGGAGATCTGGCAGACCGTCGGCTGGGGGACCATCCTCTACCTGGCCGCGCTGACGACCATCGACGAGCAGCTCTACGAGGCGGCCCGGATGGACGGCGCCGGCCGGTGGCGGCAGATCTGGCACGTCACCCTGCCGGGCATCCGGCCGACGGCCATCACGCTGCTGATCCTCAACATCGGCACGTTCCTGGCCGTGGGCTTCGAGAAGGTCCTGCTGCTGTACAACCCGCTGACGTATCCGACCGCCGACGTGATCTCCACGTACCTGTACCGCATGGGCGTGGAGTCCAGCAACCTGAGCTACGCCGCCGCGATCGGCCTGTTCGAGGCGCTGGTCGGAGTGGTGCTGATCCTGTCGGCCAACCTGATCTCCCGCCGCACAGTAGGGACGAGCCTGTGGTGACGATCGCCAAGACCCGTGGCTACCGCGTGTTCCAAGGGATCAACGCCGTCATCCTGACCGGCGTCGTGGTCCTGACGCTGTATCCCTTCATCAACATCATCGCCCGCTCGGTCAGCGAAGAGCGCTACATCATCACCGGGCAGGTCAACCTTCTTCCGCGCGGGTTCAACCTCTCGACGTACCAGCTCGTGATCTCCGACCCGATGTTCTGGACGAACTACCGCAACACCGTGGTGTACACCGTCGTCGCCACGGCCATCGCGATGGTTCTGACGACCTGCTACGCGTACGTGCTGTCCAAGAAGCACCTCAAGGGCCGCATGGTTCTGGTCTGGGTCGCCGTCTTCACCATGATCTTCTCTGGCGGCCTGATCCCCAACTACGTGCTGATCAACAGCCTCGGGCTGACGAACTCCATCTGGGCCATCGTCCTGCCCAACGCCATCAGCGTCTTCAACCTCCTGGTCATGAAGGCGTTCTTCGAGAGCCTCCCGAGCGACCTGGAGGAGGCCGCCGCCATCGACGGCCTGAACACCTACGGCATCCTGTGGCGGATCGTGCTGCCGCTGTCGAAGGCGGTCATCGCCACGATGGTGCTGTTCTACGCGGTCTCGTTCTGGAACTCGTGGTTCACCGCGTTCCTCTACCTGAACGACACGGACTTGTTCCCGGTGACCGTCTACCTGCGCAACCTCATCGCCGGGGCCACCGGCGCCGAGTCCGCCGGCGCCATGAGCGCCGAGGCGACGCAGGCCGCGGCCAACATCCAATCGGTGACGATCATCCTCACCGTCCTCCCCATCCTCGTGGTCTACCCCTTCGTCCAGAGGTACTTCGTCTCCGGAGTCATGCTCGGCGCCGTCAAGGGATAGCCCCCCAACCCTCATCACCCCCCGGACAACGGCAAAGGAATCCCCCACATGCGCGACCTATCACGCCGTCAGGCGATCCTCGGACTGGGTGCGTTCACCCTCGTGCTCGCCGGCTGCGGCGAGGACGAGGCCCCGAAGAAGGCCGCCGACGTGTCCGCGAACAAGGCGGGCGCGATGGCCGGCTACAGCGCTGGCCAGCAGTTCAAGGCCACCGAGCCGGTCTCGTTCGACGTGCTCTACAACAACCACCCCGTCTATCCGCTCAAGGACGACTGGCTGTTCTGGCAGGAGCTGACCAAGCGGACCAACGTCACACTCAAGCCGGTGGCGGTGCCGCTCAGCGACTACGAGAAGAAGCGCGGCCTGCTGGTGGGTTCCGGTCAGGCCCCGCTCATCATCCCGAAGACCTACCACCCCTCCGAAGAGGCGTTCGTGTCCTCCGGCGCCATCCTGCCAGTCAGCGACTACCTCGACCTGATGCCGAACTTCAAGGACAAGGTCGCCAAGTGGAAGCTCGAGCCCGAGCTGGACACGCTCCGGCAGTCCGACGGCCGCTTCTACCTGCTGCCCGGCCTCCACGAGGCGGCCTGGGCGGACTACTCCCTGGCGATCAGGACCGACATCCTGGAGAAGCTCGGCCTGAAGGTCCCCACGACCTGGGACGAGCTGTACACCGTGCTCAAGGCGATGAAGAAGGAGTACCCGGACCTCTACCCCATGACCGACCGGTGGGGCGTCCCCACGCCGGGCGGCAACCTGCTCAAGCTCGTCGCCCAGGCCTACGGCGCCAAGGGCGGCTGGGAGTACCAGCACGCGACCTGGGACTCCGCCGCCGGCAAGTTCGCCTACACCGGCGCCATGCCGGGGTACAAGCAGATGATCGAGTATCTCCGCAAGCTGGTGGACGAGAAGCTGCTCGACCCGGAGAGCTTCACGCAGCAGGACGAGCAGGCCAAGCAGAAGTTCAACTCCGGCAAGTCCTTCGTCATCAGCACCAACGCGCAGACGATGGTCAACGACTACCGGCCGACGCTGGAGAAGACCGTCGAGGGCGCCAAGATCGTCAAGATTCCGGTGCCCATGGGCCCTGTCGGAGACTACAAGATCGCCACCCGGCTCGAGAACGGCGTCATGATCTCCAAGAAGGCCCTGGAGAGCAAGAACTTCGTCGCCATGATGCAGTTCATCGACTGGCTCTACTACTCCGACCAAGGTCAGGAGTTCGCCAAGTGGGGCGTCGAGGGCACGACGTTCACCAAGGACGCCAACGGTGACTACAAGCTCGCCAAGGACGTCGACTTCGTCGGCCTCAACCCCGGCGTGCCCAAGCACCTGCAGAAGGACTTCGGCTTCCACAACGGCGTCTTCGCCTACGGCGGCACCACCAAGCTCCTGCAGTCCACCTTCTCCGAGGAGGAGAAGGAGTTCCAGAACGTGATGAACACCAGGAAGCCCTGGCCGGTGGAGCCGCCGCGCCCGTTCACCGACGAGGAGCGCGAGCAGGTCTCGCTGTGGGAGACGCCGCTGAAGGACCACGTCACCCAGAACACGCTCAAGTTCATCCTCGGCGAGCGCGACCTGAGCGAGTGGGACGCCTACGTCAAGGAGCTGGAGGCCAAGAACTCGACCTCCTACGTCAACCTGGTCAACGGCGCCTACGAGCGGTTCAAGAAGGAACACGGCTGATCGATGCGCAGTCACGTGCCCGACCGGCCCGCAGGGCGGCTGTCCGAAGCCTGGCGCTTCTGCGTCGGCACCGGCCGCTTCGAGCTCGCGCTGCGGCGCGACTACCAGGAGTCGCTGGCGCTGATCCAGCGGGAGATCGGCTTCCGGCACATCCGGGGGCACGGACTGCTGAGTGACGGGGCAGGCGTCCACCGGCCCTACGAGTACGCGGGCGCGCGCCACGTGCGGCACGCGTTCACGTACGTGGACCAGGTGATCGACGCCTACCTCGACCTCGGGATCCGGCCGTTCGTCGAGCTCGGCTTCATGCCGTCCGGGCTGGCCTCCGGCGAGCAGACCGTGTTCTGGTGGCGCGGCAACGTCACCCCGCCCCGATCGTGGCAGGAATGGGCCGATCTGGTCCGGGCCACCGTGGCGCACCTCCTCGACCGGTACGGCCTCGACGAGGTGCGCACCTGGCCGATCGAGGTGTGGAACGAGCCCAACCTCAAGGACTTCTGGCAGGACGCCGACGAGGCCGCCTACCACCGCCTGTACGAGGTGACCGCGCACACGATCAAGGACGTGGACGCCTCGCTGCAGGTCGGCGGCCCGGCCATCTCGCCCGGGTCGGACGAGTGGATGGTGCGCTTCGCGGACTTCGTGATCGACCGCGGGGTGCCCATCGACTTCGTCAGCCGGCACGCCTACACCTCCGGGCCCGCCCAGCACGTGCCGTTCGGCGTCCACCAGACGCTGCGGCCGGCCGCCGATCTCCTGGAGCAGTTCGCCACACCGCGTCGGCAGCTCCGGGGCGGCCCGCTGGCGGGCCTGCCGGTCCACATCACCGAGTTCAACTCCTCCTACCGGCCCGACAACCCGGTCCACGACACGGCCTTCCACGCCGCCTACCTGGCGCCGGTGCTGGCCGCCGGGGGAGAGCTGGCCGACTCCTTCGCCTACTGGACCTTCAGCGACATGTTCGAAGAGGTAGGCATCCCGACCGCGCTGTTCCACGGCGGCTTCGGCCTGCTGACGCACCGGCAGATCAAGAAGCCGACCTACCACCTGTACGCGTTCATGGCCAGGATGGGCGAGCACGTCCTGGCCCGCGGCGAGGACCACCTGGTCACCCGGGACGACACCGGCCGGGTCACCGTGCTGGCCTGGGCGCCCGTGGACGTCACCGGCGCGGCCCCGATCGACGGTCACACGGTGCGGCTGTCGATCCCGATCGGCACTGCGGACACCGCCGCGGCCTTCGCGCTGCGCTCGTCGGTGAGCGAGGAGAAGGGCAACGCCTGGACGGCCTGGTGCGAGATGGGCCGCCCGCCGTCCCCGCGGCCGAGGGAGCTCGACATGCTGCGGAAGGCGGCCGAGCCGGTCCGCGCCCACCGCAGCCTGCCGGTGGCCGGCGGGCGCACCGACCTCGATCTCACGCTCGACCGCCATGAGGTTACCCTGGTCGAGATCACGGCGGTGGTGGACGAGACGCCGCCGTGGTGGGACGACGATCGGCTGCTCGGGCTGGGGGAGGTCACCGGATGAGCGAGGTCACCGCCGGGCGGCGGTTCGGCGAGGTGGGCGTGGTGCGGTCGCGGTCGGTGACGTGGCTGGTGGACACGCTCGACGCGGTGCTCGCGATGGACGGGCTGACCGTGGTGTCGGCGGTGGACGACCCGGACAAGCCGGTGGACCTCGGCGTGGTCGAGTGGGCTCTCGCGTTGGGGGACCCGGCTTCGGCGCCTGGTGGATGACGAACCCTCGTGGACGCCGGCCCGCTGTTCGGGATGCCGGCAGTGGAACCTGAAGTGGGAGCCGAGGTCGGGCTACTACGTGTGCGGAGGGTGCGGGCGGCACGTCAGTGAGGCGGAGGAGCGGGACCTGGTCGAGCGGGAGGCGGGGCGACTTGCTGTCAGGTGCAGGGCAGGATGTCTCTCCGGACCCGTTACCGGGTCACCACGGCCGGGTCCGGTAGGCGTGGATGATCGTCTGCTCGGCGGTATTGCCCGCCTGGTCTACCGTTCGGGCGCGCAGGGATACGAAG
>NZ_JBQHCV010000023.1:0-210783 GCF_052068215.1 Nonomuraea sp. H19 | reverse complement strand
GTGACCGCGGGCAGGTTGGGCAGCGTGCGCGGCAGCAGCCCGCGTTGCAGCTCCTTGGCGCGGGTGTGCTCCCTGTCGTACAGGCGCGCGCGTTCCATGGCCTGGGCGACCAGCCCGCTGAGCGCGGTGAGCAGGTTACGCTCCTCACCGGTGAACTGGTGCGGCTCGGCGAAGGAGACGCTACAGCTGCCCACCGGGCGTCCCGAGGCGATCAATGGCAGGAAGGCCCACGCTTTCTTGCCTCCCGCCGCCGGAAGGTCCGCCGTCGCGGGGTAGCGCTCGATGTACTCCTCGGCCGAGCTGACGAACGTCGGGGTGCGATTGCGTAGAACCTCCGCGATCGGGACCCCTTCGCCGGGTGGCATCCGGGCCACCCGGTCAATGAACTCTTGTGAATACCCGGTGAACCCGACCGTCCGCAGATGGTCGCCCTCCAGGAAGGCGAGCATCAGTCCGGAGGCGCCGAACGCCGGCAAGATGTGATCGGCGGCTGCGTCCACGACGTCGCGAATGGTGACCGCCTCGGCCAGCGCCCTGGCCAGCTGCCCGATACGGGAGCTCCGCTCCCGCTCCGCGGAAGCGCGCTCGGCTTTGCTCACCCGTGGTCCGGTGACCGTTTCCAGGATGTCATGGGTCTTGGTGACGTCCCACAGGGTGCCGATCATGCGTGCCGGTTCGCCGTTGTCATCGCGCACCAGTCGGCCACGAACCCGCACCCAGCCGGACGTACCGTCCGGGCGGCACACCCGGTACTCGGAGTTGTGCATCCGCCCCGTGCGGATCGCCTCGTCCACGTCAGCCAGCACCCACGGCAGATCCTCAGGGTGGACAATGCCCGTCCAGGACTCGATTCGTCCATCGAAGGCGTCCGGATCGAGGCCGAGGACGGTGAGCATCGCGTCGTTCCAGACGACATCACCGGTCCGGATGTCCCAGTCCCATGTGCCGACCGCCTGCAGATCCTGCCGCAGATGCGAGCCCGTGAGCTGTTCCTGCCAGCCCACGAGTCCCGAATCAGGCGGCGATGCGGAGGATTTGCTCAGGCGCTCGCCGGCCCATCGGCCCAGCGTGTCGAGAAAGGCCCGTTGCCCGGCCGACGGCTCCTGCGAGGAGACCGTCACCACCGACAGCGCGCCGAGCGGCCCGCCGGGGCCGACCAGCGGGACGGCCACCATCGCTGTATCGACCGGCCAGGACCAGGACTCGGCTTCGGAGCCGTCCGGTCGGCCGTTCGCCGTCGCGCCAGGTGCGGGTATCTCCGCGGCGAAGTCCGCCAGAGGCACTTGCACGAACACACCGTCCCGGAACGCGCGCGCCGGGGCCATCGGGCCGTTCCCGTCAATGTGCTCCCATACCTGGCCCAAGGCCGGGGGGAGTCCGCTGGTCGCTACAAGGCGCAGCCCGCCGCCGCGGGCAGGACTACCGAGATGCATCATGCCGCCCAGCCCGGCAAGATCGGCCACCGCCTGCTGGATCGCGAACCGCAGCAGCTCGATCCCCCACAGATCGTCACCGACCGCTGCCAGCAGCCGTTTCCGCTGCTCGGAAACCTGGTCCGCCCGGGTGATCCGCAGATCTTGCGTACGCTGTTCGCCCATCCCCATCCCTTGCCCTTCACCACGTCGCCAGGGTCTTCACCAGGGTCGATCCTGCGGAGCCGGGCTCTGGGACGCGTCTGCGGTATTGATATGGGAGGAATCTTCATATATGGGGTATATGTCCCGAGTATAACTACCCAGGTCACAGGCTTCATCGCTCCGCAACTCGCCGGTCTGTGGACGCGCTACCTCGACGACGAGATCGACTTCGGCACCGAGGCCGAGACCACGGTCCACTACGAGTACTACAGGTGATCAGAGAGCCAGGGGCCGATCCTCCTCGGCCCCTGGCCGCTTGGGCGGTGACGAGGAAGGCGACGCTGCAACGGGCACGATGAGGGCATGGTCGCCATGCGTGATGGACGGGTGCTCCGGGGCGTCTGGCGACTGCTGCGGCGATTGCCCCCAGGCGTCGCCAGGAGGGCGGTCCGGCTCATCGCTGGTGCGCAGTCGATGCGGGAATCCGGCTACTGGAAGACCGCGTATCGACCAGGAGTGCTCACCCCCGAGCGGACCTTCCGTGGCGTCGCAGCGTTGCAGGGCGAGGAGAAACTCCGCCACCGAGGTCGCGAACTGCGTCATGTCGTCGATGCGCCCCTGGGCTGCCGTCTCGCCCTCGATCCAGCCGCGGATGGACCAGGGAAAGGGATAGCCCTCACCAGGAGCGCCCTTGGCCACGATCGCCGGAATGGGGACAGGTAGCGACGACGCCAGCCGGGGCAGCCACTGGTGTTCCTTGTCGATTGCGGGGACGTAGCCGGCGGCGGTGGGCAGCCGGGCCGTCATCTCGTCACCTAGGCGGTAGGTCCGGTTGTCCCAGCCGTCGATCTCCACCGGGGTCACGGGCAGGTCGCTCCACTGCGGGAACTGCGCAGCGATCAAGCGTTTCACCAGGGCGGCGTCGATTCCGGCACGGCCGTCGAGAGGAGTCGAAACCGTCCCGCGATCATTGCCTCCGGCAATCGTGCCGTGCAACCGGGTTTCTGACCTGCGGTGATCTCACCGGGCGGGGCGACGGGGACCTCGCCCCGCGAGGCGCTGGGAGACGACCCCGACCAGCGGATTGAGCAGCCACAGGTAGGGCACTCCGTCCATCACCCACGTCAGCCCCGCGGTGAGCAGCCAGAAGAGCCCGGTGGCCGCCAGCATGAAGGCCCTCACCCGCAACGCCCGCCGGTCCTCCCCCGGCCGCAGAACCCCGTCCGCGAGGACCGCCCAGAGCAGCGCGGCCTCGGAGAGCAACAGCGCGGCCACCGCGGCGGCGAACAGGCAGATGGCCAGCGGATTGCTCACCGAGTCGCCGATCAGCCCGGTCGAGTACGGCAGCAGCACGACGACGATGAGCAAGGGGACGTGCAGGAACAGGATCCGGGACGACGCCCGGGTGATCTGGTCGAACATGCGGTGATGCCCGCGCCAGGCGGTCCAGAGGATCAGGAACGCGATGACGAAGGCCAGGAACTGCCCGGAGTTGCCGGTGAGAAAGCCCCAAAGGCGGCTCGCCATGACCATCCGGTCGTCGTCGCCCTGGATGAGCGCGGTGGGCGGCCGCGGGATCTCGACGACCAGCAACGTCATCGCGATGGCGAACAGGGCGTCGGCGAACACCCCGACCCGCTCGTGGCTCAGGCCGGGCTCGACCGCGGCCTCAGATGACGAGCCCCCATCGCTCAACGCCAACCTCCAGGCACCCACCGTAACAACGCGTGGATGCACGCCTGGCGCGTCTCTACCGGCGGGTTGCCGCGGGTCGCCGTCCTGCCGGACAGCGCCATGGTCGCGCTGGGCGGCCCGAGCCGCTGCGCCGGGGTCGCTGCTCTGTTACGAGGTTACGAGAGCGATGTCGAACCGCACCTCGACTTCGTCGCTGAGCTTGAGTGCGCCGAACAACGCCGAGTAGGGCCGAATCCCCCATCCGGACTGCACGATGGCCGCCGAGCCGTGGACGCGGCCCTCGGTCAGCGAGCCCTGTACGGCGACGGGCCGGGTGACACCGACCATGGTGAGGTCGCCCTCGACGCGGAACGACTCCGCGGTCCCATCGACCCCTGCCGACCGGAACGTGATCGTCGGGTAGCGGCCGGTGTGCAGAATCTTCTCTCGGACGATTTTCTCGATCTCCGCACGATCGGAGCTCGTCAGCGGTTTGACGCCGCCGGTTCCTTTCCGGACTTCGAGCGACTCGGCGTCGACCTCGACGGTCACCGAGGAGTTGGCCGGGTCGGCGGGGTCGATCGTGGCCTCGCCGCGCCAGCGGGTGACCTCGATGGTGAGGTCGTGGCCGGCCTTCGCGCCGAACCCAGTACGCGTCGTATTGACCAGGAGCCGACCGGATTCGGGCCCCAACGTGTAGCTACCAGCGGTGATGCTCACCTTGCCAGGTTAGCCCGCGCCGAAACGCCCGCGGTGGCGCATACCGTCGGCCGCTGGGGGCGTTCCGATAATTGGCCATCTCATGACCGGCGGCTCGGCCGGATGAGGACCCCTCGCCGTACACCTCAACTGCTACTCTATGCAATGAATTGATTACGTTGCGCCATAAGGGAGGGCTCGTGAAGGTCGCCTGCGTCGGCGGCGGACCCGCCAGCCTGTACTTCTCGATCATTATGAAGCGGGTGGACCCGTCCCATGACATCACCGTCTATGAGCGGAACCCGGCCGGGTCGACGTATGGCTGGGGCGTGACCTACTGGGACGAACTGCTCCAGACTCTCCAGGCTCTCGACCCCGAGTCCGGGAGCGCCATCAGCGAGAGCTCGGTCCGCTGGGACAGTTGGGTCGTGCACGTCCGCGACCGTGCGACGGTCATGGTGGAGCACGGGGAAGAGGGCTTCGGCATCGGCCGGCACAAGCTGCTCGACATCCTCGCCGAGCGGGCCCGGTCCCTCGGCGTACGCATCGAGTTCGAGCGCGAGATCACCGACGCGGGCGAGTTGGCCGACGCCGACCTCGTCGTCGCCGGCGACGGTGTCAACAGCGTGCTGCGCGAGCGCCACGCCGGCCACTTCGGCCCCGAGTTCAAGGTCGGGCGGAACACCTACACCTGGCTCGGCACCACCAAGATCTTCGAGTCCTTCACCTTCGCCTTCGTGGAGACCGAGCATGGCTGGATCTGGTGTTACGGCTACGGGTTCGGCAAGGACCACAGCACCTGCGTCGTCGAATGCTCCCCCGCGACCTGGAGGGGACTCGGCCTCGACCGGGCTAACCAGGCCGACGGCCTGGCCCTCTTGGAGAAGCTCTTCGCCGACATACTGGACGGGCACCCGCTGATCGGCCGGGCGAACCCGGACGGCAGCGCGCACTGGCTGAACTTCCGCACCCTGACCAACCGGTCGTGGTACCGCGACAACCTCGTCCTGATCGGAGACGCGGCCCACACCACCCACTACTCCATCGGCGCGGGCACCGCCCTCGCGCTGGGGGACGCCATCTTCCTGGTCAACGCGCTGCACGGAGGCACGCCACTCCAGCCCGCCCTCGCCCGTTACGAGCGAGAACGCAAATCCGAAATCCGGTCAGCCCAGAAAGCGGCCCGCTACAGCGCCCAGTGGTACGAAAGCCTCCCGCGCTACGTCAACCTCCCACCGGAGCAGATGTTCACGCTGCTCTTCCAGCGGCGCTCTCGGCTGCTCCCGCACGTCCCGCCGCGGCTGTACTACCGGATGGGCCAAACGTCCGAGCACGCCAGTGAGTCGCTGCACAAGGTCAAGCACTGGCTCGGCTCGAAGGTCTCGCGGTCCACGCCCCCCGGGTGACGTGGACGTGGTTGCTCCTGGGGCCTTCCTTTGAACGCGCCGGAAGTGGCACGCGTACCTCCACATGAGCCATCCGCTATGCCGGACAGTTCGTACCGCTCGCGAGGGCAGGAGGCATCGTCGTGGCCGTGCCGACAAGGCTTGGGCGAACAGCATTGGCCGTCGCGCTGGCAGCGGCGGTGTTGGTCGCCAACGCCGGCGCCGCCGTCGCCGCACCGCCGTCGCCCGCCAAGGCCCGGGCCAAGCTGGTGAAGCTGAACGAGCAGGCCGACCAACTGGTCGAGCAGTACAACCAGGCCACCGAGACCTACAAGACGGCCAAGAAGAAGCACGACGTGCTCAACGCCGAGCTCGGCCGCAAGGACGCGCAGGCCGACGCGCTGCGCAGGGATCTCGTCACGGCGGCGGTCGGCGACTACCAGACCGGCCCGATCACCGGCTGGCAGCGATTCGCCTTCCAGGACAGCCCTGAAGCGACTCTGAGCGGCATGGCCTCCCTCGATCAGCTCGCGCAGGCCAGGGCCGCGAAGGTGCGCGCCTTCGAGGCGGCCACCAAGGAACTGCGCGATCGGCGCGATGAGGCCCAGCGCGTCCTGGCGGAGGCCGACACGGCGCGCGACAAGGTACGCGACCAGAAGGCGAAGGTCGACAAGCTGGTCGCCGAGCAGACCAAGCTCTTACGACGGCTGGGCGCCTTCCGAGCCGGCAACCCCAACAGCACCGGCATCAAGTACACCGGCCCGGCCTCCGGCAACGCCCGCCTGGCACTCCAATTCGCCTTCGCCCAGGTCGGCAAGCCCTACCAATACGGCGCCGAAGGACCCAGCTCCTTCGACTGCTCCGGCCTCACCCAGGCCGCCTGGCGCACCGCAGGCGTCGAGCTGCCCCGCACGACCTGGACCCAATGGAGCTGGGGCGCCCCCCGTCGCGTCCCCCTGGACGCGTTACAGCCCGGGGACCTGCTCTTCAGCAAAGGCCTGGGACACATGGGCATGTACGCCGGCAACGGAAAAATGGTCCACGCACCCCAGACCGGAGACGTCGTCAAAGTCGTCGATCTCGACGACTACTGGCGCAACCGCCTGCTCGGCGCAATTCGCCCGTGACATGAGGCCGTGGCGATGCCTGCGGTGGAAGGAACCAGCGGCTTCCAAGCCGCTCACAAGTATGGGGCCCTATCTATAGGAGTGTCTGGTTCACGTTCCACCTCGGAGTCCCCTCATGCGTTTGCTCGCCCTTCTCACCGCCATCGCTCTCCCGCTGACCGTGGCCGCCCCGGCCGCGGCCACGCCGGCCATCTGGAAGTGGCGGACCGTCCACTCCGCCGACGGCATGGCCAGCGCCTGGGGCAAGGTCGCCATCAGCCAGTCCGGCTATGTCGTGTACGGCAACGTCGAGGACACCCGCGGCAGGGGCTGCGCCTGGGCCGTGTTGCGCGCACAGAGCGCGCGCAACGGCAGCTGGAAGACCCACGGGTACTACAACTGCACGCCCGGCACCGGCACCTTCCGCAAGGATTACGGTGGCGTGCTGCAGATCAAGGTCCAGGTCTGCCGCGGCGACAAGAAGCGCCCCACCGGCGAGTGCTCGAAGTGGAAGTCCATCTTCACCACGGGCATGTAGCCGTCACCGGCTGGCCCACAACATTCCTCGTTCGACGATGGTGCGCACGCTGTCGTTTTGCAGGACGTCGAGGCTGTGCCCCGGAGTCGTGACGAAGATCTTCCCGTTCCCCCAGCGCCGGGTCCAGATCGCCGGCGAGGTGACCTCCCGGTGCCAGGGGTCCCATGGCCGGACCTGCTGCGTCGTCGTCGCCAGCACGTCGATGTAGTCGTCCGTGAGAACCCAGTACTGCTCGGTGACGAGGTCGAAGTCCGCGATGCCTTCGGTGATGGGATGGCCGCTCGCCTCGGGCAGCATGTTCACGGTGTACGGCACGAAGTTGTCGGCCTGCGAGCCCTCCCGCTCGGCCGGGTCCTTGCCCGGATGACAGGCGAACTGCCCGCCGATGAGGTGCAGGTAGTCGGAAGAATTACGGAAGGAGTCAGCGATACCGCCATGCCAGCCCGCCATTCCCGTGCCTGCGCGAATCGCGTCCTCCAGCCCGCGGAGTTCCGCCTGCTCGATCGTGCCCATCGTGTAGCACTGCACGATGAGGTCGACACCGGACATGAACGCGGAGTCCGCGTACGGCGCTGGAGAGTCCGCCCGGCACACCTCGAACCCATGCTGCTCAAGAAAGGGAACGAAGAGATCCGTGGCCGCCACCGGGGCGTGCCCTTCCCAGCCGCCCCGCACCACGAGGGCCTTTCGGCCGTGTTCGACTGTCATGTTTTCGCCTATCGCTCAGAGGAGGTCGTCATGGTTCCCATCATGTCGCCGGTTCCGCGGCAAGCCCGGGCGGCGGCGATCATACTGGGCGAAGTATGAGCTTCATCGGTCCCCCCCGGCCGCACCCGCGCTGGTACCACGCGCAGACCGACCTGGACGACTTCGCCATCGTCAGCTACCGGGTGGACGCCGACGCGTTGGCCCGGCACCTGCCCGAGGGCTTCGCTCCCATGAAGATGACCTTCGGCGACGGACCGGGCGCCCTGGTCTCCGCGGTCGCTTTCAAGGACCGGGACTTCCATTTCCGCTTCCTTCCGCAGGTGAGCATCGACTGCGGTCAGATCAACTACCGGGCGTACGTCACCGCGTACGGCAGGCCGGGCGTCTGGTTCTTCGGCACCAGGCTCGACCATCCCGTCGTGGCGATCCCGCAGCACCTTTGGGGCATGCCGTGGCGCCGGGACCGCATCCGCATCGAGGCGGACTGGGACCGCACCCCGGCGCGCTGGCGGCTCGACGCCAACGACGCCCACTGCGACGCGGCCGAGCTTCCCCGGCCGCTCACCCTCCTGGACGGTTTCACGGACGAGCCGGACTGGCTGGACCGGCTCACCCATCCCACTTTGGGCTGGTACCGGCGCCGCGACGGCAGGGTGGGGACCTACAGCATCTGGCACCCTGTCATGCGCCCTCGCCATCTCGGCGTCGCCTCGGCGAGCTTTCCCGTCTTCGAACGCCTCGGCCTGATCACGCCGGACACACCACCGCACTCGGTCCTGGCTCAGCCGCGTCTGAGCTTCGACATCCACACCCCGCCGCGCCGCTTCCGCCCCGGCGCGTGAGCCCCCGTAACACCGAAGATCGTCACTGTGCGCGAGATGGCCATCGTTACGGTCACGAACCGTGCGCTGACAAACAGTCAACCCACCATTAGCGATGATTCTTCGCATCTGCACCTTGAAGTACATCTGCCCCCATCGGCATAGTGGACGAACCACAGACGCACCTGTCGTGGCGGGCATCCTCGGGGGCGGTACCAGTTCACGACTGCCCCAGCAGCGCATCACCGTGCGCGGAATTGGACATGTTGGATGAGCTCGCCCCCACCGATCCGTACCAAGCTGCTCAGGATCCTCCTGCTTCCGCTGGTCTCCATGGTCGTCCTGTGGGGGTTCATCGCATACTCCAGCGTCGCGGAGATCGTCACGGTGTCCCAGGCGCAGGACCACTGGGAGGCCATCGGCTCGCCGGTGTTGCAGCTGATCGTGGAGCTACAGCGGGAGCGCCAGCTTTCGGCGGAGGCGCCGCGCAGTACAGCGGCGTCCGTACCGCTGGCCCATCAGCGGCGGGTCACCGACGGCAAGGCCGAGCGGCTGCGCCAGGTCATCGGATCCGTTGACGTCGCATCGCAGGGCGCGGAGACGCCGGCCCAGGTGCGGGCGCTGGTGCAGGCGCTCGACGGGCTGCGGTCGCTGCGCGAGTCGGCCGACGCGGGCATCTTAGCTCCGCCGCTGAAGATCATCGACGCGTACAACGAACTGATCAGCGTCGCCAACCACCAGTTCAGCGACCGCGACGCGCTGAGCGACGTCTCGGCCTTCCGCTCGGTACGCGGCATGGCGGCCTACACCGCCACGGCGGAGTACCTGGGGCAGGAACACGCCATCATCACCAGCACGATCGTGCAACGCAAGATGACCCCCCGCGACAGGGCCGCGTTCATCGCCGCGTTCAACAGCCGCAGGACCGTCTTCGCCAACGCCGAGCGCGACGTGGGGCCCGAACTGCGGGTGGACTTCGACAGGCTGGTCAACGGCGCCCCGTACAAGCGGCTGCTGGAGGTGGAGGACCGGCTGTTCAACTGGGACACCACCGGTGGCCCGCCGCCCGTCGACCCCGCCCAGTGGAAGAGCGGCGCCGACTCGATGCTCGCCGCGATCTACCTCGACACGCAGCAGGAGCTCGACCGCGCCGCGGCCGAGGCGGAGTCTCAGAAGACCGGGGCGTACTGGCGGATCGGGCTGGTCCTGGTCCTGGGCCTGATCGCGGTGGTCGTGTCGGTGGCGCTGTCGTACCGGTTCGGTCGCTCGCTGGTCGCCGAGCTCAGGCGGCTGCAGGAGTCGGCGGTGGAGCTCGCCGAGCAGCGGCTGCCCCGGCTGGTCGAGCGGCTGCGCCGCGGCGACGACGTGGACCCGGCGACCGAGGCCCCCGGTCTCGGTCGCGCCGACACCGCCGAGGTCGATCGCGTGGTGCACGCGTTCTCCGCGGTGCAGCGTACGGCGGTCGAGGCCGCGGTGGGCCAGGCGACCTTGCGCAAGGGCGTCGGCCAGGTCTTCCTCAACCTGGCCTGGCGCAACCAGGCGCTGCTCCACCGCCAGCTCACGCTGCTCGACACCATGGAGCGCCGGGCCGAGGAGCCGGAGGTCCTGGAGGACCTGTTCAAACTCGACCACCTGACCACCCGCATGCGGCGGCACGCGGAGAACCTGATCATCCTGTCCGACTCCGCCCCCGCGCGCCGCTGGCGCGACCCGGTGCCGCTGTTCGACGTCGTGCGCGCGGCCGTGCTGGAGGTCGAGGACTACACCCGCGTCACCATCACGCCGATGCCCAATGCCCCGCTGCTGATCGGCGCCGCGGTCACCGACGTGATCCACCTGATCGCCGAGCTGGTGGAGAACGCCACCGTCTTCTCCCCGCCCGACACGGCCGTGCACATCCGCAGCATGACGGCGGCCAACGGCTTCGCGCTCGAGGTGGAGGACCGGGGCCTGGGACTGAACGAGTCCGCCCTCAACGAGATCAACGCCAAGCTGGCGAACCCGCCGGAGTTCGACCTGGCGGACAGCGACCGGCTCGGCCTGTTCGTGGTGGCCAGGCTCGCGGCCCGGCACGGCATCAAGGTCGTGCTGCGCCCCTCGCCGTACGACGGGACCACCGCGATCGTGCTGCTGCCGCCCGGTCTCCTCGCCGGCTCCGAGACCCCGGTCGTCGCGGCGCGCCCGGCGGAGCGCGGCGCCGCCCGCGAGGGCAGGCCCATGCGCGCGCTCGGCACGGCACCCGCCGTCGGCCGGTCCCGCGGGGTGGCCCTCGCTCCGGAGCCCCGCTCGCCCCTCGCGCCGGACGCCCCGAACGGCCGGGAGGTCCCGAGCGGCGGCGGTGTGCCGGATGCTCCCGCCCGTGCCGCGGACCCCGCGCGGCCGACCTGGTTCGAGTCCGGCCCCATGCTGAGGCCGAGCCCGATGACCGGAACCGGGCCGGCGGACGGACCGGAGAGCGGGCCCGTCGGCGGGCCGATGACCCAGCCGATTCCGACGCCGGTTCCCGGCTCCGCCACGTCCTCCGGCCCCTCCTCACAGTGGAGCGTCACCGTGCCGGCCCAGGAGGCGGACGAGGACCTCGACGGCCTGCCGATGCGGATACCGCAGGCCAACATGGCTCCCCAGTTGCGTGCCACCAGGCGCCCGACACCGCGCAGCGTCTCGGTGCGCGCGCCGGAGGAGCTCTCACAGCTCATGTCGTCCATGCAACGTGGCTGGCAGCAGGGCCGCCGCCAGGCAGAACAGGGACAAGACACGTGGAACCGAAAGGACGACCATCCCGATGCCCGACCCGAGAAGTGAACTGAGCTGGCTGCTCGACGACCTGACCCAGCGGGTCCCCGGCATCCGGCACGCCATCGTGCTGTCCGCCGACGGGCTGGCCATGGGCGGCTCGCAGCAGCTGACCCGTGAGGACGCCGAGCACCTGTCCGCCATCTCCGCCGGGAGCCACAGCCTCGCCATGGGTGCGGGACGGCACTTCGGCCTGGGCGGCGTACGGCAGACGATCATCGAGATGGAGGGGGGCTTCCTCTTCGTCACGGCAGCCGGCCAGGGCGCCCGGCTGGCCGTGCTCGCCGCGGGTGACGCCGAGCTGGGCATGGTCACGTACGAGATGGCGCTGCTGGTCAAGCGAGTCGGCGAACACCTCTCCGCGCAGCCGAGGGGAGCGGCGCCGGCACCCGCCTGGAATGGCGCACGAACATGACCGGAGAGGATCCCGGGCCGCTGATCCGGCTGTTCGGGCTGACCGGGGGCAGGGCGCGCCCGCAGGGCGAGACGTTCGACCTGGTGGCCATCGTCACGACGGTCAGCGGCTCCTACGAGCCCGCAGCCATGGTCCCGGAGCATCGCGCCGTGCTGGCGGTGTGCCGCAGGCCGACGCCGGTGGCCGATGTCGCGGCGCACCTCAGGCTGCCGCTCAACGTCACCCGGGTGATCCTGGGAGACCTGCGGCGAGAGGGTCTTGTCACCATCGAGCGCCCGCGCCCCGTGGCGCAGACGATCGACGAACGCATCTACAGGGAAGTGCTGCATGGACTACGCAGCCTCTGAGCCGGGAGCGACCGCGGTCGCCTCGGCCTTGGCCATCAAGATCCTCATCGCGGGCGGCTTCGGCGTCGGCAAGACCACCATGGTCGGCACGATCAGCGAGATCCGGCCGCTGCACACCGAGGAGCTGCTGAGCGAGCGCGGCGTCGGGGTCGACGACATCTCGGGCGTGGAGTCCAAGATCACTACCACTGTGGCGCTGGACTTCGGCCGCATCACCATCCGCGAAGGGCTGTGGCTGTACCTGTTCGGCACCCCGGGGCAGGACCGGTTCTGGTTCATGTGGGACGAGCTCGCCGTCGGCGCGCTCGGTGCCGTCGTGCTCGCCGACACCCGCCGGCTGCAGGATTGCTTCCCGGCGGTGGACTACTTCGAGCAACGCGGCATCCCGTTCGTGATCGGGGTCAACTGCTTCGACGGCGCCCGCCGCTACGACCCGGCCAAGGTGCGGCGGGCGCTCGGGCTGACCGAGACCATCCCCATCGTGCTGTGTGACGTGCGCGACCGCGAGTCGGTCAAGGGCGTGCTCACCACGCTGGTCACGTACGCGGTGAAAGGGGTCTGACGCCGCCTCGGGTCAGCGCAGCTTTCCGAAGAACACGCGGACGTCCTCGACCAGCGCCGCCGGCGCCTCCATCGCCAGGAAGTGGCCGCCCTTGCCGAGCTCGGTCCAGTGCACGATGTTGTGGTCGCGCTCGGCCCAGCGACGGATGGTGACGTCATGGACGGACACCAGCACGCCGGTCGGCACGGTCCCACGCTGACCACCCGCCCAGCCGCCTCCACCGTCCGTGGCGTCGCCGCTCCAGTCCGAGTCGCCGCCGGACCCGCCGCTCCAGTCGGTGTCGGCGCCGGTGCTCCAGTCGTCCGCGCCGCTCCAGGCGTTCGCGGACATCTCCTCGTAGTAGACCTGCGCCGCCGATCCGGCCGTGCCGGTCAGCCAGTACAGCGAGACGTCGGTGAGCATCCGGTCGCGGCCGACGCTGTCCTCGGGCAGCCCGTCCTCCGGATCGGTGAGCTCCTTGAACTTCTCCACGATCCAGGCGAGCTGACCCACCGGTGAGTCGTGCAAGCCGTACGCCACAGTCTGCGGCCGCTTGGAGTTGCACTGCAGGTAGCCGTCGTTGAAGTTCTGCATCGCCTGCCAGCGCCGCTGCTCGGCCTCGGTGAGGCCGTCCATCTCGCCGTCGATCCCGGCGGGGAAGGCGATCATGGCGTTGACGTGGATGCCGACGACCCGGTCCGGAGCCTGCTTGCCCATCTCGGGCCCCACCCACGACCCGGTGTCGTACCCGTGCACGCCGTAACGGTCGTACCCGAGCCGGGACATCAGCTCCACCAGCACCCCCGCCATCCTGGCCGCACCCATCCCGGGCCCGGCCAGCGGCGTGGAGAACCCGAACCCCGGCAGCGAGGGGATCACCAGGTGGAACGCGTCGGCCGGATCCCCACCGTGCGCGCGGGGATCGGACAGCGGGCCGATCACGTCGAGGAAGTCCACCACACCCCCCGGCCAGCCGTGCAGCAGCACCAGGGGCGTGGCGCCCGGCTCCGGCGAGCGCACGTGCAGGAAGTGCAGGTTCTGGCCGTCGATGGCGGTGACGAACTGCGGATACGCGTTGAGCGCCGCCTCGTGCGCGCGCCAGTCGTACTGCGTGCGCCAGTACTCGGCGAGCTCCTTCAGGTACTCCACCGGCACGCCCCGGCTCCAGCCGGCCCCCGGCACCTCGTCAGGCCAGCGAGTACGGGCCAGCCGCGCCTTGAGATCGTCCAGATCGGCCTGCGGAATGTCGATGCGGAAAGGGCGAATGCCCTGCGTGTTCGTGGTCATGGACCTGACGCTAGAAGGGGCTTAGGAAGGATTCGTTCCTAAGAGTCCGGCAAACTTGTCGATGTGTTACGGACCTCGGCGAGACTGCTGAAACTGCTGTCCCTCTTGGAGACCCCGCGCGACTGGTCCGGCGCCGAGCTCGCCGACCGGCTGGGCGTCACCACCCGCACCGTCCGCAAGGACGTGGAGCGGCTGCGCGAGCTGGGCTATCCCGTGCACGCCACGCAGGGCACCGCCGGCTACCGGCTGGGCGCCGGCGCGGCGTTGCCGCCGCTGCTGCTCGACGACGACGAGGCGGTCGCCGTGGCCGTCGGGCTCCGTACCGCGGCGGGCGGCTCGGTCGCCGGGATCGAGGAGACCTCCCTGCGCGCGCTCGCCAAACTCGAGCAGGTGCTGCCGTCCCGGTTGCGGTATCGGGTGAACACCCTGCACACCGCCACGGTACGAGCCGGCGCCGCACCCGGCCCGCAAGTGTCCGCGGACACCTTGATGGCCATCGCCGATGCCTGCCGCAGGCGCGAAATGCTGCGCTTCGACTACACCAGCCCGCGCGGCGGCGACACCGTCCGATCCGTCGAACCGCACAGCCTGGTCAGTTTCGGCCGGCACTGGTACCTCGTCGCCTTCGACAACGATCGCGGCGACTGGCGTACCTTCCGCGTGGACCGGCTGACGCCCCGCACGCCCACCGGCCCGCGATTCACGCCCAGACGACCACCCCACGGCGACGTCGCGACCTACCTGGCGCACCAGTTGTCCTCGCAGACCTGGCCGTACCAGGCCACCGTCACGTTGCACGAGTCCGCCGCAGCCGTCGCCGACCGGATCTGGCCCGGCATGGGCGTCATCGAGGCCATCGACGACCACAGCTGTCTCCTGCACCTCGGCGCCGAGACCCCTTCGGGGCTGGTCTGGATGATCACCTCTGTGGACGCCGACTTCACGCTCACGAGTGGTCCACCCGAACTCGCCGACGCGTTCCGTGCCCAGGCCACGCGTTGCCTCCGCGCCGTCCAGTAAGCCCTTGTCCAGGCTCGGCCGACGCGTAGTTCCTCGAATCCGTGCCGGCCCTCCCCACCGCGAACCGCGCGGGCGTCCTGCGTGGAATGTGGACTGAAGTAATACCTTCATTACGTCTGACCGTAATGTGGGTTTTCGCTAGGGTCTGACTACATGAAAGCGAATGTGGCGGGCCAGGGGACGGCTTGGGTGCCGCCTACCGACATCGAGCGGGCGCTGTTCGAGGCCAAGGCACGAGGTGACTGGGACGCTTACGTGAGCGTCCTGCTGGGCGCCGACACGTTCTCGTACAAGCCGAAAGAGCATGTCGACAGCCGCAAGCTGGTCGTGGACTGGCTGACGGAGCAGGGGCCGGAAGGCAAGGACTGCCTGGTCGTCTACACCCGGGGCGAGCTGCCCGGGAGGCGGTACGACGCCGTCGCCTGCCCGGTCTCGCTGCCTTTCCCGCCCGAGGAGTGGTGGGGTGGCGAGTTGGAGGGGCTGCTGGTCAATCCGGGGAGCCCGTCGGGGACGTTCTTCCCTGACGCCAAGCGCGGCCGCCGGCACTGGAAGGCTCTGAAGAAGAGCGTTCCGGACAGGGGGCACGACGCCGATCAGATGCTCACCAAGTACACCGGGCCGCTGCACGGACCCCTCGCGCACGGGCTGGCCTGCGGCGCGCATCTCGCCGTGCACAACGGGGTGATCTGGAACGAGGTCGGCGACGTCTACAACAGCTATGAAGAGGACGTCGAGACCCTCCGCGAGTCCTGGGGCGTCACCGATCGGCAGGGCTGGCAGGTGCAGGTGACGGCGTTGCTGGAGGGGCGCAACAGCCCGGCCGAGCCGGAGTTCCTGCTGCAGCTGCGGAACGATCTCGCCCGGCAGTACCCCGGCTCGCACCGGGACCCGTCCGCGTGGCAGCGGGCGGCGGCGAGCGTGCTCACCCAGAAGGGCATGAGCCAGGCCGTCATCGACCTGCTGCTCGCATTGATCAACAAGATCGCGCGCTACGAGGAGCGTTTCCGCGCCGACGGCATCCTGCCGCCCGACGGGTTCGTGACCTCGGCGCTCGGCTACGACTTCGGCCGGGCGGTGAACTTCGCGCGATGGGGGCTCGGCGCCCGCTTCACCGAGCCGCACGAGACGGAGCAGGTGGCGATCCACGCGGGCGAGCTGGCCCGCCAGGTGTATCGGTCGTGGGAGGAGTATTCCGCGGGCTACATCCTGGGCCGGGTGCTGCGCTTCGACGAGGAGGAGTTCGGGCATATGTACGAATCGGCGCTCACCCCGCACCGCATCCTCACCCAGGATCCGGTCAGCCCGTGGCGCAACATCCCCTTCCAGCTCGACGGGCTCCGCTGAGCCACCGGGCCTGTCGCGAGCCCCGTCGCGGATTCGCGGGTGAAAGGATCGGACCTCAGCACGACCGAAAGGCATATGAGATGGCTCCGAACATCGCGACCACACGCCGCACCGACCTACCCGAACTGCTCGAATTTCTCCGGCCCAGACACCACGGTCTGCTGTCGACCACCCGTGCGGACGGCCGGCCGCAGCTCTCACCGGTTTCGTGTGGAGTCGACGAGGGCGGCCGGATCGTGGTCTCCACCTACCCCGACCGCGCCAAGGCGCGCAACGCCCGCCGCGACGACCGGGTGTCGATCTGCGTGCTGTCCGACGACTGGAACGGCCCGTACGTCCAGGTCGACGGGCACGCCGAGGTGCTCGACATGCCTGACGCCCTCGAACCGCTCGTCGAGTACTACCGGTGCATCTCCGGTGAGCACCCCGATTGGGATGAATACCGCGCCGCCATGACCCGCCAGGACAAGTCGCTGATCCGCATCCGCATAGACCGCTGGGGCCCCATCGCGACCGGGGGCTTCCCCGAGCGCCTGTTGTCCGGGGAGTGAGCCGCGTCCGCTATTCCGTACGCGGGGTCAGGACGATGTCGCTGACCAGGCCGAAATGGTCGGAGGGCCAGACGCGGACACCGTCGAGCAACTCCGGCTCGGTGAAGGCCAGCGCGGTACGCAGCGGCTCGCCCCGGAACAGCTCGTCCCCGCCGGTGAAGATGTAGTCGATCCGGCGGGACGGCTCGCGGGCGTGCCTGGCGTAGTCGTTGGCCCGGTCGAACGTGGCGCCGGCCGAGCCGTCACCTCCATAGGTCCAGGCGTCGGCGAAGTAGACGCTCTCGCCGTCCACGACCGCGAGCCCGCGCAGGTAGCGGATCTCGTCGGAGTCGGGGTCGGCGTTGAGGTCCCCCATGAGCACCGGCGGCAGGTCGGCGCCGGAGAGCTCGCCCACCCGCGCCACGACGTACCTGAGCTGCGCCAGCCGGATCGCGCCGTGGTCCTGCTGCCAGTTCAGGTGGGTGACGAAGCAGGGCAGCTCGCCGTAGAGGGTCTCGACCAGCACGTACAGCAGCGCCCGGGGCTCGCAGCCGCCGAGGGGCAGGGTGAACTCGCGCCGCTCGTTGATGGGTAACCGGCTGAGCACGGCGTTGCCCTGGATGCGGCCGTCGCATTCGGAGGCGGGACCGTACGCGATCTCATAGCCCAGCCCTTCGGCGATCTCCCGCGCCTGGCAGTAGTCGTCCTCCCGCATGACCTCCTGCAGGCCGACGACGTCCGGCCGCAGCCGGGCGAGCTCGCGGCGGATCAGCGCCAGGCGCTGCGGCCATGGGCCGTTGGTGCCCCAGACGTTCAGGGTGGCGACCCGGATGGTGGTCATCGGGGGGTCAGCCGGATCGTCAGGACCTGGAACGGCCGCAGCGCCAGGGGCACGCTGCCGTCCTCGGCCAGGTCGAGCGGCTCGTCCAGCGGCCTTTCGAGCAGGTCGGTCAGCTCGGCCTGGCGTACCGGGAAGGAGGTGTGCAGGCGGGTGGCAGCCCGGCCGCCCAGCGACTCGTACACCCGGACCACCACGTCGCCGGAGCCGTCGTCGGCGAGCTTGACCGCCTCGATGCGGGCCGCGCCGCCGTCCAGGGTGACCAGCGGGGCGGGCGCGGGACCGGGACCGCCGGGCACGACCCTGAGCGGCAGGTTCAGGGCATACCCGGCGGCCACGGCGTCTTCGATCGACGCGCCGGGGACCAGCGCGTACCTCATCCGGTGGAGGCCCTGGTCGGCCTCGGGGTCGGGCGACTGCGGCGCGCGGACCAGGCTCAGCCGGGCGGTCGTGGTGGTGCCGCCGTCGGGGCGGCTGGTACGGCTGACGTCATGGCCGTAGGTGGAGTCGTTGGCGATGGCCACGCCGTAGCCGGGTTCGCCCACGTGGATCCAGCGGTGGCAGGAGACCTCGAAGCGGGCGGCGTCCCAGCTCGTGTTGGTGTGGGTGGGGCGGTAGAGGTGCCCGTACTGGATCTCGGCCGCCGCGCGGTCGGCGTGCACGTCCAGGGGGAAGGCGGCCTTGAGGATCTTCTGGCGTTCGTGCCAGTCGATCTCGGTGTCGATCTCGATGCGCGGGCTGCCCGCGGTCAGCCGTATGGTCTGGACGATCCTGGAGGAGCCGAAGGAGCGCTCGACCCGGATGGCGGCGACCAGCGGGCCGTGCTCCACGACCGTGACCGACTCGGCCTGGACGAGGTCGGTGTACTGGCGGCGGTAGTGCCGGTCGATGTCCCAGGCGTCCCATTGATTCGGGAAGTCGGTGTGCAGTCGCAGCAGGTTGCCGCGGCCACCGGGGGCGAGGACCTCGCGGTCGGCGACCAGGTCCCGGACCGAGGCGAACAGGCCGTCCGCGTCGATCTCCACGCGGACCAGGTCGTTTTCGAGGGTGGTCCCCGTGACGGTGACGGGTGCGACACACGGCGCGGCGGTGCCGAGCCGGGCCGCGCCCGATCCCGGCACCTCGACCAGCACGGCGCACGAGCCGTCGGCGAGGCGTTGCGCGGGCTCTCCCGCCAGGTACGCGGGCGCCGTCACCATCTCGGTACGCGCGGCCGGGCCGGCGTTGAAGACCCAGGCGGAGCCGCCGCTTCCGGACAGCGCCGCGGTGGCCGCGGCGGTGATCTCCGTCAGCTCCTCGCGCACCCGCGCATAGGTGGCCTCGGCCTCCTGGTGCACCCACGCGATGGAGCTGCCCGGCAGGATGTCGTGGAACTGGTGCAGCAGCACCACCTTCCACAGCCGGTCCAGCGCCGCGTACGGGTAGTCGAACCCGGCGTGCACGGCGGCGGTGGCCGCCCACAGCTCCGCCTCGCGCAGCAGATGCTCGCTGCGCCGGTTGCCGGCCTTGGTGCGGGCCTGGCTGGTGTAGGTGGCCCGGTGCAGCTCCAGATAGAGCTCGCCGGACCAGACCGCCGCCTCCGGCAGCTCCGCGCGGGCGGCCGCGAAGAACGCGTCCGGCTCCTCGATCACCACCCGCGGCGAGCCCTCCAGGTCATGCAGCCGCCGCGCCTTCTCCAGCATCTCCCTGGTGGGGCCGCCCCCGCCGTCACCGTGCCCGAACGGCAGCAGCGACCGGGTGCCGAGGCCCTTCTCCGCGTAGTTGCGTACGGCCAGGGCCAGCTCCTCGCCCTGGAAGGTGCCGTTGTAGGTGTCGGCGGGCGGGAAGTGCGTGAAGATCCGCGTGCCGTCGATGCCTTCCCACCAGAACGTGTGATGGGGAAACTTGTTGGTCTGGTTCCAGGAGATCTTCTGGGTGAGGAACCACTCCATCCCGGCCAGCTTGGCGATCTGCGGGTACGCGGCGGTGTAGCCGAAGGAGTCGGGCAGCCACACGCCCCGGCACTCGACGCCGAACTCGTCCATGAAGAAGCGCTTGCCGTGCACTAGCTGCCGGGCCAGCGCCTCGCCGCCGGGCAGGTTGCCGTCGGCCTCCACCCACATGCCGCCGACCGGCACCCACTGCCCGGCCTTGATCGCCTCCCGCATCCTGTCGAAGATCGCCGGATAGCGTTCCTTGACCCAGGCGTACTGCTGGGCCTGCGGCCCGGCGAACACGAAGTCGGGATAATCGCCGGCCAGCGCGGTGACGTTGGCGAAGGTACGGGCGTTCTTCCGCTGGGTCTCGCGGATCGGCCACAGCCACGCGCTGTCGATGTGGGCGTGGCCGACGCCGTGGATGGTGTGCGCGCTGGCGTGCGCCGGGGCCGACAGCACGCCCGTCAGGCAGGCGCGGGCGCCCGCGGCCGTGCCGGAGACGTCGTGGATGTCGAGGACGTCGAGGCTCCGCTCCAGCGCGCGCATGATCTCGTGCCGCCGCGGGTCCTGCTCCGGCAGCTCGGCCATCAGCTCGCGCAGCACCTCCATGTCGAGCCGCAGGTGCCAGACGTCCTCGTCCAGCACGGCCAGGTCCGCGCGCTTCAGCGTGTAGAGCGGCGCGTCGCCGGCGGTCGCCTTGTCGCCGAGTGGCGTGGGAATGAAACCGTTCGCGAGGACGTCAGGGTTCGCGGCCATCTCCAGCAGCAGCCCGGCCCGGCCGCCGGTGATCGGGACGTACTGGTTCTGCGGTTCGACGCCCTTGATCGGGTTGCCGTCGAGGTCGTACACCAGGGCCTCGGCCTGGCCGCCCGGCCAGTCGCCGATGAAGCCCAGGTCGAAGACGGCCTCCACGCGCCGCCCCGCCCATTCGGCGGGCACGTCGGCGGTGGCGCGCAGCCAGGTCGTGGACCACGGCCGGCCCCAGGCCGTACCAACCGAAAAGGGCTCATAAGGCGCCGCCAGTGCGTCCGCGACGGGCACCGGCTCGTCGGGCACGTGCCAGGCGGCCAGCTCGAGGGGAACCGAAGCGGCGTAGACGGCGGGGGCGACGCGCTCGCGCAGCACCCGCTCGACGCGCTGCTCAACGAGCCGGCGGTCATCGTGCATCGGTCTCAGTTCCTTCCGCGGAGGTAGCCGAGCTGGGGAAGCTCACGCTCGTAGCGTTCGAGGAGGCGGCGGGCGACCACGACGGAGCCGACGAGCGGATGGATGGCGAAGGCCCGCAGCGCGGCGGCGCGCGAGCCGGTCGTGGCGGCCTCGATCACCGCCTGCTCCACCGCCTTGACCGAGGCCATCAGCCCGAGCGCGTGGCCGGGCAGCGGGTCGACCGACAACGGGCGGGCGCCGTTGGCGCTGACGAAGCAGGGGACCTCGACCACGGCCTCGGGGTCGAGGCCGTCGATGGTGCCGCGGCTGCGGACGTTGAGGATGAGCGTGGTCCGCTCGTCGAGGGCGATGGCCCGCATCAGCGCCAGCGCGACCTGCTCGTAGCCGCCGGACTCCAGGTCGGCGCCGGCGCGCTCGCCGGCGCCCGCGGCCTCGCGGATGTCGGACAGGTAGGTGGTCTCCCGCTCCAGCCTGGCGCTGTCCCACGCCTGGAGCGCGGAGCCGTTCGCGTGCGCGTAGAAGCGCTGCTGCTGCTCGATGAGCTGGGCGCCGCGGGTCTGGGCGGCGGCGCGCGAGGCGGCCACGGCCTCCCTGGAGAAGTAGTAGAAGTGCAGGTATTCGTTCGGGACGCAGCCGAGCGTGCGCAGCCACTCGGCCCCGAAGAGCTTGCCCTCCTCGAAGGAGGTCAGCGCGGCGTCGTCGCGCAGCAGCTCGGGAAGCAGGTCGCGGCCTTCGACGCGGATCCCGCGCAGCCAGCCCAGGTGGTTGATCCCGGCGTAGTCGAGCCAGACGGTGGCCGGGTCCACGCCGAGCGCGCCCGCCACGCGGCGGCCCAGGCCGACCGGGGAGTCGCAGATGCCGATGACGCGGTCGCCCAGGTAGGCGGACATCGCCTCGGTCACCATCCCGGCGGGGTTGGTGAAGTTGATGACCCATGCCTCGGGGGCCAGCTCGGCGATCCGCCGCGCCAGGTCCATGGCGACCGGCACCGTGCGCAGGCCGTACGCGATACCGCCGGCGCCGACCGTTTCCTGGCCGGGCACGCCTTCCTCCAGCGCGACCCGCTCGTCGACGGCGCGGCCGGCGAGCCCGCCGACGCGGATCGCGGAGAAGACGAAGTCCGTCCCGCGCAACGCCTCGGCGAGGTCGGTGGTGACGCTCACCTCCGGCGCGTCGGCCATGCCCGCCGCCTGCTCGGCCAGCACCCGGGCGATGGCCTCGATCCTGGAGGCGTCCAGGTCGTAGAGGGTGACGTGGGTGACGCGCCCCTTCCCGTGGTCGTCGAGCAGCGCCCGGTAGACGAGCGGCACCCGGAAGCCGCCCCCGCCGAGAATGGTCAGCCTCATACCTCGATCACCTCTACCCCCGAGTCCCGCAAAGTCGAAAGTGTGGCCGGATCGCTGGAGGCGTTGGTGACCACCACGTCCAGCTCCTCCGGGCCGCAAACCCTGGCCATCCCCGTGCCGGGGAACTTGCCGACGTCGGCCACCAGGACCACCTGGTCGCTGGCGGCGATCATGGCGCGTTTGACCGGCACCTCCACCACGGTGGTGTCCATGACGTGGCCGCCGGGGCGCACGCCGCTGGTGCCGAGGAAGAGCCGGTCGGCCTTCACCTGCCGCAGGTTGTCCTCTGTCAGGAAGCCCACCAGCGATCGGTAGTCCCTGCGCACCATCCCGCCGAGCATGACGAGCTGGACGTCCTCGCAGTCCTGCAGCTCTTCCAGCACGGCCAGGCTGCTGGTCACGACCGTGAGCGTGCGGCCCCGCAGCCAGTGCGCCACCCGGTGGGCGGTGGTGCCGATGTCGAGCAGGATCGTCTCGCCGTCTTTGATCAGCTCTGCGCATCTCTGCGCGATCTTGTCCTTCTCCTCGGCGCGCATGGCGGCCACGTCCACGAAGGGGTCGTCCCGCTGGTCGTCCATCGGCATGGCGCCGCCGTACACGCGTCGCAGCAGCCCTTGCTCATCCAGTTGGACCAGGTCACGCCGGACCGTCGCCGCACTGACGGCCAGGCGCTCCGCCAGCGCCTCCACGGTGGCGGGGCCATCCGAGCGCAGGATGCGCACTATTAACTCGTGACGTCGGTCCCGAAGCATGAACGGACCGTATCGCGCACAGACGCTCACGACCAGGGCAAAACTGTGTCATTTTTCAACGAACTATTGCTAAGTCGCGCAAAGAGCGGCACCATCCACGTAATTGCTCGGCAACACCGTGTCAGAAGCGAGCACCATGGCCACCAGCACCCCTGACCTCGATGTCTTCGTCTCCGGTCTCCTCTTCTTCGACGTCGTCTTCTCCGGCCTCGACCACGCTCCCAAGCTCGGCGCCGAGGCGTGGACGAGCGAGATGGCGACGGGGCCGGGCGGGATCGCCAACTTCGCGTTCGCGCTGAGCAGGCTCGGGCTGCGTACCGGTCTGGCGGCGGCCTTCGGCGACGATCCCTTCGGCCGGTACTGCTGGGAGACGCTCGCTGTGAAGGAAGGCGTCGATCTCACCCGGTCCCACCGCTTTCCCGGCTGGGCCACGCCGACCACGGTGTCGCTCGCGTACGACGGCGACCGCGCGCTGGTCACCCACGGCGCCCCGCCGCCGCTGGGGGCGGACGAGATGATCGGGGATCCGCCCGCGGCCCGCGCGGCGATCGTCCACCTTCGCTCTGACCCGGTCGAGTGGCCGGGCGGCACCGGTGGCCTGGTCTTCGCCGACGTCGGCTGGGACCCGACCCAGCGGTGGCCGCGATCCATGCTCGACCAGCTCGGCGCCTGCCACGCCTTCATGCCCAACGCCCACGAGGCGATGAGCTACACCAGAACGGACACCCCCTCCGCCGCTCTGGCCAAGCTGGCCGACCTGGTGCCGCTGGCGGTCGTCACCCGCGGGGGCGACGGCGCCATCGCGGTCGACGCGACCAGCGGCGAAACCGCCGAGGTCCCGGGCCTGCCGGTAGACGTGGTCGACCCCACGGGTGCGGGAGACGTCTTCGGGGCCGCCCTGGTCGCGGCCACGCTCTTCGGTCTCCCGCTGATCGAGCGGCTGCGTTTCGCCAACCTCGCCGCGGCGCTGTCCGTGGGCCGGGCCGGTGCGGCGACATCCGCCCCCACCTGGACTGACCTGGACCACTGGTGGCGCGGGATCACATCCCCCGGCCTCCGTCGCGACTACGCGTTCATCTCTGATCTTCTGGAGGGCTAGACAAATGGAACTCTCTCGCCGACACCTGCTCCTGTCCTTTGCCGCCGCGGCCATCGGAGGGACGGCCGCCTGCGGCAGCGGCAGCACCGCCAGCAGCGGCGCCAGCCCCTCGGCCGGCGCCGAGGAGCTGACGCTGTGGTACTGGGGCGGCGGCCTCAGCGACAAGGTCGTGGCGGACGCGGTCAAGCACTTCAGCCAGACGAAGCTGAAGCCCTCCGTGATCGGCGGCGACTTCAAGCAGAAGCTCGTCACCACGATGAACGGCCGCAAGTTCGTACCCGACATCACCGGCATCAAGGGCGAGAACATCGCCTCGATGCTGGACGAGGCCGAGCGGTTCATCGACCTCAACACGCTCGGCGCGGACAAGCTGGCCTCCCAGTACGTCGAGTGGAAGTGGAAGCAGGGCTCCACCAAGGACGGCAAGCTGATCGGCTTCCCGATCGACATCGGACCGACGGCCATGTTCTACCGCGAGGACATCTTCAAGAAGGCCGGGCTGCCCACCGACCCGAAGGAAGTGTCGGCGGAGATGTCCACCTGGGACGACCTGTTCACCGCGGGGCAGAAGCTGAAGAAGGCCGTGCCCGACGCCTACATCGTCGACGGCGCCGAGGGCCTGTGGGACGTGGCCGTCGGCCAGGGCCCCAAGCGTTTCATCGACGAGAGCAACAAGTTCATCGGCGACCAGGCCCACATCCGCACGGCGTGGGACGTGGTGATCAAGGGCCTCCAGATGGAAGTCGTGGCCCCCAAGTTCGACGGCCAGGACAAGAACGCGGCCATGACCAACGGCAAGTACGCCGCCATATCCGGGGCCGCCTGGATGGCCCTGGACATCAAGAACGGCGCGCAGGGCACCGAGGGCAAATGGCGGGTGGCCCAGAACCCGGTCGGCCCGGCCAACATCGGCGGCTCCTTCCTGGCGCTGACCCAGCAGTGCCGCGACCCCAAGCTGGCCTTCGAGATCATCACCTGGCTGCTCAGCCCGGAGAACGCGGCCAAGGGCTTCACCGACGCGGCGCTGTTCCCCGCCAGCCCGGCCACGTACTCGATGCCCGCGATGACCGAGGGCGACCCGTTCTTCGGCGGCCAGGTGACGATCGAGGTGCTGGGGGAGGCGGCCAAGAAGGTCCCGGTCCAATACGAGGCTCCCGCGGACGCGGCCGTGGGCCAGCCGTTCAAGGACGAGATCGTCAACGTCTGGACCAAGGGCAAGGATGCCGGCGCCGCCTGGAACGACGCGGTCGCCACCGCCAAGCAGGTCGCCGAGCGCCAGGGAGTGAGCTGAGGTGGTGTCCACCAGCCCCGCCGCGGTCTCCCCCAAGGTGGGTGCTCACGCCAAACGGAAGAAAGGGGTGCTGCGGTCGTACTGGCCGCAGTACTTGGCGATCTCCCCGTTCTTCGTGCTTTTCCTGGTGTTCATGCTGTTCCCCGTGCTCTTCTCCGTCTACCTGGCGTTCCAGAAGTGGGACGGGCTCGGCGAGATGGAGTTCGTGGGGCTGCGGAACTTCGAGTTCCTGATGAAGGACTCGCTGTTCTGGCTGTCGCTGAAGAACACCTTCCTGATCTGGTTCATGTCCACAGTGCCGATGCTCTTCCTGGCACTCGTGATCGCCAACATGCTGCACAGCACGGTCCGCTTCACCGGCTTCTATCGGATCGCCTATTTCGTTCCGAACGTGACCTCGGTCGTGGCGGTCGCCATCTTCTTCGCCTCGGTGTTCGGCACCAATGCCGGCCTGATCAACGCGATCCTCAGCTGGCTCGGCGCGTCGCCCGTGCAGTGGCTGGTCAACGAGTGGACGATCAAGATCGTCATCGCCGTGCTGATCTGCTGGCAGTGGACCGGTTACAACGCGATCATCTATCTGGCCGGGCTGCAGGCCATCCCGACCGAGCTCTACGAGGCCGCCAAGATCGACGGAGCGGGTCCCGTACAGATCTTCTTCCGCATCACGATCCCGCAGCTGCGCCCCATCATCCTGTTCACCGTGGTCATCTCGACCATCAACGGCATGCAGACCTTCACCGAGCCGCAGGTGCTCTTCTCCAGCAACGTCGCCAACTCCGCCAACTCCGGCGGTCCGGGCTCGGCCGGCCTCACCGCGATCCTGTACTTCTACCGCGAGGCCTTCAACAACAACGACTACGGCTACGGCGCCGCCATCGCCTGGGCCGTCTTCCTGGTCATCCTGCTGTTCACCGCGATCAACTGGCGCCTCGTGACACGTCGCGAGCGGCTGCCCAAGGGGGTGTCGTGACCCGATTCCGCGGGGTGGGACTGCACGTCACCATGCTCGTGGGCGTCGTCATCTCGCTGTTCCCCTTCTACTGGACAGCGGTCATGGCGACCAACACCACGAAAGACATGTACACCGTGCCGCCGAAGCTGACGTTCGGTCCCGAGCTGATGTCCAACATCGGCCGGCTGCTGTCGAACATCGACTTCTTCGGCTCGATGCTCAACACCTTCATCGTGGCCTGCAGCGTGACCGCACTCGTGCTGTTCTTCGACTCGATCGCGGCCTTCGCCTTCGCCAAGTTCGCCTTCCCCGGCAAGAACGCCCTGTTCGGCCTGCTGCTGCTGACGTTCATGCTGCCCAGCCAGCTCGCCCTGATCCCGCAGTTCGTCATCATGGTGAACCTCGACTGGGTGGGCACGCTCAACGCGCTGATCGTCCCGGCGGCGGCCAACGCCTTCGGCATCTTCTGGATGCGCCAGTACATCAGCGGCGCGGTCCCCGACGAACTGCTCGCCGCGGCCCGCATCGACGGGTGCGGCTTCTTCCGGCAGTTCGTGTACGTGACGCTGCCGAACATCCGCCCGGGCCTGGCCTTCCTCGGCATCACCACCTTCATCGGCGCCTGGAACGACTACGTCTGGCCGCTGATCGTCATGGTGGACCCGTCGAACCTCACCCTGCAGGTGGCGCTGTCGCAGCTCAACACCGCGCACGACACCGACTACAGCATGATCATGGCGGGCACCCTGCTCGCCGTGCTGCCGCTGGCGGTGGTGTTCACCCTGTTCGCCCGCGGCTTCATCCGCGACGCGATGAAGGGCGCCCTGCGCGGCTGACCAGGGCGCCCTTCTTGCTGGCCGAAAGACTTCGCTAGCCGAAAGCGCGGACCTCCAGCAGCCCGACCGAGGCCTGCCCGCTCTGCAGCACGACCCGGAGCCGGGTGGTGGTGGCGGCGGTGAACGTGACCTTGTTGTACGTTCCCGCCGCGACCCCGTACCCGCTCGCGCCGGGCACGTCCACGTACGCGCTGCCGTTCCAGTACTGCAGCTTCCACGAGGCCGGGACGCGCACGCCGCCGCCGTCGTCGAAGAAGTGGACTTCCGCCGACTTGATCGTCTGGGCCGACGACCAGGTCAGCTCGGCCCACTGGGTCCCGGTCTCCGGCCAGGTGCCCCAGCGCGGGCTCGGCACGAGACCGTCGTTGATCGCCGCGACGCTCTCCCAGGGCGAGGTGTAGGAGGCCGAGGGCGTCGCGTTCGCGGCCAGGTTGACCGGTTCCGGCGTGGGGTCGCCTCCCCCGGTCCCGAAGGCGAGGTCGGCATCGCTGAAGATCGGGTGGGCCGGGTTCACGTCCTGTTCGCCCGCGCCGCCGTCGCAGCGGCGGTCCGGGTTGAACATCAGGTACGTCCCCGAGCCGCAGGCCGTGGCCGGTTCCGCGTCACCGCCGATGACCACGCTGCCGCTGAGGTTGGCCCCGCCCTGGACCAGGGCGCTGTTCTTCACCACGGCGTTGCCGCTGACGGTGGCGCCGCTGTTGACCCAGGCCAGATCCTCGATGCGGGCGTTGCCGCTGACCGTGCTGTTGCCGTACACGGCGGCTCTCGGACCGACGTAGGCGGTGGCGGCCACGTTGGCGCGGTTGTCCACCCAGCCGCCGCCGTTGGAGTGCCAGTGGCCGTTGCCCGGCGCGGGCGGCCGTACATGGCCCGGCTCGAAGCCCCACGGAGTGGCTCCCTGCAGGCGGAACTGGTACGGGTAGCGGTAGTTCTTCGGGTAGCCGTCGAGGAAGGCGTACTTGTGCACGGCTCCCGGCGCGCCGGTGACCACGAGATAGACGTCCTTCTCGCCGGGCTGGGTCTGGAAGGTCACCTCGCCGTTCGAGGAGTTGTGGACGGGGCCGTAGCGGGGCGTGCCGTTCTTCACCGCGACGAACCCGTACGACCAGCCCGACTGCGCCGCGGAGTTGACGTGGCCCCTGAACCGCATCCGGATCAGGGCGCCGTCGCTGCTCGGAACGAGGCGGATCTTGTTGTAGCCGTAGTCGGACGGCGCGAGGGCGTCGGAGATGCGGAAGTGCCCGGCCGCGGCGTTGACCGCCTCCACCGCCACCCCGTTGTAGGCGGTGATGAACGGATAGAGGCTGTTGATGAACGGCATGAAGTCGGCCCGGTTGGAGTAGTCCCAGGTGACGTTGCGCTGGGCGTACTCCCCCATCCGCCGGTTGAGCTCCGCCTGGTCGATGCCCGCGATGCGGCGGTAGGTCTCCAGCGGGTGCTCGGTGTTCCTGGCCTCGTTCCAGAGGCGGTTGAACATCGCCAGGCCGTCGCGGTCCTTGATGTACTGCAGGAGCATCCAGGCGCCGTAGTGGTGCCGGCTGCTGCTGTAGGCGAGGTTCTCGGTGCGGATGAACCTCGTGAGGTCGCCGGCGGCCGTCTTCGGGTAGACCTGCATCGCCATGAACTCGGCGCTGGCCTCCCAGAACGTGCCGGCGCTCGGGTGCGTGAACCCGTACCCGGACCGGCCGAGGAAGGTGTAGTTCTGGAACACGTGCGCCAGCTCGTGCGCCAGCCCCCAGGATCCGGGCAGAGCGGCCCCGGGGGCGATGTTGATGACGCCGACCCGGCCGTCGGTCGAGCCGCCCGTCGCCCACGCGTCGAGCGGCGCGTTCGACCAGGTCCTGGTGACGATCACGATGATCTTGTGCTGAGCCAGCAGGCCGGTCTCCGGCGTGAACTTCATGGTGTTCACGTAGAAGGAGTAGAGGTTCTCCAGCTGGCTGAGCATGTTGTCGGGATCGAAGTTGTACGGCGAGGGCGCGGTCTTCGGATTCGTGCCCGACCGGTCGCCCCACAGGAGGATGAAGTTGGCCGACTCCTTCGTACGCTCCTGGACCCACGGGACTTCGCCGGTGCTGGCCCAGCGCGACGGGATGTAAACCGTCTTGGCCGCCGCCTGCGCCGCCGGTGCGGCGGGAAGCAGGAAGGTGCCTAAGAGCACCAGAAGGGCGGCTGTGGCCACCCGCAATCGTCTCATTCAACGACCTCCGGATAACGGTCAGTGTTAGCGTTAACACGCTGCGATATGTCACATACTTTTCGGGCGGCTCCGAGTGTTGGGCCGGCAACAAGAACTGTCAAGATCCGAAGCGCAATCCGTGAAGAATCCGCGTGTCGAGCTGTGCCAGGCCACCGACGCGGCATGAAAGTTACACACGTTCGTGGGCATTTGACGCCTTTCGCGCAGTCCGGCATGATCTCGTATCAAGATTCATCCAGAGGATCCGAGGGACCTGGCCCAGTGACGGTCCGGCAACCTGCCTGCGGGGACGCGGGAAAGGTGCCAACGCCAGGAACGATGAGGAGGACTCCGATGAGCCTGCGGCTCGATGTTCCCGTGCTCCATGGATCACTCGTCCGGCTGGAGCCGCTCACGATGAGCCACGCGCCCGACCTGGCGCGGGCCGCCGAGGAGGACCGGTCCGCGTACGGCTTTACGCTGGTGCCGCGAGCCGACGAGATGAAGGCGTACCTTGCGGCGCAGTTCGAGAGGGAAAGCGAGGGTCTGACTCCCTTTGCGCAGGTACGGGTGCGGGACGGCCTGGCCGTGGGGTGCACCGCGTTCTGGGATCCCAGGACGTGGCCCGGCCGGCAGGACCTGCGGGCCATCGAGATCGGCTGGACGTGGCTCGCCGCATCGGCGCAGGGCACCGGGATCAACGCCGAGGCGAAGTTCCTCCTCTTCACCCACGCGTTCGAGACCCTCGGCGTGACCCGGGTCGATCTCAAGACGGATGCCCGCAACGAACGGTCGCGCCGCGCGATCGAGCGCCTGGGGGCGCGTTTCGAAGGCGTGTTGCGGAGCTGGTCACCTTCGTGGGCGCCGGGCGAGGAGGGACTGTTGCGGGACTCGGCCATGTTCTCGGTGGTCGCCGGCGAATGGCCGGCTGTCAGGGCGGCACTGCGTACCCGCCTCGCCAGCGCCAACGTGAACGCCGGATAGCACCGCATGGGCGGACCGGCCGGGCGCGGCAGCGGAGGCGGGCCGAGATCGGCAGGCGCGCGTCGGCGGGGGCCCATGTGCGGAACCGTCATCGGGGACTAAGGTCGATATCGGAATGTGGGAGCGAAGGGATCCGATCATCACCAGCAACTTCTCCCGCCCGTCCGAGGATCAACGACCAGCACGCCGCCGCGTGACCGAGGCGGCGATACTGAGCAACCACGACCAGAGCCGGGCCGACATCGCCCAATGGACCTGCCCGCACGGGCAGCATGCCGGGCACGGCTGCGTCACCTGTTACCACGCCACGGCCGAAGCCGAAGCCGATCCCGCGCTGCCGTTGTGGGAGGTCGCCGTGTGGTTCACCTCGGCGCGGCCGGTACCGATCAGGGCCCTGCACGACGTGCATCGCCACGGCCGCCAGTTCGCGATCGACCAGCCGTCGACTCCCCTGGTGTACCTCCTGAGCGGCCAGGTGCGCGCCGCTCTGGGTGTGGAGGCGGTGGCGGGCGTGGTCGGATATCTGGTGCAGAACCAGCACATCGTGGACGAGTTCGTCGTGACGGAGATCCGAGCGGTCCACTCCTGACGGCAGGTGTTTGCACCACAGCTAGGGCTCGGGTAGACTGAAGGAGTTGCAGTTGTGGTACCCATAAAGACTTGTGCGCACCTGACGAACATCTTCAGGTGCGTTTTTGTTTCCGGTCATCTCCGGATGGGACTCATCCCAGCGACACGGATCCACACGGTGTGGATTCCGTCCCTGCGCCTATCCAAAGGAGCTAATTATGGCAACCGGAACCGTGAAGTGGTTCAACTCTGAAAAGGGCTTCGGCTTCATCGCGCAGGACGGCGGCGGCGCCGACGTCTTCGCGCACTACTCCAACATCGTCTCCAACGGTGGCTACCGTGAGCTCGTCGAGGGCCAGAAGGTAGCCTTCGACGTCGTCCAGGGCCAGAAGGGCCCGCAGGCGGAGAACATCGTTCCCGCCTGACACGGCACAGCCCAACGGTCGGGGCCCGCACCTGCAAGGGTGCGGGCCCCGACCCGTTTGCGCGCCGGCTCCTAGCGGCCGTCCATCTCGCGGAAGATCGCGTCGAGACGGGACTCTTGTTCGTCCATGGCCCGGCTGAAGGTCTGCATGGTCCTGTCGAACTGCTCCAGCGCCTGCTCCGGGGTGGCCGGCAGGCCGCCCATGGCGTCGCGGAGCACGCGTTCGCGTCGCAGGGCGCTGTCATCCTGCGCGCGCTGGACCGCGAGCGTGACCTCCTCAGCCAGATCCCGGCTGCTCATCTTCATGACGCGCGGGTCGAACGTGATCTGAGTGATCCGTCCGTCGGCATCGGCGCGGGCCTGGACCTTGCCGGCCGCACTGTCCCCCACACCGTTGATCGTCTCGATCTCCCTCTGCGCGGCCTGGAAGCGGCGGTGGTCCTGCTCCGCCTCTTCAGTGATCCGCGCCAGGTCGTCCAGAGGGTTGAACTCGGGCCCGGTGGGATACGCCATCATCGGCCTGGCCGGTCCGCGGCGTCGTAGTTGATCCTGACCTGGCCCAGCTTCAGACCCGCGTTCGCCACGTTGCCCCCATATATTCCGACCCACTCGACGGCGCTTTCGTAGAACGCCCGGTAATTTCTGGCCAGTTCCTCCGAACCCTTGGGCACCAGGCCGAAGCAGGAGTCCGTCTGCGCGGCGTTCGCCGCGAACTCCGCCCGTGGCTTGTGCAACAGGTCCGACGAATCGGCGACACCCTTCGCGCCGGACTGCAGCTTTCCCGAGCTGTAGGAGAACCCATCCATCGGACTTCCCATCGCATCCTCCATGCGTCAATGACCGGCGTTGCGTTCCTGTTTCTCGATTTTGTCCAGGCCGGAGTCCAGCGGGGAGTTCAGACGCTCCGGCATGCGCGGGGTCGCGGTCCCGTCGACCTGCGGCATCTCAGCGCTCGGGGCGTACGGGATCCCCCAGGGCTGCGGGGCGGCGCGGACCGGGACGCCGGGGATGAGAGCGCCAAAGGAACTGGCCGCCTGCTGGGCGGCGTCGCTCTGCAGATTCATCTTGCCGGTGCCCCAACCCGAAATGGCGCCCCAGGTGCCGTTGATGATTCCCATCTTCGTGACGTCGAATGCCGTCTGCCCCAGCGACTTGCCTTCGATGACGTCGTTGTACGCGGTGGAGCCCCCTCCACTGATGAATCCTGGGACGAAGTACGCCTTCCTGCCGAGGCTTTCTTTCAGTTTGCCCCAACCGGTGGAGCCGAACGGGAAGCCCGCGGAAAACGCCGAGGTCCTGACAATCTGCGCGTCCTTGAGACCGAACGGCGAGAAGAAGTTCTCCCCTTTGATCAACACGTTCCCCAGGCCGACGGTCGTGTATTGGCCGGCGTAGTTGATGGCGAACAACTTGCCGAAGTTCCGCATGCCCTGCAGGGTCGACTTCCCGAACGTCAGGTCCTTCCCGGCCACGAGCGCGAAATTCTCCCGCTTGAGCCACCGCAGGCCCTTGAGTTTCGAGATCTGGCCCATGGCCTTCGCCATGAGGCTTGCGAGTCGGGTCATCAGGAGGAGCAGCCGGTTCCAGATCATCGCCGTCATGGACGCGCCCTGGATGGTGAGTCGATGTGCCAGTCCCTGCGACGCGACCCGGCCCGCGGCGGACATGAGCATGGAGAGACCCACGCAGATCGCCACCCCTTGGGCAAGGGATATCAGCAACTCCCTGAACGCGTTTTTGGTCTGGTGACTCACCTGCTGTGCTATGACCAGCCCATCGGCGACATTACCCAGGTTCCCGGTGAGCGCAGCGCGTTGCGCTGGGGAGAGGTACTTGTCAACCTTGAACTCGTAGTTCTCCGCGGCCCGGCCGGTCCACTCGTCTCTGCCTCGCTTGACGGCAGGGTCGATGTACTGCCCGCCCACAGTCTGCAGATCAGCGGCCAATTGCTTGTTCGCCAGGCTCATTTTGTGCAGCTGGCGCTCGTCCTCATCGCTGCCCAAGGCCAAAAAGGCGTTCTTGACCGTCCTTATGAGCTCCATGAGCTGGCTGGGGATCGTTGTGATCGTCGTGGGCAGGTCGGGCAGGTCGGGCAGGGCATCCGCGATGTTGGGTATGCGGGGCCCGGGCATTGGACCGGACATGTCCCCCCCCTCAAACATGTGATCTCTGGCTCCCCACCCCGGGTTGGACACCACCAAGGCTCGATCGAACGTCAGCAGGCGGAGCACTGGAGGCCGAGCGCCGGCACCCAGGCTGCTCCCGCTCAGCGTTCGCAGCCCTGAGAGAGCATGCGAGTGTGCGAGATGATCAACGGCTGTCTCGGATTCTGACACAGAGATTTAACCTACGGCTACCCGTATGGCCAAATTAGGGACATGTAAGCCAGGCAGGCCCGCTCCGGGGAGCGGCCCGGAGCCGATCGGACGGCTCGGAGGCCGGGAATCGGCCGAGGCCCGAATTCGCCGCATCTGCGCTGGTCAAGCGGATGCCGTGGCTCATCCGCCACGCCGCGGGGCGGTCTCGCCGGGCGACGCGGACGGCACCGGACCGGTGCCGCACCTCCACACGAATCTCGGAACAGATCTTGACCGCATGTCCGAAACTACATACCTTTGGCCGTTGTTCGCGGCGTGTGCGGCGCGTCACGCTGCCGCGCGGGCCGTGCCCGTCGCCCTGTCCGGGCCCGGTTCCGCCTGTCGACCATGGATGAACGAGGAGGCGATAGAGGCTAACGATCCGGCCGGGGATGTTACCCACGGTGTCCGGCTGGGGTCAGAACGGTAATCGGCTTGAGGAGAGACTCACCCAACCGGTGACATTCCCAGGCCGGGATTCCGCCTCTGGACGATCGAACGGAGAAACTCCGCTCCATGGAACGCACGTACCTTGTTTGCCTGCCTTTCGCCGGTGCCGGCGCGTCCTTCTTCCGAGGATGGCAGCGATCCGCCCCCGAGGAACTGAACATCCTGCCGGTGCAGTTACCCGGCCGCGAGGAGCGCTTCGCCGATCGCCCGCACACCGACGCCGCACGCGCCGCGGAAGAGGCATGCGCCCAGGTGCTGGCGCGAATCGGCAATGCCCCCCGGGTGGCTCTTTTCGGGCACAGCCTGGGCGCGGTGCTCGCGTACGAGCTGGCGCACCGCCTTGGCGGCGTGACCGGGGTACGGCTGGCCCGGCTGTTCGTGAGCGGCTCCCCCGGGCCATGGAATGGGCGGAAGAACCGGGCCAGCGGCCTGAACGACGAGGAATTCCTGGCGCGGGTCCGCGATTTCTCCGGTTACACGCATCCGGCTCTCGAAGACCCGGAAATGCGATCGTTGTTGCTTCCCATGATCCGCGCGGATGTCGAAATGCATGAGAATTACCGGCCGGCCTCCGACAAGCCACTGTCCATACCGGTCACCGCGCTCCGAGGACGCGCGGACGAACTGGTGGACAGGTCCCACATCGCCGAATGGGAGCGGGCCACCACCGCCGGATTCGCCACCGCCGAGCTCGACGGCGGCCACATGTACCTCGCCGACGATCCCGCGACCTTGCTGAGGCTGATCGGGGCGGAGCTCGCCCCGCAGGAAGAACGGTGACGGCGCGCCTGGCCGGGAAGACGGCCGTCATCACCGGGGCGGCCCGCGGTCTGGGACGCGCCAGCGCTCAGGCGTTCGCGCGTGAAGGAGCCGACCTGGTGCTGATCGACGTCGCGCGGGATCTGCCGGGGGTGCCCTATCCGCTGGGTTCCCGCAGCCAGCTCCAGCACACCGCGGAGCTATGCCGCGATTCCGGCGTCTCCGTGCTGGTCAAAGAGGCGGATGTACGGGACCTGCTCGAGGTGGAGGACGCGGTGTCCATGGCGGTCCACCGTTTCGGACGCGTCGACGTCCTCGTCAACAACGCGGGCATCGCCGCGCCGTCCGGCAAGATGGCCCACGAGATCGACGAGAACGAGTGGCAGCTGATGCTCGACGTCGATCTCTCCGGTGCCTGGCGTGCCATCCGCGCGGTGGGCAAGCTCATGATCGAGCAGCGCTCGGGCAGCATCGTCAACATCGCGTCCACTGCAGGACTGGTGGGATACCGGCATTTCGCGGGATACGTCGCCGCCAAACACGGTCTCATCGGCTTGACCAAGGCGGCGGCGCTGGACTATGCCCCGCGCCAGGTCAGAGTCAACGCGCTGTGCCCAGGCTCGGTTCGCGATGACGCGCAGGTCGAAGGCCGCATGCTGGCGGAGATCGCGCGCTCGCTCGACGTGCCGGTCGGCGCGCATGAAGAGGCGTTCCTCCTGTCCCAGCCGATGAACGCGCTCATCGAGCCGGACGCCGTCGCCTCCGCCGCCGTGTGGCTGGCCTCGGACGAGTCCCGGCAGGTCACGGGCAGCGTGCTCACGGTCGACGGAGGCTTCACGACGCGGTGACGGCCATTCACCGGACCTGACGCCCCTCATATCCCTGGAGATCACTCCGTGTACCAAGCTGCCAACGTCTCGCGGCTGTTCGCTGCCGCCCGCTCACCGTCCACGCTCTGCCACGCCTGGAGGGTACGGCTGGCCGGCGGCACCGACACCGTGCGGATGGCCCGGCTTTTCGATGAGGCCTCTCGTGCCTGGTGGGGGGAGGCCGCCCGATTGTGGACGGAGCGCGTTCCCGCTGCCTGCGACTCGCCTGCGGCGCGCCGGCGGCTGGAGTCGGAGCTGCTCCGCCCCATCTCAGAGAGGGGCGCGCGGCTGCGGGCCGTACTGCTGGAATACGCGGACGGGCCGGCCGATCTCGTGCTCGTCGCGCACCGGGGCAGGTTGGACGCGGCGTCGTTGCGGTCGGTCGCCCAGGTTCTCACGGGTCGATCGCCGTACGACCGGTTCCGCCCTGAGGAGGCGGGCCGCGATGCCGGGATGGTCGCGAGGCGGCGAGAGCCGGGCTGTTCGGGATCCGTCGAGTGGGCCACCGGTGACTCCACGGCGGGCGACCGTACGGGCGTGGTGACCGTGGCGATCCGCGCGGCGGCGCAGGCGACCGCCACGGTGGCGGTGGCGGCCGGGCTGGTCGTGGGACGGTACGAGGACCAGCGTCATCCGGTGCTCGGCGCGCTGGCCGTCGTCCCGGGACGGCCGCCGGGAGCATTGGGGGCCTTCGACGCGGGGATGCTGCTGACGCTGGACCTTTCCGGTCAGAGGACCGCGGGAGAGCTGGTGGCCGAGAGCGGCAGGACCCTTCGCGGCGAAGGCGGCGGCCCGCAGCATGATCTGGCCGAACCCGGCGGCCGGGTGCTCGCCGGACTTCTCACCGATGAGCTGGGCCGGCTCTCCGATGAAGACACCTACCTCCCCTGCCAGGCCGCCCCGTTCCCCCTCACCATCGTGCTCGCGCGCGCCGCCGGTGGCGGTCTCCGGCTCGACGTACGCCACCGGCTCGAAGACGTGGACGAGGACTCCGCTCGCAGGTTCGCCCGCCACGTCGCCCGGGTGTACGAGCAGTTGATCGAGGCACCCGAGGATGTGGTCCCCAGCGACATCGACCTGCTGGACGAGTCCGAGCGCCGCTGGACGATCGGCCTCGGCCGCCCGAGCCGGTCGCTGGAGCGGCGGCCGGAGCGGATCGACGAGGTGTTCGCCGCCCGGGTCGCGGAGCGGCCCGGGGCCGTCGCGCTCACCTGCGAGGACCGCTCGCTGACCTACGCCGAACTGGACGAGCGCGCCGAGAGCATGGCAGCGGCCCTGCGCGGGCTGGGGGTGCGGCCGGGCGAGCGGGTGGGCCTTTGCCTGGAGCGCTCGCTCGACCTGGTGGTCACCATGCTCGCCGTGCTCAAGGCCGGTGCGGTGTACGTGCCGATGGATCCCGGCTACCCGGCCGGCCGGCTGGCGTTCATGGCGCAGGATGCCGGGCTCATCGTCGTCGTCGCTGGTGACGATTTCCCCGCCGACGAGCAGCTGAGCATCGTCACGCCCGAGCGACTCGCGGCCTACGACGGCGAAGCGGGCACGGCTGCCTCCGGCGGATCACCCGGCCCGGACGACGCCGCGTACGTCATCTATACCTCCGGCTCGACCGGGCGCCCGAAGGGCGTGCTGGTGCCGCATCGCAACGTCGTTGCCCTGCTCTCCGCCACCAAGGACGACTTCGGGCTCGGTCCCGGCGACACCTGGACGAACTTCCACTCCAGCGCTTTCGACTTCTCGGTCTGGGAGATCTGGGGAGCGCTGCTCACCGGCGCCCGGCTGGTGATCGTCCCCTACTGGGTCTCCCGGTCTCCGGATGAGTTCCACGAGTTGCTGGCGCGCGAGCAGGTCACCGTGCTCAACCAGACCCCGTCGGCGTTCACCCAGCTCATGGAGGCCGATCGGCGCAGGCGGGAGCGGCTCGCGGTCCGGCTGGTCGTGTTCGGCGGCGAGCCGCTCGACGCCCGTCCGCTGCGCGACTGGCTCGACCGATACCCGGAGGACCGCTGCCGCGTCGTCAACATGTACGGCATCACCGAGACCACCGTCCACGTGACCGCGCAGACCGTGACGCGCCGGGAAGCCATGACGGGGTCCCGGTCGGTGGGGCACCCGCTGCCCGGCTGGCACGTGTACGTCCTGGACGAGCGGGGCCGGCCGGTGCCCTGCGGCGTTCCCGGCGAGATCTATGTCGGCGGCGCGGGAGTCGCCCTGGAATACCTCGGCCGTCCCGGGCTGACGGCGCAGCGCTTCCTGCCGGACCCGTTCGGCGGAGGCCGCATGTACCGTTCCGGCGACCGGGGGCGCCTGCGGCCCGATGGCCGGCTGGAGCACCTGGGACGGCTCGACACCCAGGTCAAGGTTCGCGGCTTCCGCGTCGAACTGGACGAGATCCGCCGTGTCCTGCTCGAGGACGCCTCGGTCGCGGCGGCCGCCGTGCTGCCGCGGGCCGGCGACCTGGAGGGGGCGCGCATCGACGCGTACGTGGTGCTCGCCGACGGCGACACCACCGCGGTGCGGCGGCGGGTCGCCAGGGTGCTGCCCGAGCACATGCTGCCCGCCACGATCACGGCGCTGCCCGCGTTGCCGCTCACCGCGAACGGCAAGCTGGACGTCAGCGCACTGCCCGAGCCGGCACCCGCGCCCGCGCCGGCGGCGTCCGTGCGGGTCCCCTCGGGTGATGTCACGGAAACGCTGGCCGCGATCTGGGAGTCGGTGCTCGGCGTGCCGGTCGGCGCCGACGACAACTTCTTCGAGCTGGGCGGCAACTCGCTGCTCGCGATGCGGCTGGCGGCGGCCATCCGGGAACGGGGCCTGCCCACGCCGCCGATGCGCGAGCTGTACCTCCATCCGACGGTGAGCGGTCTCGCGCGGGTGCTCGGCCATGAGTGAGACCGGGGGACTGCTGGAATGGCTTGCCGGCCCTGACGATCCGGGGCCGTTCCCCGTCGCGGGTCCGCCCGGCCTGCGGGCTCCGGAGGTCCTGGCGGCATGGGGTGCGATCCTCTACCACCACACCGGCCGGCGGGATCTGGCCTTCCGCGTCCTGCGTGGCGGGACTGACGAGGTGGTTCGGTTCGCGATCGATCCCGGCGCGACGCTCGCCGAGCTGGGGACGTCGGTGACGCGGGCGCTCGGCGCCGCCGGACCGTACGACCCCGCTCTCGGCCCCATGCCCGTCCTCGTCCACGGGGACCCGGTCCCACCGGGGGCGCTCGCTCTCGTCCTGGACGGGGACGGACTCCGGCTGCGGCCCGGCCCAGCGAGGAACGCGGGCCTGGCCGCCCGCCACGCGGACCACCTCACCGCCGCGCTGGCCACGCCCGCGGACACCGCGATCCGCGACCTGGACCCGCTGTCGCCCGCGGAGCATGCCGAGCTCGACCGCTGGAACGACACCGCCGGCGACTACCCGGGAGACATCAGGGTAGAGCGGCTCTTCGCCGGACAGGCAGTGCGAGCGCCCGGCCATCCTGCCGTGGTGCATGGTGGCACCACTCTCACCTACGCGGACCTGCACCGCCGCAGCACGTTGCTGGCCCAGTCGGTACGGCGCGCCGGCCTGGCCTCCGGTGACCCCGTCGCCCTGCTCCTCCCCCGCGTCCCTGACCTGGTCGTCGCGGCGCTGGCCGTGCTCAAGTCGGGCGGCTGCTACCTGCCGATCGATCCCTCGACCCCGCCGGAGCGCGTCTCCTTCCTCCTCGCGGACAGCGGCGCGAGCCTAGTGATCGCCTCGAAGGATGCCGGGGCCCGGACGCGGAGCATCGCGATGGAGGCTGCGACCCGGACGCGGACCATCGCGATGGAGGACCTTGACTGGTCGGCCGAGCCGGAGCCCGAAGACCCGGCTCCCAGTGACACGTCCGCGCCCGCGTACCTGATGTACACCTCCGGAACCACCGGGCGGCCCAAGGGCGTCGCGATCCCGCACCGCGGCATCGTCCGCCTGGTGCGCGGGGTGGACTACGTACGCCTGGACCCCACCACCAGGATGGCGCAGGTCGGGGCGACCGGTTTCGACGCCTCCGTCTGGGAGATGTGGGGGGCACTGCTCAACGGCGGCACCTTGCACCTGCTCGACCGGGAGACCTTCCTCGACGCCGAGGAGCTGAGGAAGGCCCTGGCCGATCAGCGCATCACCACGGCGCTGTTCACCTCCGCGTTGTTCGGCCGGCTCGCCGACGAGGACCCGGCCTTGTTCCGGCCGCTGCGCGACCTGCTCGTCGGAGGCGACGTGCTCTCCCCCAACCACGCGAGGTCCGTGCTGCGCGCCAACCCGGGGCTACGGCTGGTGAACGCCTACGGACCGACCGAGAACGCGGTCATCTCCACCGTCCACGTCGTCGCCGAGCCGATCGGCGCGCGGGTGCCCATCGGCCGCCCCGTGCCGAATGCCAGCGCCTATGTGCTCAACCAGGATCGCCGCCCGCTGCCGATCGGCGTCCCGGGCGACCTGTACGTGGGCGGCGCCGGCATGGCCCCCGGCTACCATGGGCGCCCCGAGCTGACCAGGCAGGCCTTCGTCCCCCACCCCCTGCGGCCGGGACGGCTGCTCTACCGGACGGGCGACCGGGCCCGCCGGCTGCCCGACGGATCGATCGACTTCCTCGGCCGGACGGACCACCAGGTCAAAGTGCGGGGTTTCCGCGTCGAGCCGGGCGAGGTCGAGACGGCACTGCTGAACGCGTCCGGCGTAAGCGGCGCGGTGGTCGTGGAACGCCGTGACCCCTTCGACAGCCGGCTGTGCGCCTACGTCACGGGCAAGGAGGGCTTGCGGGAGGAAGGCGTACGTGCGGAGATCGAGCGCGTGCTGCCGCCGCACATGGTGCCCGCGCACATCGTGGTGCTGCCCGCGCTGCCGCTGACCGCCAACGGGAAGGTGGACCGGACCGCGCTTCCCGACCCGGCACGACGCGGCGGCGGGCGGGCGGCGCGGGACGAGGTGGAGCACGTCCTGGTCGAGCTGTGGGAGGACGTGCTCGGTGTCCGCGGGATCGGCGTCGACGACCCGCTCGACCGGCTCGGCGGCAGCTCGCTGACCGCGACCCGGCTGGCCGCCCTGGTCAGGCGCCGCTTCGGAGTGGAATGCCCGGTGTCGGCCGTGCTGTCCGCCGGGACGGTCTCCGCGCTGGCCCGGGCCATCCGCAGCGCGGATCGTACGGGTCCGCCCTTTGCCGGGCCGCGTCCCGGCCTGGCCGCAGGGCTGACCCCGCTGTCGCCGCAGCAGAGAGGGATCTACGTCGAGCAGCTCAAGGATCCGGCCGGCACCCAGTACAACCTGCCGATCTTCGTCGACCTGCCCGCGCCGGTGGACCCGGATCCGCTGCGCGCCGCGCTGGCCGCGCTCGCCGACCGGCACGAGATCCTCCGCACCGACATCGCCGTTGACGGCGACGGCCAGCCGCACCTGCGCGTCCGCGAACGGCTTGCCGTCACGCTCGACGAGGTGGACCTGCCGCGCTGCGCGGACCCCGACGCCTGGGCGGAGCGCTGGATCCGCCCGTTCGACCTCGCTCGGGCGCCCCTGTGGCGGGTGGCCCTGGTACGACATGACACGGGAACGCGGCTGGTCCTGGACATCCACCACCTCCTCACCGACGGTCACGCCCTGGCCCTGCTGATGTCCGAATGGGCGGCGCTGATCAGGGGCGATCGGCTGCCCGAGGTGGAGCTGCGTTACCGGGACTTCGCGCAGTGGGCGAACGGACCGGAGAAGCGGCAGCTGTCCGAGGCCCAGCGGCCCTACTGGGCCGAGACGTTCGCCCGGCCGGTCCGGCCCCTCGACCTGCCCACCGACCTGCCGAGGCCGGCGGTGCGCCGGACCGAGGGCGCCCATCTGGACTTCGAGCTCGGCGCGCGACGCAGTGACGCGATCGCGGAACTGGCCCGTGCCGAGGGGGTGACGCCCTTCCACGTGCTGCTGGCCGCGTACACCGCCTTCCTCGGGCGGGTGAGCGGCAGCGCCGACGTGACGGTCGGAACAGCGGCGTCGGGACGGCACCTGCCGGGCGTGGACCGGGCGCAGGGGATGTTCGTGAACACGCTCTGCCTGCGCACCCGGCCGGAGACCGAGCTGCCGTTCCGCGCGTACCTGCGGGCGGTGGCCGAGCATGCCACCGCCGCCGTCGATCACCAGGACCACGCCTTCGACGCCCTCGTGGCGCGGCACGAGCAGCACGACCCCGGCAGGAATCCCCTCTTCGACACCTTCTTCGCGATGCAGGACACCGGACTCCACCGCGTGGACTTCCTGGGGGGCCGGCCTCGCTGGCGGCCGGACGTCACCCGGCGCACGATCTTCGATCTCGACCTGCAGATCGAGGTCGGCGGAGCGGGGTCCGGCGGCTATGCCGCCCGGTGGGCCTACGCCACGAGCCTCTTCCTGCGGCCCACGGTGGAGCTTTTCCGCGATGAGCTGCTGGCCCTGCTGGACGCCGTGCTCGCCGAACCCGGCAGGCCGCTGGGCGAACTCGGGCCGGTGGCCGCGGCTCCGTACGACCTGTCCGAACTCGCCCTCGACTTCGACTTCTGATCCGGCTGGGAGAGCACCATGCAATCCATCGAGACCCTGGGCGGGCTCAAGGTCGCGGCCGCGCAGCGGCCCCGCGAGGGCGCGTACTGGCGCGCGGAGCTGGCGGCGCTGCCCGAGCGCGCCGGCTTCCCCGCCGACCACGCCGCGCCCTCCCGCGGCCCGCACGCCGCCGCCACGCTCGGCCTCGATCGCGCCCTGACGGATCGGCTGCTGAAGCTGGCCCGAGGTCAGGACCTCGCCCTGCGTTCCTTGCTGATCGCCGCGGTCGGTGCGCTGCTCCAGCGCTACACGGGCGGCGAGGAGGTCGTGCTGGCCACGCCCGCCATCCCGGTCCCCGGCGGTCCGCCGCCGCTGGCGTCCACGCTGCCGCTCGGGCTGCCGATCAGCCGCGACAGCACGCTGCGCGACCTGCTCGGCGAGGTCGCGACCCGGTTGCGGGCGGCGGTCGAGCATCAGGACTACCCGATCGAGCTGCTCACCGGCGACGGCCCGCTCGCCGACGTGCTCGTCGGTCCGGTGGACGACGACGCTGATCGGGCGGAGTTCCCGCTCGTCTTCACCTTCGTCCGGCAGGCGGACGACCTGGTCCTGCGGTTGTCGCACAGGATCGAGAGCCATACGGCGGACACCGCGCGGCGGCTCCTCGCGCACTGCGCCTCGCTGCTCGACCAGGCCACCGCCCATCTCGACACGCCGCTGAGCGCCCTCGACCTGCGCTCCGACGCGGACCGCGCGCTGGGCGCCGCGGTGAACGCCACGGACGTCGCCTTCGACGACACGGTACGGCTCGACGAGCTGCTCGCGCGGCGGGCCGCCGCGACTCCGGACGGCGTCGCCGTGGTGGGCGACGGCTTCCACTTCACGTACGCCGAGCTGAACGCCAGGGTCAACCGCCTGGCGCACACGTTGCGCGGTCGCGGCGTGGGCCGCGACGACCTCGTGGCGGTGCTGGCGGAGCGGTCGCCGGAGATGTACGTGGCCATCTACGCCGTGCTGCGGGCGGGGGGCGCGTACCTGCCGATCGACCCGGGTAACCCCCGGGAGCGGATCGCGTACCTCCTGCGCGACAGCGCCGCGCGCATGGTCCTCACCCAGCCCCACCTCGCCGGGCTGGCGGGCGCGGAGGCGGCGGTCCTGGACCTGACGGAGGAGGCCTCGTACGCGCCGGAGTCGACTCCCCCGCCGGTCCAGGGCACCGCTCGCGATCTGGCTTACGTGATCTACACGTCGGGTTCGACCGGTGCGCCCAAGGGCGTCCAGATCGAGCACCGCTCGGCGGTCAACCGCATCAGCTGGATGCAGAAGGCGTACCCGATCACCGCCGCCGACGTCATCATGCAGAAGACGCCCACGTCCTTCGACGTCTCGGTGTGGGAGCTGTTCTGGGGGATGCCGGCGGGCGCGGCGGTGTGCCTGCCCGAGCCGGGCGCTGAGCGGGACCCGGAAGCGCTGGTCGCCGCCATCCGGCGGCACGGCGTCACCACGATGCACTTCGTCCCGTCCATGCTCGGCGCCTTCCTCGACTTCCTGTCCGGGGCCGGCGAGCAGGACGGGACGGCCACGCTACGGCAGGTGTTCGCCAGCGGCGAGGCGCTGACCCCGCAGCAGGTCCGGCGCTTCCACGAGGTGGTCCCCTCCGCGCGCCTGGTGAACCTGTACGGGCCGACCGAGGCCACCGTGGACGTCACCCACTACGCGTGCCGGGGTGACGAGAGCAGGGTGCCGATCGGGTGGCCGATCGACAACACCCGCGTCCACGTCCTCGACGCCGGCCTGCGCCCCCAGCCGGTCGGCGTCCCCGGGGAGCTGTGCATCGCCGGTGTCCAGCTGGCCCGGGGGTATCTCGGCCGCCCGGAGCTGACCGCCGAGCGGTTCACCGCCGCCCCGCACGCCGGCGAGGAGCGCGTCTACCGCACGGGGGACCTGGCCCGCCGGCTGCCTGATGGCGCCATCGAGTTCCTGGGCCGGATGGATCACCAGGTCAAGGTGCGCGGCTACCGGATCGAGCCGGGCGAGATCGAGGAGTGCCTGCGCCGGCACGCCGGCGTGCGGGACGCCCTGGTCGTGGCTCGCGAGAAGGACGGCGCGCTCCGCGGTTATGTGCTGGCGTCCGAGCCGATCCCGGAGGACGCGCTCAAAAGCCATCTCAGAGGCGAGCTTCCTGAGTACATGGTGCCCGCCCGGCTGGTCACGCTGGAGCGCTGGCCGCTCACGCCGAACGGCAAGCTGGATCGCCGGGCGTTGCCCGAGCCGAGTGAGGCGGCCGAATACACCGCCCCGCGGACACCGCGGGAGGAGCACCTGGCCCGCATCTGGGGCGAGGTGCTCGGCCGCGAGCGGGTCGGCGTGCACGACAACTTCTTCGCGCTCGGCGGCGACTCGATCCGTTTCGTCACCGTGCTGGCCAAGTGCCGCGCTCACGGCCTGGACTTCACCTTCGAGCAGCTCTTCGAGAATCCGACGATCGACCGGCTCGCGGCGGTGGCGGCAGACACCTCGGGTGGCGCGGAGACCCGCGTGCCGGAGCCGTTCGAGCTGCTGAGACCGGAAGACCGGGCGAAGATCCCGGACGGGGTGGTGGACGCCTACCCGATGACCCAGCTCCAGGCCGGCCTGGTCTTCCAGAGCGAGTTGTCGCACTCCACCGTCGAATATCACGACATCATCAGCTACACGATCCAGAGCGCGTTCGACGCCGAGCGGTTCGAACAGGCGGTGCGGATTCTCGTCGCGCGGAACCCCATCTTCCGCACCAGTTACCAGCTCACGGGCTACAGCGAGTACCTGCAGTTCGTCCACCAGGATGCGCCTGCTCCGCTCTTCGTCGCCGACCTGCGCGGCAAGACCGAACAGGAGCAGGACGCCTGGTACCGGGCGTGGGTCGAGCGGGAGAAGTCCCACCGCTTCGTCTGGACGGAGCCCGGCCTGGTCCGGCTGCACGTGCACGTGCTCGGCGACGACCTGTTCCGCTACACGCTCAGCCAGCACAACTCGGCGCTCGACGGCTGGAGCATCACGCTGGTGCACACCACGTTGTTCGACATCTACCACCGGCTCGTGGAAGGCCGCCCGCTGCCCGGCGCCCTGCCGGGCAATCATGTGCGCGACTACATCGCGCTGGAACGCCGCTCGCTGGAAGCCGAGGAGCACCGCTCGTACTGGGGCCGGCTGCTGGCCGGAGGCAGCTTCACCGAGCTGCCGAGGACCAGGGACGCGGCCGAGCCTGACGTCTTTCCCGTGGTGTTCCACGAGGTGGAGTTCCCGCGCGGGCTGTCCGACCGGATCGTGGCGCTGGCCGACACGCTGGCCGTGCCGGTCAAGAACGTCGCGCTGGCCGCGCATCTCAAGGTGCTCTCGCTGGTCGCCGGCGAGCGCGACGTCGTGACCGGTTACGAGCACAGCGGCCGGCCGGAGACCCACGGCGCCACCGAGGCGATCGGCCTGTTCCTCAACACGGTGCCCTTCCGCACCCGCCTCGAAGAGGGCTCCTGGGCGGACCTGGTGCGCCAGGTCTACCGCTCCGAGGTCGAGTTGCTGCCGGCGCGGCGCTATCCGATGGCGCAGATGAAGCGCGACCTGGGAATCCAGGACCCGCTGTTCGAGACCGCCTTCAACTTCACCCATTTCTACCTGCTCAGGCAGCTCGAGGCACGCGAGGGTTTCGCGCTGCTCGACGTGCGGGCGAACTCGGAGACGGAATTCGTGCTGCGTGCCGAGTTCTCCAGGCACTTCATCACCGACGAGGTGCGGCTGAGCCTGCACTATCACGCCCACCTGTTCGAGCCCTGGCAGGTGGCCAGGATGGGCGCCTACTACACGGCCGCGTTCGAGGCGATGACCGCCGTTCCCGACACCCCGCATCATCTCGCCGACCTGCTGCCCGCCGAAGAGAGCGCGGCCCTGGCCACCGCCGAGCGGGCCGAAGCGCTCCCGGCGGAGGCGGCCGGGCTCGTCTCCGACCCCGTCCGGCCGTTCCACCCGCGGGTCGTGGACGACTACGGCCTGCGGGCGCCCTTCGCCACGCCGGGTCAGGTCGTTCTCGTCGCGGCCGATGACGAGAACGTCACGGTCCCCACCGGCCGGTACGCCCGTCGCATGCCCGGCGGCCTGGAGCTCCTTCCGGAGCGTCCGCGCCGGACGTTCCACCGGCCCCGCAAGCCGAGCGCCTCCGGCGGGGCCCCGCGCCCAGAGGGGCCGGTGCAGCTCCGCATCGCGCAGGCGTGGTCCAGGGTTCTCGACGTGCCACTGGAGAGCATCACGCTCGACGGCAACTTCTTCGAGCTCGGCGGCGGCTCCCTGGCCGCGATGCGGGTGGTGATGGAGTTGGACGGCCTCGTGTCGCTCACCGACCTGATGCGGAACTCCACCCTCGGGCCGCTGTCCGCGGTGGCCCAGACCCGGCTGGACGAGGGCGCCCGGACGGATCAGGGCCTGCTCCGAGCCCTGTCGGAGAACCCGGGCGACGCCCGGTGCGCCCTGGTCTGCCTCCCCTACGCCGGCGGCACGGCCATCAACTTCGAACCGCTGGCCGCCGCCCTCGGCGAGGCGGACGACATCGCCGTCTACGGCGTCGAACTCCCCGGGCACGACGCCGGGCATCCCGGCGAGCCCCTGGTGTCCGTACGGGAGGCCGCCCGGCTGCTGGCGGACGAGATCCGCACCACGATCGCCGGGGACGTGCTGCTCTGGGGCCACTGTGTGGGTTCGGCACTGGCCGTGGAGACGGCGCGCCTGATGGAGGCGGCAGGCAACCCGCCGCTGCACGTCGTCGTCGCCGGCAAGCTCCTTCACGACGCCCGCACCACACGCGAGGCCGTGCGCCAGGCGGACACGATGAGCGACGACGACATCCTGGCCTGGCTGGCTGGCGTGACCGAACTGGGCCCGCTCACGCCGGACCAGGCGGCCTTCGTGGCGAGAGTGTTCAGGCACGACTCCCGCTCCGCCAACGACTACCTGCTCGCGCAGGCCGAAGGCGGGGCCGGGACCAGGCTCGGCGTCCCCCTCACGGCCGTTTACGCCACCGACGACCCGCTCACTCCGGACTACGACTCCCGCTACGCGGACTGGTCGTTGTTCTCCGCCGCACCCCGGCTCGCGGAAGTCGGCCCGGCCGGCCACTACTTCTGCAGCACGGCGCCGCACGCCGTGGCCGACCTGGTGCGCTCGCTATGGAAGGAAGAGCACTGAGATGTCTACCGCCCCACCATCCGAGGCGTTGACGCCGTCCCGGCAATTCCTGGCCGGGGCCAGGAGCACGATGCCCTTCCTCGCCTCCGCCATTCCCATGGGCATCGCGGGAGGCGTGCTCGGCTTGTCCAGCGGGCTGTCCGAGTTCGAGACCCTGGCTCTGGCGATGGCCGTGAACTCCGGCACCGCACAGTTCGTCGGCTTCGCGCTGATAGCCGATGGCACGAGCTGGCCCGCGATCGTTCTGACCACGGCCATCCTGGGCCTGCGGATGCTGCTGTACTCCACGATCCTGATCCCGTACGTCAAAGAGGTCCCTCAGCGCTGGCGGGTGGTCCTCGGCTTCGGGCTGATCGACGAGGTCTTCTTCGTGGCTATCGAACGCCTGCGCAAGGGCGAGCTGACCCACAGCAAGCACCTGTTCTTCCTCGGGGCGTCGGCGATGCTGTACGTCACGTGGATGCTGTCCACGGTGGTCGGCATGTCGCTCGGGTCCGCCGTGCCGGACGTGGAGAAGCTCGGCCTGGACTTCCCGGTGGTCGGCATGTTCGTCGCCATGCTCGCGATCGGGCTGGTGAACTGGCGAGTCGGCGCCGCCATCTGCTCCGCGGGAGTGACCGTCATGGTGGCGCAGGGCCTGCCGTACAACCTCGGCGTGGTTCTGGCCGCGGTCGTCGGCGCGGCGGTCGGGGCCGGGTGCGAGCGCTGGACGAAGAGCAACGCCGAGGTCAAGGAGAACGCGCGATGAACATGACACTGCTGATCATCGGCATGGGGCTGGTCAGTTTCCTGCCCCGGTATCTACCCCTGGCGGTCCTCGCAGACCGGGAGATGCCACCGCTGGTGGAGACCCTGCTGAGATACACCCCGCCGGCGGTACTCGCCGCGCTGGTGTTCCCGGCCATTCTCGCGCCGTCGGGAAAGGGCATCGAGGTGACGCTGGCGAATCCTTATCTGATCGGGGGCGTGGTCACCTTCGCAGCGGGCCTGATTTCGAAAAGATTTCTGCTCTCCACGTCGATCGGCATTGCGGCGTTCTATTTGAGCCGCTGGCTTATCGGCTGAGGGAGTCGCCTTGCGCGCAGCGATTGGCGACTGACCTTTTTGGAACGGTACAATCATCGATGTGACCTGGTCTTATGTAGTTGAAGATGGCATTATCGGAGCGCTTGCGGCGAAGCGGTATGCATGCTTACCACTTTGTGCACTAAATGCGCTAAACCCTTGCGGGCATACCAGAACCTGATTAATGTGGGGACCCATGTCCACCCCCCTGACCGTGGAAACAGAGTCGCGTTCGCTGAGAGCGACCATGCGCGTTCTGAATGGCATTGAGCGCGCCGGAAACAAACTCCCCCATCCGTTCTGGCTGTTCATCATCCTGAGCGCCTTCCTCATGGTGCTGAGCTGGGTGCTGGCGGCCATGAACGTCTCGGCGGTCAACCCCGCCGACGGCAAGCCCGTCGTCGCCCAGAACCTGCTCTCAGCCGAGGGCGCCGCGATGATCCTCGGTGACGCCATCACCAACTTCGCCGAATTTCCCGCGCTGGGCACGGTCCTGGTGGTCATGCTCGGCGTGGCCGTGGCCGACAGGTCCGGGCTGCTGGCCGCCGTGCTCAGGCGCGGCATCTCGCGTGTGCCGGCGCGGTGGGTGACCTTCGCGCTCGCTTTCACCGGCATGATCTCCCACGCGGCCGCCGACTCGGCGTACATCGTGCTGATCCCGCTGGGCGGGCTGGCCTTCTACGCGGTCGGCCGCAACCCGATCATCGGCGTGATCGTGGCCTACGTCTCGGTCGCGGCCGGCTTCGACGCCAGCCCCGTGGTCACCCCGACCGACGTCATCCTGGGCGGCATCACCACCGAGGCCGCGCACACCGTCGACCCCAGTGTCACCGTCACGCCGCTGGCCAACTACTTCTTCTCCCTCGGCTCCTCGTTCGTGCTCGCCGCCATCATCACGCTGGTGACGGAGACCCTCCTGACCAAGCGGGCGAAGAGCATGCCGATCGACGACGACGCCGAGGTCGGCGACCTGGGCGACCTTAGCCTGTCCGACCAGGAGCGGCGCGGTCTGCGCTGGTCCGGCATCGCGCTGATCGTGATCGCCGCGCTGGTCGCGCTGGCCATCGTCCCGTCCAACTCGCCGCTGCGCGACGAGAAGGGCGACCTGGCACTCGGCCCGCTGCTCGGTGCGGTGGCCCTCCTGATCGGCCTCGCCTTCTGCGTCGTCGGCATCATCTACGGGCGCACCGTCGGCACCATCAAGCAGAGCAGCGACGTGCCCAACTTCATGGCGCACGGTATGAAGGAGATGGCCCCGGTCATCGTGCTGTTCTTCGCCATCTCGCAGTTCCTGGCCTACTTCAAGTGGACCAACATCGGCACGATCCTCGCGGTCAAGGGCGCCGACCTGCTCAAGGCAGCCGGGATCAACGGCCCAGTGGTCTTCCTCGGCATCCTGCTCATCGTCACGATCATCAACCTGCTGATCACCAGCGGCTCCGCCCAGTGGGCGCTGGTCGGCCCGGTGTTCGTGCCGATGCTGATGCTGCTGGACATCCCGGCGGAGACCACCCAGGCGGTCTACCGCATCGCCGACTCCTGCACCAACGCGCTGTCGCCGATGAGCCCCTACTTCGTGCTGGTGCTCGGGTTCGTCCAGCGCTACCGCAAGTCCGCCGGCATCGGCACCCTGATGGCCCTCGTCCTGCCCCTGTGCCTGGTAATGCTCGTCACCTGGACGCTGTTCTTCTTCGCGTGGTGGGCGCTCGGCATTCCCCTCGGACCGGGCGTTCCCGTCCGGTAATCCCTCTAGATTAAGGATCCTTCAGTGACACCGGCTCCCATGTGGACCCACCAGGCCCTTCCCACCATGCTCGGCGACCTGCGCAGGCTCGTCGAGCTGGAGAGCCCGAGCGATGACAAGCCACTGCTCGACCGGGCGATCTCCGAGATCGGAGACTGGGCCGCCGACCGCATCGGGCAGCCGGACCGGCTCCACCGCCACGACGGCGGGAGCCATGGCGACGTGCTGGAGCTGACCTACCACGGCACGGCCCCCGGCTTCGTCCTGCTGGTCGGCCACTACGACACCGTATGGCCGGTCGGCACCCTCGCTGGCTGGCCGTGGCAGATCAGCGACGGCGTCATCAGCGCGCCCGGCGTCTTCGACATGAAGACCGGCCTGGTCCAGGCGGTCTGGGCGGTGCGCGGCCTGCGGGAGCTCGGGCTCCCGCACCCGTCCGTCCGCCTGATCTTCAACGGCGACGAGGAGATCGGCAGCCCGGCCTCCCGCGAACGGATCGAGGCGGCCAGCGAGGGCGCGCTGGCCAGCCTGGTCTTCGAGGGTGCCGTGGACGGGGCGGTGAAGACCGCCAGAAAAGGCGTCGGGATCTTCTACGTGACCACCACGGGCGTCGAGGCGCACGCCGGCCTCGATCCCACCGCCGGGGCCAGCGCCGTTCACGCCCTGGCCGCGCTGGTCACCCACATCACCACGCTGGGCGCGCCCGAACGCGGCACGACCGTCAACGTCGGCCTCATCAGCGGCGGCACCGGCACCAACGTCACCGCGGGCCAGGCCACGTGCGGCATCGACGTGCGCGTCTCGGACCCGGCAGAGATGGCCCGCGTCGACGCCGCGCTGGCCGAGTTGCGCTCACCGGACCCGCGCGTTTCCGTCGCGCTCACCGGCGGGTGGAACCGGCCTCCCATGACCCCCAACCCCGCCTCGGAAGATCTGTTCGCCAGGGCGTACAAGGCGGCCATCGAACAGGGCTTGGACCTGCGCCAGGCAGGCGTGGGCGGCGCCAGCGACGCCAACTTCGTCTCCGCGCTCGGCCGGCCCGTGCTGGACGGGCTCGGGCCTGTCGGAGCGGGCTCCCACTCCCGCTCGGAGCACGCCATCGTCGATCACATTCCGGAACGCACAGCGCTCACCATGGGCATCATTTCCAGCTTCGCCGACGAGATGGGCATCCCGTCTGCCCGGCCGCGTCCCTCCTCCAGCTAGGCGGGCCCGCTGCGCCAGTCGTGTTTGACCAGCAGGTTGCGGGCGTCGTCGGCGACCTGCGCATCGGCCACCACGTCGTAGCGGTCGGCCACGATGGACTGACGGAAGACGACGCCGTGGTTGCTGCCGCGCGTGCCCAGGTGGGTCATCAGGCCGAACGACGCTCCGAAGATCGCGCCGTACAGCATGCCCCCGAGCATCAACGGCAGCGCCTGTCCTTGCTCGCCGACGAACAGCGACATGAACAGGCCGACCAGCAGACCGAACCAGACGCCGGTGGCCGCTCCGGCCCCGGCGGCCCGCAGCGCGGTGGCGCGGCCCAGAACCGTGTCCACCTGGCGCAGGCCGTGGCCGACGATGCCGGCGCGCTCCACGGGAAAACCGTTGCCGGCGAGGAAGCCGACGGCCTTCTGCGCCTGCTCCGCCGTGGCGTAGGTGCCGACCACCGGCCGGTCCTCGACGTTCGGCAGGATGACCGTCGGGGCCGTCTTGAACATGGTGATCCGCCTCCTTCCTCCGGCGCGCGTGACGGAGCCTCACCCGTCACGCGCGCCGTCAGGGATCACTGTGAGATCGACCTGGTGTCGCCCTTGGCGATCTCGACCTTGCGCGGCTTGACGGTCTCCGCCACCGGTATGCGCACGGCGAGCACGCCGTTGTCGTACGCGGCCTGGATCCCCTCAGCGTCCAGGCGCTCCGGCAGGTAGACCTGCCGCGTGAACATGCCGGTCGGGCGCTCCTGGACGAACACGCGGTCGCCCTCGCCGTAGGACTCCTCCCGCTTGGCGCTCACCAGCAGGACGCCTCGATCGACCTCGACCTCGAGGGAGTCGGGCTCGATGCCGGGAACGTCGAAGCGGAGCAGGATCTCGTCCGGGCGGCGGATGGCGTCCATCGGCATCGTCGCCGCGGCGCTGCTGAGGAGCTGGCCGGTCAGGCGGTCGAACTGCCGCTCGAACTCGCGCATGAGCGAGTCGATCGAGGTGACCATACTCACCACCTCCAAGTCAAGCTCTATAAAATATATAACTCGATTTGGAGGTTTTGTCAAACAGCCGACAGGCCACAGAGGCCGCCGTCCGCCGGACCCGCCTGCTTGCACTCTGCTAGCATTGCGTGTATGGCAACCCTCTACATTCGCGATGTCCCCGAGCCGGTCGCCGAGTCGTTGAAAGAGCGCGCAGCCGAGGCAGGGATGTCCCTCTCGGCGTACGTCGCGAGGGAGCTAGCGGATATCGCGACCCGCCCCACCAATGCCGAGATAGTCAAGCGACTGAAGGCGAAAGATCGCTCCCAGGGCCCCTCGACCGCTGACATCCTTGAAGCTGTCGCGGAGGGCAGGCAGTGATCGTCATTGATTCGTCAGCAATGGTCGAGGCTCTGGCCGGACGCGAGGCGGACACAGAGCTCCTCGACGCCCTTCAGGCGAGCGTCCATGCCCCGCACCTGCTCGATGTGGAGGTCCTTTCGACGCTTCGCGGGCTTGCCTTGGGCGGCAAGCTGACCACGATCGCGGCCGAGCAGGCACGAGCCGACTACCTTGCCCTCAACATCGCCCGTTACGAGGTCAAGGGCATCGCGGATCGGGTCTGGGAGTTGCGGCACAACTACACCGCCTACGACGCCTCTTATCTCGCGCTAGCCGAGGCGCTTGAGGCTCCGCTCTACACCTGTGGCGGCAAGCTGGTAGGAAGCGGACATAACGCCGATGTGCAGGTGTTTCCGCGCAGTTGACCTTGGTTTGGACGCCGCGACCTACGGCGCTGAGGCCGCCCGTTCCGGCTTCCTGAGCACTTCGGTCAGGGCCGAGATGCTGTGCTCGCCATGGCCTGCCTCCACGGCCCGTCTCACCAGGTCATGGAGGGGCTCCTGCCAGGCCACGTCGACGTTGGCCTCCCGGCCGAGCTCCGCGTCGTAGGCGGCTCCCTCGAGGAAGAGGTTGACGCTGGACTGGGGCTGGGAATAGTCGCCGCTGTCGATCTCCCGGGCATATTCGGGGAGCAGGGCGGCGATCATCTCCAGCCACTTGACGGTGAACCGCACCAGGCTGCCCGCCTCCAGCCCGCGAGCCTGGACGGCGGCGGCGCCCTGGAAGAAGCCGACGAGCGCCGGCAGCAGGGTGGCGCCCACCGCCATCTCGTACAGCGCGGCGAGATCCGGCTCCGCGCCGAGATGGACGGTGTCGCCGCCCATGACCTTCAGCGTCGCCAGGTGCTCGTCGAACACCGTCTTGTCGCCGCCGTAGTAGAGCAGGGTGTCGGGCGCTCCCACGGCCGACGGCACGTTCTTGATCGCCCCGTCGAGGAACCGGGCGCCGTGGCCGGCCGCCCAGGCGGCCATCTCGCGGGCGCCGGCCGGGGAGCCGCTGTTCAAGGTGACCAGGGCCCGGCCTGCCAGGGTCGCGGCGGCCGGTTCCAGGGCTCGGCGGGTGGCGTCGTACCCCGTCAGGCAGGCGATGACCAGCGGGCTCGCCGCCACCGCGGCCTCGATCGCGCCGGCATGGGTGGCGCCCTTGGCGACGAGAGGGGCGGCCTTCGCCGCGGTCCGGTTCCACACGGTGGTCGGGTGCCCGGCCTCGACGAACGCCTCGGCCAACGCCGTGCCCATCGAGCCAAGCCCGATGACGGTTACAGGTGTCATTGCATGCTCCAGTCATAGAGAGGTGAGACCGGTCCATGCTGGAGCTCTTACTGTCATTCGCTCAAGTACCTACAATTTTGCCGGGTACTGACAGAAATGTAGGTGAGAGTGGTGATCATCGATGAGAAAACGGACCTTCACCTGCGGGCTCGACGCCGCCATCGCCGTCATGGGAGGCAAGTGGAAAGGGCTGATCCTGTTCGCGCTCCAGGACGGGCCCCTGCGGTTCGGGGAGCTGCGGCGGGCGGTGCCCGGCATCAGCGAGCGGGTGCTGATCCTGCAACTCCGGGAGATGGAGACGGCCGGCCTGCTGCACCGCGAGGTCTATCACCAGGTCCCGCCCAAGGTCGAATACTCGCTCACCGACTTCGGCCACACTCTCAACACCGCGATGGCACCGCTCGGGGAATGGGGTGAAGAGCACATCGAGCGCATCGAGTCCATCCCCTGGGAGCAGGTCCGGCCCTGATCGCTATCGCTTCAGTACGTCCACCAGACTCGTGAGGCTGTCCTGGCCGTGGCCCGCGGCGAGGCCCCGGCGGAAGATCTCCAGGATGGCCGCCGGCAGGGAGGCGTCCACGCCGGACGCCCGCGCCGTGTGGACGACGTGCTCCATGCTCGCCACGCCCATCGACAGCCGCTCGACGTCCCCCTCGTGCTGGCCGGCGGCGATGCGCGGGGCGTAGAACTCCAGGAAATACCGGAAGTCCATGGTCTTGACGGCGTGCGGCAGGAACCGCTCGGCCGAGATCCCGTTGGCCTCGGCCACAGCCTGGCCGTGCAGGTAGCCCACCAGTCCCGTCCAGAACATGTCGATCCCGATCTGGTAGTACAGCGCCGCCAGGCCCGGGTCCTCGCCGAGGTAGTCGATCCCGGTCAGCACCTCCAGTGCAATCCGGTGCGCCTCGATCGCGTCCTTCGGGCCGCTGTAGTAGGTCTCGGCTCCCGGCGTGCCGATGCCCGGGGGCGGCACCTGAACGCCGCCGGTGATCTGCACGGCGCCGCGCTCGGCCAGCCAGGCCGCCGCCTCGCGGGCCCTGCCGGGGGTGTCGGAGGTCAGGTTGGCCACCGTGCGGCCGGCCAGGGCGGCGGATGGGGCCTGCTCCAGGATGGCGTACATCGCGTCGTAGTCGACCAGGCTCAGCACCACCAGGTCGGCGGCGGTCAGCGCGGCCTCGACGGACGGCGCACGCTCGGCGCCCCGGGCCACCAGTTCATCGGCCCGCTGCGGCGTGCGGTTCCACACCGTCACGTCGTAGCCGCTGCTCAGGTAGGCGCCGGCCATCGCCTGCCCCATGGGACCGAGGCCGATCACGGTAACGGACTTCATCACGTCTCCTCAACGACTAGAACGAACGCTCTATCTAGAGCCAGGAGGCTAGCACACCGCTAGAACGAACGCTCTACCCAATATGCTGTGAGCCATGGAGACCATCGGCACCCGGGAGCGGATCGTCCGGACGACGTCCCGGCTGATGCAGCGGCAGGGATATGAGGCGACCGGCCTCAAGCAGATCTCGCAGGAGTCCAAGGCCACGCTCGGCTCGGTCTACCACTTCTTCCCCGGCGGGAAGAAGGAGCTGGCGGTCGAGGCGGTCCGGCACGGGGACAGGGAGTTCGCCGAGTTCCTGCGCACGGCCTTCGCCCAGGTCGACGACCCGGCCGCGGCGATCATCGCCTGCACCCGCGACCTGGCGGCGGGCCTGCGTGACTCCGGCTGGCTGGACGGCTGCCCGGTCACCACCGCGGCACTGGAGAGCGCGGGACGGGTCCCGGAGATCCAGCGGGCCGCCGAGGAGGCGTACGAGAACTGGCGCACCCTCGTCCGCGACAAGCTCCGCCGATCCGGCTTCGCCGAGGACGTCGCGCACGATCTCGCCCACACGGTGATCAACACGTTGGAGGGCGCGGAGATGTCGGCGCAGGTCTCGGAGAGCGAGGCGCCGCTGGAGATCGCCGGCCGGCACCTCGCCCGGCTCATCGACTCCTACCGATGACCCCGGGCTGACGGTTACTAAACTGCGGATCATGGAAGCGGACAATCCGGACTCTCGTAGCGCCGGGCGGTACCTCTGGTGGCTGGTCCGCAGCCAGTGGCGCCGCTGCGCCGTCGGCGCGGTGCTGGGGACGGCGTGGATGGTGGGGCCTGACGTTGCCGCCATACCTGCTGTCGCGGGCCATCGCGCACCGGCTGCAGACGGCCCGGGACGCCGATCGGGTGGCCGTCATGGAGGATGGGCGTGTGGTCGAGGTCGGCGGTCACGAGGAGCTGGTGGCGACCGGGGGGACGCGGCGCTCTGGGCCTCTTGGCATGGGGAGCGGGCGAACTCCCCATAAGGCCTGTGCAACGAGGTCTGATAGCCGCCAGCACGGCGTCCCCGACCTCACGACGCTGGAGGCCATGACCAGTGAAGACATGGCAGGCGGAGCGCGGGACGACGCCTGGGCGGTAATGGAGAAGTTCTATGCGGCCGAGGCCGCGTACGTGGCCGCGGGCGGATACGGCCAGGCCGACTACGGTGAGGTCGCGGCTTACCTGGATCCCGAGGTCGTCCTGCATCAGGCTCCCGGGTTGCCGTTCACGGGGACCGGGACGTGGCGCGGTCATGACGGCATGGAGCAGTTCCTGGCGGCGTTCAGCGAGACCTGGGAGTCGATGGAGTTCCTGGAGCAGGAGCATTGGGGGTATGGGGACACTGTCGTGGTGCGCAACCGGGTGTGTTTCCGCTCCCGCGCCACCGGCCGGGAAGTCGACGCGCTGATCCTGCAGCTGATCCGGGTGAGGAATGGGCGCATGCTCGAATGCCGCCCGTTCTACTGGGACCCCGCCGCCATCACCGCCGTCTGCGGGTAGCACGGGCGTCATACAAGTCAGGGGTGCGGGCGTCGCGGGCATGGGGAGCGGCGCGTGGGAGATTCCGTGAAGAGCGGGCTCGGGATGTAGGCGAGGGCCCGGCGGCCCTCGCCGGTGAGGGAGAGCCAGGTGCGCGGGCGCTTGCCGACGTAGCGTCTTGAAGGCGCTGATCACGGATCGTAACAGATTGATTGCGATGACCATCGCCGCGTATCCTCGGGGCCAGCGCTTGATTTACTGCACGCACATTCCGCCGGATCAGGATCACTCATGGCGCAGCTGTCAGTGAGATCGTATGCGAGAGCCCTGCTCGAGGAAATCGAAGGGCGCAGTCCGGAGCGGCAGACGCGCCGGCTCATGGAGCAGGACGAGGCGACCGCGCAAAAGGGCACGGAGGCTTTTCTCAACGATATCCTGGACCACATCTCCAATTATGAGATGGAGCATCGCGCCGATTTCATGACGGCCTGCGACGATGCCCGGCTCAGGAGCGCGTCCAGGCCCGCCTCGCTGCTCCACGGCGTCATCTCGCTCGTCTGCGTGACCGTCAAGCTGCTGGACCGCCGCTTCAAGTCCCCCGACCTGACGGCGCAGCAGGAGACGGACGAATACTGCGCCGAACTGTTCGCCGACCCATGGCTCAAAGAGGCGATCCGGGTGGTCTACCGACCGGCCAATCGCGTGGCGGAATCCGCCGAGTCGCGCACGTGGGACGATATTGACTTCCGCACCACCGAATACCACAAAGCGGGCACCACGTCGTTCATTCTGAAAGGCCGTAGAAGTCAGGCGGTGAACGAAGCGGGCGCCCGGCCGTTGCTCGCTCTGAAATGCGTCCTGTTCCCGTGGAACAAACTCGCCGCCATCGCCCGGGCCACCGACGCGTACGCGGCCACGTACGGCACCGACGAGATCACCTCCGTCGTCGTCAAGCCCATATCCTCCTCCGACCGATGGGTCGTCATGCCGTTCCAGGAGGGGGAGACACTGGGCGAACACCTGTCCTCCTTCGAGGAAGGCGGGCCGACCATGGCCGCCCGCCTCAGGAAGGCCCAGCAGGTCGCCGCGAAATTAACGGCGGCGCTCCACCGTCTGGCAGGCGGCGCCCCGGTGGATCCGAAGGATCCGCGAAGCCAGCACCTCGACCTGTCGCCTAACAACGTCATCCTGGACAAGGAGACGGCCGAGGTCCGCCTGATCGACCTGGGCATCAACCACCTCTACAGCCGCCAGGTGGGCATCGCCGAGCACGACGACTCGGTCTACATCGCGCCGGAGATCAAGAACAGGCGGCCCGAATCCGTCACCGCGGACGCCTATTCGCTGGGCATCATTCTCATGGAGATCCTGACCGGGAGCCCGCCCAGGGACGGCCGGACGCCGGACGAGATCTGGACCACGAGCCCGATCCTGGGCCGCGTACTGGAAGACCTGATAGACGAGCGTCCCGAGCGGCGGCTGCTGCTGCGGCCGGACACCGAGCAGTTCGCGTTCGACGCCCTCGGCGAGCACCTGGATTTCTATTTCGCGCTGGTGCAGCAGGAGTCCGAGGTGCAGGAGAGCGATTTCGCCCGGCCGTTCGCGAAATACGCCCCGACGTCGCGGGAGGTGGCCACACAGTTCAAGCAGATGGTGTCGTGGCGGAAGCTGGGCGATGGGCGGCCGCGGCGCGAGGAGTACCTCCTGCTCTTCTCGGTGATCGCGACCGCTTCCTGGTGGTTCATCGCCGCGAAGACCGCGCTGCTCAAACTCGACGACGTCGTCACAGGCGAGGTGAAGATGGAGGAGTTCGTCGCCGACGCCGGGTTGGCGGCCAACATCATCGCCTTCTGCCAGGGGCTGGTGGCCGCGAAGTACTACCAGACCATTTTCGCGCGGCTCTCCGTCAGGGCCATTCCCGGAAGGCTGGCGACGGCGACGGAGCTGCTCATGCGCTCGATGGCGGTGGTGGCGGTGCCCACGACGATCCTGTCGACGTTCTGGGAGGAGCTGTATTGGATCTGGCCGTGGACCTCCGCGGCCGGCGCCCTCGCGGTGACGGCGTGCAACGGCATCACGCTGAGGCTGGCGACGCGGACCATCCGCGCCTCGCGCAAGGAGTTCTCCACCATTCCGGAGCGGGGCAAGGTCTTCGCCCGCGGTTACGAGCAGTGGTGGTGGACCATGCTGGTCTACGCCATCCTGATCATCATCCTGGCCACCGGGGTGGCGGCCGGGCTGCTGCATGACATCTGGGCGTACGTCTTCATCGCCGTCGTGGTCTCGGTGGGCGTCCATTACGTGTCCAAGTGCGTGGGCGCCGGACCGGCGGTCCGCGGCAGCCTCGCGCGCGCCTTCTTCGCCGGCGAACGCATGGCGATCCTGTCCCGGCGGGCGGCGGGCTGAAAGCTTCAAGCTGGCGGGCAAGCGCGGGTAGCCGTGGGCCTTCAGCGGCGGGCTGCGAAGAAGGCGCGGATGTCCCCGGCGAGGAGCTCCGGAGCCTCCTGCGCGGCGTGGTGGCCGCCGCGGTCGAATGCGCTCCAGTGCACGATGGCCGTGTGGTCGCGCTCGGCGAGGGCTCGGACCGTCGGGAAGAAGTCGCCGGCGAAGCAGGCCACGCCGAGCGGGAACGACGTCGGTCCGGGCGGCTGCTCGTTCCCGTGGTAGCCGGACAGGGCCGCGCTGCCCGCGCTGTCGGTCACCCAGTGGATCGTGGCGTTGGCGAGGATGTAGTCGTCGTCGACCGACTCGCCGAACAGCTGCAGGTTCCAGGCGAGCTGGCCGGCCGGTGAGTCGGCCAGCGCGTGGGCGAGCGTCTGCGGCTGGGTGGACTGCAGCTTGAGGTAGGCGCCCCTTTCGTCCAAGAAGCGTTGCATCGTACGTACCTTCGCCAGGTCGCCGGGCCCCAGTACCGTCAGCTCGCCGGGATCTCCCGAGGGCAGGGAGAAGAGCTGGGTGACGTGCACTCCGGTCACGTTCCGGGGGTCGAGACGGCCGAGCTCCAGCGAGATGAGGGCGCCGACGTCGTTGCCGTGGACGCCGTACCGCTCGTAGCCGAGCCGGCGCATCAGCTCGGCCCAGGCCCCGGCCGTGCGGCGGCGGTTCCAGCCGGCCTCCCGGGGCGTCCCGGAGAACCCGAAGCCAGGGATCGAGGGGATGACCAGGTCGAACTCGTCACCGAGCAGCCCTATGACGGAGAGGTACTCCACGACCGACATCGGCCAGCCGTGCGTGAGAACCAACGGGAAGGCGCCCGGCCGGGGCGAGCGGACGTGCAGGAAGTGCACGTCCACCCCGTCGATGTCGGTGACGAACTGCGGATGGGCGTTGACGGCGGCCTCCTGCGCCCGCCAGTCGAACGCCTCGCGCCAGCGTTCCACCAGCCTCCTGACCCGCTCGGACGGCACGCCGTGCCCCCGGCCGGGTAGCGAACGGGTGAAGCGGGTCCGGGCCAGGCGCTCGGCGAGGTCGTCGAGACAGGCCTGCGGGACCTCCACGCGGTATGGCCGCATCAGCCCCGCGCCGCCTTGTCGATCAGGTGGGCCAGCTCCACTGGCTTGGTGATCATAGGCCAGTGTCCGGCGTCGAGGGTGACCAGCTCGTGGCCGGGCGGAGCGGCCGGCTCGCCGGGGGTCGCCGGTGCAGGCGATGAAGGTGCGCGGCAGCCCTTCCACCGCCCCGAGATCGGCCGGCGCGGGGTCGCGGTAGGTGTTGACGGGCTGGCCGGCCGCCCGGGCGCGGAACCAGCCCCGGTCCTGCGGCGTGAGCCCGTGCGCGCCGAAGTTGGCATCGATGATCTCGTCGCTCATCACGGGGATCCACCCGTCCACCACGGTGTTCATGATCGCCTCCTCGACACCTGGCGGCGCGATGTCGAACAGCGTCCTGCCCGCCTGCGGAAGGACGGCGGCGACGTAGATCAGACGGGCGATGCGCCCGGGGATCGCGGCGGCGGCGACCGTCGCCGGGGCGCCCCCGTAGGAGTGCGCGACGAGCACGACGTCACGCAGCCCGGCGACCTCGATCGCGGCCCTGATGTCGTGGGCGTGCGTGGTCAGCGTGGTCGCCTCCGAGCCGAGGTGCGCCCGGTCGCCGAACCCCGTGAGCGTCAGCGGGTGGACGTCGTGACCGGAGGCGGCGAGCACGGGCGTGACCCGTTCCCACGCCCAGGCGCCGAGGAAAGAGCCACCGACGAGAACAATGACGGACATGACGGACTCCCTTCGAGTGTCGTACGGGGCCAGGCTAGGAAGGATTGTGGACGCTTTCTGCCCTGATTTAGGATGCGGCGGTGTCCCGTCCCGCCGCTCGCGTCCTGGCGCTGCTCGAACTCCTGCAAAATCGCGGCTTGGTGTCCGCAGACGAAGTCGCCAGGCGGCTCGAGGTCGACGCCCGAGCCGTGCGCCGCTACGTCACCGCCCTGCGCGACATGGACATACCCATCGAGTCCGTACGCGGACGCTACGGCGGTTACCGGCTCGCCCGCGGCTACCGGCTGCCGCCGCTCATGCTCTCCGACGAGGAGGCCGTCGCCGTGGCGGTCGCGCTCGCCGCAGCGAGCGAGCGTGAGACAGCCGGCGCGCCCTCCCCCTCCGACCGCGCGCTCGTCAAGCTCAACCGCCTGCTTCCCACGGCGCTGCGGGAACGCGTCAAGGCCCTGGGCGCGGCCACTTCGGTGACCGGCTCGGAGCCGCTGACACCGGAGCCCGACCTGGCGCTGACGCTGGCCGCGTCCGTCCAGGCGCGCCGCGCGGTCCGGATCGAGCACAGCGGCCGCGCACGCGACGTGGACCCGTACGGGCTGGTCGTGCACGCGCGCCGCTGGTATCTGGTCGGCCACGACCACCTGCGCGACGACCTGCGCATGTTCCGCCTCGACCGGATCACGGGCGCCGCCGAGTTGCCACGCCGATTCACCGCGCCCGCCGGGTTCGACCCGGTGGCGCACGTTCTGCGAGCCCTGACGCTGGGCGCGTGGACGCATCGCACGGAGGTATGGCTCGACACCGACCTGGCCACCGCCAGCGCCCGGCTCCCCGCCACCTTCGGCGAGCTCCGTCCCTGTCCGGAGGGCGGGGTGCTGCTGGTCAGCGGGGCAGAAGACCTCGCGGCGATGGCACGCCTGCTGACCGGCCTGCCCTGGCCGTTCACCGTGAGAAACCCGCCGGCCCTCACCGCGGCCCTCGCCGCCCACGTCGAAGCCCTCACCGCGGCGGTGGCCCGCTCCGACCACGCCCCGGCCTAGGGATTTTGAGCCAAGCTGCTGCGCGACGGCCGGCGCCCCCGGTTCGCCGTCGCCGCTTGATCACCGCGGGCCCGGTGATCGCTTGAGTGCGTCGTGGACCCGGTCACAAGGCCTGGTTCCAGGTCATGGAACCGGGCCATCATGTACACGCCGCTGGTCAGCTCCACCAGTCCCGTTCGGGCAGTCTCAGCCAGGTGTCGGACGGTCCGGTGATCGCCCGGGCATCGGTCGGCCGCAGGTCCGCACCGGCGCAGCAGTAGGCCACGGCCTGATGGTGGAACAGATATGTGGTGAGGATCTCCGCGGCCGGGCTGCCGGCGGAGACACGGCCGCCGCCGGGGTGGGTGTCCCATTCCTCGATGACGCCGTCGCGGGTGACGCTGCCCTGGTTGCCGCTCTTGGCGTTGGCGTACAGCCCGTAGCAGACGTGGGGCCCCGTGCGCGGCAGACGCCCCCGTCAGTACGGCAGATCCGCTTGACGCGCTACCACAGGGCGGTTAAACGACAATCATGGCAACCGTCCTCGCGCGTCTCCGTGGCGCGCTTACCAATGTGGATCTCGGCGTCGTGCTCCTCGTCGCCGCCGCCGTGAGCGTGCTCGACCTGCTGGAGGTGCTGAAGGACGGCCAATCCGACAAGCTCATCCTGCCGGTGCTGGCCCTGCTCGCGTTCGTGTGGATCAGGGACCGCACCAGGCAGGGGCGCATGGCGGATCAGATCGCCACCGTGGCGCGGAATACCGACGGAATGTGGCGGGTGCTGGCCAGTGGCGACTCGGTGAAGTCGCTCAGCGGGGCGGCCATCACCCGAGTCTTGGCCGAGGCTCGGGCGGGCAGCGACATGTGGCTGTTCAAGGGCGGCACCGGCACGTACATCAGAGCCGTCACCCTGCCCGAGTGCATCGAGCGGGTCAAGCGCACCCGCAGCAAGCTGCGCTTCCTGCTGGAGCTGCTCGACCCCACCGACGAGGCGCTGTGCACCTCCTACACCGAGCTCCACCGCAACCTGTCCCACGACGGCTCGGAGGAGAAGGAGTGGACCTCACTCGGGACGCGAAAGGACGTGTACGCCACGATCCTGTCCGCCTGCTGGTACCGCCAGCGCAACAGTCAGTTGCTGGAGCTCAAGATCGGCTTGTCGAACACGATCTCGCTGTTCCGCTGTGACCTCACCTCGCACAACCTGGTGATCACTCAGCGGGGGCCCGAGTTCCCCGGCCTGGCGATCCCGCGTACCAGCCCGCACTACAACCCCTGGTACGTCGAGTTGGAGAACAGCCTGAACCAGACCCGGTTGCTGCCGATCCACAAGGCGACGCCGTTGAGCGACGCCCCCACCGTGGCCGAGACCCGAGACCTGTTCGCGGCGCTGGGCATCCCGCTCACCGAGGAATTCTCCGACGCCGACGTGGCCGACATCACCCGCAGCGCGCTCAACCGCATCGACCCGTACGAGGGCCGGGTGCAGGTCCCGGCCCCAAGGACCGCGTCCATCAACTGAGGACGGAGGAAGGAAATCCGCGGGCCCATGGAACCCCGCCGCCATCGCCGGCACTTGCGAAGGTTCACCGGGTTCACCTCGGTCGGGTGAAGAGGCGAAACCCGGCAGGAGCGGCCGCCGCCCTTGTCGTGTGCCTTGTGGAAGGCTTACCAGCGCTCCACAAGGTGCTCGCGACCAGACGGCGGATCATACGGCTCTGGCCAGTAATCGGTGATCCGGCTGATCAGTCCCTGGCCGGAAAGTTCGAACCACACGCATGCGTCCTGGTGCTCGGCGCCGACGCGCGCGTCGATCCACGCCGCAGCATGGCGGCCATCGGCCACGATGCGCCTCACCTGGAGGTGCCAATCACCGGGATATTCCATGTTGAACTGGAGGAAGGTCGATTTCCCGCGGATTCGTTCACGGGTTTGCGGCATTTCGTACACCACGTCCTCGACGAGCAGGGCACCAAAGCTTTCCCAGTCACGTCGCTCGGCGTTGTCAACGTAGGCACGTACGACATGTCGGGTTCTGGATGTCTCGTCCACGTGCCGGACCTTACATCTGAGCACCGACACCTGACTTTCTCACGGTGGCGTGGCGCCCACGGCACTAGAAGTCGAAACGGTGGTAGTCGGCGGCCTTGGCTTCCTTCTCCGTACAGAAGAACGAGCCGTGCAGCGGCGTCACGTAGTAGTCCCCACCGCCAGGGACGTCGTAGCTCATGGCAGCGGCGAACCCGGTCGCGACGATGGGCAGGCCCCCGCACCTGATCACCTGGATCGGATAGCTCGCCATCACGCTGGTGAACGGCGTGACGAGCGCGATCACGTACACGACGACCGCCGCGACGAGCGCGCGCAGCCAGTCCGGCGAGAACCTGAGCACCGCGAGCAGGACCAGCCCTACGAGATAGGCCAAGACGATCAGCACCAGGTACGGCACCGCGAACATCACGGCCGATCGCCCGCGCAACGCGAGAGCCACCGCGATCAGCCCCAAGGCCGGGACGCCGAGGACGAACACCGCCAGCCAGCCGCTTGCCCGGCCGAAGGATCTTTGCTTCATACCCAGATGTGACGCTCCGAGGAGAGGGCCGGTTCATTCAGCGGGTTCCCCGTCACCTGGTGCCGTGACCGAAACCTTTGCCGGGGTCACGTCGGTTCAGCGTGGTTTCCGGCTCACTCAGCCGGCTACGCGCACGTGGCTCGATAGTGGACCAAAGGGGTGGCGCGGATGGCATTCTTGGGGGACGGCGATCACGAGGAGATCAGCGATGCCCCAGCCTCTTGGCACGCAGCCCGCGCCTCAGCGCACCCCTCTCACCGTGGAGGAGAGAGCCCGGAGCGAGCTGGTCTTCTCCGACCTGGTCGCCCAGCACCTCGTCGCCGACGGACGGTTCAGGGTGAGCGCCGATACTCCCGAGTTGGTGGAGCTGTTCCAGAGTGTCGCCCGCAGGGTGGGTGAGATGCTCCAGCGGCCCGTGGTGAGCTACGCCAACGGCAGGTACATGGTGATCACCTTCGGCCAGGAGGAGGAGGCCCCCGGCCTCACCGGCCGAGGCGCCCACTCAGTGCAGGAGTGACTGTCCGATCGTCCGCGTACCGCGATCAGGCCCAGAGCCGGAACGCCGAAGATGAATGCAGCCGGCCAGCCGCTCGCCCGGCCCAGCCAAGGCAGGTGGTGGCGGGGCCACGGCGACTCAGGTGTAGTACCCCTCGACCGGGACGCGCGCCTCGTCATACAGGGCCGGGCCCTCATACGGCACCTGCGGCCAGCCGCCACCCGGTTTGAGGCCGTTGAGCTGCTCCTCGGAGAGGGCGAACACGACGCGGCCGAGCCCGGAACGCTGGATCGCCCCCGTGCACATGGTGCAGGGCTGGCAGCTCGTGTACATGGTCGTGGCGGCCGCGGTGGCGGGATCGAGCTCGCGGGCCGCCCAGCGGGCCAGTTTCAGCTCGGGGTGCGCGCTGATGTCGGCGTCGGTGAGCGTGGTGTTCCGCTCCTCGGCCAGCACGCGACCGTCCGGGTCTGCCAGCAGCGATCCGAACGGCGGGTTGCCGGCCGCCCGCGCCGCGGCGGCGAGTTCGATCGCGCGGCGAAGAAGTCGTTCCTCGCCCTGTGTCACGGTTGCTCCTTTCGCGGGTGAAGGTCCCAATGGGCGGCGACGGCGGCGAGCATCTGCCATTTCGCCTCGGGATGAAGCGTCTCGTCCGGGTCGCCGTCGAACGGGTCGAGGACGACGGTCTCAGCACCGAGCAGCCGCAGCTGTTCGAGGTCCTCGACGACCTGGTCGATGGTCCCCTCGCCGGCGAGCCGGTCGGGACCGGTGACCGGCGAGCCGGTGATCCGCAGGATGATGCGCGGGGCGAAAGCAGGGACCGGCTGGTCGCCGGCGATGACCTTCATCCGGTCAACCGCCTCGCGCAGCCAGGGAAGAGTGTTCCGCAGCGGGTGCCACGCGTCGCCGAGGCGAACCGCCCGGCGGATGCCGGCGTCGCTGTTGCCGCCGATCCACAGCGGTATCGGGCCGGCGCGGTAGTCGTCGATGTCGTCCCGGGCGGCCCGTACCGCCCGGAGGGTGTCGTCAGTGAGCTTCCCGCGCTGGTCGAACGGCACGCCGAGCGCCGCGAACTCCTGCCGGGCCCAACCGGAGGCCACGCCGAGGACCAGCCGGCCGCCACTGAGCTGGTTGAGGTTGGCGGCCATGCGAGCGGTCAGGAGCGGGTGCCGGTACGGCGCGATGAGCACCGTAGTACCGAGCCGGACCCGGCCGGTGATGCCGGCGAGCCAGGCGAGGGTGGTGAACGGCTCATAGAACGGCGCGGGATACTGCTCGGCGACGTCGGGTGTCACCACCACATGGTCGGAGACCATCAGCAGATCGAAGCCCAGCCCCTCCACGGTCTGCGCCCAGCTGCGCAGGACGCCTGGGTCGGTGCCGGGCCCGAAATTCGGTACGTTCACGCCTACTCGCATCGATTCAGGCTATCCCAGGCGATCAGCCCCGATGAAGAGAGTGCTTCCGGCATAGGCGGTGGATGACCGTGATTCTGCCGGTAAGTTTGCCGGATGGCCGAGAATCTTGACGCGAGCGACTGGGCGATCCTCGTGGAGGTCCAACGGAACGGCCGCATCCCGTTGACCGAGCTCGGACGGCGGGTGAACCTCAGTTCGTCGGCGACGACCGAACGGGTGAGACGCCTCGAATCGATGGGCGTCATCACCGGCTACCACGCCGACGTCGATCTGGAGAAGGTCGGGTACGCGGTGCTCGCCGTCGTACGCCTCAAGTATCCGGGCAGCCGGCACGAGCCGCTGCACCAGCTGCTCGCCGAACGGATGGAGATCCTGGAGTGCCTGCGAACCACGGGCGACGACTGCTACACGCTGAAGGTCGCCGCGGCATCCATGCGCCATCTGGAACAGCTCATCGACGAGCTCGCCGAGTTCGGAAGCACGACGACCAACGTCGTTTACAGTCAGACGCTGCCGTACCGCGGTCCGCAGCGAGCCCCGGACGCCTGATGGCCCCACCGAGACCACACTGGCCATCATGCATGCGCGCGTAAAGCAGATCGTGGTGGACTGCCGGGACCCACAGAGCCTGGTTCGCTTCTGGGCCGCTCTGCTCGGCGGCGACCCGGTGGATCGCGCCCGGGGCTGGTCGCATGTCGAACCACCCGGGACCGTACGGCTGGCATTCCAGCGGGTCCCCGAGGACAAGGCCGTCAAGAACCGGCTGCATCTGGACATCGAGGTCGACGCAATCGAGCCGGCCACCACCCACGCACTGCGGCTGGGCGCCACGCGGATCGGCGAGACCGTAACCGATGATCAGGGGTCCTTCCAGGTCATGGCCGACCCGGAAGGCAACGAGTTCTGCTTCGTCTGTGATTGAGCCACTAACGAGGCATCGCCGTGCTGTGACGGCGACTGAGCTCCTGGAGGGCGCTGACGCTCGGGTCGCCGCTCAATGTTCTCAGGGCCGGTAGCCGACCGCCGCCGCGTTCCACGAGAACCATCCCGGTGGCCATGAACCCCTCCAAAAGCGAGCGAAAGATCTGTGAGTCTGGTGGTGGGCTGCGACGTCTCGGTCCTGGTCATCTGCCCCGACCGCAGGGCCGCCGCCCACTACGCACAGCCGATCGAGTCCGGGCTGACCGGCTACCGTCTGCAGGCCTGGGTGCTGGGGCCGGACGGCATCCCGGCCATCACCGACCCCCAGGAAGCCGCCGCCCACCCGGACCTTGCAGCCATGTCGGTCATGGTCCACGGCCGCGACCGCAAGGTCATCGAGGCGTTCGCCACTGCGCTGGCGGACATGACCGATGAACACGCTCCGGATTACTATGAATACGCTTACAGCATGTCCGCGCCCGAGATCCGCCGCCTCATGGAGGAGATCATGAAGTCCGCGTCCACCAAATGGCCGGTCTACAGCCCTTTCGCTCGCGAACACTTCGGCCGCGGCCGCAAAGAAGGCAAGACGGAAGGCAAGGCGGAGGGTAAAGCGGAAGGCAAGGCCGAGGAGGCTGCCAGGATGGTACTGCTCGTGCTGGCCACCCGCGGCCTTGACGTCCCCGACGACACACGCGTTCGGATCACCGCCTGCACCGACCTCGCCCAACTCGAAACCTGGGCCACCCGCGCGGTCACCGCCCAGAGTCTCCAAGACCTGTTCGACGAAGCGGACGCACAGCCCCGGTAATAGATCATCCGCGAGCGTGTGAGGAGTGTCCCAACCACGACGTGTCGAGGAAGCCGGAGCTCGCCGAGCCAGCCCTGCGAAACAGGGATCGAACGCTGGACTCTCCCCCTATGGGAGGCATCATGCTACTTCCGGCGTTCGGCCCGGACAGCGGCCCCGCATCCGCTGATCGCCCGGCTATCGAGGAGAGCGACGCATGACCATCGTGAAAGGCATCGAGGCTCGCGGCATGCAACACTGCGAGACGACGGCACTGGGTGTGCTGCTGCGGCATGAGGGACTTGATCTGTCCGAGCCCATGCTGTTCGGGCTCGGCTCGGGTCTGTCCTTCATCTATTGGGACGCCAAGAGCATGGAGTTCCCCTTCCTCGGAGGCCGCGTCAAGCCCTTCGACCTCACCCGGAACCTGGCCGCCAGGCTGGGGCTGACCTTGCTGGTCGAGGAGACCACCTCGCCACGCAAGGCGTGGGAGAACGTGTCCGCCCGCATCGATGCCGGACTACCGGTCGGCCTCCAGCTCGACTGCTACCACCTGGACTACTTCCAGTCGAAGGTGCACTTCGGTGGCCATGTCGTCGCGATGTACGGCTACGACGAGCACCATGCCTACCTGGTGGACACCGCGCAGCAGGGAGGAGCCGTGCGTACGAGCCGGACCACCCTGGCCATGGCGAGGGCCGAACGCGGCCCGATGACCGCCAGGAACCGCTCCTTCTCCATCACCCTGCCGGCGCACCCGCCCTCCTGGCAGGACCAGATCATCCCCGCGATCAAGGCCTGCGCCGACGCCTTCCTCGCCGCGCCCATCGCGAACCTGGGCCATCGTGGCATCGAGAAAGCCGCCCGCCAGGTGCCCAAGTGGCTGCTCCGCACGGACGAGCCGAAGCGGGACCTGCCGCAGGCCGCCCTCCTCATGGAGAAGGCTGGCACCGGCGGCGCCCTGTTCCGTGCCCTCTATCGTGACTTCCTCGGCGAGTGCGCCGGGCTCATCGACGATGACGACCTTCGCACAGGTCACCGGCTGTACGCCGAGGCCGCCGCCCTGTGGACGGACGTGGCCGCCTTGATCACGAAGGCTGGAGACGGGGGCGACTCGGCGTACCTCGAGCAGGCCGGTGTCATCCTCCACGACCTTTCGCGCATCGAGATGGATGCCATGCGGGTGCTGAGCGAGATGCGACCCCGGCCGTAGCTCACGAGGTGTCCGCGAGCTGACCACAGTTGCGGGCACCCAGTAACCAGGCAATGGGCGGCTCGGAGCCGACGATCCGTACGATCGGGCGCATGACATGCGTGCTCGTCGTGGAGGACGACCTGGTCATCAGGTCCGAGCTGGTCGAGGCGCTGGTGGCGCAGGGCTACGAGGCGGTGCCGGCCGCGTCCGGCGCCGACGCGCTCGCCGCGGCCGACCGGCACCAGCCGGATCTCGTCCTGCTGGATCTCGGCCTGCCGGACGTCGACGGCGTCACCGTGTGCCGGCAGCTGCGGTCGAGGGCGCCGGACACGGTGATCGTGGTTCTCACCGCCCGCACGCAGGAGTTCGAGGTCGTGGTGGCGCTGGACGCGGGCGCGGACGACTACCTGACCAAGCCGTTCCGGTTGACCGAGCTGATGGCCAGGATCCGCGCCCACCTGCGGCGACGCGGCCCGGCGCAGGGTGCCCGGATGTTGACCTCCGGGCGGCTCCGGCTCGACGTGCCCGCGCGGCGGGCGTACGTCGGGGAGGCGAAGCTGGCGTTGCGGCCCAAGGAGTTCGACCTGCTGGCGGCACTGGTCAGCCGTGCGGGCGAGGTGGTGACCCGCGAGCAGCTCATGGAGGAGGTGTGGGAGGAGAACTGGTTCGGCCCCACCAAGACGCTGGACGTGCACGTGTTCGCGCTGCGCCGCAAGCTGGCCCAGCACGGTGAGGGGATGGAGCGGATCGTCACGATACGGGGCCGCGGCTACCGCTACGAGCCCTGACCTCACGGCAGCGTGGCGCTAGGTGTCACGACCCGGCAGCAGCAGGGTGAACAGCGGCGGCCGGGCCCGGCTGAGCACCAGCCGGCCGCCCTCCGCCTCGGCCAGCGAGCGGGCCAGCGCCAGCCCGATGCCGTGGCTGTCGCCGCTCGACCGGACGAACGGGTCGACGCCCTCCGCCACCCCGGGCCCGTGATCGCTCACCTCGACGGCCAGCCCGGGCCCCACGTCCGCCACGGTGACCGCGACCTCCCCCGCCCCGTGACGCAGCGCGTTGTCGAGCAGCACGCGCAGGATCTGCCGTACTGCCGCCGGCTGGGCCGCCGTCGGTGGCAGCTCCGGCTCCACGGTGATGGTCAGGCGGCGCCCCTGCTCGGCCAGCGGGCCCTGCCATTCCTGCCGGACCTCCTCCATCAGCCCGCAGAGGTCGAGCGGCTCGGCAGGCGCGCGGTTGTCGCGGCTGAGCCGTACGAGATCGTCGATCACCTCCTGCAGCCGCTCGCCCCTCGCCAGCGCGGCCCGTACCGCGGGCTCCAGATCCGCGCCCGGACGGGACAGCGCGGATTCGAGGCCGAGCAGCAGGCCGGTCAGCCCGGTGCGCAGCTGGTGGGACACGTCGGCGCTGAAGGCCCGCTCCCGCGACAGCACGGCCCCGAGGCGGCGCGCGGTCGACTCCAGGGCCTGCCCCGCCTCGTCGGCTTCGCGCAGCCCGGAAGGGAACGCGCGAACGCTGAAGTCACCGCCCCCGAGCGCCTGCGCCGCGGCGGTGAGCCGCTCGAGCGGCGCGGCGAGCCTGGTGGACTGGCGCGTGGCCACGCCCGCGGCCAGCGCGATCACGATCAGCGCGAGCCCGCCCAACAGCAGCCACGCCTGCTGGACACGGTGCTCGACGTGCGAGTTCGGCGTCGCCACCCGGATGACCACGGCGGTGCCCTCGTCGGAGGGCACGGGCGCGGACACGGCCAGGAAGCCGCCCTCCACCGTGTCGTGGACGCGCCCGTCCTTGCTGGCGGCGGCCAGGCCGGAGTGGGCCGGGCCGTCGCCGAACAGCCGGGTGCCCGACATGTCGTACCCGCCGATGGCCAGGTCGCCCGGCAGGCCCGCCGGGAGCTCCACCGGCGTACCCGGCTCGTCGGGGGTGGCGGCGGCGACCCAGGCGGCGTCGCGTTGCAGGGCGGCCACGGTCTGGTCGTGGACGAGCAGGCTCACCGCGACCGCCAGCGGCACCAGGAAGAGCGTGACGGCCAGGGCGGTCACGCTCACGATCACCACCAGCACCCGCCGCCGCAGCGGCACGCCCCGCGCTGTCACCCTCCAAGGGTGGCAGACGGGTCCCTGCCTCCCGCGACCTGGGCCATGGCGGCGGGTCAGCGACCGGCCGCCAGCTCCGCCAGCAGCGCGGTCCACCGGCCGCCGATGACCTCCCGGTCGTACTGCCTGGAGGTACGCAGCGCAGCCTGCCCCATCCGGCAGCGCTCGTCCTCGTTCTCGAGGAGCAGGCCGATCGCCGCGGCCAGGGCGTCGACGTCCTGCGGCGGTACGAGGAGTCCGTCGTGGCCGTGGGTGATGATCTCGCCGGGGCCGTGCGGGCAGTCGAAGGCGACCACGGGCACGCCCTTGCTCAGCGCCTCCAGGAGGGTCATCGGGAAGCCTTCGCGGCGGGAGCTGAGCACGAAGAGCGAGGCGTCGTCGAACTGGGCGCCGACGTCGCGCGACGGGCCGGGCAGCTCGACCGAGTCCAGGCCGAGTTCAGCGACCAGCGCCAGGAGGCGGGCCCGCTCCACGCCTGATCCCACGATGCACAGCGTCCAGCCGGGATGCGCGACGCTGACCTGCTCCCACGCCCGCAGGAGCAGGTCGTGACCCTTGACCTTGGCGAGGCGGCCGATGGCGATGACGGCCTTGGCGCTCAGAGGCGACGGCCCGCCGCTGATGGGCGGCGTGGCGTTGGGGATGCGCAGCAGGTGGCGGGGCGCGCGGGAGCCCAGAGCCGTACGGTAGGCGCCGAGGTCGGCCTCGGTCAGGGTGACGAGCGCGTCGAGCCTGCCGTACCTGCGGGCGATCATCTTCCGGACGGGGCGCTTGTGCGAGCCGAAGCCGGTGTGCTCCTGGCCGATGGTGATCACGCCGGGCGGGGCCAGCAGGGCGGCGGCCAGGTTGAGCCCGGGACGCGTGGTGATCAGTACGCCGGTGCGCAGCCCGCGCAGGAAGCGCAGGAGGGCGAGGTCGGTACGCAGGTCGAACCGGTCATAGGCCGTTTCCTCCCGCGGGATGAGCCTGCTGCGCAACAGGCGCGAGCGGTGCCGGCGCGGGCGTTCGTCCAGGAAGGTGACGCGAACGCCGGGAGGCATCGGGAAGAAGGGCCGTTCCCTGGTCTTGACGACGCTGACGATCTCCACGTCGTGGTCGGCCGACAGCGTGCTCGCGAGGTTGAGTACGGTCCTGATGGTGCCGCCCATGCCGTACGCGTGCAGCAGCAGGATCTTCACCTCCCGCGTCCCGGCCGGGCCGGCCAGGCGGACCCTGCGGCGGTTGGCCACCCGCAGCAGGAACGGGCCCAGCCTGCGGGCGTTCGTCGCCAGGTGGATGGCGGCCGGGGCCACGATGATCGAGCCGATGGTGTCCGTGGGATAGTGCGCGCCGAGGTAGACCCTCGCCAGCATCTGCCCGATCACCAGCAGGCCGCCCGCCGCCACGATGGGCCATCGCCAGCGGGTCTTCCAGGTGAGCAGCGCGACAGCGACCGCGATGGCCAGCGTGAGACATACATGGCCGCTGGGGAAGCTGTCCGAGCCGAGCCCCTGCACCAGCGCGTGGGACGCGGCCGGCCTGGGCCGGTCGACCAGGAGCTTGAGCAGCAGACTGACGCCCCACCCGGCGGCGACCACCACCAGCACCCGCCGGGCGGTGCGCGGCCGTCCCCAGACGGCGACCGCCGCGACGAGGCCGGCGGCCAGGATCGTGCCCCCGACGTTGCCGAATGCCACGTTGAGCACCTGGGCTATCGCGGTCAGCCACGGCTCGCGTGCTGACTGGACGATCCCGCTCAGGCTCGTGTCCGCCGCGGTCCACGCGGGCGTACGGGCGGCGAACCCCACCACTCCCCCGAGGACCAGGAGCGCGACGGAGATCGGGACCGGGAACCTGGCTTTGCTCGACCGCATAGTCGAACGGTAGGCAAGGGCGCGTCAGGGGCCAATCAAGATTCGGTTAGCGCGGCGTTTACCTTCGCTCCACAGGCAGGGCAGGCGCCTGTACGGCCGCCGTCGAGGATCTCCGTTTGTGTGCGTGCTGTTGCCGGCCTGGCATCGGATCGCGTGGCAGGCCCATCCACGCCGATAAGCGGATGCGACGCCGCAGTCCGCCGGGCCCGCGGGGTCAGCGTCGGCCGAAGCCGAGTCGGTGGGCGATACGCGCCATCAGCTGGGACATCTTGGAAGGAAACGCGTCGGGCTCGGGAACGGTGACGGGGCGGACGCGGCCGTTGTGAATGGCGCTGATCTTCCAGCCGGCTTCCGTCCGCACCACCACGATGGTCTGCCGCGACAGCCGCCGCTTGGGGAGCGTGGATCGCCACGGCATCAGGACGGAGGCCGTGCCGTACACGATCGCCACGTCCGGCGCGAGGTAGCGGACCGACTCCAGATCACCGACCAGCGCCGAGCCGTCCAGAACGCCGCGGAAGAGCTTGTCGTGGTTGTGCTGGTGCTCCCGGCGGCCGCGCGCGATGGTGCCGTCGTAAGAGACGTAGTCGGAGTCGTCGGTGAACAGCGCGCCGAACGCCTCGGCGTCACCCGCCGTCCAGGCCGCCAGGAAGTCGGCGAAGAGCCTTTCGATCTGAGCGGTGTCGCTGGTTCGTGTGCCGGGGGTGGGGGCGGTAAGGGTGGCTGAGCGCATGGTGGTGCCTCCGCAGATGATATCGTCGTTTCGACCAACGAAATGTACGATAGCAGAAAGCTTCGAATGTCGAAACATGCCGTCATTGGAGAGATCGCCATGCAGCTCCGACAGCTGCAACAGAGCTTCGACGCCTTCGACGAGGCGGCCGCCGCCCGGCTCGGCCTCAACCGCACCGACCTGCGCTGCCTCGACGTGGTGCTGGCCGAGGGCCCAGTGCCTGCGGGCCAGATCAGCGTCGCGCTGAAGCTCAGCCCAGCGGCTACCACCACGGTCATCGACCGGCTGGAACGCGCAGGCATGGTGTCCCGTTCCCCCGATCCGGGCAACCGCCGCCGCGTCCTGGTCGCCGCGACCGACGCCGCCCGCTCGGCCGAGGCCGAGATCTTCGTCCCGGTCGGACAGGCGGGCGCCCAGGCGCTGCAGGAGTACGGCCAGGACGAACTGGCCGTCATCCTCGATTTCCTGCGTACTGCCCGCAAAGTCCAAGAGGAGCAGGCCGCCCGCGTCAGGGCCATGTCGTGAGCTGGGACCGGGCAAAGATCTGACCGGTCCGCCTACCGGGCGGCCGGCGTGTAGGTGGCGATGATCACGCCGCCCTTCATGACCTTGGTGCCGGCCAGGGTCAGCGTCGTCTCGACGTCGCTCAGCGGTGCGGAGAACGACGGGCCGCCCACGAACACCGGGGTGATCCAGAATCGGACCTCGTCCACCAGGCCCGCCTTGACCAGGGCGTGGGTGACGGCGCCGTAGCCGTACATCAGGATGTCCTTGCCCTCCTGGGCCTTCAGCCTGGTGACCGCCTCGATCAGGTCGCCCTGCAGCACCTCGCTGTTGTTCCACTCCGGATTGGTGAGGGTGGTCGAGGCGACGTACTTCTTGACGTTGTTGAAATAGGCCGCGCCGGTGCTCGGGTCACTCTCGTCCTGGTTCGGCCAGACGGCCGCGAAGCCCTCGTAGGTGCGCCGGCCCATCAGCAGCGCGTCGGCCGCGGCCGTCTGCTCGCCGGCGAAGGCGGCGGCCTCGTCGTCGAAGTACGGTGTGGTCCACGAAGGGTCCTCGATGACGCCGTCGAGGCTGATGTAGGTCGAGTTGATGATCTTGCGCATCTTGAGTTTCTCCTGGCTGTATGGGCACTTCGTTCGACAACCAGAACTCTGCCCGGTGCCGCTTACGCTTCGCTTCAGGAGACCTTACGGAGGCTCACGCGGCGACGTCACAAGGATCTCCATTCGGCAGTCGGAGACCGTGATCCGGGGCTGGCGACCTTCCACCGCGTAAAAGGGGATGAACCTCTCCAGGTTCGGTGCGAGGCTGGGCTCGTGAGCGACACGCATACCGTGGTCCTGGTCGAGGGAGTCAGTGATAAGTCGGCCGTCGAAGCGCTGGCCGAGCGCCGTGGCCGGAACCTGGCGGCCGAAGGCATCTCCCTTGTGGCGATGGGCGGTGCCACGAACATCGGGACGTATGTCGGCAGGTTCGGCCCTCCCGGTCGCAATCTCCGGCTGGCCGGTCTGTGCGACGTCAGGGAGGAAGGCGACTTCCGGAGGGTTCTCGAGCGCGCCGGCCTTGGATCCGATCTCAGCCGAAGCGATCTGGAGGCGCTCGGATTTTTCGTGTGCGTCGCTGACCTGGAAGACGAGCTGATCCGCGCCCTCGGCACCGCCACGGTTGAGCGCGTTCTCGATGCCGAGGGCGAGCTCCGCTCATTTCGCACGCTCCAGAGGCAACCCGCGTGGCGCGAGGGCACCGCTCACGACCAGCTGCGCCGGTTCATGGGATCAGGCAGTGGCCGCAAGATCCGCTACTCTGCCCTGCTCGTCGCGGCACTCGATCTCGATCGCGTGCCGCGGCCGCTGGATATGCTGCTGGCCCACCTATCGGCCTAGGTAGAGGAATAGTGGATCGGCGTGCTTTGGCGTCTCGGTCGGCGGGGCGTCATCTCTTGATTTCGGGGAGGCGCGCCCCCCGGGCGGATGACGCCCCGCCCAGCTCACCAGGTCTTGCCGGCCTGCTCCCGGATCGTGCGGTTGATCCGGTTGAAGAAGTTGGTCAGCGCGATGTCCAGAATGATCGCGGACAGCTGCTTCTCGTCGAAGTGCGCGGCGGCTGCGTCCCAGATCTCGTCGGTCACGCCCGGCGCGCCGTCCTGGATCCGGGTGGCGGCCTCGGTCAGCGCGAGCGCTGCCCGCTCCGCCTCGGTGAAGAAGGGCGTCTCGCGCCACGTGACCACGTTGTGCAACCGCTCGTCGGTCTCTCCGTGCTTCTTGGCCGACGCGACCCCGGCGAATACGCACGGGCTGCAGCCGTTGATCTGGCTGGCCCGCAGGTGGACCAACTCCATTACGCGCGGGTCGACGCCGCCGGAGTACATCACCTTGTAGAGGCCCTGGATCGCCGTCATCACCTCGGGGCTCGCCGCGCTCTTCATACGTGCTTCCATCGGTCTTGCTCCTTCATCGGTTACCTGTGCCCGTCCGGGCCCGTCATGACCAATGACGGAGCAGATCTGAGGAAGGTAACAACATGTCCGACACCAGCCCGACGAACCTGGTGGCCGAGGCGTTCGAGGCCCAGCGCGACCGGCTGCGCGCGGTCGCCTACCGCATGCTCGGATCACACGCCGACGCCGAGGACGTGGTCCAGGAGGCCTGGCTGCGGCTCTCCCGCCAGGACCCGGCGACCATCCACAACTTCGCCGGCTGGCTGACCACGGTGGTCGGCCGGATCAGCCTCGACGTCCTGCGATCACGCCAGACCCACCCTGAGGCGTCCTACGACGACCGGCTGCCCGACCTCGTAGTGACGGTCGACGACGGCCCCGCGCCAGAGGACGACGTGGCGCTCGCCGACTCGGTCGGGCTCGCGCTCCTCGTCGTCCTCGAATCGCTCGGCCCGAGCGAGCGGCTGGCGTTCGTGCTGCACGATCTGTTCGCGGTGCCGTTCAACGAGATCGGCCAGATCCTCGGCAAGTCCACCGACGCCACCAAGATGCTCGCCAGCCGCGCCCGCAGGAAGGTGCAGGCGACCGAGCGGCCGACGGTCGCCGGACGGGAGCAGCGAGAGGTGGTCCAGGCCTTCCTGGCGGCGGCTCACCGCGGCGACTTCGAGGGGTTGCTGCGCGTGCTCGACCCCGAGGTGAGGCTGACCGTCGACACCCCCGATGGTGTGATCGTCGTCCTCGGCGCCACCGAGGTCGCCGCCGGCGCGCAACACCGTTTGGCCGCCGGCGCAGCCGCGCGAGGGCGAGCGGTGCTCGTCAACGGCCTTCCCGGTTTCGTATCTTGGCGCGAGGACGGCGCCCCGCTCTCGGTCCTCGCGTTCACCGTCGTCGACGGCCGGATCGCCGGCATCGCGGTCGTGATCGACCCGGCCAGGCTCGCGTCGATGGACCTGCCGGATCCGGGGTGAGTCACTGATGGCGGTTCACAATCGAGCGGCGGAGTCGTCAGGCATGCGCCAGGCCGCCGCTGCCGCTCCGAGCAGGGCCACGACCAGGACAAGCGCCATGAAGACCTGCCCGTGCAGACCGAGGACGAAGACGGTCCGATCGGCGAACTCCGGGTCGTAGGTGGCGGTGCCGGGGAACAGGAGCGCTCCGAACATGCCGAGCCAGGGAGTGGCCAGGATCGCGGCGGCGCAGAGCAACCGCGCCCGCATGTTCCGGCCCTGCCGTACGGCGAGCACCAGGCCGATGAGGCCGAGGAGCACCGTCATCACCATGTACTGGGCGTCGTGGAACTTGGCGTGGGGCGGCCAACCGGCGTTGAACGCGTGCTGCGCCGCCAGGTCGGGGATGACCAGGTCGGCCAGCACGGCGCTGACCATCGTGATCATCCCGATGGAGGCGATCACGGCCCGGGAAAATGGCATAGGTGGTGACCTTTCTGGCTTTCGAGGGTTTCGGTGGCGTTCGGCGGTGTGTTTCGTTTCCGGAGCCCGCGCCCCACCGGTGAGAACGCGGGCGCGGGTGAGGCGTCCATGCGGGCGGGCGCCTCAGATCGTCCAGGTGAAGGCGGGTGTGAGCGAGCGGTCGAAGACCGACTTGGGCAGGAGGGGCATGGCCGCGTCCCGCAGGCCGGTCAGTGTCGTGGACGTCCAGTGCGCGGCGGCGCCGGCCTGGCGGGAGCGGCGGACGATCATCTGGGTGCGCGGCCGGCGGGCGCGGTCGTACGCCTGCAGCCCTGCGCCCACGCCCAGCCTGTCCACGGCGGCCGCGAGCGTGACCGCGTCTTCAAGTGCCTGGCAGGCGCCCTGCCCCAGATTGGGGGTCATGGCGTGCGCGGCGTCACCGAGGATCGCGACCTTCCCGGAGACGTAGGTGCGCAGGTTCGGCAGCTCGTAGGTGTCGTGTTGCAGCGCCGCGTCCTCGCGCGCGGAGTTCAGCAGCGCGGGGATGGGTTCGTGCCAGCGCGCGAAGCGTTCGCGCAGCTCGTCCAGGCCGCTGCGGGAGCCGGCGGGGGCGTTGGCCATCATGTAGCAGTAGACGCGGCCGTCGGGCATCGGCACATGCCCGAACCGATCGCCCCTCCCCCAGGTTTCCACGCTTCCTTCGACGGGCTGCGGCGGAGCGATGAGGCGCCAGGTGGTGTACCCGACGTAGCGGGGTCCGGGCACGTGTGGCCAGATGGATCGCCGGGTCACGCTGTGCACGCCGTCGGCGCCCACCACGAGATCCGCGGTGGAGGTGCCGCTGCTGTGGATGACCGTGCCGTCGGGTCGCACGTCGTGTACGTCGATGCCGGGCCGCAGAGCCTCCGCGGGTACGGCGGCTCGCAGCAGGTCGACCAGGTCGGCCCGGTGCACCGTCACCCATTGCCCGAACCGGCGTTTCAGGTCGTCGATGTCGTTGCGGATCAGCCAGCTCCCGCTCTTGCGCCGGATGCCTGCGGGCGGATCGGCCAGGTGCCCGGTGCGCAGGGAATCGCCGAGACCGAGCGTGTCCAGCGCGCGCAGCCCGTTGGGCTGTATCGCCAGTCCCGCGCCCACCTCGGTGAACTCGGGGGCGCGCTCGACAACCTCCACCTGCCAGCCACGCTGATGGAAGGCGGCGGCTGCGGCGAGCCCGCCGATGCCGCCACCCACGATGATCGCTTTCACTGCTGAATCTCCCGTGTGGTCGTAGTGGAGCCGGGTTAGTGCAGGCCTCGCTTGCCCGGCGTCCAGAACGGCTTGACCTTGATCGAGGTCCGCGGCCAGTTGCGCTCGCGGACGAGAAAGTCGCGCACCATCTGGCAGGTCCTGGCCTCACCGGCCACGTAGGCGGCTCCGGCGTTGCCCGGCAGGTCGAGCTCGGCGACCGCCCCGAGCAGAACCCGGGAGGAGGCGGCCGGCGCGCCATGGCGGTGAACGCGGCGCAGTGGGTGGGTACCGGGCATGGCCAAGTCATGCTCGGAGGTCTCGCTCTCCAGGATCCCGTACACCTCGGCCGAGGCTCCCAGCGCCCGGATCATCGGCCCGAAGGCGGCACTGGCGGTCTCCTCGCCGATGAACACGTGGTACGCCGCCTCGCGGGTGAAGAAGTCACCCTGCGGCCACCAGAAGGTCACCGCCTCTCCGGGCCGCGCCCTGTGTGCCCACCTCAGCCCGATGCCATCGCCCTCGTACAAGTGGATGCGCAGTTCGATAGCCCGCCTGCCGGGGTCGAGGTCCCAGATCGTGTAGGTGCGTAACGTCTCGGAGGGGCGCAGGATGCCCGACACCGACAGCGGATCGTTCAGCTGGATCCTGATGTGCTGGCCGGGGGTGTAGGGAAAGGCGATGGGCTGGTCGGTCTCGAGCCGGATTCGCCGCATCGTGGGCGTGACCTGCTCGACGTGAGTGGTGGTCGCCTCCATGGCGTACTTGCCGAAGACGCTGGCGAGCGGGTTGCGGGTCGTCCGTGGCATGTCAGGAGTCCTTCCGCTCGCCGTTCGGCCCGCGCACGCCACGCCGTACGTGAGCCGACCTGGACAGCCACCACCACGTGGCCGCGGCCAGCAGCACTGCCGTGAGCAAGATCCACCATCGACAATCCACGTCCGACTCCTTAATGACTCTCAATTTGCTTAGAGCCATTAAGGAAACATAGATGGTCTAGGATGTCAACGGCGGCAAGGCAAGGAACGAAAGAGGGTCCGATGACGTCCGCACGCACGACCACCAGCCGGCGGGAGAGGCTGCGCCAGGCCACCCTGGAAGAGATCCATGCGGCCGTGCGGAGGCTGCTGGTCACGCAGGGATCGGCGGCGGTGACCATCAACGCGGTGGCCCGGGAGATAGGCATGAGCGGCCCGGCCCTCTACCACTACTACGCCAGCCACGACGACCTGGTCGGCGCGGTCACCGCGGACTTCTTCCGCGAACTGGCCACCACGATGGAACAGGCCCGAGACGCCCACGCCGACGTACCGGTCGGCGATCGGATGCTGGCTGTCTGCCGCGCCATGCGCGCCTGGGCCATTACCCACCCCGCCGAGTTCGGCTGGATATTCGCCAGCCCGATAGCCCCGCCGAACAGGCAGCGGGACTCAGCACGCCACCAGGCGGCGCAACGTTTCGAGCAGGTCCTGCTGGACCTGACGGTCGAGCTGTGGCAGACGCGCGGGTTCCCGGTGCCCGACCTGGACAGCCTGCCCGAGTCGCTGCGCGAGCAGGTGACCGCCTACTCCACCGACATCGAGGAACGGCTACCACCCGAGGCCGTCCACGTCTTCCTGGCGTGCTGGATCAAGCTGTACGGCCTGCTGTGCATGGAAGTCCTCCACCAACTGGACTTCGCCTACTCCAACGTGGAACCCGTCTTCGAGGAATGCCTGCGCGACCTGGCCGGCATGCTCGCACTGGACTACCCCGGCCAGCCGTCCGCCTAGGGTGATGGCCTCCTGATCCCGGACGAGGTGCGTTCTTCCGGTGAGAGAACCAGTCCAGTACCGAACCTGCCGCCAGATAGCGGAAGGAAACGTGCCGCATTGGCTCCTAGCGTGGCGAACGCTCAAGCCGAGAAGGAGCATCAGATGCGGATTCAGCCGTTCACCATCGCCATCCCCCAGCCCGACGTCGACGACCTGACGGTCCGCTTGGCCCGTACCCGCTGGCCGGACGAGCTGCCCAGCGTCGGGTGGAGCCGCGGCGTGCCGCTGGAGTTCCTGAAGGAGCTGGCCGCGTATTGGGCCGAGGGCTACGACTGGCGCGCCGCCGAGGCGCGGCTCAATGAGTACCCGCAGTTCACCACCGAGATCGACGGGCAACAGATCCACTTCCTGCACGTCCGCTCCGGCAACCCCGACGCCCTGCCGCTGGTGCTCACCCACGGCTACCCGAGCGCGTTCGCCGAGTTCACCACGCTGATCGAGCACCTGCGGCAGGACTTCCACGTGGTGGCCCCATCGCTGCCCGGCTTCGCCTTCTCCACCCCGGTACGCGAGCCGGGCTGGGCCATGGGCCGCACCGCCCGGGCCTGGATCGAGTTGATGCGCCGCCTCGGCTACGACCGGTACGGCGTCCACGGCGGCGACGTCGGCGGCGGCGTCTCCGGCGCGGTGGCGGGCCTCGACGGCGAGCACGTCGTGGGCGTCCACGTGGTGACAGATCCGTACACGGCGGCGGCCACGGCCACCTTCCTGCCCGGCATGGCCGACAGGCTCGACCCGGCGGACCCGGTGGACCAGCCTGCCTTGGAGCGGATGGCCGAGTTCCGCGCCGACGGCAGCGGCTACCTGGCGATCCAGAACACCCGCCCCCAGACCATCGGCTACCTGCTCAACGACTCGCCCGCCGGGCAGCTCGGCTGGATCGCGGAGAGCTTCGAGCGCTCCACCGACCTGCCCTACGACCGGGACCAGCTGCTCACGATCGCGAGTCTCTACTGGTTCACCGGCTGCGGCGTCTCCGCCGCCCGATTCCTGTACGAGCAGGCCCACTCCGCCGACTGGGGCACGCCGCCGGCCGTGCCGCAAGGCTTCGCGGTGTTCAGCGCCGATCCCACGGTCCGCAAGCTCGTCGACCCGCCGGCCGAGGCCCACTGGACGGAGTACGAGCGGGGCGGGCACTTCCCGGCCATGGAGGCACCGGAGACTCTGGCGACGGACCTGCGGACCTTCTTCGGAGGATTGAAGTGACCAAACACCCTGACTCGTGCCGTCAAGCCGTTCTCCCGTGGGTGCAAGGGCATCGGCACACAGCGCATGGACGTAGCCCGCCAACCCACGCCAGGCCGCATTTCAGACGGAAGGGTGTCAATCGCGGGACTTGAGCTCGAAGACCGCCTTTCCTGCCACGCGCCGGCCGCGCAGCGCGTCGGCCGCCTCGGCGAAGCTTTCCCAGGAGTCCCGCCAGCCGATCTCGGGCACCAGGACGCCTTCAGCCGCGAGCCGTACCAGCTCGGCCAGGTCGGCGGCGGCTCCGAACTCGTTGACATAGGAAGCGAGCGTCCTGGTCGGGCCGACAGTGGCATACGGCGAGAAGACAGCAGGCTTTCCCGAGGTCCACCCGACGGACTGGAGGTTCCCGCCGGGAGCAAGGAGTCCCCAGGCCGTGACCAGATGGGGTCCGCCGACCGTCTCCACGACGATGTCGACGGGCTCTTTGACGTCAGCTGGTCGTGGCACCGGTGACGATGTCCGAAATCCGCCAGTCCCCCGCCCCGCCGGATACCTACACTGCCCGGCATGACCTCCGAGCGGCATCGCGAACTGGTGAAACGGGCATGGCGATCGTTCGCGACCCGCGACAAGGACCTGATCGCGGCATTCTTCACCGAGGACGCAGAATGGCTGGCCCCGCCCGGGAACGCGACCGCCGTCGCACTCGGCGCGACGCACCACATGGTGGGCAGGGACGCCATCGTCCACTTCCTCACCGTCGACTTCCCGCGCCTGTTCGTCGCCGATGTGACAGTAGATTTCCGGGGCTTCCACGCCGCCGGCGATGTGGTCGTGGTGGAGGAGACCATGGAGGCCACGCTGGCCAACGGCAACGCCTACCGCAACGACTACTGCTTCATCTTCGAACTGCGGGACGGGCTGATCCATCGGGTACGCGAGTACATGGACACGGCCAAGGGGCATCGGATGGTGTCCGGAGACTCGTAACGCGGTCCGAGAATCGCCAACGCTCAGAAAGGCTCGTCGGCCAGAACTAGGGATCCCTGGACATGGTGAGCGCGGTGCCGACGCCCCGTTCGGACAAGCCGAGCCAGGATCGGCATCGGTAGCGTGAGGTTGCCGGCGTCGGAGAACGCGACATGCCTTCGGCATCCCGAAGCGTCGCGAGCCGAACGATCCATCGGCCACCCCAGCCCCCTATATCCGCGTTTCACAGGTAATGCCGTAGATTCATGATCCCGTGTGGCCATCTACCGCGGAACGTATGTGGCGCGCCGATGAGGAAATGCCCGTCGACTGGCGGGGGATGGCGATCTCCCGCCTGGAGTCCGCGACGCGCCGCTCGGCGGTGGGTCTTGTGGCGGTTGCTTGCAGGATGACCTGCGCGACCAGCTGGGGCGCGTCGTTCATCGGCACATGGCTGCATCCGGGCAGCCACACCATCCGCATCATGGGGATCGTGGCTGCCGCACGTGCCGCCTGGCGCGCCGGCAGGACACGGTCGGCTGTGCCCCAGGCAATGGTCACCGGGAGGTCGGGGATGTCCCCGACGAACAGGTCCCGTGCGCGCCCGGCGTTCATGGTGGCCTGGAACGCGACCGCCTGGCGTAGCGCACGCAGCGACGCCGCCACCGCCTCCGGCGCGGACTGGTCAGCGCGCATGTACAAGGTGCCGGTCAAGGCCGCATGCCCCAGGATCGTCTGCGAGAGCCATGCTGTGATCGGCTCCGGAAGACGCGCGATCTGACGGGCCGCGGTCAGTACGGCAAAGGCGTACCACCGCTCGGTCTGGCTCCAGAATCCGGCCGGGGCCACCGCGGTCACGCTGCGGGCGAGACCTGCCTGGCCCAGCCGCAACGCGATCAGCCCGCCCAGGGAATGCCCGACCACATGCGGCCGCTCCAGCCCAAGCGCGCTGAACACCGCGCCCAGCCCAGCCACCAGGGTGGGCAGGTCATGGGGCTGACCGTCGGGCAAATCGGGAGACTCACCGAAGCCCGGCAGATCTACCGTGATCACGTCGCGCTCGACCGTCAGCAACGGCACCACCGCGTCCCACGCCTGCCGGTTCGACCCGAGGCCGTGCAGCAAGACCACCGGCTCACCGGTTCCGCGCCGCTCGTACGCCACGGTCATCGGGGCCAGACCCGGCGGGCGCACTTCCACAAGAGACCCCATAGCGGAGGGAACCGCAGGCGGAATGGTCCTGCCACGGTTGACCAGCGGTACGGGCATCGCCAGCACCGCAGCCGGCAGCCCGCCCGCCCAGTCGCAGACCTTCCCGACGATCTGCGTCCCTGCCCGGAGCACATCGGCCCCAAGGCGGGTGATGGGGGTGAAAGCCGAGGACAACGACAGGACGTTCAACATCGTGGCGGGCGTTCGCCCATCCCTCCCTACTTCGGTCATAGGGGCACCAAAGTTTCGGCAAGGTTAACGGCCACGCGAGTCATGGCATAGCAACGGACCGAAATTTTACCTTTGGGTCGGAGCTTGCCTGTCAAATTCCGGCCTCGTCCGCCCTGGAGGCTCCGCCCGTATCACCGTCAGGCGCGGGGACACAGAACTCAGGTCTTCCGGTCGGGAACCACGGTAAGGATCCGGGCCAGGACCGGGACTTCGCAGGCTGCCTGCCCGGCCTGTGGAACGCCGTCGCAGCGAGTGCACAGCCACTATGAACGGCGGCTGTCCGATACTGCGGTCGGGGGCCAGGAGGTGCTCGTTCACCTGCGCGTGCACCGGTTCTTCTGCCGCACCTCCACGTGCACGAAGGCGACGTTCGCCGAGCAGGTTCCGGGGCTGACCGTCCGATACGGCCGCCGCAGCATCCGGGCGGCGAGGGCGTTGCAGGCCATCGCGCTGGGATCCGCCAGCACGCAGGCCGGCGGATCAACGCCCCGATGGCGCCTCGCAGATCGGCTACCTGGCCACCCCTCTGCCGCACCCAGCTCGTGTCTGGTGAACGAACGATTATCGGAAGTGGTTTCGGTCATGTTCGTCAGGCGAAGATGGCGTTCACGCCCTTGCTCACCTCCGCGAGGGGGACTTTCTCACGTTGGCGTTCGAAGGCGATCCACTCCTTGCCCTCCGCGGCGACCCCCTCCAGGACGTGCAGGGCGTTGCTGAGCCCTGCCGTGCCAAGGGTCAGCTGGGACGCGCCTTGCGGATCCTTGTCCTCGGTCTCGGTGACGTCCGAGGGTGGATCGGTCACCTTGACCTTGATCGGATCGCCGTTGGTCAGCGTCAGCTCGAAGACGTTCTCTCCGCTGTCGGTCTCGGCCACCTGGACGGAGGTGAACGCGTCGTAGCGGTAGTTGGTGCGTGCCCGGCTGCGGGTGGTGGCCTTCTGGAAGTCCAGGTGCTGGGTCAACTGCCGCACACCGTCCTTGGTGAGCAGGAAGAGCAGGATCTTGTATTTCGAATAGCGCCATGGCCCGTTCTGGACGCGTGCCCTGGCGTAGGAGGGCGTGGCGGGGGCCTCGATGAAGGCATGGGCGAGGACGTCCTGCCGTTTCAACCTGTAGAGGGCCATCGCCTGCTCCATCAGCGCCTTGCGGTCGCACTCCAGCCAGCGGGCCATTTCGAGATCGTCCGGCCTGTCGGCGAGTTTGCTCTTCCATCGGTCGAAAGCCGCCTGGCGGCCGGCCAGCAGGCTCTTCTTTTCCGCCTTGTCGGCGGAGTGGCGCCTGTACTCCGCGGCGATGCGCAGCCAGAGGCGAGCCGCGGACCAGACCGAGGCCAGGGCGGCGATCGCGGCCAGCGACACGGGCAACGGCCTGACGTGCGCTCCGCTCCAGACCAGGAAGGCGCCTGCCGCGGTCGCCGCAGCCGAGGTGAGCACGCACATCGCTTTCAGAAGAAAGGGGACGCGCAACTCCTTGCGGTAGTCCCATAACTTCCCCGCCTGCCAGCGCCGCGCGACGTCGGCGACCAGGTATCTGGTGAGCCAGGCGACTCGCTTGGCGTTGACCGTGCTCTCCCGGTAGATGGTGACCACCTCGTCGCGCAAGGACTGGCGGACACCTGCCGTCTCCGAGAGCCAGCGGGCCTTGTTCGCGCCGCGTGGGGTGTACAACGCGGAATAGTGGTTGAACTGCCGGTCGATCTTGCTCGCGAAACCATCACCACGCGTGGTGGGGGCCGGCCTGCGCAGATACTCGCGGTCCTTCGCCTGGCGTCGCTCCTTCTTGCACCGCCACTCCACGCCGCCGCGCACGCTCGCATAGCAACCGGCCGCGAGAGCCAGCAGGGTGAACAGCGCCGCCGTCCCGTTGTGCTGCCATGCCGTGGCGCCGATGAAGCCGACGGCCGCCAGGGCCGGAGCGGTGGCCGCCGTGGCCGCGGTCCAGGTGCCGAGTCCGATGAGGACGGGATCCGCCGGCCGTACCCGTGCGCCGATGGGCTCCGGCTGAAAAAACTTCCATGCCCGGCCCAGCCTGTCATTCGCGCAGCGGTCGCTCTTGGCCGCGTCGAAGGCGCGCGCCCACAGGGCGTCCTCGGCGGAGCTGTCCAGGAACATCTCCATGTGCTGGAGGACGTCGTTGCGCTGCTCGTCGGTCAGTTTCTGGAACTCCTGCTCCAGGCCGGCAGCCCCGCCCTCCTGAGGACGGGACGTCAGGAGGTGGTCGACCAGCTTGATCGCGTCGGCCCATTCGTCGTCGTCCTTGACGGCACCGCGCACGCAACGCAACATGTCGATCTCGTTCGGCGGCACCTGCTGCAGGGTGCGTCCGCTGAGCAGGGCCAGCAGCAGGTAGAAGCAGGAGTGGCCGTTGACGTAGTTGCGCAGGACCACGGCGTCGCGAATGTGCTCGCGAGCCTCCGGAGCCATCCCGGCGCGCAGGGAATTGAGCCCCACCTCGAAGATCTCCTCGGGCGAAGGGGCGGCCGCGACCTGGTAGACGTTGACAGGCCCGTGGATGGCCTCCGCCTGGACGGCGACGTTCGCCGAGTCCGTGGCGAGGTTGGTCGGGCCGGAGGGGGAATCGTTCACAGGACGCTCCGGATGGCCGCGATGACGGCCGACACGTGCGCCGCCAGCTCCGCCACGTCCGCCAGGAGCCCGCGGAGCTTCTTGAGCGCGATCACCGCCTTGCTCCTGCCCTCCTGGGTGCTCTCCGACAGCGACTCGGCGGCGACGGCGATCTCTTGCTCCGCCGCGGTGAACGTGTCCTCGTCCACCTCCTGGGCCTTGCGCGCTCTGGCAAGCCGGTCGCGCAACTCGGCGAGCTGGGCGACCGGGTCGGCTGCCTGGTTCTGAGGAGGGTGGCCGACGGTGACGTTGCCGTGGATGTGCCCCGCCTGCACGCCCACCCGGGCGTTGTCGCGGGCGACGTTCTTGACGTTGTCGGCCATGCCGTTCGCCTCTCTCTCCTTGCTCGCCGGATGGTTTTCGTGCTCCACGGCCAGTTCCTGAGCCAGGGCCACGGCGAAGGCGGCGGCGTTGGCGGCCGCCTTCGGCTGCCAGTTCAGGCCGTCGGTTGCGGTCTTCGTGCCGTCGGCGCGGTCGCTGATGCCGCGCACCACGGCCATGGGCAGCGACCTGTTGTGATGGGTGGCCTGCGCCATGCCGGCCGACTCCATCTCGATCGCGAGCGCGTCGTTGTAGGTATGGCGCACCCATTGGGCGTGCGCGGAGATAGCGGAGTCCTGTACGACCTCGCCAGCCGCGATCGGGCCGAACAGCACCGTGGGCACGGCCCCGCCCGCGGGCAGGTGGCGCGTCCAGGTCCCGGTGCGGTGAAGGTGACGGGCGATCTGATCGATCTCGTGGGCGATCTCCCAGACGCGCGGGCGGGCTTTGAGACCGTCGTCCTCGCTGGTGCCGCCGTGGTAGGCGTACACGTGCGTGGCCACCACCACGTCACCCAGGCCGATGCCGGGCCACAGAGCGCCGGCGACCCCCACGAACAGCAGCGCCGACGGCGAGAACTCGGCGATCGCCCGCTCGGTGATCACCGCCGAAGGATGATTGCCCTTGCCGACCAGGCCCAGAGCCACCCGCTGGCCGCCGTTCGCGAGGCAGCCGAGCTCGAATCGGGTGCCGGCGGTGTGGCGGTGCACCTGCGGGTCGGTCAGGTGCCTGCGAACGGCCTGATACTCCAGATCCAGCGCGGTGAGAATCACGATCATGATCATCGACCTCCTAAGGTCGAGTCATCGGGGGATTGAGTTCGTGGACCGGACCCGCCTTGAAAAGCCGGGCGGGCCGCCCGTTCGGGGTCTTACGCATCGGGCCGTCGGCAACGATGAAGCCGCGGGCGCCCTGGACTTTGCGGTAGAAGTTGCGGGGATCGAGTTGAACGCCCCAGACCGCCTCGTACACCTGCTGGAGCTCCGAGATGGTGAAGGTCTCGGCGCAGAACGCGGTGGCCAGGGCGGTGTGCTCCAGCTTGGCCCGCGCGCGCTCGACCCCGTCGGTGACGATGCGGCAATGGTCGAACGCCAGTTTCGTGCCCGGCGTCAGGGCGTCGTCCACCGCCGTCCAGGAGGCGCGGGCGGCGTCGGTGCCGGCGACCGGGTCCGGCAGGCGGGGCGCGATGGCCAGGTAGGCGACGGACACGACGCGGCCGCGCGGGTCGCGGCCCGGCTCGCCGTACACACCCAAGGGCTCCAGGTGCACGTCGGACAGGCCCGCCTCCTCGGCCAACTCGCGTCGTGCCGCTGCCTCGATGTCCTCGTGCTCGTCGCGCAGAAAGCCGCCCGGCAGGGCGAGCGCCCCGCGGAAAGGGTCAACGCCACGCTCCACGAGCAGGACATGCAGGCGCGTGTCGCGGAGGGTGAGGATCACCAGGTCGACCGCGAGCAGGATGCGCGGCGGCTGCCATGGGTCGTCGGCCATGGGTACACCATAGCTTTTTGTCAGATCGACAGAAAGCCCTTTGTCGAGTACGGGACCTCATGCCGGCCTCGCCAGCCCGCTGCTTTACACCGGGCCGCTGAAGCCGGCGTGGGGCCGGGAGAACGCCGGGTGTCGGTGGCAAAGGGCGCGTTAGCGATCAGGCGTGCCGGTAGCCGCACGGCCAGGCAAGCCCGTACGGCCGAAAATCGTTTGCCTGGCATGGCGGGGCTCAGAGAATGTGGTGTCCATGAGGCTCTGACGGACAGCACCCCGCTACTTCGAGATGCCACGGCGCCGACTCACGCCGTGATGCCGCCCGCCCATACCTTGTTCAGCGAAGAGAGCGTATTTGTCTCAGCAACACTCCCGGCAGGAGTTCCTGCCGCCGTCCACTCCGGCCACGGAGTCGGCCACCGTCACCGTGTTCGCCTCCCCCACAAGTTGGATCGAGTCCGATGCCGTCGCGCAATGCCATCAGGTGGCCGCCTTGGACGGCATGATGCACGTCGCCGCCATGCCGGACCTGCACCCCGGCAAGGGCGCCCCCATCGGTGCCGCCATGGCGTCGGCCATCCTGTATCCGTTTCTGGTTGGCTCCGACATCGGATGCGGCATCGCCGTCTTCCCCGTCAAGCTCAAGCGCGCCGTACCCGAGAAGCTCGCCGCCCGGTTCCCCGACCTCGATCGCGCGCTCGATCCCGAGCAGGATGCCGACGATCCCGCCTGGGCCGTGCTGAAGGGCGATATTCCCGCAGGTCACCTTGAGGGACTCGGGACAGTCGGCCGCGGCAACCACTTCGTCGAACTGGCGCGCATCGGAACCGTCTTCGAGCCCGGCCACGCGAGCCGGCTCGGACTCGCCGCCGGCGACCTGGTTCTCATCGTCCACAGCGGTTCCCGGGGGCTGGGCGAACGGATCTTGCGCGAGCACACCGCGGTCCACGGCGCGGGCCCGGCCCCTGATCCCGGCGCCTACCTGGCCATGCATGACGAGGCCGTACGATGGGGGTCGCTCAACCGGCGGCTTCTGGCCGCCCGGGTCGCCCACGCGCTGGGGACCGAGCCCACCGAGCCGATCCTCGACCAGTGCCACAACCTGGTCGAGCGCCGCGACGGGATCTACCTGCACCGCAAGGGAGCAGCGCCGGGTGACGGCCGCGACGTGCTCATCGCCGGCACGCGTGGCACCCCATCCTACCTCGTGGCCGCCCACGCCGGGCCGGACGCCGGCCACTCCGTGGCACACGGCGCGGGCCGCAAGATGTCGCGTGCGGACGCCCTGCGCCGCGGGCGGGCCAAGCACACGGTTGAAGAGCTGCGCCGTACCCCGATGGGATCGCTGGTGGTGTGCGGCGACCGCCAGCTCCTCTTCGAGGAAGCACCAACTGCCTACAAGCGCATCGAGCAAGTGATCGCCGACCTTGTCGCCCATGACCTGGCCACGCCCGTTGCCACGACGATCCCTCTGGTCACCTACAAGACACCCGACCTCGGGTCAGCGCCCCACAGGGACCACCGGGACCAGCGCCGCAAGCGAGGCCGGCCGTGAGCGTCCACTTGCTCCTGTCGGCCGGGCGCGGCCCGCAGGAGTGTGCCTGGGCGCTGGCTCAACTGCTGCACCGCCTGGAAGGCGACGCCACCCGGCAGGACCTGGAGACCCATCGGGCCCACACTGTTCCCGGTGACCGGCCCGGCACCTACCGATCGGTCCTCGTCCGAATCGCAGGAGACGGCGCCGAGGCGTTCGCCGCCTCGTGGACCGGAACCCTGTGCTGGCAGGCCCCCAGCCCTTACCGGGCCAACACCGGCCGGAAGAACTGGTACGTCATCGCCCAACCCTGCCAGGTCGACACCCCGCGCACGACGTTCGTGGAAGCAGACGTCGACATCGTCGCCTGCCGCACCGGCGGCCCCGGCGGTCAACATCGCAACAAGGCCAGCACGGCCGTACGGGCGACCCATCGGCCCACGGGGATCGTCGTCGTGGTCGACACCGAGCGGCAGTTCAGCCTCAACCGCCGCCTCGCCATGGGGCTGCTGCGACAGCGCATCGAGCACGGCGACGAGGCGACAGAGCGCGCCGTCACCACCGCCCGCTGGCGCATCCACGACGAGCTCGTACGCGGCAACCCCACCCGCATCGAACGTCCGGAAACGTCGAATCAGGACCTGGCCCCACAGAAGCAGACGCGCCGACGACGGCCGCAGTCCACCCGCCCCCGACCACCACGGGAGGAGAGCGTCATCCGACAACATGAGGATCGCTAGGGCAAGAGCCGGTGGGTGCCGCCGTCCGGCTGTACCGCTTGCCCGGATATAAGCCTTCGATCCATCCAAGGAGGTCCGCGCGCAGGTGGAGGCCGCGGTCGAGGCGGCCGAGCGAACAGGCGACCGCTGCGCGCCTTGGCTGCCCTGTGCCTGGGTGTTTACCTGATCGCCGCCGGTGGACTTCCTGAAGCCGTGGGCGCCTTCGAGTCCGCTGCCGGCCATGCCGCGGAGTCCGGAAACCCCTCGATCGAACTGCCGGCGCTTGCCAGCCTCGGGCACCACTTGGTGGGCCGGGACATGACCCGTGGCATCGCCGTACTCGACCAAGCTCGTGCCGTCGCCGAACGGTGCGCTCGCGAGGACCCGCACCCCTGGGATCGCCCGTTGCTACGGGTGCAGCTGGCCAGACTCCACGGCTACATCGGAGTCGCCGCCTTCGACAACGGTAAGTTCGGCGAAGCCGAGACTCACCTCCGCCGATCGCTGACGGAGCTGATGGCAGCCAAGAACCGAGACCAATACGCGATGATCTCGAATTACCTGGGCCAGCTGCTCACGGCGACGGGACGCTTCGAGGAAGCCGAGGCCGTACTGCGCACCGCGCTTCGGCTCCTGGAAGGGGACGCCGATCTCAGCGTTCACCAAGGCTACAACCAAGGTCTGCTCGGCAAGCTCTACCTCGAATGGGGCCGGTTGGAACACGCCGATCAGATGATTTCCGCAGGGTGGGAGCGGGTGACGCGGACGGGACACGTGTCGATAATGCCGCTCCTCCACACCTACCTCGCCGAACTGCTCATGACCCCCGCTTATCACCGCTTCGACCTCAACCTGGCCCGGCGACTTTGTGACGACACCGTCGAGGAGTGCCGACGCACCGGCTTCCAGCGCAGCGAGATCGCGGCACTTGCCTTGCGAGCGCTGGCCGATCTCCGTCGTGGCGATCTGGAGGGCGCTATGGAGGCGAGCGCGCGGGCAACTGCACGGCTGGAGGAAACCGGAACCATGCCTGCTCTACGCACCGAAGAGGTGTACTACGTGCGCTACTTGGTCTTGCGGGCAGCCGGCAGCGAGGAGGCACAAGCGTGGCTATCGCGTGCCAAGGCGGTGCTGATGGCCAAGGCGGAGACCCTGCCGTCACCGGAACAGCGCACGAGCCTTCTGACGCGCGTTCCGCTCAGCAGCGCGATCCTGCACCGGCCGTCTGGGACTTGGCAGTTCGACGCGCGGGCACAGGAGGCCTGATCAAAGCTTGACCGCCAGTATGGGCCCTGGCCTGCCCATGCCCTGACGTCCCCCGCCCCGCGCGTTCCCCGAGCCTACTGAGGCTTTCCATCTTGATCGCCCTGGTCCTGGCAGATCTACGGAGAGCGGTCGCCGACGACAGGAGGCTGGTAAGAGCAGCAAGTGAGGGACTGCGCGGATTCAAGTGGCCGTCAAGGTTTCGCCCCTAAGGTCCTACCGTGATCACGCCTTCCTACAGCAGGTCGACGCGGCTGTGCGCGGTCGACGACCTTGACGTACGGCTGCAGGTGCTCCTCGACGGCTACGCCGAGCAGCACCTCCTTGAGGATCTGCGCGAGTCGGCGCGGATCTGCTGCGAGACCCACAGCGTTCCCCTTCAGCAATCCCGGCGTGGCCTCTTCCGCGGGCGGGCGCTCGCGCCGATGGCGGTGGAGAACCGGGCCGCCGCGGTGGTCACCGACACGTTCGTGGTGATCGTGCTGGTCCGGGTGGACGGCGAGTCGGTACGCCTTGGTGGGCGCTTGGCCGACGCTGTCCTGGAGGTTCCGAACCCCCAGGTGTTCGGCGGTGAGACCGGCGTGTTCGTTCACGCCCGGTGGCTGGGGCACAGCGAAGCCAGCTCGTACCTGCTGCCTCTGGACTCCGGCTCGGACGGGCAGGCATTCCTTGCCCGTCTCCGTGACCTCTCCGCGGCCGCTCGCACCCGGCTTTGAGCTGCGCTTTCAGGGGTTGGACCATTGGAGGACCTTGGCCCTATGGAACTGGAGCGCGTGCAGGTGATCGCCTCCGACGCGGTTACGCACCTGCGGTACCGGGTCGCAAAGTAAGCCGCCGTCCGCGCCGACGGCACGCTCACCAATCAACACGCCGCCCGCGCCGGTGAGTGACCGGAGTGGGACCGGCATTCCGCGTACGCGGCTCCGCCCGGTCGCGGATACTTATCAGGTGAATCTATGGAAAACCATAGTCGGCAAGTATCTCATCACCGTGACTCCCCCGGGACTCAACACAATCCGCCCCCAGTTGTGGAACCGCCCAGAGAACGCTTTCAGTGACCACGACGTGCATGAGGTACTGGAGCAGTACAAAATCTACGTGGAGATGGCCGACAGGATCAGCACACGACGTGGGGTGACGAACACCTTCTTCCTTACGCTGAATACGGGATTCGCAACCATTCTGGTGCCCATGTGGAGGGACGGCTCCACCTCTATCTGGCACGTCCTGCTCTCCGTCGTCGTCTTGGAAGGGCAGTGTCTCGCCTGGTTCTGGCTTCTGCGGTCCTACCGCCAGCTCAACTCGGCCAAGTACGCCGTGATCGGCGCGTTGGAGGAACGCCTGCCGGCGTCCCCGTACTGGCGTGCCGAGTGGGAGGCCTTGGGCCAAGGCAAGGATCCGGGACGCTACTTGCCGCTCACCCGCCTGGAACAATGGGTGCCGGCTCTCTTCACCTTGGCCTATCTGGGCGCTTTCGTCATCGCCCTGACGGATTAGCCGGACGCGCACCGCATGCTGCGGCGCGATGTCGGATAGCGGACCGAATTCCCACGCGGAGGTCTGCCGGATCGGCGACCAGCCGTCGACGACGTCCCGAGGTCTGCGGTGAGTGCCCCTACGCCCGGACAGCCACGCCGAGAACATGCGGCCCGATCGGCCAGGTCAGCACGAGTCTGGCGCACCAGAGGCGCCGGCAGTCCTTCCACACGAAGCCGGACAGGCCGACCATGCCGAACACGTCCCGAGCGGCGTGGCATCCGCCGAGCATGCGGGGCCACCCGAGCACGTCGACCGTGCGCTGCGCCAGCCGACCCGCGTAACGGGTCGAGAGACTGTGCTCGTAGACGCGCAGCTCGCCGCCGGGCCGCAGGACTCGATGGGCCTCGGCGAGCAGTCGCCTGGGCTCGGCGGCGGAGCACAGGACCTCGCAGCACACCACCACGTCGGCGCTCCCATCGGCAAGTGGGAGGGTACCGTCCTCGTTGCCTTCCACGACCTCGATCGGAAGCGACACCTTGGCCGCCGCATCCGTCGCCCTGCCGCGGAACATCGGGTTGATCTCCACGGCGATGAGCGAGGTGACCGACGGCGGATAGTGCGCGAACAACTGTCCCGGCCCGCAGCCGATCTCGGCCGCCCGCCCGGTCGCGCCGCGCAGCAGCTGCGTGTAGTTGGCTTTGAGATCTGCCCTGGGATTGCGCTGGGCGTGCCGGAGCAACCAGCGTTGGACGACCGTCAGCCCGCTCTGATCAGGCATCGAGCCCGAAGGTTTCGTAGGCCGGGAGTGCGAAACGGTCTCGCAGTTCAGGCACGTTGAGGACCTCCCAGAGCAGGAACGGCAGCACCTTCTTGGACTGGCGGCAGTGCCCGAGGTCGATGTCGTAGATGGTCTTACCCCCCTTGCTGGCGGACGCGGGGCAGCCACCACCGCAGATGCCGACCGAGGCGCAGCCGCGGCAGGGGTCGATGTTCACCGGGATGCGGTCTTCCCAGTGCTTCATCGCCGGAGTGTCGAAGAGGCGGGAGGCGAGATTCGGCTGCCAGACGTTGGCGTGGAAGAACTTGCTGTCCTCGAGGAAGCCCTGGCAGACCCCCACCCGGCCGTTCTGGTCGACGACTATCTGATGGGCGCCCTGGGCGTAGCAGGACTGGACGTAGGGGATGTTGTCCCGGACGCACGCCAGCATGCGGCTCAGCCGCTGCTCCTCGCCGCCGAAGGCCAGGATGCGCCGGTACGCCGCGATCATGGCGTCGGACGCCCGTTCGGCGAAGACGTCGGTGTAGAGCAGATCCTCCTGCTGCTTCAGGATGCAGAACACCACGGGTATGGTGACCTCGTTCGTGACCCACTCCAGGATCACCTCCAGGTGATCCAGGGTCGGCTCCGTCACGGTGATCGAGAGCGAGGGTTCCACGCCGCCGGCGGTGAGCAGGTCCACGAGCTGGTTCAACTGCGGGTAGGCGTTCTTGGTTCGGCTGGGCCGCGACAGCTGGGTCAGCCAGTCAGGGCCGTCGAACGACAGCACCACTTCGGCCTTGTTGCGGCCCAGTTCCTCGGCCATCCGCGCGGTGAGCAGCGATCCGTTGGTGATCACCTTGGTGTGGATCTGGCCGGGCCCCCGGCCGAACCGCGGATGCGCGCGTACCTCGTCCATGACCAGCTGCATGAGCGGCCAGCGCAGCAGCGGCTCTCCGCCGTAGAAGACGACGCGGTTCGCCCGGTCCGGATCCATGACGGAGGCGAACAGCTCCACCGAGCGTATGGCCGTCTTCTCGTCCATCGCCGTCTTGAAGAACGTCGAGGTGGTCTCGTCCGAGCCGCTCAGGCAGTGGCTGCACGAGAAGTTGCAGGCGCCCGTGACGACGAGATACAGCTCGGTCAGGTGGCGGTCGGCCTTGACGGTCCCGGCGACCTCGTCGGTGGTGGTCATGACGGACCCCGGTTCCAGCAGGACCCTGGCGTCGATCAATGCACGTGCCAGGTCGTCGCGCGCCGGCGCGGGCACGTTCAGGTGATCGAGCGACTCGCGGGGAGCGGCCCCGGTGGCGTGCAGGTGCTTCAGCCGGGCGAAGTCAGGCCCGAGATAGACCGGTTTCAGGTAGAGAGAATTGAGGACGGCGGTGGCCCCTGGACCTTCGACGAAATGCGCGGTGGGGGACCATCTCAGGGTCTGCGTCATGCTGTGACCTCCTGTGCCCGTCGCCAGAAGTCCCGCACCGATGGGATCTGCTGGTAGTGCGAGCGGAGAAACTCTCCGACCTCGTCCTGGTCCAAGCTCTCGGCCAGCCGGTGGAACGCGAGAAACGCCGGCGCGTAGCAGTGCTGGTACGCCCGCTGCGCGGGCTTCAGCACGCGGTTGGCGAGATCGCGCTCGATCTCGAATGGCTCCACGAAGAACAGACGGCTCGTGCAGTACTCCCAGACGGCCGTGACAGGACTGCCCCCCTCCAGCATCAGTTGCGCGTTGGCCAGCACCATGTCCCGCAACTCGCGCAGCTTTTTCGCGAGCATCATCTCCGGGTCGAGTTCGGACCTGGGACAGAGGAAGTAGGGCAGCGCCTGGGCGATTCCTTCGGCCAGCGTCACGATCGGGTGGTGCGTGGCATGGATGTGCAGGGCCGCGGGAAGGCCGGCCCGGGTCACCGCCCGCGCCCAGGAGGGGTTCTGGACTGCGTGGCCGGCGATCTCGTGGGACGCGATGTATTTGCACTGCCCGCGAGTGAAGGTGTGCCTGGGGTGAGTATTGATCGACCAAGTGGCGAGGCCGGCATGGCTGCTGAGGAAGAAACTCCAGGGTTCGTCCTTCTGGACGGTCTCGATCTCGATCTTCAACTCGTCGAGCGGCTCGATGTGCCTGTACAGGCGGTCGAGCCAATAGTCCTGCCCCGCGCGGGCCAGCTCGACCACCTCATCAGGGGACTCGACCCGGAAACGCGCGAAGTAGGGAAGGCGATCTTCAGGGCGATATTCCAGGCCGAAGTGCCCGCAGAGCTCCTGAACGTCGGCAGCCGTCGCCTCCAGGGTGCGCTCCGGAATAGGAACCGGATCGTAGAGGTAGAGGACGGAGACATAGTGCCGGAGACTGAGGCGTTCGCCGAGCATGGCCCGGAGAAAGGTCGCGGACGCGACCAGGTTGTCCCACACCATTTGGTCGAGGCCGGGCTGTTCGGCGAGTCTCCGCCGTAACTCGGTCAAAGCGCCGAGCACCTCCCGGCGGGAGGAGAAATCATCGTGGTGGAGCAAGGGCGAGTAGTCCTGGTCGACGATCTCGTGGCCGTCGCTGTAGATCCCGGAGGTCTCCAACGCGTGCCAGCCTCGGTAGAACCCGACGACATCCTCGTAGAGCGTTTCAAGCACTGACACCGACACGCCCCTTCCGGTCGGCTGGGAACTCTCCGCCGCCGGCGGAAGTATTCCCAGCCAGTAACGGATGACTCTTATCACAGGAAAGGCCCCACATAAATAGGGGCTAGGGTCTAGAGCCGTCGCAGCAGTGACGGACGACGGGGTACATCCACTTTACGGTTGCGTCCGAAGGTGCATTCTGTCGCATTTCTACTACCCCCTTCCTGCGGCTAAGCTAACATCGCCATTTATATGCGGCAAGAGAGGTGCCCCTATTGGACAAATGGGAGATAACCGCGATTGAGCGCCAACTTGATCAGGGAAGGCGACTGCTCGCGGTGCTCGAGGAGCAGGCTGCGGCGTACACGACCTTGACGATTCCCGCCGAACTTCAGGTCAACCTGGAGAACCAGCGGTCGAAGATCGACCATCTGGAACAGCGGTTATCGGGGAAGGTGCCACGGCTCCAGCTCAAAGAACTGCCCGACTGGACCGGCAGCCGGACCCTTCAAGAGATCATGGATTACCTGTCTCTCTACTGCGAACCATCACTGGTCAACGCGGTGATGAAACAGGTCGTGCTCGCCTCCGCCTACCGCCGGTCGTTTCGCTGGAACATGACCCTGCAGCCGAACAGACGGCGTCGCCCGCCGGCCGACGAGGCGATAGACGCCGCTCTCAACTACTCCTTCGAGCAGATCGCCTCGACGCACATCGCCGAGGAGTCGATGCGCAGCTACGCCGTTTACCACGTGCCGAGCCCGTTGAGCCAGCGAGGCAGGCTCCAGCGGATGACCATCGACTCGCACGGCAACGCGCCGATCGACCTCGCCGGTGATGAGCTTGAGAGGTACGCCGAGCGAAGCGCGTACGGCTGCTTCTACCGGGTGCCCTACAACCTGCGGCGGGGCCAGTCCGCCAAGGTGTCCGCGGAGGTGGAGGTCTTCCACCCGGTGAGAAGCGAGGAGATCCTGGTCTCCTACTACCCGTGCACCAACTACACGGCCACCGTGCGACTGCCGGTGGAGCACGCGAAGCGGTTCCAGTTGCGGGTGGAGTTCTGGCACCCGTCCCGCTCGGGGGAATGGATGGCCGATGAGGTCGTGACTCAGGACGGATATGAGGTGAGCACATATCGCATCACGGAGCCGTTGCTGCCCTACCAGGGGTTGCGCATCGCCTGGCACTACCGATGAGGCATCAGCCCGCGATCGCCCTGCGCAGGCGTTCTTCGAAGGCGCGCACCTCTTCCCGTTTGTCCTCGAGTTCGATCTCCAGGGTCGGCGGCAGCGTCGCCGTGGTGTGCGCGGCCGCCCTGACCTCGAGGTTGGCAAGGGCTCGCCGGGCCATGCGCAGCACTCTCACCAGCGTCTTGGCATCGGGGTTGAGCTCGACTGCGAGAGCAAGCCGTGCTTCCTCGACCTCAGGTGGAACTCTCGCTGGGCGCGGGGCCGACAGCCCGGCTGTGATCGCCGACCGCAGGGCGCTCAAAACATCTTCTCGCGGCTGCCCTTTTGTCGCGTCGAAATAGTGTACGAGACGTAACACGTCCGGCAGTTGTACGGGCTTAATCAGCACAGGAAGGACAATCTTCGCTTGGCCGTCGGGGTCGCGACCAAGTGCATGAAAAAGCTCGGCCCGGCAAATGGGAGAGGAGATGTACTCGGCTGACAGGAGGACGACCACCGCACGGGAGGAATAGATCGCGCTTACCAGCGCGGAGAACCAGGCGTCACCGACTTGAACAGTACTCTGATCTCGATACACCGACAGGCTCGACAGCGTTCTCTCGAGATCAACCGCGAAATCAACGTCATGACGGCTGTAGCTGATGAAAACGTCATACGTCGAAGTCACAACTTCCTCCGAACGGAAGCCCAACATGGCGCGAATGCGAGATGAGACAACCTACTTCCATAATGGCGAAGCCGTCGAGATCCTCGTCGAGGGATTCCTGGACGATCCCTTCTTCCTCTGGACGACCCCCGACGAACGCACCCGGCGTGCCCTGCTCGAGGCGACGTTCTCGCTGGCCGTGAAGGCGGCAGACGCCCAGGGGTTTCTGCTGCTGGACGAGCGCGGAGTCGTCATTCTCCTGCCGCCGGGACGGCGACTCTACGACGAGGAGGAGGCCGCGAGGGCGCAAGAACTCACCCTCAGGGCCTTCCAGCGGCCGACGGTGCTGCTGAAGGACTATCGCCGCAGGCTGCAGGCGGCTGATGTGGACGACACGGCTGCGTGGTATCTCCAGTATTTGGCTGTGCCGGCCGCGAAGCGCTCCCAGGGCTGCGGGAGTTCCCTGATGAGGGACATTCTCTGCCACGCCGCCGGATCCCCCCTGTGGCTGCACACCGGTCGTCCCGCCAACCTTCAGTTCTACGCGAGATTCGGCCTCGATGTCGTCGCCACCATCCCGTGCGAACCGGAAGGCCCCTACGTCTACACCCTTATGCGGACGACCTGACCTTCACAGCAGCGTCGGGGCCACGCTCCCGGTCCGAGCCGCACCCTGGAGCGCGAACCCCTCGTACTCCTCGATGTCGATCTCGATGACGTCGGGCGGCCCTCGGCTGCCCAGGAAAGCGGATCGCCAAGGTGCCCGTTAAGGGAAGCCAGACCCCGGCGGTGGTCGGCGGAGCTCTTACTGCAAGGACTCCAGGCGGCGGAGCAGGTCGAAGGCGGGTCTGTCCACCGACCGCTTCGTGTTGCTGAGCACGATGACGGCCACCTCCTTCTCCGGGTTGAATCCCACGAACGAGGAGAACCCGCCGGTCATCCCGTTGTGCCAGATCTGGAGGCCACCTCCTTGCCGAGGGTGCAACCGCTGGCCCATCCAGCCCAGATGTATCCAGGCGAAAGGGTTGATCTGGTGCTTGGCCTGACGGCTGAGCCGGATCGCCTCGGCGATCCCAGTGGACTCGGGGGTCAATTGGGCCTGCACGAAGGTGACCAGATCCGCGGCCGTCGAGCGCAACGCGCCCGCTCCGGCCAGATCAGCCAGATGCCAAGGTGGGACAGGTCGCCGACGTCGGGTGTGCCCTTGGACGAGCCGGACCTGCCGATCGGCGATGCCGGTGTCGGCCAGCCCCAAAGGCTTGCAGATCTCCCGAACGACCAACGTCTCGTAGTCGGTGCCGGTCCGGTGGGCGAGTGCCAGCCCCAGCAGGCCCGCGCCGAGGTTGGAGTAACGAAATCGGCGCCCGGGCGTGGCACCCAGCCGGGTTCCGGCCAGACCATGCAGCAGGAATTCGGCAGTGCAGCCGGCGTAGGGATCCGGTTTCGACGGGCGTAGCAATGCCTCGACGAGCATGCCTTTGGGCAGACGGGGCAGGCCCGAAGTGTGGGTCGCCAACTGCCGAAGGGTGATCTCCTTGCCGTCTCGCGACGGCACTCGCGTCCCTTCAGGCAGCAACGCGGCCAGCGGCTCGTCGAGCTCGACCACGCCTGTCACGGCCAGTTGCGCCAGGGTCAGCGCCGTGAACACCTTGGTCACCGAGCCGATCTGGAACAACGTGTCGGCACCAGGAGCACCTTCGGTTTGTCCGGAGCCCCGGATCTCCGTCGAGTTTCCCGCCACAGCGGCGACTACCACGCCCACATGCCGTGCCGTGAGCTGGCCAACGGTCTCCGCTACCAGACCGCTCAGATGCGTCATATCGGACAATCTATAGATCTACCGCCGCCTCTGAGGCCCTCGCGCTCGGAGCCGTAGGGCTCGCGCTGGGGCACTACAGACCGTCGTGGCTTTGCAGGCCAGCTGACCCCGAGGTCCAGCTTTGTCGCTACCCCCGCCGGTCGGGCTCGATGACATGGCGGAGTTCCGCGGGCCGGCCGTTCGCGCCAAGTTTCACAACCTGGTAGACGAGGCCTGCCCCCGGGGGTGTCCGGGGCGGAGCATCGGTAGGCGTTCGTGGAAGGTAGTGCGTGCCGCGGTGACCGAGTTCGTTGATCGCGTAGCTGAGAGTGCCCTCGAGCGGCCCGTCGAGAAGGAGCCCAGCACAGAAGTCGATCTTGGGCATGTGGGTCAGGCGGTCCAGCCCGAAGCGGTTCTTGATCTCTTCATCGGTGAGATCCGGGTCGATGCGTTCGATGGTGCCGTCGGAAATACTCAGCAGGCGACGGCCGTGCGCGTCTGCGACTGCGCTCACGACACCGACTCGATCAATCACCCTCCGATCGTCCCATCGTTGCGACTCCCGCTACCAGCGGGATCAGTTCGCCAGAGCAGCGGAGTCCCCAGCCGCCAACGCGGTGCCCAAACTCACCAACATTGACAGGCTCCGTGAACGACCGGGTCCGCTTCATTGCCGCGTTCGACGTGGCGGGTCCCAGCATCAGGTGCGGGGCCATCACGTCGATGGTCTCACCGCCGATCCGCCACCTGCGCCGGTGGCGGCCTTCAGCCGGTACGGTCGTCGGCGTCCGGTGAACGCGAGCTCTTGCCGACCGCCTGGCCGACGATCTGACCTGATCACCTTAGGCTTCCGCGGGTTCCCCGGATATCCGCTCAGAACATTCCGGCGCTACGGAGCGTCACAACAACCGGAGGGCAAGAGCTCGGTCGGATGGCGATGCGGGGCGGCGATGGACAAAACCAGGGGCATGCTCGTCGCGGTGCAGATCGCGCTGGCCTGGAGCGCTGGGTCGATCATCGCGACCACGGCACTCTGTGTTGGCGTCGTCGCCTTCTTCTCGGGTGCTCTGTCGATCGTCGCCCTTGTTGCGGCGCTGGTCGTGCTGGGCGCGGTCGGACTGCTGTTCCTCGTGGCCACCGCGTCCCGAGAGGCGTCCCCGCTCACTTCGACGCGGGGGCGGCGGCTGGGGTGGGCACTCCTGGTGTTCGCGGGCGGAATGGGCGCGTGGTGGTCGGGCGCGGTGCTGAACTCCACGCTCAGGCTGCCTCTGGGCTCCGACCCGCTGCTGATGGTGGTCGCCAGCGGAGCCGGATTCGGGCTCTGCGCCGCGATTCTCGCCGGTCGGTGGTTCACGCTGGGCGCACTAATGATCAGCATCGGGCTCGTCGCCGGGGGCGTGCACCTGACGAGTCGTGAGCAGGCCCGGCAACAGGAGCAGGCGTGGCAGGAGGTGGCCGCGCCCGAACAGGAACTCGCGTACACCACGTCGATCGCCGGCTACCACATGCATCACGACGGCATGACCGCCTTCTTCACACCCCAGAACCCCGGGGTGGAGCGGGTATGGCAGGACCATGCCATCGCCCTGAACACCGAGCGCGGCGAATACTCCACCAAGGCGTGCGGTGAGCCGGAGGTCGTGGTCATGTTCGGGCGCAGCGAGCACGTCGAGTGCACGGTTGAGCGGCCTGGGCTGTGGTACCGCAGTGGGCGCATCCCGGAGCCGAAGTGGGGCTGCCCCTGCGGCATTCACGAGTACGTGATGCAACGCGGCGCCCGGTTCGTCCGGATCGGAAGCTCGGACGCGATTCCCAAAGAGACGCTCCGGGATGCCATCGTCCAGGCGCGGCCGCTCACCGAGGCGGAGCTGCGCAAGACCATCCCGACCTCCATGCGGCGAGGCGGGTGAGAACCGTCACGCGCGGACCTCGATGACCAGGCTTACCAGTGTCTGGATGCGGACTACCAGCTCCAAGCACGTTCCTGGCACCGGCATGTGGACCACGCGCACCGACGGTGCTGTGGGTGTCGTACTCGGCGGCACCCGTCAGGCGCTGACCTTCAGCTGGTGGACGCGCTGCTTGGACATACCCATGACACGTGCCGTGTCTGGTTCCGACCAATGACTCGTGAGAGCCTTAGCGACCTTGACGGCCAGCTCCGCGGCACGCTTGGTGTGAGCCTCGGCCAGTTCCTTTTCACGGTGGTATTCGGCCACCACACCCGCCACGTCCTCGGGCAGGTCGAAGACGAACTCCACACCGGGGGTGTCCTCGGGCCAAGCCCAGGCGTGGATCTCCGCCAAGTCACGCTCCATCTGCGACAAGGAACCGGCCACGCCGACCCCCTCGGTCTCCCCAGTTGGGCAACGCGACACCCACCGCCCATTCTCGTAGGTGATGACATAGGTGATCGTCTTGCTCATCGGCTCATCCTTTCGGTGACCGCCTCCAGGCGCTTGAGGGCTTCGCGAAACAGCTCAGGGTCGCGGTCCGGGTTGGCAGGGATCATGACGGGAACCGAGATGACGCCATCCTTGATCACGCGCAGCGCGCACATGTCGCCCTTGAGGTGGTACAGCCAGTCAGCGGTGGCTCCTGCGGCGGCCACTATCGCCGCGACCTCGGCGAGCTGGCACATGTGTGGGGGAAGGTCCTCGGTCACGTAGATGAGGATACTGCATTAGGAGGCAGGCTCCTAATAAAATTGGAGCGACGCGCGCGGCTGCGCGGGACTTCCGAATAAGGTTCCTCTCAGACCTCGTTCGTCCGGCGCGGACATGGTCAGGTCAGGCCGGGGACTCGTGCGTCTCCCGGACGACGGCATGGATAGCGACTCCCGGGGCACTCGGGGAGGAAGCGGCGCTGTGCCTGTTCGTCGGGCGGGGACAGCGTGATGGCCGCCTTGTCCGGCTCGCGCAGGACAGAGGCGACCGTATGCAAGCGAGACAGAGGCGACCATGTGGGAAAGGGCGCGGGCTACCGGCCGGCCAGCCAGGCCGGTTCGCGGGTCATGGTGGGCTCCGGGAAGGCGGCGCGGGTGAGCATGGCCTGCGCAACGCTCGCCTTGAGCAGGGCCGCGATCCGTACGACAGGCACCAGGGTCAGGGCGAACAGAGCGCCCACCGCCGCGTTGACGACCACGAACATCACGTCGCTGTCACCGAGCCCCAGCCACTCCGGGAGGCCGTGCTCGACGCCGGGTATGGCGGCGATGGCCCAGCCGTAGATGGGGAAGGTCAGACCGGCGATGGCGCCGGCCCACCACACGGCGGTGAGGACGAAGGCGGCCAGCGAGAACGGGAACGCGATGATCCCGTACAGCAGGTCCATCCACGCCTGGCCGCTGGTCAGCGGGTTCATCACGCGGCGGAACCAGCCGGCGCCCTCCGGGGCGGGCGGGTACGACGGGCGGTCGACATGGTGGCCGAGCACCCCGGGAAGCGCGACGCGTTCCAGGTCGGCGAGGTGCCGGGACGCGGCGGCGGTCGCGGCGAGCACGGGCAGGCCGATGAAGGCGACAGCGCTGCCCAGGCCCGCTGAGACCCCGGTGACGGTGACGGCGAAGGACGCGACGGCCGTCGGGAGACCGAGCAGGGTGTAGCGGGTGTCGGTGCCGAGACGGTGCTGGAGGGCTCTCATGCCGAGAACGTTATGAGGCAGGACCAGGCCGGATCGAACCTGCGTACGGCCCAGTCCATGGTAGGGACAGCCCTACCGGAAGCCGCGGTCGGCACGGTCGCGGCGTAAGGCGTCCAGACGGTCGAAGTCCAGGTCGTGGACCGAGTACGGCAGGAGATCCCCGAGCCGACCGACAAAGAGGGAACGGGCGCGGACGCCACTGACCAGGACTTGACGACCTCCTTACCGACGCAGGCCCCTCCCCGGATCTAGCCTTGAAGGGAGGGGTCAAGTCATGGTCACCAATGTCGTGCTCTTGCTGATCGTCGTGATCACGGTCTGGCTGGCGGTCAGCGGCGTCAGGATCGTCAATCAGGTCGAGCGTGGCGTGGTCTTCCGCTTCGGCAAGGCCCAGCGGGAGGTCCGCCAGCCAGGGCTCACCTTGCTCATCCCGGTCGTGGACCGGCTGAAGAAGGTGAACGTACAGATCGTCACGATGCCGGTGCCCACGCAGGAGGGCATCACCCGCGACAACGTCTCGGTCCAGGTTGACGCCGTCGCCTACTTCCGGGTCGAGGATCCGCTGCGGGCTGCCATCGCGGTGCAGAACTACCTGTTCGCGATCGAACAGGTGGCGCAGACTTCACTGCGCTCGATCATCGGCAAGAGCGATCTGGACGACCTGCTCTCCAACCGCGAGGAGCTGAACAAGGGCCTGGCGCTGATGATCGACAGCCCTGCGCTCGGCTGGGGCATCCACATCGACCGCGTGGAGATCAAGGACGTCCATCTTCCCGAGGGAATGAAGCGATCCATTGCCCGCCAGGCCGAGGCCGAGCGGGAGCGCAGGGCCCGAGTGATCACTGCGGACGGGGAGTTCCAGGCCGCGCGGAAGCTCGCCGACGCCTCGGCCATCATGACGGAGTCCCCCGGCGCGCTGCAGCTGCGCCTGCTGCAGACCGTGGTGGAGGTGGCGGCCGAGAAGACCTCCACGCTGGTGATGCCGCTGCCCGTGGAGCTGCTGCGCTTCTTCGAGCGCTCCACGGCAAATGCTCCGGCCGCGGAGGCCGCCAGCTCCCCGGAACAGCGTCCCAAGGAGCAGCCGGCCGTGACGGACTCCGCCGCGCCCGAGCTGGCCCCGCCAGGGCCTTCCTTCGAACGTTCCGCCGCGGAACCGGCCGTGGAGAGCGGCGCCCCGCGCCTTGGAGATCCTTGAGCAGCTTGACCACCTGGTCATAGTGGCCCGCGCGGAGCGGTGCTGCGGTGTTCAGCCCGGCGTTCGAGGAGCCGGATGGTGCTGGTAACGGCTCAGGAACATGTCCACGCCGTCGGTGATGAGCTGGTCTGCGAGGTCCTCGCGGAGAGCGGCGCCGAATGATCCCACGATCAGGTGCGGGTAGATGGTCAGGCCGAAGAACTGGATGACGGCGACCTCGATATCGGCGATGGCCAACTGCCCGCGTTCGCACAGATCGCCGAACAGCTCGCCGAGGGCGGCGACGGAGCGGGCCGGGCCGCGTTGCTGATAGGCCTTGCCGAGCTCGGGAAAGCGACGCAGTTCACCGGTGACGAGGTTGCGCAGCGCCAGCCTCGACGGATCGGTGGCCGCGGCCACCAGGGAACGGGCGGTGCGGATCAGCGCCTCGCGCGCGTCCTCGGCGTCGGCGAGGTGTGCCCGGACGTCGGCCAAGCTCGCGTGCGCCTCGTCCATGGCCTGCCCGACGACCTCGGTGAACAGCTCCTCCTTGCTGCTGAAGTGGTTGTACACGGTCACCTTGGACACGCCCGCCGCAGCGGCGATCGCGTCCATGCCGGTGTCGAAGCCCTCGCGGACGAACATCTCCCCCGCGGCGGCCACGATGGCCTGCCGGTTGCGTTCGGCACGCTTGCCGGACGGCGCCGGTGATCTGCTGGTGTCTCTGGCCACGGTCTCCATACTACCGCGAACTGAACTCTTGAGTACATGACATCTTTCCTGTACGGTACAGTTCAGTTGCACGGGCCGGCACAGCGGCCCCCGTTCTCAGGAGAACCCGATGCACCTCACCGCCACCGCCCAGACCCTGCGGGTCCCCGGCGCCCGCCTGCACTACCAGGTGCGGGGCCAAGGCCCGCTGGTGGCGCTCGTCGGCGCCCCGATGGATGCCGACGCCTTCGAGCCGTTGGCCCACCTGCTCGCCACCGACCACACCGTGCTCACCACGGACCCCCGCGGCATCAAACGCAGTGTTCTGGACGACCCCGACCAGGACTCCACGCCCGAACTGCGCGCCGACGACCTCTCCCGGCTCCTGACCCATCTCGATGTCGGACCGGCCGCGGTCCTGGGCTCCAGCGGTGGCGCCATCACGGCGCTGGCCCTCGCCCAGGCTCACCCCGAACAGGTCCACACCGTCATCGCCCACGAACCCCCGCTCGTCGAACTACTCGACGATAGCGACCAGATCCACGCGCAGACCGACGACATCATCGCCACCTACCTCGCCGGCGACGTCATCGGCGCCTGGGCCAAGTTCATGACCCAGGCCAACATCACCATGCCCGAAGGCGCGATCGAGGCGATGTTCGGAGGCGAACGCGATCCTCAGGTAGTCGCCGACGAACGCCGCTGGTTCGCCCACGAACTGCGCGCGACCACCCACTGGCGGCCCGACCTGGACGCCCTCCGCTCGGCCGCGACCCGCATCGTGGTCGGCATCGGCGACGACTCGGCCGGGGAGGAATGCGACCACACCTCCCGGGCACTCGCCGCGGCACTGGGCATCGAGCCCACCATGTTCCCCGGCGGCCACACCGGCTTCGCCGAAGACCCCGACCACTTCGCCACCCCGCTCCGCGCGGTCCTGCACGAGAGCTGAAGAAACCGACTGGGGCTAGGACGACGGACGGGGACTGATGAACAGGTACGTCACTCGACCGGATCGGTGCGCAAGAAGGCAGGCGGCTCGGCCTTCCATTCCGAGGCGTCCAAGGCGTTGAGTGCCTCGGCGATGCTGCGTTCCTCATAGCCGAAGTGCGATTCCACGATCGCTCTCAGGCCGTCCAGCTCCCCGCGAACGCGCCGCGCCTCCTGTGGATCGGCGCCGGTCTCCGGGTCCAGTCCCTCGACCAGCTCTCGTAGCCGGTGCAGGATGTCGGAGACCAGTTTGTGGTCCTCGCGGAGTTTGTCCAGCACAGGCGTGAGTTCGGGATGCCGCGTGGCCAATGCGGGGAACGCGCCATCGTCCTCGCCGGTGTGGTGCCGTTCCAGTGCCGTGCAGAAGCTCAGGCAGTGCGCTCGCAGCTCGCTCGGCCGCGCGCCGCCGGCGAGATAGGCGTCCACGTCGTCACTGAGGCGGGCGAGCTCCGCGCGGAGCCAGTCATGAACTTCGATCAGCTGGTCACCGAACGCCGCCAAGCGCGCGTCGGGCCTGTCGTACGTCTCCATTGCCGCCCAATCTTGGGTCCCGTCGTACCTGCGGTCAAATCGCCTGCTGGCCCACGACCTGCGGCCGGCACCCCGTCAGGCACAGGTCATCCCCACTTTGGTGGCGGCGACGCTCGTGACCGCCGTCATCGGCGTCTTCGGGGTCGCGGTCTGTGCCGCTGCCCTCGTGGGCACAGTGGTTCACTGTCCTCCTGATCTGGGGCGTGGGTCTGAACGCGGTCGGCGCGGTGTGGCTGAGCCGCCGGAAGACGAGATCTCAGCGCTAAGAGCCGTCGAACCATCCCGCAAAGTACTCGCAGCCGCCGAGCTCCTCGCCGGGTTCGAACCGGGCCGCCCACTCGTTCACCTGACCCGGCGTGGGATCGCCGCCCAGCCCGGCCGCCGCCAGCGGCGGCAGCTTGCCGAGCCGCCGCCATTGCTCGGGCGAGAGCGTGAGCGAAAGCAGCCCGTTCAGCTCGCCGATCACGCCGAGGTCCTGGACCGTGCCCTCCGCCAGCTCGACTCCTTCCAAGTGCGGGAACGTCCGCAGCACGCCGAGATCGACGGGTTCCTTCGTGCGGAGTGTCACCGCGCGCAAGGTCGGATGTCCGGCCAGCGGGCTCAGGTCGGCCGCGGCCAGCTCCAGCCGGAGCGCCTCCAGCGGGGCGTCGTGCAAGGGGCGCAGATCGACGGGGCCCTCGCCGAACAACGCCACCTGCCTGAGGTGGGGCGCGCCGCGGACGGACTCCAGATCGAGGTTCCTGACGTTGTCGACGACGAGGGACTGAATCCTGCGCGGCTTCTTCGGGATCGGGGCCTCCCCGCGCCAGAAGGTACGCGTGTCGTCCAGGTAACTCGGAAGCCTGGCGCCCACGTCGAGGTAGCCGTCTCCTTCCTCGTAGTCGCCCCGGTCGAGTGCCTCCACGAGCCGGCGCAGCATGGTCGTGACGGAGTCGGCGACGTAGACGGGCGCGCCGTCGTAGTGGATTCCGACGCGGATGACCTGGCCGGGGCGGCCCGCGGGCCCCGGGTCCATGTCAACCGCCAGGTAGTCGCCGCCGGTGCTGGTCGCGAACGGGATCCAGTGCGGGTTGCTGAGCTGCCGTCGGATGGCGCCGGGCGGCTCGCCGTCGCCGGTCATCGAATGGAGCGGGTCGTCCGTCCATTTCCGCTCGGGGCGATGGTGGATGTAGGTCGTCGTGGACTCCAGGGGGAACCACAGGTGGCCGTGGAAGAGCCCGATCTCGTCGTCGCCGTCGGCCTCGCCGTACAGGGCCGTCAGGTCGGGGGGCAGGTCGCCGGGGAAGGCGTCCAGCAGCGCGGTCCGCTCCGCCGGGTCCAGCGGATCGGGCAGGAGTTCCTCCTCCCCGAGGATGTCGGCGCGTCTTCTCACGTACTCCCGGAACAGCCGGACGGCCTCCTCCGGGTCGCCCGCCGGTGTCGGGTTCAACGGCGGGGCCTGGTCGGCGCCGGGCTCGCGGGGCAGCGTGTCAGGGCGCAGGACGTACAGGAACCGGCCCGAATCGTCCCGGGTGATCGCTCGACTGGTCACCGCCTCGAACCGGCCCGAGGGCTCGACGGCCAGCTCGACCATCAGATCCGCCGACGAGGCACCGCTGAGCCGGTAGAGCTGCGCCAGCCCGCCGAGGGCGACGCGCATGTCCCCGATGGTGCCATCGGGCATCTCGTATCCCGTGCCGCGCTGCCCCGAGTAGGACGGGCCGCGGTAGGCGTGCACCCATCCTCGCCGCCAGCCCTGCGGAGCGCCTGCCGCGACTTGCGCGGCCATGCTCCGCAGGACCTCGGTCATGGCGTCTTTGCGTTGATCATCCATGCGGGCCAGTTCTACACCCTCCCACCGACGATCAGCCGATGGCCCCAGCTCGGGCCGGCAACTCAGGATCCCTACAGGTCGAAGATGAACTCCACTCAGGCCAAGCTCAGGCGTGGACCTGCGCCAAGTCACGCTCCATCTGTGACAAGGAGCCGGCCACGCCGACGCACTCGGTCTCCCCGGTGGGGCAACGCGACGCCCACCGCCCGTTTTCATGGGTGATGACATAGGTGATCGTCTTGCTCATCGGCTCATCCTCATCCCGACGCCATGAGGCAGCCGGCCACGGCAACTACTGCGGCCGTTTCCTGAAGGGTTCGGTGGGCGTTCCCGCTTCGGCCGGCCAGGAAGATCACCCACAGTGTCCGTTCGGATCCTTACGGTTATACCCAGACCGCGAATCCCTGCAAGTCAGGCCTGTCTGGGTTCATGGAGTTACTGATACATCTCGTCAGCCATAGTTGCTCCCTTTTCCCGGCATTCTCCTGACCGGGCTGGGTGGCGGCTTCTCCGCGGCCTCCAGGTTCACCGTCAAACGGATGACACTGCCTGGTGCGGTGCAACCCCGCACCACACACAAGTCCCGGAACGGGTACGCGGTGCCCCAGGAGATCGGACGACGTCTTCTGGTCAGAAAGGGTCGGCGGCCGCTGAGCTAGGCTCCCGGGGGCAACGCTATGCATTGAGGGGGCAAACGGGATGAGCGGGACGGTCACGGCGGTCAGCAGCAACGGCGAGTACTCCTTCACCAAGCCGAACCGGGAGAGCATCGCGCTCCTCGCCGGGCTCGGGGTGGAGGGGGACGTGCATGCGGGCGTGACGGTCAAGCACCGCTCCCGGGTCGCCCAGGACCCCACCCAGCCGAACCTGCGTCAGGTGCACCTCATCCAGGAGGAGCTTTTCGCCGAGGTCGGCGAGGCGGGTTTCACGGTCAAGCCCGGTGAGCTCGGCGAGAACATCACCACCAAGGGCATCGACCTGCTCGGCTTGCCGGTCGGCACGCTGCTGCACATCGGCGACGAGGCCGTGGTGGAGCTCACCGGGCTGCGCAACCCTTGCGTACAGATCGACAACTTCCAGAACGGTCTGCTCAAGCAGGTCGTCGGCCGCGACGAGACTGGGAGCCTGGTGCGCAAGGCCGGCGTCATGAGCGTCGTCAGGGCCGGTGGCGTCGTGCGTCCAGGCGACATGATCAAGGTAGAACTCCCAGCTGAGCCCCATCGCCCTCTCGACCGGGTCTGACTCTACGATTCGAGGCAGTCCTCGCCGGCCCATCGTGGCCTACGAGCGAGGTCGTGGCCAACGCGCGAACGATGATGTGCTGTGTTCAGCGGCAGGCCGATCAGGCGGCGATACCTTCTTGACGACGATCGTGTCCGGGGACCAGCTTCTCCAGGTCGTCGACACCCGAGGTGAGGACGTCGAGCACAAAGATTCGCAGCGGCGGCTGCCCGTGCACATTCGCTGCGTTCGTTCTCGTGCTGCCTGGGACACGTGACGGTCCTGCTCTGGGAGCCTTTCGTCAGCGATCTGTGTGAGTCACACTTGCGGGATGTCCCCTCGTGTCGCGGTCGTCTTCTTAGCGTTCGCCCTGGTGTCGGGCTGCGGTTCCGGGGCCGCCTTGAGCCAGGCCGTGATCGACCAAGCCCGGCGGCAAGGCGCGGCACCCGATCTGATGTACGTGGTGGACCTGCCGGGATACGAGCTGGCCGAGATGTCCGTGGGTGCGGTCGGCGACGACGGGTTCGGCGCCTTCTACACCGCTCCTGACGGCAAGCGGGTGGAGATGCGGATCGAACGCGGGCAGTACAAATGCTCCGGCACCTGCGAGCGGGACGGGGACAACTGGTTCACGGTGAAGGACGGCCTCCAGGAGTACGTGGCCGTACGCAAGGGCTACCACCTGCGGCTCATCTGCGACGTCGGGCAGATGGACCGGAGCGTGCTGAAGGAGGCGGCGGAAGGAGCCCGCCCGGCTGTCGGCGACGGCGGCACGCCGGCCCCTCCGCCCAGCCCGGTGGAACGCGGGGACCTGCCCAAGAACGGCGACGGCGCGCCGATCCAGCCCACGGGTCCCGGAGGGTGACCGTTCCTCATCCACGGCGCACAGCCCCACCGCGGCACCGTCCCCCCTTCATCGCCCAGCCGCCGCTCCTGCCGGCCAGCCCTCTTGAGCTCGACCGCCGCGACGGTGCGTACTCGCCCGTCGAACGCGCGGTGCTGCTCGGGCTGGCGTGACCGAGCAGGTGCCGGACGCCGGAGCGCGGCACGTATGGGGCGTGCCGCGCGGCCGGGGATGATGCCGGTTACTTACGGCCCAGGGCGCGGAGCTGGTCCAGGCTCACGGAGGAGACGTTCTGGTCCACCGGATTGTCGGTGTACTGGTGGATGGTCCAGCTCTTCCACGGCGGGGGCGGCGTGACCGTGCCTCTGGCCTTGCTGTAGTGGGCGACCCACAACGGATACTGGCCGAGGCCGTCGCCGTACTTGGTGGCGAAGTTCCAGCCGGAGTAGAACAGCGGGGTGACGCCGGTCTTGGCCTTCACCCGCTCCAGCCACGTCTTGGCCCAGGCGTTGACGTGAGCCGCGGACTTGCCGTCGGTGGTCTCCAGGTCCAGGGCCAGGAGGTCGCCGGGCTTGGCCGGCTGCCGGTTCACCACCGACAGGAAGAAGTCGGCCTCGGCGACGGGGTCGCTGGCCGGGTGGGCGTAGTGGTAGGCGCCGCGCACGATGTTCCGCCCGGCCATCTCGGCCCAGTGGCGGGCGAAGGCGCGGTCGGTGAAATCGGTGCCCTCGGTCGCCTTGACGATGCCGAACTTGGCGCCGCTGGCGGCCCAGTCGTGCGTCGGCTGGTAGTTGGAGACGTCCTGGCCGTAGATGAGCTCGTCGGCGTGCGCGGGGCCGGCGACGGACGGGGCTGCTACGGCGGCGGACGTGGCTGCCACTGCGGTGGCCATCGTCGTGGCCACTGCGGTGGCCACCACGGTTGCCACCGCGGTTGCCGCGACCTTGCGGATGATGCCGGGGGTGGCCATGCGGCTGGCCATGATCTTCGGGGCAGAGGTAAGACGGTGGTCGGCCATCGGTCGGGGGTTCTCCTTGCTTCCATACCGCTTACCGGGTTAGCTGACGGGTTCGGGCGTGGAAGCTGCCCTATGGCACCTCGGTGCCAATTCACCCCAAGTACGTACGAGTGGGTCCCCGGCTCCGCCCGCGGGCGGACTCAGCGGTCACAGGTGGGCCTGTGATGTCATGCGATGGTCAAAACACGACCGGCACAAACCGGACGTATGTCGCAAAAGATAATGTATTAACTAAAAGACTGACAAGTGGACAAATCCCTGGTCGGCGAGTTGTGACGTCCTTGTCGGGAGTCGTGTGGCAGCCGGTGCTGAGGCGTCTGATGAGAACCACACCGCTGGACTAAGTGAGATCGCCCCATGGAGCTGGTGGCGCTGAGGTGAAGAAGCGAAGCAGACCCAGGAGGCGGCTGGCCGGAGGGGCCGTCCAGTGGCGTTCGTCCGGGCGGGGAACGGGGTCGGGCAGGCGACCGAGGGCCCACATGAGGTGAAACCAGAGCACACGTGCTTCCCAGGCGGGTGTGTTCGCGGCGGTTCCATCGCCGGCTTCTTGCCGGTAGCCGTCGAGCATGGCCGGGATGCCGGTCAAAGGAATCTTGGCGAACTCGATCGCAGAGTCCGCCCAGTGGGCATCGCCCCAATCCACGATGCCGGTGAGCTGGGCCGTCTCCGGGGAGACGAGCAGGTTCTGCGGAGCGATGTCGCCGTGGACCAGGACCAGGGGCGGGTCGGCGGGGAGATGCACGGAGAGCCGGTCGAACCAGCCGGTGAGCCAGCCGGCCGCCTCCGCGTCGATCCAGCCTTCTGCCAGGAGGCGGCTGGTCAGCGCCCAGGGATCAGCGGTGCCGTCGTCCGTGGGGATGGGGAGATCTGACGCCGTCGCCGGGGACAGCCGGTGCAGCATGGCCAGCTCCCGCCCCACCTGTTGGAAGACGCGGTTCGTCACGGCGGCGGGCAGCGTGAGACGTACGAGATCCGCCCCAGGCGCTCGGGCGAGCACCATGTAGGGCACGTCCACCACCGAGCAGGTGTCATCGAAGGCGACGACATCCGGAGTGCGCACGCCCGCCTTCCGGGCGGCGGGGATGACCGCGGCCTCCTTCACCAGGTCCGGGAGGAACTGCTCGGTCCGTGGGATGCGCAGGACCAGGTCGTTCCCGAGCAGGAAGACATGGTTGGCCACCCCTGCCGGAATGGGCCGCACCTCTTCGGCGGCGAACCCGTGCCGGCCGGCGATGGCGGCCAGCGTCTCGTCACCCATCTCGTATTCCAGCATGATCGAGATGCTGACACGGTCTGCGCTTGCTCTGCTCGCGCTTTTCAGCAGCTGCGCCGGCGTGGAACTTTCACGGTCAAGCGGGCCGCAGGGAGACTCCGAGGAGATCGTTCTTGACGTGATTCGGGCACGTTTGGCCAGCTCGGCATGCGCTTGACAGTCAACAGGCTGGGCTGGGCGGTTATTAGGGCGGTGCGCCCGTGGCTGTACGGATGTGGTGGTCTGCGTTCATTCTGGGATGCGCTCCAGCGGGGCCCTCGAGCGCTGGCGCGTTGCCGCCGTTGCGAAATCAGCGAGGTGAGATCCGAGATGAGATCCATGCCGTGGCTTGCCGCGGCCGGCGCGGCACTCGTCGCCTTGGCCGTAGCGTTGTGCGCCGTCATGCTCACGGGCATTCCGCCCGCGCATGCGGCCGTGGGGCTCCACGTCAGCGGTACGAAGATCGTCGAGGCCAACGGCCAGAATTTCATCATGCGCGGGGTCAACCACCCCCACGTCTGGTTCACGAACCAGACCAGCTCTTTCGCCAACATCAAGGCGCTCGGGGCCAACACCGTGCGCGTGGTACTGGGCAGCGGCAAGCGGTGGGGCCCGTCCACCGACGTCTCCAATGTGATCTCCCTGTGCAAGCAGAACCGGCTGATCTGCGTCTTGGAGGTACACGACACCACCGGGTACGGCGAGGAAGGCGCGGCCGCCACGCTCGACGAAGCGGTCAACTACTGGATCAGCCAGAAGAGCGCGCTCGTCGGCCAGGAGAACCACGTCGTGATCAACATCGGCAACGAGCCGATCGGCAACACCAACGCCAGTCAGTGGATCGGCGCGACCACCGCCGCCATCCAGAAGATGCGCAGCAACGGTTTCGAGCACCTGCTCATGGTCGACGCGCCGAACTGGGGCCAGGACTGGCAGTACGTCATGCGCGACAACGCCCAGACGATCCTGAACGCGGACAGCCGGCACAACACCGTGCTGTCCATCCACATGTACGCCGTCTTCAACAGCGCCGCGGCGATCACCGACTACCTCAACCGGTTCCAGGCCAACGGATGGCCGCTGGTCATCGGCGAATTCGGCTGGCGGTTCGGCGCCAACGAGGTGGATCACGAAACGCTGCTGTCCGAGGCGAACTCGCGGGGTCTCGGCTACCTCGGCTGGTCCTGGAGCGGCAACACTGACCCGATCCTGGACATGGCGGCCGGCTTCGACCCCAACCAGCTCACCACCTGGGGCCAGCGGATCTTCAACGGCGCCAACGGCATCAAGGCCACGGCCAAGGAGGCCACCATCTACAGTGGCGCCACCCCGACCGTGACCACGACCACTCCGACGAGCACGCCCACGTCGTCGGGCTCGTGCCGGGTGGCGTACGCGATGAACACCTGGAACACCGGCTTCACCGGCGATATCACGATCACCAACACCGGCAGCGCGGCGATCAACGGCTGGCGGCTGGTGTTCACCCTGCCCAGCGGCCAGACCATCACCAACGGCTGGAGCGCTTCGTACTCGCCGGCCGGCGGTCAGGTCACCGCCACCAACGCCGGCTGGAACGGCAACCTCGCGCCGGGCGGCTCGGCCACCATCGGCTTCCAGGCCACCCACACCGGCAACACCACCGAACCGACCTCCTTCACCCTCAACGGAGCCGCCTGCCAGGTGGCATGACGTTGATGCCTGTGCCGTGGATCAGCTACTGCGCTGATCGCGCCTGGACCTTGGCGGTGTCGAACTCGACGTATTCGATGACGGCGCCGCCAGGGTGACGGATTGTCAGGTTGCGTCCGGTGGGGACCTCGTTGGGGCCGTCGAGGGTTTCGCCGCCCTCGCGCTCGACGATGGCGAAGACCTCGTCGAGGGAGTCCACGATGGTGGTGGCCTGCACGTCGCGGTATGGCGCGAGCGCCTGCGGCGTGCCCGCGACCAGGAGATAGTTGCCGATGCTCGCCAGTTCGAGGTCCCGATAGGCGAAGCGCAGTCCCGGCCGGGCGGCGGTGAGCGCTTCGAAGGTGGGCAGGGCGGTGTCCAGGTCGTCGACGTACACGCGGGCGTAGGCGGTGAGAACGGCCATCACGAGACTCCTGATCATTTCCATATTTCCGAAATATGGAAATGACCTTAGACTATCCGGGTCGGGACTCGCCAACACCGGCAGGCGACAGGAGAGTGGGATGCGATCGATGCCCGAGCCGAAGGCGGCAGACCTGGACCTGATCGCCGTGCTGCACGCGCTCGCCGACCCCGTCCGCCTGGAGCTCGTGCGCAGGATGGCCGCCGACGGGGAGGTGTCCTGCAGCCCGGAGTACTTGGACGTGCCGCGTTCCACACTCTCCAACCACTGGCGCGTTCTGCGGGAGGCGGGCGTCACCTGGACCCGCGCGGAGGGCAAGGCCCGCTACATGACGTTGCGCCGGGAAGACCTGGAGGCCCGTTTTCCGGGCGTACTGGGCACGATCCTTGCGTCCGCCACGACGGCGGTCGTCGGCGCCGCCCCGGCCGACCGCTGACACCCGGGCGTTCCAGGGAGCCGATCGAGGCGGCAGCCCGACCGGCTCGCCGAGAACGTCATGAGGCGGGCCGCAAGGAGTGTTCAGTCCACGTACCTCGACGACGAGACATCAAGCGGGTGGGCGCCACTCATCCGGCGGGGGGCGGTGAGGGCGTCGAGCAGGCCGGGGAACGCCTCGTCCATCTCGGCGCGGCGCAGGGCGTTCATCCGCGAGGTCCCGACGTAGTACTGCCGGATCAGGCCCGCCTCGCGCAGCACCTTGAAGTGGTGGGTGGCGGTGGACTTGCTGACCGGCATGTCGAAAGTGCCGCAGGCGAGGTCCTCTCCGGCGGCGTCGAGCTGCGCGACGATGCTCCGGCGTACCGGATCGACGAGCGCCTCCAGCACCTGCTGAAGGGTGAACTGTGACACCTCGGGGTGCGGCGGCGTACGTCCCATGGCCGAATAGTACGACACTCATCGAAGTTTGACAGCGATCGTACTTCTGCGTCACAGTGGCTCCCGGTCGACAGTGAGCGGAGGACGGTGGCATGGCAAGGACGGTGCGGTTCCACGAGATCGGCGGGCCCGAGGTGATGAGGCTGGAGGACCTGGAGACGGGCGAGCCGGGACCGGGCGAGGTGCGGATCCGGGTGGACGCGATCGGGCTCAACAGGGCCGAGATGTTGTTCCGGCGCGGCCAGTACATCGAGCCGGTCAAGCAGTTACCGGCCCGGCTCGGCGCCGAGGCCGCCGGTGTGATCGAGGCGGTCGGTCCGGAGGCGGCCGGGTTCGAGGAGGGGCAGGCGGTCAGTGTCGTACCGGCCTTCTCGCAAAACGACTACGGCGTCTACGCCGAGCAGGCGATCGTGCCGGCGACGGCGCTGCTGCCCCGCCCCGACGGGGTGGACGCGGTGTCCGGGGCGGCGGTGTGGATGCCCTACCTCACCGCCTACGGCGCGCTGGTGGAGGTGGGCGGCATGCGGGCGGGCGACGTGGTGGTGCTGAACGCGGCCTCCAGCAGCGTCGGCCTGGCCGCCGTCCATACCGCCATCCGCGTGGGTGCGACCCCGATCGCGATCACCCGCACCAGCGCCAAGAAGGAGCGGCTGCTCAAGGAGGGAGCCGCCGAGGTGATCGTGTCGGACGAGGAAAACGTCACCGAGCGGGTGCTGGCGCTCACCGGAGGCAAAGGCACCGAGTACGTCTTCGACGCCGTCGCAGGACCGGGCGTGATGGACCTGGCCAGGGCCGTGGCCCCCGGCGGAACGCTGTTCCTGTACGGGGCGCTGAGCGGGCAGCCGACCCCCTATCCGGGGTTCGACCTGGGCATGCCCGCGCTGAACGTGCGCACGTACACGGTGTTGGAGCACACCAGGGATCCCCAGCGGCTGCGCCGGGCCGCGGCGTTCGTCGCCTCGGGCCTGGGCACCGGGGCCTTCCGCCCGGTGGTGGATCGCCTGTTCCCGCTGGAGGAGATCGTGCAGGCCCATCAGCACATGGAGTCCGACGCCCGGTTCGGCAAGATCGTGGTCACCGTGGACCGCTGACGCCGGCTGGAGATCAAGCGGCGCAGAAACAGCGGGCCGTGCACGCGCCACGGCAGCGCAGAGGTAAGGCAGGCACTACCAGAGATCAGGGTGCCGGCAGCAATGCCGCTCGTTGTGGCCATATCTAGGATTTCGGCATGGCTTTGTCTGTCCATCACGCCAAGGGTGACCCGCAAGTCTCAATGATGTCCTCACGGGCGACTCCATGGATCACCCGAGGCCGGTACGACCGGATCACTCAGAATTGAGCGTCATGAAGGTGGAGAGAACGGCGATGATCGCGGGCCTTGTTGGGCTCGTGGCGGTGTTGACCGGTTGCGGCGTCAGCGGCCCGCTGGATGAGGACGCCGTGTCGTACGACGTCACCGACAAGGTCGCGGCGCTGCACGTCGAAGCCGACTCCGGGACCGTCGAAGTGGTCGAGTCAGATCGTCGGGGCATCCGCGTGACGGAGCGGCTGAGCTGGCGCAAGAGCAAGCCGGAGACCAGCCACAAGCTGCAGGGTGACACGCTGAAGCTGACGTTCACCTGTCCCGCCACGTGGGGGTGGGGCGCCATGGGCACGTCCTGCGACGTGAGCTACCAGGTGGAGGTGCCCAAGGGGCTCCGCGTCAAGGTGGGCTCCGACTCGGGGGCCCTGACGCTGAAGAACCTGTCGGGCGCGGTGGAAGCCACCACCGACTCCGGCGCCATCGAAGGCAGCGGGCTGACGGGCATGCAGGTCGTCACGAAGACCGACTCGGGCGATATGACCCTGGCCTTCGCGGGGCAGCCCGGCAAGGTCACGACCTCCACGGATTCGGGTGACACCGTGATCCATGTGCCGCAGGGGCCGTACAAGATCGTGGCCAAGACAGACTCCGGCAACAAGGACATCAAGGCCGCGAGTGCCCCCTCGGCCTGGCGTTCGATCGAGCTGTCCAGCGACTCCGGGAACTTGGCGGTCGTGACACCCTGACGGGCGCCTCCTGGAGGCCGGCTGGTGGGAGCGAGAGCGTCATGGCAGCAAGCCGCGGCCATAGGCGGCGGCCACGGCCGAGGCACGATCGGAGACGCCCAGCTTCGTGTAGATGTGCGCCAGATGCGTCTTTACCGTCGTCTCGCTGATGAACAGCGCCGCGGCCGCCTCCTTGTTGGTGCAGCCCCGCGCGACCAGCGCAAGGACAGTGCGTTCGCGTTCGCTCAACTCAGCGGGCGCGGACGCGGGCATGCGGACCCGATCGAGCACGCGGGCGGCCACGGCCGGGGACAGCACCGTTTCTCCCACCGCCGCTGCGCGCACGGCTCGGAAGACCTCCTCCCGCGGCGAGTCCTTGAGCAGGTAGCCGATCGCGCCTGCGGTCAGCGCGGGCAGCACGTCCTGGTCGCCGTCATAGGTGGTCAGGACGAGCACGCGGGCCGACGGCACCCGCTCCGCCAGCAGTCTGATGAACTCCACTCCTCCGAGACCGGGCATGCGCAGATCGGTCAGCACGACGTCGGGACACTCCCGCACCGCGACGGCCAACCCTTGTTCCCCGTTGCCCGCTTCGCCGACGACCTCCAGGTCAGCCTGTTCGACGAACATGCCACGCAGGCCGTCGCGCACCACGGGATGGTCATCCACGATCACCAGCCGTACGCTCACGTCGCCCCCTGCTCAGCCGCGATGGGGATGGCGGGGACCGTCACGCTGATCGCGGTGCCTTGACCGGGCGCGGACTCCACCTCGATGTTCCCGGCGAGCCTCACGACCCGCTGCCGCATCGCGGTGAGCCCGAACCCTCCGCCGCAGGCGTCCGAGGGGGTGAACCCCACCCCGTCGTCCCGGACATCGGCCACCACCACATCCTCCATGTACGACAGGGTGACGCCGGTCTTGCCCGCAGTGGCGTGGCGGGCCACGTTGGCCAGCGCCTCCTGTACCGCCCTGAACAGGGTCATCTCGACCTCGGGGTGCAGCAGCCGGGCCGTGCCCGTGACGGTGAACGTGGCGGGCAGCTCGTGCGCGGCGCTCCAGCCGGAGATGCGAGGTCGGGAGCGAGCTGGCGCTCGCGTTCCCCGACCGGCCTTAACCGCAGGGTGGAAGCCACGTTCCCTCCTCAGCTCGATGGATTCCCACCGAGTGTGCAAGGAGGGCACTGATCGCCGAATCGTGCGTCAGGGCGCAAGTAGCCGACGGCCGGACGATAGCGCCTATCCCCCATTCGGAGGATGCCTCTGGGCCCTGTCTGTTCGCCCTCGCGGCGAAGAGGAGCTCGCTTGCCGGCTGTTCCGCACGGGGCTGCGGACCCCACACGGGATACCTGTCCCGCAGATGTCGAACCGGCGTGGGGCCGGCGCCCGACTGCGAGGCGCCGGCCCCCGGCCGGCCGGAACTAGCTGTGTGTCACATCACCCATCCAGACGTAGCCCTCTTTCTCCAGAGGCACCCAGGCCTGTTCCGCGATCCTTCGTACGACTTCGTCGGTGGCCTTCTTGTCGTAGTCGAGCTTCTCCCCGTATCTCGTGCGGTAGAGGATCTCGTAGTCCGGTCCCGGTCCGGATCGCACCGGTGCGCCCTCCGGATCTGCGACGACGAGGTCGATGCCGGGTTCCGGTTCCGGCTGCGCTGGTACGGGCGCGGTGCGTACGGCGGCTCCTTGAGCGGCCGCGGCGTTGGCCTGCGTGAGACCGAGCAGGCCGGTGGCGCCTACAGCACCGGCGAGGACGAAGGTGATGGCGGATGTGCGCATGACGCGTACCCCCAGATACTGCCGTTTTCGAACACTCGCCCGACGGGGCGAACTGCTCCTTGCAGTACGGACCAGCGTGCCCCAAGCAAGGTGGAGCCATGGCAGCCGGAGGCTCAAAAGCGGCCCAACCTTCCGCCAGCCTCCGCTACCGCCGCTGAGCGACGGCGTCGGCGAGTCTGGCCACCTCCGCGTTGTAGCGGCGGCGCAGGTCGATTCCTTGGCGGATGGCGGCGAAGGGCGGCAGCTTGGCGTCGTCCAGGCGTACCGGGATGAAGCGCGCCGACCCGTTGTACACCTGGGTCAGCAGCGCCGCGTAGTCGTCCATCAGCTCCGCGTCGCCGACCGAGCTGCGGCTGAACAGCAGCGCTCCGTGCGCCGTCCCCTCGATCGCCTCCCCCTTGGCGATCAGCCGGACGACGCCGGGACCGACGGACCACTCGTCGAAGAAGACGGTCAGGCCGTGCACGGTGCTCAGCCGCCTGGCCAACCGCCGGGCCGCGGCCGCGTCCGGCTTGACGTAGGAGATGAACAGGTCGTACCGCTCGCCGGCAGGCTGGGAAGGGGGCGTGCGGCGCAGCCTGGTGAGCCACGCCGCGCACAGCGGCACGATCGCGATGACCGCGGCGACCGCCGCGATCCACTCCTGGATCACTCCCCCTGCTCCAGCTGCTGGTTGTCCTGCTTCACCTCGCGCAGCCGGCCGAGCATGTCGCGCAGCGCCATCAGCGGCAGGAGATCGGAGTCGCCGGCCGCGCCCGTCACGATCTCCGGCGGCTTCATGCGGGACATGGCGTCCGCCAGCTGGATCAGCGCGTACGTCTCCCGCCCCAGCGCACCGACCTCGGCCTGGGTGTCGAGCGCCGTATGGCGGATCTCCGACAGGGCCTTGGCCTTGTCGATCTCCTCCTCGACCCTGATGAGGCTGTGGGTGATCTGCAGGGTCTGGCCGCGCAGCTGCTCGTTGGCAGTCTCCTGGAGCAGCGCGTTGAGCTTGGGGTCAGCGGCCTCCACGGAGCCGAGGTTGGTCTGCAGCGCCTCGACGCCCCACTCCTCCAGCGCCGCGCGGACCTTGGCGGCGAAGGCGGTGCGCGTCTCGGTGTAGCGCCTGAGGAATCCGTCGATCGTCCCCGAGGTGGCCATGCCGCTGAAGTACGCCGCCACGGTGGAGCCGAGCACCCTCTCCACGAAGCGCTGCACCGGCCGGGGATCGTCGTACAGCCCGCCGAGCGGCGAGTCCCCCGTGCCGCCGAACTCGCTGACCAGCCGGGGCGCGGCCGACTCCGGGATGCGCAGCGTCTGGTCCATGTCCACGTGCAGCTGGTAACCCTGCACGGTGACGACGATGCGGCCGAGCTCGGCGTCGAAGTTGCGCGACTCCGACGCGATCTTGTCGCGCCATTCGAGGATCATCACCCGCGTCGGGATGGGCACGACCCGGACGAACCACGGGTTCAGGGCGAGGACGGAGCCCTCCTTGAGGGTCTCCTCCTGCACGCCTCTGGTGCCGCCGCGAGCCAGGAACTCCCACGGCTTGCGGAAGCTGCTGTGCCCCTCGACGGGCCGGCCCATGGCCGTGCTCTGGGCGCCGTCGAGCGTGATGACCACGCCGGTGTAGCCGATCCGGATCGCCACCTCCTTCAGGTGCTCGGCGGTCAGTCCGTCCTCGGCCTCGTCGACGTTCTCGACGGTGATGACCTTGAACAGCCACGGGTTGATGTCGTAGGAGGCGCCGCCGGGCAGCACCGCGAGCTGCTTGCCCTGCTCCCCGCCCGAGTCGAGGAACGCCGCGCCGTCCTGGAAGTGATCGCACTCGACGTGCCGGCCGAACGGCCGGTCGGACGGCGGGATGCGGCCCTCCTTCGCGTGCACGAGCCCGACGGTGCCGCGCGGCACGTACGTACGCGGCACGAGCTCGACCGTGAAGAGCCGGGTGTTGATCAGGTACGAGGTGTCGCCGTCGAGCGTGGCGACCTGGCGGCCCTGCTCGCCGCCGTTGAGCAGGAACGCCTGGCCGTCCTGGAAGTTGTCGCACTCCTTCACGTACCGGCCGAGCGCCTGGCCACGCGGTCGTGGCCGGCCCTCGTGCGCGGTGACCAGCCCGATCATGCCCGCGGGAATGCGGATGCTCTCGACGTACTCCACCGAGTACAGACCGGGCGGCATCCAGGTCACCAGCCCCGGCGCCAGCGCCCTGGCCTGCACGCCCTTCGTGTTGCCCGGCGCCACCCGCGGGAAGGCCGCGTCCTTGCGGCCCAGCCGGCGGGTCACGACGCCGACGTGGTTCTCGGGCACCACGAGCCGCCCGGCGAAGGCGATATAACCGGCACCCCCCACGAGCGCCAGGAGTACGAGGGTGAATATGATCATGTGGTTTCCTCCCACGCGCGTAGCCTGAGGTGGACGGCGAGGACGGTGGCCGCCCACTGCTCGTACCAGTCGAAGAACTTCTCGTTCTGCGGATTTCGGAGGGTCGGGAAGAACCCCGAGCAGGCGGACCTGGCGGCGAAGTCGCGGTAGTGGCGCGGCATTTTGGCACGTTCCGAAGCGCGCCAGCCGTAGGCGAGCTGCTGCCTCAGGAACTCGATGTCCAGCCCCATGCGCACCTTGACCCGCTCGACCTGCACCCGGAAGCCGTGCCTGCCGTGGGTGTGCTCGGCCCAGAGCGCGTCGATCCCGCTCAACAGGTGGTACGGCAGCGCCGCGCCGTGGTGCTCGGCCAGCCAGCCCTCCTCCAGCCGGTCGGCCGCCTCCAGCAGGATCGAGGTCGTCAGCAGGTCGGCGTGCCGGTAGTCCTCGGCCTTGAGCATGCCGTCCAGCCTGGCCAGCGACGCGGCGGGCGGCAGCCGCAGCGCGCGCACGGGCGGCGTGGCCAGCGGGGCGGGCAGCACGCTGCCGGGCTCCAACGGCCGGCCGGCGGTGTGCGCTTGGTGCAGGCGCCGCAGGATCGCCAGCTCGTCGTCGCCGAGCAGCCTGCCGTCCCTGGCGTCGACGTACCAGGTGTGGGCCAGGTGGTAGTTCCGCTGGCCGTGGAGGAGGATCGGGATGAAGTGGCGGGCGTGCAGCTCGCCCTCGATGATCATGCGGGTGATGTCGTCGGAGTCCTGCGACTGCGGGGACATCAGCACGATCACGCCGACCGCGTGCCGCAACTGCCGCCTGATCTGCCAGAACTGCAGGTCGCCCGGCTCCAGGCTGCCCAGCCACCAGACCGGCAGGCCCGCGCCGCGAAGCTGCAGCACCAGCCGCAGCGCGTAGTCGTGGTCGGCCCCCACGTGGCAGACCACGAAACTGTCCTGCTCGGGGCAGGTCAGCGGGCGGGGCGGCGACGGCAGCGCCGCCTGGAGGTTCTCCGGCGCGGAGCTCTCTTCCGCCCGGCCGAGAATGGTGTCGATCAGCTCGTCCACCTTGGCGTCGTAGTCCTCCCCCGCGACGCCCCTGAAGTCGCGCCAGACCCGCCCTCGGGCGAACGCGGGCAGCTCGGCGTCGCCGATGAGCACGGGGATGAACCGGATGTCCCGCCCCATCAGCGCCGCGTGCTCCTCCATCGCCCTGGGCGAGCGGAACAGCGCGGGACTGACGACGGCGACGCAGGACATGGAGTCCCTGATCGCCTCGTCGAGTCTGTGGAGCACCACGTCGCCGGGGCGCACGTTCCACTCGTCGAAAAAGACGGTCAGGCCGCTTTCTATGAACTTCCTCGCCAGGGTCCTCGCCCAGACGACGTCCTCACCCGCGTAGGAAACGAATACGTCGATCAACGGCATCTCCTTCTTGGGGAGATTGAACGCTGACGGCCCGCGCAGAAGGAGCGGACGGCGATTATCCGTACAACTCCGTACGCGGTTAGTTACCATGACGGCGAGCTGTTGGGCGGGGCCTTGAGGAGGCGCTCGTTGCAGGAGCAAGGACGCATCACGACCCGCGAGGAGTTCGCCCAGGCATTGACCCGGCTGCGCGAGTCGGCCGGAGTGTCGGTGCGCCAGGTGGCGGCCAAGGTGGGTCCGCGCATCGCGCCCAGCACGCTGGGCGACTGGTTCGCCGGGCGCGGTCTGCCCTCCCTCTCCTCGCGCGACCTGCTGGTCGAGGTCCTGCGGGTGTGCGGGGTCAGCGACGAGGCGGCCGTCGAGCAGTGGCTCAACGCCTGGCATCGAGTACGCCGTGCGCCCGGCCGGCGCCCGGCGGGGCCGGAGCCGTACCGGGGTCTGGCGCCGTTCGAGACCGAGCACGCCGAGTGGTTCTTCGGCCGCAAGGCGCTGACCGGGGAGCTCCTCGCGCGCCTGACCGAGCTGGGCGGCCTGCAGCTCGTGGTCGGCGCGTCGGGCTCCGGCAAGTCGTCGTTGCTGCGGGCCGGGGTGGTGCCCGCGCTGGGCCGGCGCACGGCCGTGTTCACTCCCGGGCCCCGCCCGATGGCCGCGCTGGCGGAGCAGTGGGCCGCCCGCCCCGAGGTGCTGATCGTGGACCAGTTCGAGGAGATCTTCACGGTCTGCGAGGACCAGGAGGAGCGCAGCAGGTTCGTCGCGGCGCTGAGCGCGGCCGCGGAAGAGGCGGTGGTCGTGGCCGGGCTGCGCGCCGACTTCTACGGCCCGGCGATGCGTCACCCCGAGCTGGTCGCGGCGATGCGGTCAGGCCAGCTCGTGGTCGGGCCGATGAGCGAGGACGACCTGCGCGCCGCCGTCGTGGAGCCCGCGCGCAAGGCCGGCATCGAGATCGAGAGCGGCCTGGTGGAGCTGCTGCTGCACGAGGTCGCCCCGGCGCGCGGCGGCGCCGACGGCGAGGCGCACGAGGCCGGTACGCTGCCGCTGGTCTCCCACGCTCTCTACGCGATGTGGCGCGAGAGCCACGGCAGGCGGCTGACCATCGGCGACTACCGCAAGGTCGGCGGCATCGGCAGGGCCGTGGCCGACAGCGCGGAGAAGGTCTACGAGGGCCTGAGCGAGCGGCAGCAGGAGCTGGCCAGGAGGCTTTTCCTGACGCTCGTCCACGTGGCCTCCGACATCGCCGCCACCCGCAGGCGCGTGACGATCGCCGAGATCCTGGCCGACCAGGCGGAGGCCGAGGAGGTGCTCGACCGCTTCGTGGCCGAGCGCCTGATCACCGTCGATCTCGACACGGTGCAGATCAGCCACGAGGCGCTGCTCACCGCCTGGCCCCGGCTGGCGGGCTGGCTGGAGAGCGACAGGGCGGGGCTGGTCGTCGGCCGCGACCTGACCGACGCCGCGGCGCGATGGGCGGATGAGGGGTACGACCCGGGCGCGCTCTATCGCGGATCGCGGCTGGCCGTGGCCGGCCTCTGGGCCGACGGCGCCGGGCCGTACGCCGCGCCCGGGCCGCTGGCCAGGCAGTTCCTGGAGGCGTCCGCCGAGCGCCAGGCGGCGGAGGCCGAAGCGGAAAGGCGCGGCACCCGGCGGCTGCGCCGGCTCGTGGCCGTGCTGGCGGCGCTGCTGCTGCTGACCGCAACGGCGGTGGTCCTCGTGGTACGCGGGCAGCGCGACCTCGCCGACCAGCGCAACGCGGCGTTGTCCGGCAAGGTCGCCAACGAGGCGGTGGCGTTACGCGCGGGCAACCCGGCGCTGGCCGCGCAGCTCGCCCTGGCCACCCAGCGGCTCGCGCCCACCACCGAGTCGCGCGGCGCGGTGCTCAGCACGCTGGGCAACCCCTACGCCAGGGTGCTGACCGCGCATGCCAACGCCGTCTACGCGACGGAGTTCAGCCCGGACGGCAGTCGGCTGGCCACGGTGGCGCTCGACGGGACGCTGCGGCTGTGGGACGTACGCGACCCGCTGCGGCCGAGCGCGCTGTCGTCGGTCGTGGGCGACGCCAAGGGCATCGCCGCCGCCGCGTTCGCCCCGGGCGGGCAACTGGTGGCCACGGCCGGCAACGACAACACGGCCCGCCTCTGGGACGTGCGCGATCCCGGGCGTCCTGTGGCGCTGGGCACGCTGGCCGGGCACACGATGGGCATCATCGGGGTGGCTTTCAGCCCGGACGGCACGGTGCTGGCGACCGCCTCTTACGACCGTACGGCCAAGCTGTGGAATGTGGCGGATCCGCGCAATCCGTACCTGTTGAGCACACTCAAAGGCGCGCCGGAGGCACTGTCCGCCGTCGCCTACAGCCCCGGCGGCCGGACGCTGGTGGTCACCACGTTCGCCGCTGATGTCATGCTCTGGGACGTCAGCGATCCGCGCGATCCCGAGCGCCTGCCCGACCTGCGCGGGCACACCGCCTCGGTGCTGTCGGCCGCCTTCAAGGGCGACACGCTGGCCACGGGCGGCTTCGACAACACGGTGCGGCTGTGGGACCTGCGCGATCCCCTGCATCCTGTGGCTCTGGGCACGCTCACCGGGCACGGGAACGGCGTGGTCGCCATCGCCTTCGGCCCTGACGGCCGCTCCCTGGCCACCGGCAGCTACGACCGCACGGTGCGACTGTGGGACCTGACCGACCTCCGCGCCAACCCCGTCGTCATGACCGGGCACTCGGGCACCGTCTACGCCGTGCACTACAGCCCGGACGGCCGCACGCTCGCGACCGGCGGCGGCGACGACACCGCCCGTCTGTGGGACCTGAGCCGGCCCGTCCTCGGCGGCCACCGCGGCACCGTCTACGCGCTCGCCTACAGCGGCGACGGCCGCCTGCTCGCCACCGCCGGCCACCCGGTGACCAGGGTGTGGGACGTGTCGGGCCGGCCCCGCCCGCTGGCCACGCTGGACGGCCAGGAGAACGGCACCACCACCGTCGCCTTCGCCAGGAACGGAACGCTGCTGGCCACCGGCAACCTGGACGGCTCCGTACGCCTGTGGGACCTCTCCGCCCCGGCCGGCCCCAAGCTCCTGGCCGAGATAGCGGCCGACATCGGCAACGTCTTCGCCGCGGCGATCAGCCCGGACGGCCGGAGCCTGGCGGTGGTGGGCGAGGAGTTCGACGTGCTGGTCTGGGACATCTCCGACCCTCGCCGGCCGGTACGGCGAGCCGCCGCCAAGGGACACGAAGACAGCGTCAACGCCGTGGCCTTCAGCCCCGACGGCCGGCTGCTGGCCACCGGGGGCGGTGACCGGACCATCAGACTGTGGCGCACCGCCGGCCTGACCCCGGTGGCCGTCGTCAAGGGTCACGCCAACACGGTGTACGCGCTCGCCTTCGACCGCACGGGCACACTGCTGGCGAGCGGCAGCGGCGACCGGACGGCCCGGCTCTGGAACGTGCGCGCCCCCGGCCGCCCGGTCGCCATCCTGCGGGACCACTCCGACAGCGTGCAGTCGGTGGCGTTCAGCCCGGACGGCCGCACGCTGGCCACCGGCAGCGACGACCGGACCGCGATGCTGTGGGACGTCGCCGACCCGGCCCGGCCGGCGGCGCTGGCCACGCTCACCGGGCACCTGGAGGAGGTCAACAAGGTGGCCTTCAGCCCGGACGGCGGCACGCTGGCCACGGTATCCAGCGACTCCACCGCCCGCCTGTGGACCGTCGATCCCGGCCTCGCCGCCCGGCGAATCTGCGCGCTGGCCTTTCCGCCGGTCACGCGGGCCGAGTGGGACGAATACCTGCCCGGCGTGCCGTACGAGCCGCCCTGCTAGGCCGGTTGATTTGGGAGCGGCATTCTGCAAGTCCTCGTCCCCGTCCCCGATGCCCTTGATCGGAGGGGACGAACTGGCGACCTGAACAGCCGAGATGGGTTCGGGTTCCCGCGTGAAGCGGTCTCGCGGGCGTCCATCGTCGTATATGGATGGTTAACATCATGACAAGTAAGGGGGCACATGCCATGACCGTTCTCGATTCCCCTATCCCGCGATTCCACCTGGCCATGCCGGTCGACGACCTGGCCGCCGCGCGCCACTTCTACGGCGAGGTGCTCGGCCTGGAGCAGGGCCGCAGTGCGGACACCTGGGTGGACTGGAACCTGCACGGCCACCAGTTCGTCACGCACCTGGCACCGGGTCGCGCCCAGCGGATACACAACCCGGTCGACGGCCACGACGTCCCGGTGCCGCACTTCGGCCTGATCCTGACGATCCCTGAGTTCCGCAAACTGGCCGACCGGCTGCGTGCGGCGGGCACCGAGTTCGTCATCGAGCCCCATGTGCGCTTCGAGGGACAGACCGGCGAGCAGTGGACGATGTTCCTGCTCGACCCGGCGGGCAACGCCCTGGAATTCAAGGCGTTCGCCGACGACTCCCAGGTCTTCGCCGCCTGACCGCGAGCGAGGGCTCCGGGTGTGAAGAGGATTCCGGGCTGCGGGCAATCAGCGCTGATCGCTTCTCGAGAAAGGCGCCTGATGCATGCCCCCGACCCACACCCCTCCCTTACGGATGGCTGAAGGAACGACCGACGCATCGATCATCGCGAAGTCACGTCACGACCCCGACTCCTTCTCGATGATCTTTGATCGGTACTACAGCGCGATCCACCGTTACGTGGCGGCCCGGCTGGGGACGGTCGCGGCCGACGACGTCGCCGCCGAGACCTTCCTCGCCGCGTTCGACCAGCGTGACCGCTACGACCTGAGCTGGCCGGAGGCGCGGGCCTGGCTCTATGGCATCGCCACCAACCTGATCGGACGCCACCGGCGCGGCGAGATCCGGCTCTACCGGGCGCTCAGCCGTTCGGCGACCCGGGAGGAGGTGGCAAGCCACGCCGACCGGGTCGCGGATCGGGTCTCCGCCGAGCGGCTGAGCCCAGCGCTGGCGCGCGGGCTGGCGGCACTCCCCAAAGGGGACCGGGACGCGTTGCTGCTCGTCGCGTGCGCCCAGCTCAGTTACGCGGAGGTGGCACGCGCCCTCGACATCCCGATCGGCACGGTCGGCTCCCGCGTCAACCGGGCCAGGCGCAAGCTCCGCAGGACGTTGGGCACCACGGCAGAGGAGGCAATGAACCATGGATGAGCTGCGCCAATTGCGCGAGCGCCACGACGCCCTGCCGGACCCGTCTCCGCGCAGCGTCGACCAGGCCCGCACCCGCCTGTCCGCCCACATGAGCAAGCCCGCCGCACGACGAGTCCTGGCCGCGCGCCGGCTGCCGGTGCGGCCTCTGTGGGGAATCGGCCTGGCCGGGGCGGGCGCCGCCGCGATACTCATGGCGAGCATGGTGGGCAATGGCGCGCTGCCGACCGCGCCTCCCGACCAGGCGACGGCTCAGCACACGAAGGAGAGCACGCCGCCACCGCAGGAGCTGCGGCTGCGCACGGTGGCCAACGCCCGCGACCTGGCCGACAACGCCGCGGCCCTGGCGGCGGCCGACGGCGGCACCACGCCCGCCCCCACCCAGTGGGCGTACCTCAAGTCGCTCACCGCCGAGACGCGGACGGACGGCGGTGAGTGGCTGACCGGCTTCCCCAAGAAGACGGCGACTCACGAGCTGTGGCGCCGGGCGGACGACAAGCGGTTCGCCTCGATCGAGAACGGCAAGCTGAAGGTCTACAAGGGATCGGAGTTCGAGGTGGCGTACCCGTTCCTGCTGTCCCTGCCCACCGACCCCGGCGCGCTGCTCGACCGCGTCAACGAGCAGATCGAGGCGGAGGCGGTCAGGCTGCAGGAGAGCCAGTACGAGAGGCTGAAGCAGCGGCTCGGTGACGAGCGCAAGGCCAAGCAGGCCCTCGGGCCCCCGGCGAGCACCGAAGTGAAGCGCATGTGGGCCTTCCAGTACATCGCGCAGGGCATGCGCGACGCGGTGCTGCCGGCCAAGCTCCGCGCCGCCATGTACGGGGCGATGGCGCGGATCCCCGGCGTCAAGTACGAGGCGCGCGCCTCGGATCTGGCCCGGCGGAAGGGGGTTACCCTCTACCGGGTCCACAGCGGCTATCTGCGCGACGAGATCTTCATCGACCCCAAGACGTACGCGTACCTGGGCTACCGCACCATCGCCGTCCGCGACCACGACAAGGACTTCTTCACGGTGAAGAAGGGCCAGATCACAGGCTGGGACGCCGTGCTTGAGACGGCCCTCGTGGACCAGGCCGGCCGCCGCTGACGCCGCATGTGCCGGCGCCGGGGCCGGGTCTCGGCATGCTCTCGAGAATTTCTCAAAGGGCTGCGAGCACCGCGCGGGTGAACTCCTCGGTGCCGGCCGTGCCGCCGAGGTCGCGGGTACGGACGTCGCCCTTGGCCAGGACGGCCGCGATGGCCGCCAGGCCCTCGTCGGCCGCCGCGGCATGCCCGAGGTGCTCCAGCATCATGGCGGCCGACCAGATGGCGCCGATCGGGTTGGCCACGCCCTGGCCGGCGATGTCGGGTGCGGAGCCGTGCACGGGCTCGAACATCGACGGGAACTCCCGCTCCGGGTTGAGGTTGGCCGAGGGGGCGATCCCGATGCTGCCCGCGACCGCGGCGGCCAGGTCACTGAGGATGTCGCCGAACAGGTTGGAGCCGACGATCACATCGAACCGCGACGGCTGCAGCACCAGCTTCGCGCAGAGCGCGTCGATGTGCTCCTGGTCCCAGCGCACGCCCGGATGACCGGCCGCGCGCTCGCTGACCAGCTCGTCCCAGAACGGCAGCGTGTGCACGATCCCGTTGGACTTGGTGGCCGAGGTCAGATAGCCGCTGCGGCGGCCGGCGAGCTCGAAGGCGTAGTCGAGCACGCGCGTCACCCCCGCCCGGGTGAACACCGCCTCCTGAATCGCCATCTCCTCCGGGAAGCCGCGGTTCATCCGGCCGCCGATCTCGCTGTACTCCCCCTCGGTGTTCTCTCTGACGACCACGAGGTCGATCGCCGAGCGTACGGGGCTCTCGATGCCTTCGAAGAGGCGGACAGGGCGGAGGTTCACGTACTGGCGGAAGGCGCGGCGGATCGGGATGAGCAGGCCCCAGAGCGAGATGTGGTCGGGCACGCCGGCCGCGCCAACTGCGCCGAGGAAGATGGCGTCGTGGCCGCGCAGCCGCTCCAGGCCGTCGGGTGGCATCATGGCGCCCTCGCGGCGATACCGCTCGCACGACCAGTCGAACTCGGTGAACCGGAAGTCGAAGCCGTGCCGCCGGCCCGCCGCCTGTGCCACCTCCAGAGCCGCCGGGGTGACTTCGAGCCCGATGCCGTCTCCTGGGATCACGGCGATGTGATGCGTCGTCATGCTCTTGATTCAATCGGCGACGTCCGCAGGCGTCCAATCTCCGGCGAATTTCCGGCATCCATTGATCACACCAATGGGAGGTGCCTATAACTCAAGTAACCGACACGTAAGGAGCAGCTGATGAACTCCGGCGGCCCGAGAACCGATGTCGACCAAGCCCTGCTGGGCCACGCCACCTACCGAAGCCTCGGCGAGCAGAAACTGTCGCCGGCCGAGGAGAGATTCGAGAAGGGCAGGCGCACCACCGGCATGTGGCTCGCGCCGCTGATCACGGTGGTCTTCCTCCTGCTGCCCCTCGACATGGACGCCAAGCAGCACACGCTGGCGGCCATCCTGCTCGGCGTCATCGTCCTGTGGGTCACCGAGCCCGTGCCCATCCCCGTCGGCGGCCTCATCGGCGTCGGCATGATCGTGGTGCTCGGGGTGGTCTCCGCGACGGACGCGCTCGCCCCGTTCGGCTCCTCCACGATCTTCACCTTCATCGGGGCGTTCATCCTGGCGCAGGCGATGCTCAAGCACGGCCTGGCGCGCCGGTTCGCCTTCCGCATCCTGTCGCTGCCCGGCGTGGGCCGCTCGACGTTCCGCCTGATCGTCGCGTTCGGCGCCATCACGTGCCTGCTGTCGGCGTTCGTCTCCAACACCGCCACCGTGGCGATGCTGCTGCCCACGGCGCTCGGCATGCTCGCGGTCATCGCCAAGCTGCTGCAGGACCGCGGGCTGGTGGCCGCCGACTTCAACCCGCTGCGGCTGCGGGTCGGCGCCGCGCTCGTCCTGATGCTCGCCTACGGCGCCAGCGTCGGCGGCCTGCTGACCCCCGTCGGCAGCCCGCCCAACCTGATCGGCCGCGGCCTCATCGAGGAGGCCACCGGGCAGCGCATCTCCTTCGCCCAGTGGATGATCACCGCGCTGCCGATCTGCGCGCTCATGTTCGTCGCGCTCGCGGCCGTGCTGTTGCTGCTCAACCGGCCGGAGATCCGCAAGATCGAGGGCGTCGAGGAGTACGTACGCTCCGAGCGCGCCGCCCTGGGCCCGCTGTCGCGCTCGGAGAAGAACACCCTCATCGCCTTCGGCATCACCGTGTTCCTCTGGATCTTCCCGGGCGTGATCGCGCTGTTCGCCGGGACGGACTCCGCCCTCTACACGACCATCAGCGGCCGGCTCAACGAGGGCATCGTGGCCGTGCTCGGCGCCTCCCTGCTGTTCCTGCTGCCGACCGACTGGGGCAGGCGCGAGTTCACCCTCAACTGGAGCGACGCCGCCCGCATCGACTGGGGCACGATCGTGCTGTTCGGCACCGGCATCATCTTCGGCTCCCTGCTGGAGGACACCGGGCTGGCCAAGACCATCGGGAATTCGGCCGCCTCGGCGCTGGGGCTGAGCAGCGTGTTCGCCATCACCGCCTTCGCCGTGGTGCTGGCCGTGCTGGTCTCGGAGACCACCAGCAACACGGCCTCCGCCGCCGTCGTGGTGCCGATCATCATCCCGATCGCGGTCGCGGCCGGGATCAACCCGTTCGTGCCCGCGCTGGCGGCGACGTTCGCGGCGTCGTTCGGTTTCATGCTGCCGGTCTCGACGCCGCAGAACGCCATCGCGTACGGCTCCGGCGTGGTCCCGATCACCACGATGATCCGCTCGGGCGTCAGCTTCGACGTCCTCGGCGCCATCCTGATCATCCTGGTCCTGCCGCTGCTGATCGTGATGACCGGCATCGGCGGGTGACGAGCTCAGCGCCTGCGTCTTTTCCCATGGCGGCCGCGAGCGCCCGGCCGCGAGCTCTCCACGAAGCGCAGGCGGTGGGTCCGGGCTCGTAGCGGCTCGGCCACCAGCCTGCGCAATTCGTCCATGCCGATCTCGGCGGGATGGCCGGAGCGCACGACCGCGTCGACGATCTCCGGTGCCTCCCGTCCCGCGATCTGGGTGACCTGGTTCATGACCTCGTCCGGCCCGCCCAGCTCCAGCAGGGTGAGCAGTCCTTCGGCCATCAGCAGCAGGTGCTCCTCCGACGTGAGGTCATCAGGTTGCAGCGCGCCTTCCTCGATGAGAGCGGTCACGGCGATGGGTCCCAGCGCCCGATCCCCGCGCAGCCGTCTGAGGAGCAGCTGGTCGTCGGGCCGCGCCTCCGCCAGGGCGTTGAGCATGGCGGCCGCCCGGGTGCGGAACGGGCAGGCGCGGATGGCCTCCAGCAGCGGCTCGACGTCGCCGCCGTGCGCGGCCAGCCAGCCGTCCAGCTCCATCATGGCCGCGTCCGGCGTGTAGTGCTCGGCGAGCACCCCGAGCAGCTCGCCCGGGGCGGCCTGGGCCAGCTCGCCGACCAGCGGTGCGTCCCGGCCCTCCGCGACCATCCACTCCCGCATGCCGCGCACGCCCAGCGGCGTCAGGCTCACGAGCAGGCCCGGCTCGGCGAGGCGGGCACGCAGGCGGTCCCGCGCCGGCGGCGGCAACACCTGCTCGTCGTCGTCGAGGTCGCTGGAGTAGAGCTCGTCGGCCAGGCCGTGCGCCAGCTCCACGGCGCCCAGCTCGGCCAGCGCCTCCAGCGCCGCGATCAGGTCCCGGTCGACCTCCTTACGCCACAGGTCGTGCCGGGCGTCATCGTCGTCTATCTGGAAGTTCTGCTGGCAGGCCAGCCAGACCGATTCCTGGAGCCGGGCGAGGGGGACCCTGCCGGGCAGGCCGTACACGCTGTTCAGCACGTCCGGCATGGCCGCGTCGAACTCCTCCACCAGCATCGACGCGTTGCTCCACCCCGACGCGGTCGTCTCCAGGCCCAGGTCGAAGAAGGCCTCGAAGGCCCGCGACCACAGGTGCTCCGGATCGCGCAGGAGGGGTGCGGCCTTGGCCACGCGGACCAGGCGGCCTTTGTGCGCGCGGACGATGCGGAGGTTCTTCGCCCATTCGAGCAGGAAGTTTAGCTTGGGCAGCTCCGCGGCGCTGCGGACCTTGAGGTCCTGCTCGCCGGTGCCGAGGAGCTCGGCCAGCTCGCGGGCGTCGGCGAGGCGGAGGTTCCCGGCGGTGGTGAGCGGCCGTCCGTCCTTCCCCGCCCAGTCCGCCAGTGCCGTCAGCCGCCGTACGGTCTCGCTTCGCGCCGCGGCGGCGGCGAGCTCCGGCGCGGGCGGGAGGGCGACGGGAGGCTGGGGGAACGCCCGCTCCTCGCCGAGCCCGGGGTCGAGGAATCGCGCCTCCGCGATCTTTTCGAGCAGGCCGGCGTCGTACGCCACCCGCCCCGCGTCGATGTCGCGCTGGAACCTGTTGAGAGCCTTCTGATCGGTGAGATCGACCCCGTTGTCGAGCGCCACCTGCGCCCAGAACTTCGCCAGCCCCAGGCGCAGCGGGTCGTCCAGCACCGCCGGGTATTCCTTCGCCGCCTCCTCGACGGCCGGCTCCAGCTCGGCCGGCGTGGCGCCGCGCGGATCACGCAGCCCTGTCGCGTCGAGGTAGCGCAGCAGCGTCAGCAGGGTTTCCGGCGCGGCCTCGAGCACCTCCCGGGGCGCGACGACGTAGCGAGGGATCCATTCCCCCAGCAATCGGCCCACCTGCTCGGCGTTCCAGAACGCCAGCCGCCCGTCCGTGCTGCGGTGGCGCGCGTCCAGGGCAGCCTCCAGCACCGAGGAGTCGGCGTGGAGCCCGCGGTCGTCGGCCCAGGCGAGACAGCGGCGGATCAGCAGGTCCTTGGCCGCCTCGAACTCCTCATCCTCGTCAGGGTCGAAGAAGGTCCGCATCATCCGCTCCGTCTGAAGTGGGGGGCATGACACACAACATTAGTGGCCGCGGGGCGTGATCCGGATGTCGTTCCATTGCCCCGCCCGCACTTCAGGAGCTGATGTCGTGGCGCGCCACCGCCGTCTTGGCCTTGTCGACCGCCGCCTGGTCCAGGCCGCCGATCTGGAGGTCGAAGCGGAGCTCCCGCCCCGACACCGGCTCCACCGCATGGACGGTGAGCAGCCCCGTCTCGCCCATGAAGAACGTGATGTGGATCGGCGTCCCCTTCGGCAGCTCGGGCGGCAGGTCGCGGAGCTTGCCGCGGCCGATCAGCGTGTTGTCGGCCAGCTCCTCCGAGCTGTCCCGCCCGCTCTGCTCCCACACCTCCACCTCGATGACCGGCTGATCATCCAGCACTGTGGTGAACGTGACCGGCCCGCTGTCCGCGGGCAGCCGCGTGCCGGCGGGCAGCAGGTGGATGACGTACGTACGCGCCCGCATCGGATCGGTCCGCGCCAGAGGATCGTTGTGGTCCAGCACTCTGACCCCGAAGCCACGCGGGATCACGGTGGTCACCCGCCGCGACCGCATGGACTCGGCCTCGGCCGCGGTGATGCCCAGCCGATCGGCCTGCCGGCTCTGCCTGGCCAGTGCGAACATCGCCGCCCCGCGCACCACCGCCAGATCCGGCTCGTGGTGTCGCGGCGTCCTGCCCAGCAGCTCCTCCAGCCGGGCCGCGACGGCAGGCAGCCGCGTCATCCCGCCCACCAGCACCACTTCGTCGAACTCGGTGACCCCGTGCCTCCGGGCCCGCTCGACCGTCTCCTGGGTGATCTTCATGGTGCGGTCCAGCAGGTCGGCGGTCAGCTCCTCCAGCCGCCGCCGGGTCAGCTCCACGCGGGCGACGGCCCCGGCGAAGCGGAGGTCCTTGTCTCGGGTCGGTGCGCTGCTCAGCTCCTCCTTGAGCTGCTCGGCCTTGATCCACAGGTCCTGCATGAACACCTCGTCGGCAGTGGGAACCAGGCCCGGATGCTGCTCGGCGAACGCCTCCAGCAGGTACGCCCTGATCCTCGCGTCCCAGTCCGCGCCCCCGAGCCTGTGGTCGCCGTCGGTGCAGATCACGCTCGCGTCGACGCCGTCCACCCGGATCACCGAGATGTCGAACGTGCCCCCGCCCAGGTCGTAGACCAGCAGATGGCGTACGCCCTCCGCCGGAGGCCCCGAGAGCGCGGCGGCGACCGGCTCGGCGAGGACGTCCAGCGCGTTCAGCCCGGCGATCTCGGCCGCCTGGCGGGTGGCCTGCCGCTCGGCCACGCCGAAGTACGCGGGCACCGTGATCACCACATCGCGTACCGGGTGGCCGAGCCGCCGCTCGGCCGCGGCGGCCAGTTCTTTGAGGATGAGCGCGGAGATGGACTCGGGGGTGTATCTCGTGCCGTGGAAGGCGTAGTCGGCGTCCTTGCGGCCCATCTGCCGCTTGACGAGCTGAACCGCCAGGTCGGGGGCCAGCAGGGCGGCGTTCTTGGCGGCGGCGCCGACCACGACGCTGTCCTTGCGTTCGAAGTACACGACCGAGGGGGCGGTGCGTATGACCACGGGGTGTCCCGCGTCGTCAACGTACGCGATGCACGATTTGGTCGTGCCGAGATCGATTCCGAACGCCGTCACATCAGCTCCCTTGGTAGGTGAATGCCGCCCACGACGTCGGCCGTCATCGGCTCCAGCCGCTGGTGCACGCGGGCCCTCCGGACATCGTGTGTTTCCTCGCTCAGCTGTGGACCGGCCAGCTCGGCAGCCAGCGCGGCCGGGACCTGCAGTGCCGCTGCCGCCAGCGTTTGAAGTCGTCGGCGATCCGGTTGGAGCTGCGGCGCAGCTCGCGTTCCACCGCGTTGAGGTCGCGCCTGCGCCAGTCAGGCAACCGCCGTAGCAGTAAGCCTTCTATGGCGTCGGCGACGGACTCGGTCCGCTGGTGCCGCAGCGCGACGCCCAGCGTGACGAACGCCGTCACGGCGACGCCGATCGCCTGCTCCCCTTCGAGGCCCCGTCGCATCCCGGCCAGGTAGTCTTCCCTGATCTCGCTGGGCATCCGCGCGAGCAGCATGGCCAGCGGCCGGTCCGGCGGCAGCGCGGCCAGCAGCGTCACCAGCCTGATGCGCAGATAGCTCCTGATCACCGCCATGCCGGGCTCGTGGTACGCGGCCGTACCGGGAGTGTCGTACGCGGCCAGGAGCGCGTCGCCCGCCGCGAGGCACTCCTTCTCGTTGTCGCCCGCCTTGACGAATTGCCGCTCGGCCTGCCGGATCCGCGCCATCGCCCGGAGCCGGTCCCGCAGCTCGATCGGCAGCATCCCGGCCAGCGGCAGCGACGTCAGAAGGTCGCAGAGCGCGCCGTAGGACTCCAGCTGACGCCGGCCGCCGTTCTGCGCCGGCCCGGGGAAGGGCGCGTCCAGCAGCGGCGCCACCCAGCCGGCGAGCACCGGATCGCCGAGCGCCTCCGCCGGCAGGCGCATCAGCATGGCCCGCGCGTCGCTCAGCGACCAGCCGTCCGGCCAGAGCGTGCGCAACAACGCCTCGTCGAGCCCGCGGGCGGCCAGCACCGACAACGCCGTGTCCACCCGCCGTTCGGGGTGCCTGCGGGCGTGGGCGATCAATGCGGCCTCGTGCAGCGCGGGCGACGCAGCCAGCTCCGCGCCGGGCACGACCGCGTCCAGGCCGGCCTCGAACACCGCGTAGAGTGCCGTCCCGCCGGCCGCCGCGCGATCGAGGCATTCCAGCACGCCCGCCCGCAGGTCGGGCCAGCGCTTCACGGCCTCGTACGTCCCGGGTCGCGGTGGTGACCGAAGCAGCTCAGGTCCGATCGCGCGCAGCCCGCAGTCCCGCAGCACCCGCGCATCGGGACGGACCTCGTGCGCCGCGGCCAGGTCCAACAGCCGCACCACGGCAGCCGCATCGGCCCCGGCCAGCGCGCGATCGTACCGCTGCCGCGCCGACTCCCGCGCCCGCACCGACCGCAGCGCCCGCGCAGTCCCTGGGGTCGCGCCCCTTTCCCCTGCGAGCGCATCCGCGATCTGGGTCGCGAGCAGGCGTTGCTCGGTCAGAGCGAGCAGTTCGGCGAGCCCGCCGGCCGCCGCCGCATCGGCGAGCCCGGCCAAGTGCGCAGCCGACACCGCGTCGTGTTCGAGGGCGGCGGCGCCGATCCGCCCCACCGCGTCACCTCCGAGGCGTACCGCGTGCTCGCCCAGCCAGCCGCAAACGGCGTCCAGATCCGCAGGCCCGACACCCACACCCCCGTCCAGCAGCGCCGCCGCGACCACCGGCGCGTACCAGTCGGCCAGCCGCACCTCCCGCCCCACCCCCAGCGCGACCGCCTGCCGCCACAGGGACTCGGCCGCCACCGCCCCTGCCGCCGCCAACAGCTGGGCCACCGGCCCCACCTCGACCTCAGAACAAGCCCCGGCGGTGAAGTCGAACAGGTAGAACGCCTGGAACGCCCGCTCGTCGGCGACGATCTCCGCCCCGGGCAGCGTGCCGATCAGGTGGTGGCGGCTGCCGGACGGCCGGAACTGGTAGGTCGCGAACGACATCCGTCCCACCAGCGGCGGCGGCAGCAGGAAGGACACCGCGGCGATCCACCGCGCCACCTCGTCGGCATCGGCGGCGAGGATCACGACCGCCCGCTCCCGATCCAGCACCGCCCGCTCGGCCGCCGCCAACAGCGCAGGCAGCATCGCGCGCCCCGCGACCTCGTCCAGGAAGTCGTCGACCACGTCCCGCCGCAACGGCCCCCAAGGCAGCGGCCCCCGTACCAGCGGCAGCTCGGGTTCGGCCACCACCTCCCGCGCCCACACCCCCGCCCGCCACAGCGCGATCGGCGGCGGTCCCGGCCAGGAGCCGCCGTGGACCGGCACGAGCGCGTGCGCGAACCCGGAGTGGCCGGTGCAGGCCACGATCGGCCGCGGCCCGGGCACGAAGCACAGGTTGACCGGGCAGCCCTCGATCTGCGCGGGCGCCGGCGAGTGCCCCGGTGTGCTGGGCGGCTCGTACGAGCTGAGCGCCTCCACCGCACTCATGACCTCCGCCGGCACCCCAGGGGTCACCGCGTTGAACCGGGAGCCGGCTGAACCCGGCAGCCCTGTCCGGCACGAGGTGTAGTAGAGCTGGTGGAAGTCCATGTCACCCCTTCGTCGGCGGGAGGGCGTACAGCCGGCTCAGCAGCCACCTCCAGATGCGTCACTGGGATACCGCACGCCAGGCCGGCATCGTTACGGAACGCAAGCCGTCGTGCGTGAGGAGTAACACATTGAACACCAGGGCCGCCCGAAGTTCATGGCGAACTCCGCCATTGGTCTGAATAGACCCGGGTAACGACCATGTACCACTCGGCTCCGCATACGCGTCGGATGCGGCCCGAGGCGGGCGGCCACCCATGCCGCTCCACGCTCCAGCAGGCCCGCGTCCACCGGACGGCTGTACTGCTCGCCGTAGGTGCGCAGAGTGGCCGGGCCGAAGTCGCATCGCCGACCCGCCAGCGCACCGCCCTGGGGTCGCCGCAGGTTACGGCGTGGGGTTCGCGCGGCACCAGTCGAGGGTGGCGGCGATGGCGTCGGTATGCGGGGTCGCGGCGAACGGGCCGAAGGTGTGCGTGAACTTCGAGGTGTCGGCTACAAAGGGGCGATCGCGCTGGTACCAGGTCTCGCCGAGGGCGCGGACGACGGGATTCACCAGTCCGATGAGGCGTTGCATGGGGCGCCCGACGGCTGCCGTTTTGCCGGGGTGGCCCAGTTCGGCGAACACCAGGTCGAGGAACTGCCTGCCCGTCACGGCCGGTGCCGTCGGAAGGTGCCACGCCTGGCCGTCCGCCCGTGCGTCGTCGCCGAGTGTCACGAGCCCCTTGGCGATGTCGGGCAGGTAGCTGAGTGTGTGGGGCTGGTCGAGGAGCCCGACCCAGCGGGCGACCTTCCCGGCGAGCGCGGCGGCGAACACCGTCGTGCCGACAGTGGTGTTGATACCGCCGGGACCGTAGTAGTCGGAGGCTCTGCCGATGGCGACGCGCAGCTCGCCGGAGCGGTGTGCCGCCAGGAGTGCCTCGGCCATCTCGGCGCGGACCCGGCCCATGGGATTGCGGGCGGCGTAGGGCATGTCCTCGGTCATGGGCCTGTTGACGGGGCCGTACATGTACAGGTTGTCGGCGAAGACCAGTTTGGCGCCCGAGGCGGCCGCACCCTCGCGCACCGCGTCGGTCATCCGGGGGAACTCCTGCACCCATCGGTCGTAGGCCGGGGCGGCACAGTGGTAGACGACGTGGGCGCCGTAACAGGCGGCTTTGGCGCCGGCGGTTGTGGTGATGTCCCCCTGGTGGACCTCGACACCGGGCAGCGCCGGGACCCGGCCGCTGCGGTTGACCGCGCGGACGCGGTGTCCCCGGGAGACGAGCTCGCGGACCACGGAGCTGCCGACGGCACCTGCGGCGCCGAGGACGACGTGCAGGTCTGATACAGCGGACACAAGGGCCTCCCGAAGTGGTTCTCCCTGGGGCTCATGGTCGGCCGCGGGGAGAGATTTTGTTTGGCAACAGTGTTATGAAACAGCGTTGCGGTATGATTGTCAAATGGCCCGCCCCCGCACACGCGATTACGACGAGCTGCGCCGAGACCTCCTGGACGCCGCCGGGCGACTGCTCGCCCAGGAAGGCCCGCAGGCGCTGAGCACCAGACGAGTGGCCCAGGAGGTCGGTACGTCCACGAAGGCCGTGTACAACCTCTTCGGCGACAAGGCCGGCCTGCTGCGCGCGATGTTCCTGGAAGGGTTCGCCCGGCTCGCCCAGAAGTTCGCCACGGTGCCGCGCGATGGCGACCCGGAGGCCGATCTGATGGCCCTCGGACACGCCTATCGGGCCGCCGCCCTGGCCAACCCTCACCTGTACGAGCTGATGTTCGGACGGCCCATCGCGGACTTCCGGCCCGACGACGCGGCCCTGGCGCAAATCCAGGGAACGTTCGACACCCTGGTCCGCGCCGTCGCCCGGTGCATCGACACGGGGCGGTTTGCCCCATCCGACCCCCACGATGTCGCGGTCCACCTCAACGCCCTGGTGCACGGACTGGCAAGCCTGGAACTACAGGGCTCCCTGGGCAGCGGCGATCAGGCCGACCGCCATTGGCGCATCGCCTTGGAGGCCACCTTCCGCGGCCACCGCACCCCGGTGCCGTGACGCTGGGACGGGCACGGCGCCGATCCGCGGCAACACGTCGAAACGGCTCAGACCATTTCAAGAACAGCCCATTGTTGGTAAATGCGGAGAGTTGAGGGAGAAGCGCCGGGTAGAGGCGCAAACGCGCAGTTCAGGGCAGTAGCGGCCAGCGATGCGTCTTGTCGAAGCCGCGACAGACGGCGTGCGCCGTCCTCTCGTTGGTGCGCTTGATCAGAGGGAGGGTGATGTGACCGCCTTCAAGCCTGGCAGCGAACCGCTGACCTCACCGCTGGCGCCGGTCAGCGTCCGGCCCAAGGGGACGGTGATCGCCGCCTGGCTGTCATCGACCGATCACAAGGTCATCGGTTACATGTACCTGATCGCCTCGTTCGTCTTCTTCGCCCTGGCCGGCATCATGGCGCTGATCATCCGTGCTGAATTGATCCAGCCGGGTTTGCAGGTGACCAGCAACGAGCAGTACAACCAGCTGTTCACCATGCATGGCACCATCATGATGCTGCTGTTCGCCACTCCGCTGTTCGCCGGGTTCGCCAACGTGGTCATGCCGTTGCAGATCGGCGCGCCGGACGTGGCCTTCCCGCGGCTGAACGCGGTCAGCTTCTGGCTGTTCCTGTTCGGCGGGCTGATCGTCGTCAGCGGTTTCTTCACCAGTGACGGGGCCGCGGACTTCGGCTGGTTCGCCTACACGCCGCTGTCGGACTTCACGTACAGCCAGACCGTGGGCGGCGATCTGTGGATCATGGGGCTGGCGCTGGCCGGCCTCGGCACGATCTTGGGCGCGGTCAACTTCTTCACCACCATCGTCTGCATGCGGGCGCCCGGCATGACGATGTTCCGCATGCCGATCTTCACCTGGAACGTGCTGCTGACCAGCATGCTCGTCCTGATGGCCTTCCCGGTGCTGGCCGCCGCGCTGCTCGCGCTGGAGGCCGACCGCAAGCTCGGCACCCACGTCTACGACGCCGACAACGGCGGGCCCATGCTCTGGCAGCACCTGTTCTGGTTCTTCGGCCACCCCGAGGTCTACATCATCGCGCTGCCGTTCTTCGGGATCATCACCGAGGTCATCCCGGTGTTCAGCCGCAAGCCGATCTTCGGCTACGTCGGCCTGGTCGGCGCGACGATCTCCATCTCCGGCCTGTCGATGGCCGTGTGGGCACACCACATGTTCCCGACCGGGCAGGTGCTGCTGCCGTTCTTCTCCTTCATGACGTTCCTCATCGCGGTGCCGACCGGGGTGAAGTTCTTCAACTGGACCGGCACCATGTGGCGAGGACATCTGACGTTCGAGTCGCCGATGCTGTTCTCCGTGGGCTTCCTCATCACCTTCCTGCTGGGCGGACTGACGGGGATGATCCTGGCGTCGCCGCCGCTGGACTTCCACACCACCGACACCTATTTCGTCGTGGCGCACTTCCACTACGTGGTCTTCGGCACCGTGGTGTTCGCCATGTTCGCCGGGTTCTACTTCTGGTGGCCGAAGATGACCGGCAGGATGCTCGACGACCGCCTCGGCAAGATCCACTTCTGGATGTTGTTCATCGGCTTCCACACCACGTTCCTGGTGCAGCACTGGCTGGGCGTGGCCGGCATGCCACGCCGGTACGCCGACTACAGCGCCGCCGACGGTTTCACGGACCTGCACCTGGTCTCCTCGATCGGCGCGTTCATCCTGGGTGCCTCGACGCTGCCGTTCCTCTACAACGTCTGGCGCACCGCCCGCCACGCGCCCCGCGTCACCCTGGACGACCCGTGGGGGTTCGGCAACTCACTGGAATGGGCCACCTCCTGCCCGCCGCCACGGCACAACTTCCACAACATCCCGCCCATCCGCTCCGAACGGCCGGCCTTCGACCTGCACCATCCGCACACACCCCATGGCGTTCAAGCCGATGAGGAGCCCGCACAGGAGGAGAACAAGCCATGACACGCCGCAGCCTTACCTGGGCGCTGTCGCGTCGCTGAGCGATGAGCCTGTCCGATCGGGAGCGCCGGCTTCTCGCCGACATCGAGCAGAATCTCCGCTGGCACGACCGCGCCTTCGCCCGCCGCATCGACGCGCTGAACGCCGCGCCACTCCGGAAGGGCCCGCAGCGCTCTGCCTGCTACGTGAGCCGGCGGGAGATCGTCTGCCTTCTCCTCACCGTGATCATCTTCACTCTGCTGTCGGTATTGATCACACTCACCGCCGGCAGCGGCCGCAGCACCTCCCCGCCATCACCGTCACCCGTACGTTTGACGAGCGGCAGTGCCGACCGCTTCCCGCTCTCACCCCCATCGATATCCGAGCGCCGGAGCACATCACCTTCCCTGCCTTTGCCACCTGACCCGATACCGGGCGTGGCGCCGGCGTGGCCCCACGCGCCGACGATCGTGACGCGAGAGGGCAATGGAGAGCTCCGACAGCTACCACCGGCTGGGTTCCCACCGTCCCTGCCCTCGTACTGAGCTTCGCCGGGGTTCTCCTGGGCGCGGTCACCGGGTGGCTGGGCGGCGAGCTGGTGGATCGCCTGGGCGTGGGAGTGGACGAGGGCGCGCACGTCAACGCCCCTAGCTCGGTTTTCCCTGTTTCGCGGAGCGTATTTTCCCTGTTTCGCGGGCTCCTTGCGCCCCGAATCGCCGATCCGCCGTTGGCCTATCTCGCCGCCCGCGATGCTATGGTCCCGCCATGGATCAGGAGCGATCAGCGGGACCGACCGGCTTCAGGTAGTGCGCCAGGAGATACCTGGCGGTGCTACCAGGGAGCCTGATGTCCCGCACTGCTCATCACATTTCCCGCTCGCGTTCCGACATCGGCGGCATGTCCGGCGACCCTTGGCGATCGGTGACGCTGGTCGATCTGCGTTACAGCGCCGCATGCCTGAAGCAGGGGCGGCAGGCCGGTCGCCGGCCACACCCGATCACCGTCCACCACAAGGTCGACGTCTACTCCTGGGCCAGGGCCGATCCTCGAGACCGCTCAGTATCGCAATGGGCCGACACTCAGGAGCGCCAAGCGCGGCAACGCCTGCGTCTGGCGCTCGAAGCGATCCGCCAAAGGGCCAACGCCACAGTCGGCGGTCGGCTGGCGGTCGAGGCAATAGATGAGCTCGAAGTGCACCCGGCGCGCCATCGTCACAACGCCATCTGGCAGTACTGATCGGAACCGTACCCATCGAATAAGTGGATTGCCGCAGTAAAGCCGGGCTCGGCGGACGTCCCCGTCACGTAGGCGCCTGAGCGAGCCGGCGCCGCCGCCTGGCCTTTACGTCAAGTTTCGGGCACAGGCGGTGGGCAGGGAGGCCAGCCGTTGGATCAGTCTCCGCCGACGGACACGAACCCGGTGCCGGCCTTGTAGTTGGGCGACTGGTGCCGGAAGTAGGTGTTGTAGACCTCGCAGTAGCGCCCGCCGCTGGCGAGTAGCGTCGCGTGATCGCCCTCCTCCACGATCCGCCCGTGATCCAGCACGATGATCCGATCCACGTGCTCGATCGTGGACAGCCGGTGCGCGATGACGATCGAGGTCCGCCCGGCCAGCACCAGATCCAGCCCTTCCTGGATCTGGGCCTCGGTCAGCGGGTCCACGCTGGCCGTGGCCTCGTCCAGGACCACGATCGCCGGATCCTGGATGAGCAGCCGGGCCAGCGCGACGAGCTGCCGCTGCCCCATGGACAGCGCCCGGCCGTGCTCGCCCACGTCCGTCTGCAGTCCGTTCGGCAGGGCGTCGATCCAGTCGCCACCACCGACCGCCGCCGCGGCAGCGCGTACTTCCTCATCTGTGGCGTCCGGCCGCGGGTAGCGGACGTTGTCCGCGACGGTGCCGCTGAACAGGAACGGGGCCTGCGGCACCGCACCGATCTGACGGCGGTAGCTCCCCAGCTCCAGGGTGCGGATGTCCTGCCCGTCGATCAGCAGGCGCCCCTCCTGGAACTCGTAGAACCGGGTGATCAGCTTGCTGAGCGTCGACTTGCCCGCGCCGGTGTGCCCGACGAGCGCGACGGACTCCCCGGCCTTGATGACCAGGTCGAAGTCGCGCAGCACGGGATGCGCGGGATCGTAGCCGAACGTGACCCCCTGGAACTCGATCCGCCCCGCCAGCCTCTCCGCCGGCCGCGCGTCGGTCTGCACCACCCGCGGCGGCGCGTCGATCAGCGCGAAGACCCGCTCCGACGCCGACAGCCCCTGCTGGAACTGCGACCAGAAAGCGGCGATGGACGTCAGCGGGAACCAGAAGAGCGCGACCCCTTGCAGGAACAGGTACCAGTCGCCGGCCGACAGCCCGTCCGTGACCACCCTCGTCCCGCCCACCTGGACGAGGCCCACGGTCGCGAGCCCGGCCACGAGGAACAGCACGGGGAAGATGGTCGAGAAGACGAATCCCTGCCGGAGCGTCACCTGGTAGCTCTGCTGGTTGATGGGCCGGAACTCGTCGTAGACCTGCTGCTCCTGGCGGAAGTTCTTCGCCACGGCGATCCCGCCCATGGTCTCCTGCAGGTTGGCGTTGACCCTGCTGAGGGAACGCTGCGCCCGCCGCGTGCTGGCCCTGGCCAGCCGCCGGAAGAGCAGTGCCAGCCCCACCACGATCGGGACCACGAGCAGCGTCAGCAGAGCCAGCTCGACGCTGCGCACGAACAGCAGGACCGTGACGAAACCCACCATCAGGATCTGGCTGATCAGGTCCATCGTCAGCGTGGACACGGTGGCGAAGTCGTCGGTGTCGGACGTCACCCGGCTGACGATCTTGCCGGACGGCGTCTCGTCGTAGAACGACAGGTCCCGCTCCAGCACCGCGTCGAAGGCGTCCTCACGCAGGCGGAGCACGACGTCGCCGGTGACCTTTGAGCTGTTGGACTGCCGTACGTAGTTGAACACCCAGGAAAACGCGCCGGCGAGCAGGATCCCCACCGTGAGCAGCCAGCCGATCTCGCCGATCGTGCCGTCCTGGATCGCGTCCACGCCCATGCTGCCCAGCAGCGGGATGGCCGCCTGGGCCGCGGACACCAGCACGATCATGAGCGCTACCAGGAACATCCGGCCCAGCTTGGGCCGGAAGTACGACAGGATCCGGCGCAGCAGCTCACGGTCGCTGTAGGTGCGGTCGTAGTCCTCGGCGTCGAGGCCGTCCATAAGGAAGCCCATCAGCGAACCCCTCCCTGCTCACCGGCCATGACGGCCTCGTCTTCGCCAAGCTCGACCTCGTCGTAGTGGGCGAAGACCCGCCGATAGAGGCGGCTACGCGCGATCAGCTCGTCATGCGTGCCGAAGTCGACGACCTCGCCGCGTTTGAGCAACAGCACCTTGTCCGCCCACCGGATCTGGGAGAGCCGATGCGTGATGAGCAGCGTCGTACGTCCGTCGAGAATGCGTCCGATCGCCTGCTGGATCTTGTCCTCGGTGGCGGAGTCGATGGCACTGGTCGAGTCGTCGAGCACGAGGATCGCCGGATCGGTCAGGAGCGCCCGCGCGATGGCCAGCCGCTGCCGCTGCCCTCCGGAAAGCGTGACTCCCCGCTCCCCGATGACGGTCTCGTATCCCTCGTCCAGCTCGTTGATGAACTCCGCGGCCTGGGCATCCTCCGCCGCCCTGACCACCGCCTCGTGATCGGCCCGCTGCCCCAGGCTGAAGCCGATGTTCTCAGCCACGGACCGCGAGAACAGCACGATGTCCTGCTCGATGGTGGAGATCTGGCCCCGCAGCGAATCGAGGTCCCAGTCCCGCACATCCACCCCGTCGACGAGGATCCGCCCGGAGGTGACGTCGTAGATCCGCGGGACCAGCTTGGTCAGCGTGCTCTTGCCCGACCCGGTCTCCCCGACGATCGCCACCGTCTCCCCCGGTTGCACGGTGAACGTCACCCCGCGCAGCGCCGGATCGCCGTCGTCGTCGTATCCGAACGTCACGTCCTCGAAGACGATCTCTCCGCTGATCGGCGCGGCATGCCCATCGCTCCGCTGCTCGATCTCGCTCTCGGACGTGATGATGCTCAGGATCCGCCGCGAGGACACGAGCCCGATCTGGATCAGCGAGAACGTGAAGATCGACATCTGCGTCGGGAAGCCCAGCATGCCCATGAGCCCCATGAACGCCACCACTTCGCCGATGGTGATCGCTCCCACGCCCTGGAGATAGAGGGCATGCCACATCGCTCCCGCCATGGCGAAGGCGAACAGGAGCGTGGGCAGGTAGCGTGCCTGGACCAGACCGTTGCGTACGAACGAGTCCCGGTAGAGCCGCGCGTTGGCGCGGAACCGCCGCCGCTCCTGCGCCTCCTGCGCGGTCACCTTGATCACCTCGATGCCGCGCACGGCCTGGTTGAGCCCCGCGTTGAGGTCGCCGAACTGTTCGCGCATGCGGGTCGAAACCGGGTTGAGCTGCCGCATGTAGTGCCAGAGGGCGACCACGAAGACGACCCCGAAGGCCCCGGGGACCAGCAGCAGCCGCGGATCGATCGCGGCGATGAAGACCAACGGCACCAGCCCGGTGAGGCCGGAGTCCACGATCAGATCGACACCCGGCGTGATCATGAAGGACAGCTGCCGGATGTCGTTGGCGGCCCGGGCCATCAGATCGCCGACCCGCTGCCGGTTGTGGAAGGTCTGGCTCTTCCCGAGCAGGCTCACATAGAGCTCATCGCGCGCGTCCCGCTCCAGCCGCTTGGCCAGGACCTCACTCGACAAGCGGGCAACGAGATCGAACAACCCGCGAGCCGCCACGATCGCGAGCAACGCAAGCGCGATCAGTCCGAGCGCGTCCAGCGGCTGACCCCGATTGCCCAGCACGGCGTCGAAGGCGTCGCCGGTGAACTGCGGAACCATGGCGTTGAGCACGGTCATGACCAGCGACCCGCCGAGGAATCCGGTCAGGGGCAGCGGTTGACGGCGCAGATGCGACCAGAGCCAACGCACTGGACCGCGCCGGTCATGGCGTGGGCCGGAGACTGAGAACTCCGAACTACTGGTAGTCACAGACACAGCCCCCCGGCCGCTGGTAAGCGAGACTTCGACCCTGCTTTCTACCACCGGCCACCGACAGTTTCCCATCGGTTTTCCCCCGCCCCGGTCTGGTCCAGGACGACCACCGGCTCCGCCGCGCCGTCGCCTCGCACCCGGCCATCGGGTGCGAGGCTGCCGATCACAGTGTGACCATCGGCGCGGTCGGAGCCGGTTTCAGAGCAGGTCGGAGCTCAGCCGGACGTCTTGGACGTGCCGGCCGGCTGGAGGCGGGACGGGGTCATGATCGGAGCGCCCCAGGAGAGCTTGTCCGTCGGCCACAGCTCACGCTGGCTCTTCTTCTTGAACAAGGTCTCGACTCTGCCGCCCACGGGGCAGCGGAAGCCGTGCGGAGGCACGGTCAGCGAGATCAGGTAGTTGTCGATCGGCACCGTGCTGCACTCGTCCTTGCCGTAGATACGGTGCCCCCAGCCCTCGTACGTGAGCAGGCGCGCCTTGGGGCCGAGCTGACGGGCCACGTTGGCGGACCAGGAATACGGGGTGGAGGGGTCGTGCAACGAGTTGCCCAGCAGGATCGGGGCACTGCCCGTGTAGCGAAGCCGGTGCTGCGGGTTGTTGGTGGGGTGGTTGAGGCAGACGGGCAGGTCCTCCATCGGCATCGGGTTGTACCGCATGTCCGGGGCCTGCCGGTTGGAGCTGCGCAACAGCGCGGCGTACTGCTTGTAGTTGCGCACCCGCAGGCTGTAGTCCTCGCAGAGGATCGTGGTCGGCAGCTGGGCGACCTCACCTGACACGGGCTGCCGGCCAGGCAGCGGGGGCACCCACTCCGGCGGCGCCCCGCCGTCCAGGGCGCGAAGTATCTCGCTCAGCAGCTGCCAGGCGGGACCTTCGGTGCCCAGCACGCCGTTCCACAGGACCTGGGTCTCGGTCATCGGGCGGTCTGTGACGCCGGGCCAGTACAGCTTGCCGTCACGCGCCTTGGCCAGGATCCTCTCCCACACCGCCCGGACGTCCTTCCCGTGCAGGGCGCAGCCGGGCTCCTGGTCGCACCAGCCGACGAACTGGTCGAAGGCGTCCTCGACGGCGGCGGCCTCGCTGTCGAGGAACGCCTTGACGCCGAGGCTGTGGTCCATGTTGCTGTCCAGGGCCATGGCCCGGATCCGGTTCGGGAACAGCTCGGCGTACATCTGGCCGAGCAGCGTGCCGTACGAGACCCCGTAGAAGGTCAGCTTCTCCTCGCCGAGCGCGGCGCGCAGGGCGTCCAGGTCACGCGCGACGTTGACCGAGTCGACGTGATCGTAGAGGGGGCCGGTACGGGCCCGGCAGTCCGCCCGCAGCTTCTTGGCGTAGGCGGTCCACTTGACGTAGTCGGCCTGGCTCTTCATGATGGCGTGCGGCATCTGGTTGTACACCGACGCCGAGCAGATCACCGGGTGACTGCGGCCCACGCCCCGCGGGTCAAAACCGACGATGTCGAACCGCTTGTGGATCTCCTCGGTGAAGAACCCGGGGGAGCTGTAGGCGAACTCCACACCCGATCCGCCGGGGCCACCCGGACCGAGCACCAGGGACCCGACCCGGGCTGCCTGGTCGGTGGCCTTGCGGCGCGCTACGGCCAGCTCGACTTTGGCACCGTTCGGACGGGACCAGTCGATCGGCACCGCCAGCTTGCCGCACTCAGCGGAGGGCTCCTCCTCACAAGGCGCCCAGGCGATGCTGCTCTTCCCGGTGGGCGTCGGGGTTGCCTTCGGGGTCCCCGTCGGGGTTGCCGAGGCCTTCGGGGTCGCCGAGGCGGTCGGGGTTGACGAGGCCTTCGGGGAGGCCGTCGGCGTCGCGGTGGCTCCGCCTTCAGTGACCTCCGCGACGGCCGTCGAAATAGGTAACAGCGTTGCCATCGCCACGAAGGCGGCGGCAAGCAGAGAAGATCTTCCTCGCACAGTGCTCCAATCGTGGATCAGCCGGTCGGCCCGCTGATGCGGCACACGACCGACCTTGATCATCCTCGGTCGACGGCCGCGACGACCCCAAAACTGGCGGCGGCGAACGCGGCCCCCGTATTGACCGCGACAAATCGACGGGCAGCACGATACAACAGCAGCATTCGGAAGATCCTGACAATGAAGGTGAAGACTGCTCAGATCCACCTATTTGCCAGAGGGATTCTCCTAGCATGAACGCCATGCCAAAACCCAGACGGATCTGGCCAAAAGTAGCGATATCACTCGCAAGCGTGACACTCGTCAGCATCGCCGTACTGAACTGGATCTGGGTGCCGGGCGAACACATCACAGGTCCGCGAGGGAGCACCCCTCCTTGGAACCCGCCTGAGCGATCGAGCGCAGAGATCGATGTGCTGCGCGAGGTCCGCTACCTCGACGACCGGGTCTTCGGAGACTTGGTCGTGACGCGGAAGGACGGCTGGAGAGGACTTCGCGCCGAACGGCTCGCGGACCAGGCCGAGGCCTGGGTTCACGAGCGGCGTTGGGGCCCGGAGATGACGGCGCACGTCGCCGTCGGGGATCACCGCGTCGCCACCGCCTGGGCCGACGGCAAGGTGACCCTCATCGACGTATCCACCGGCGCCGCCGTGTGGACGACGACCCTGCCCCCAGGACCGCGCCCGGCGCGGGACGACGACGAGGTCTATGAACCCCCGCAGTGGTCGCTGTCCGTCGCGGGCGATCCGGCCGCGCCGTCCCTGGTGGTCCTGCATGATGGGCGGATCGACGTGCTCGACGCCGGCACCGGGGGCCTGCGCTCGACCTACCGGAATCACTCGTGCGAGCTCATAGAGTCGGCATACGGCGTGGGCGCCGCCATCCTGGTGAATCACTTCTGCGCCGACAAGACGGAGAGCTTCGTCGTCGACCTGCACGACGGTGAGCTGCTGTGGCGACCCACGCCGGAACCACAGCCCACGATGCGGGCGATTGACATGGACCGTGTGGTGTCGATGGGCGACTCCCCGGGGATCACCATGCGCCGCACCCGCGACGGCGCCGTCCTGTGGCGGAACCGCGATGCGGGCGGGAGCGGCCATGGTGACGTCGCCCGCCTGGCCGTGTCGGACGATCTCATGATGGCCCGTACGGACGACGCCGTCGTCGCCTACGGCATCGCCGACGGCTCCGTGATCTGGCGTACCCGGATCGGGCCGATGAACAGCACTGGGGACGCCGGGGTCGTCATGACGGACGGGAAGGTCGCTTACGTCCAAGGCCCGGACAACACGCTCGTCAAACTTGACGTACGGACCGGACGAGTCCTGGCCGAGCGGGCCTTCGACGGCATCATGTATCTGGAGCAGATGCGTGAGGGAGTCCTCACGATCACCCACCATCCGCCCGGCGACGGGCCGTCGCGGACTCTTCTGGTCGGCTAGATACGGCGGCACCACCACCGGAGAGCTGTCAGGGCATTGCGTACCAGGTAGTGGTGGTTTGAGTGACAGGCCCGCGATCCCAGCTCAGCGGAGCGGGAGTATGCAGCGCATCTGCTGTCCACGCTTTCACGTCGTCGTCGTCGGCGATCCGTGATCGTGGAACGCGGGTGACCGCACCGAGGAGGTTCCAGCCGCCAGGATGGCGGTAGAGGGCGTACTGCTCGACCAGCAGGCTGCTGGTGGTATGCCACCCGCCGGCCGGATCGGCATCGTCCAAGAGCTTCCAGGGCAGCAGCGAGGTGGTGCCGCCGCCGGCCTGGCGGGTGGCCCAGATTTTGGCCCGATGATCGCTCAAGGCCCGGCGCGATTGGCCCAGCAGTCTGCCCACCAGCAGGTGCCGCCGGTGCCGGCGCAGAACGTACACGGTGCGCGCCGGTCTTGGGACATGATCGGAAACGGCCATGGGTTGCGTGTTGATGAGTCGAATATCCACGAACCGGGCCTGAAGTCCCTGGTCAGCCCGGCCCGGCGCCACCGTGCCGGACCGGCCGGCCAACGTCATGCCATCCCGCGAGGCTCCTTGACGTGCCGCACGACCGACGAGGTCATCGAGGGCGCCCGGGCAGGTGTCGGACGGCATACGGACTTGATCATCATGCTCGGGGCCGGAAGTCACGTCCTCGACGATAGGACGCGCTCTCACTTGTCACCACATGATCGGCAGATCTCCGGTGTGGCGGCGTCCTGCGCGTCGCCACGCCCGAAGAGGCCCACGTACGACGGCGCGCTAACCCACGTCCAGGGCGGTGCCGTACAGGCGGGAGACCTTGATCCTGATCACCACGCGGCCCTCGCGAGCCTGCTGATCCAGGTAGGCGGCGGGATCGGCCGGATCGCCCGCGAAGGCCAGCAACTCCTCGGGCCTGCCCGACACCTCGGCCTCGCCCTCGGCGACGGCGAAGGACCAGACGTCCGGGCCGCTCACGTGGAGGGCGACGTGCGGGTCGTTGCGCACCTGCCGGGCCTTGAGCCGGTCGGCCGTCGTCGAGATCCGGATGCTCCGCTCGGCGGGATCCCACCGGTAGAGGACGGTGGACATGGCGGGGTGGCCGCTGCGCTTCATCGTCGCCAGCACACCGAACTGCTGCTCGCCGAGGAGCGTCACCAGCTCCTCGTCGGTCAGCGAGCGAGGGGCGGGCCCTGACTGGTTCTCGTTCATGTTCTCTCCTGATCAACGCGGGGGTTCAGAGGGTGGGAAGCGCGACCTTCTCGGGCTCCGGAGCGGGAGCGGGGCGGCGCAGTACGGCGAGGCTGACGAGCAGGGCGGCCACGAGGAGCCCGGCGGAGACGGTGAAGGCGAGCCGGTACCCGCCCGTGAGCGCCGCCGCCTCGGAGGCCCCGGAGGCGAGCAGTACGCCGGTGCGCGAGGCGGCGAGCGTCGACAGGACGGCGACGCCGAGCGCCATGCCGATCTGCTGGGTGGTGTTGAACAGCCCGGACGCCAGCCCCGCGTCGTCGGCCTTGGCGCCGGACATGCCCAGCGTGGTCAGGGCGGGAAGGACCAGCCCGCCGCCCGCGATGAGCAGCATCACCGGGAGCAGGTCGACCGCGTACGAAGCCTGCACCGGCACCCTGGTGAGCCAGCCCATCGCGCCCAGCAGCAGCACCAGTCCGGCCACCAGGACGGCGCGCTCCCCGAAGCGGGTGTTGAGCCGGGCGGAGACGAACAGCGACACCCCGCCGATGGCCACCGCCGCGGGAAGCATCGCCAGCCCCGTTGCGAGGGCGCCGTAGCCGAGGACCTTCTGCATGTAGAGGGCGACGATGATCTGGAAGGCGAACATGGCCGACAGCGCCAGCATCTGCACCAGGTTGGCGCCCGAGACGTTGCGCGAGCGGAAGATGCGCAGCGGCATCAGCGGGGTATGCGCGGTCGTCTGGCGGACGAGGAACGCGGCCAGCAAAGCGAGCGACACAGCGCCGAGGCCCAGCGTGTGGCCGGCCAGCCAGCCGTACTCCTCGATCTTGACGACCGTGTAGATCCCCAGCATCAGCCCCGCGGTCACCAGCAGGGCGCCGAGCACGTCGGCACCCGCGGCCAGGCCCGCTCCCCGATCGCCGGGGAGAGCCTTGATCGCCAGCGCGATGGTGGCCAGCCCGATCGGCACGTTGATGAAGAAGATCCAGTGCCAGCTGAGCGCATCGGTGAGCACCCCGCCCAGGACCTGGCCGATCGAGGCGCCGGCGGCGCCGGTGAAGCTGAAGACGCCGATGGCCCTGGCCCGCTCACGGGTCTCGGTGAACAGCGTCACCAGGATGCCCAGCACCACCGCCGAGGCCATCGCGCTGCCCACCCCCTGCAGGAAACGCGCGGCGATCAGCAAACCGGGACCGGTGGCCACCCCGGCGAGCAGGGAGGCGGCGGTGAAGACCGCGTTGCCGGCCAGGAACATCGTCCTGCGGCCGATGAGGTCGCCCAGCCGACCGGCCAGCAGCAGCAATCCGCCGAAGGCGATCAGGTACGCGTTGACGGTCCAGCTCAGCCCGGCGGGGGTGAAGCCCAGATCGCGCTGGATCGCGGGCATGGCCACGGTCACGATGCTGCCATCGAGGATCGTCATCAGCATCGCGGCCGAGAGCACGATCAGGGCGCGCAGTTTGGGATACGACATGGTCTCTCCTGTTCAGAAGCAACAAGAGAGACCGTAGCAGATAGTTCCGTTGCAGACTATCTTTCTCGGATCTATTGCCGTGCCCGGCGAGCCGGCCGCGCCGCCTCTTCAGGGGTGGCCAGGTGCCCTTGAACCAGCCGATTCATCGCACGGAGCAGCACCTCACGCTCGTCCTCCGGCAGCGAGTCGAGGGCCGCGCGGTGAACGCCGTCCACGATCCGCTGGCTGCGTTCGGCGGCTTCCCTGCCCTTCTCGGTGACCGCGATGATCCTGGCCCGCCGGTCGGTGCTGGACGGGCGGCGCTCGGCCAGCCCGGCCTTCTCCAGGGCGTCCACCGTGACCACCATCGTGGTCTTGTCCATGTCGCCGATCTCCGCGAGCTGGATCTGAGTGCGTTCCTCCTCGATGGCGTGGACCAGCACGCAGTGCATGCGAGCGGTCAGCCCGATCTCGGCGAGCGCGGCCGCCATCTTGGTACGCAGCACGTGGCTGGTGTGATCGAGCAGAAACGACAGGTCGGGCTCCGCGCGTGATGGCGCCATGGCGGTCATGGACCCATTGTAGTTTCGTTGCGGATTATCTGCTCTCGCTCGATCCGCCTGACGGGCACCCGCGGCCCGTATCAGCGCGGCGTCAGACCCCTGTGAGCGGTGGTGGACATCGTGATGTGCATGTCAGCCGCACGACGTAGCACCGTCGTCGCGCGAAAGAGCACCGGAAAAGGGGACTGAAATGGACGCGCTGTCCGATTTCGTCGAGGCCACGGCCACGAAGTTCGGCATTCCCGGCGTCGCCGTCGGGGTGTGGGCGAACGGCCGGGAGATCTACGCATGCCACGGCGTGACGAGCGTCGACAACCCGCTGCCCGTTGACCAGGAGACGCTGTTCCTGCTGGGCTCGGTCACCAAGACCTACACGGCGACCGCGCTGATGCGCCTGGTCGCGGACGGGCGCGTCGAGCTGGACGCGCCGGTGCGCCGTTATGTCCCCGAGCTTCGGCTCAAGGACGAGCGGGTCGCGGCGGAGATCACCGTGCTGAACCTGCTCAACCACACCGCGGGGCTGGACTGGGGGATCATCGACGACACCGGTGAGGGGGACGACGCGCTGGCGGCCTATGTGGCGAAGATGGCCGGGCTGGAGCTGATCGCGCCGCCCGGCACCCGGGCCTCCTACAGCCAGGCCGGCTACAACCTGACCGGGCGGATCCTGGAGAAGGTCACGGGTCTGACCTATGAGCAGGCCATCGCCTCGCTCGTCTTCGAGCCCCTGGGCCTGGCGAACAGCTTCTACGCCCGCGACGACGTCATGACCCGGCGCTTCGCCGTGGGACACGACCTCGGCGAGGACGGAACGTTGTCCATCGCCCGGCCGTGGCGGCATTGGCGCGGCGACAACCCCGGCGGGGGCATCGCGTCCTCGGCGGCGGACCAGCTGCGCTGGGCCCGCTTCCACCTGGGCTCCGGCGACGGAGTCCTGCCTGCCGAGGTGCTGCACCAGATGAAGGAGCCGACGGTCGCGTTGCGGGCCAGCTCGCTCGGCGACGCCATCGGCACCAGCTGGTTCCTGCGCGACGTGGACGGTGTCCGCACCGCCGGGCACGGCGGCTCGACCAACGGCCAGTTCGCCGAGCTCCTCACCGTGCCCGGACGCGACTTCGCCGTCGTCTCACTGTCGAACGCCGGCCCGGACGGCATCCCGTTCAACCAGGCCGTCGTCCGCTGGGCGCTGGAGACGTACCTCGGCGTGGTCGACCGGGACCCCGAGCCGCTGCCCCATGACCAGGCGCGGGCCCAGGAGGTCGCCGGGACCTACGAGAACGACGCCATGACGCTCACCATCGGCGCCGACGGCACGGGTCTGATGCTGGAAGTCCTGATCAAGCCGGAGATCCGGGCGGCGTCGGACATCGAACTGCCCGCCGACCACGCCCCGTTCGTTCTCGGCCTGCTGCCCGGCGACACCGACGAGTACATCCTCACCAGCGGCGCCTTCAAGGGTCAGCGCGGCTACTTCACCCGCGACGCGAGCGGCACGGTCACCGGCGTCGACCTCGCCGGCCGGCTGTTCAAGCGCGTTCCGACGGCCTCGGAGTGAAGCCCCGGGCCTCGCGCCCCCGAGATCAGCCAGTGCGAGGTCCGATATCCGCCGTTGGTCCACCTCAGGGCCCGGCGAAGATGAGCGCCATGACTGAACGAGGCATGACCGCCCCGCCGGAGGCGGCCGGACGTACGCGGCCGACGGCACGCCGTGACTTCGGGCTCCTGTGGGCCGGGCAGTCATTGTCATTGTTCGGGGACCAGTTCATGACGCTGACGCTGCCCCTGCTCGCGGTGACGGTGCTGGGCGCGAGTCCGGCCCAGGCCGCGCTGCTGCCGTTCGCGCTGTTCCTGCCCTTCCTGCCGCTCGGCCTGCCCGCGGGCGCCATCGTGGACCGGTTGCCTCGCCGTACCGTCATGCTGGTCTGTGACGGCGTGCAGGTGATCGCGTTCGGCGCCATCTGGGTCTCGGCGGTCACCGGCGTTCTCAGCTTCGCCCTGTTGTTCGCGCTGGTGCTGCTGAGCGGTTGCGCGGTGGTGTTCTTCCAGGTCGCCTACACCTCCTACCTGCCTGGCCTCTTCCCCGAGCCAGGCGAGTTGCACCGCGGCAACACCCGCCTGGCGCTGTCGGAGTCCACCGCCAAGGCAGTCGGGCCGATGGCGGCCGGGCCGGTCATCGGGGTGCTCGGCGTGGCCGGCGCGCTCCTGGCCAACACCATCAGCTTCGCCGCCTCGTTCGTGACCCTGGTCATGATCCGGCACCGGGAGGCGCCACCCGCCGTCACGGTGCGGGAGCGGGGCTGGGTACGGCGAGACATCGCCGCCGGGCTCAGATTCGTGCTCAGGCACCCGGTTCTGGAGCCGGTCCTTACCTGCGGCACCGTTTATGTCCTGTTCCTTTCCATGGTCGAGACCAGCCTGGTCCTGTATTGCCGCAATGTCCTTGGACTGTCCCCGCTGTGGATCGGGATCGTGGTGGGCGCCGCCGCGGCCGGCTACCCGATCGGCAATCTGGCCTCGGCCTTCCTGATCAGGCGTCTTGGCAGTTCGCGCGCGCTCATGCTCGCCGCCACCGTGTCGGTGCTGGGCATCGTGGCCATGCCCGTGCTGGGAACTTACGGCGGTCTGGGAGCCGCCGGCCTGGTCATCGGCAGCATCGTGCACTGCGTGGGCGAGGGCGCCTTCAGCCCCACCTCGGTGACCCTGCGCCAGACGCAGACCCCGCCGGAGCTCCTCGGTCGGGTGTCCGCCGTGCAGCGGTTCCTGCTGTGGGGCGCGGTGGCGGTCGGCGCCCTGCTCGCCGCCGCCGCCACCGCGCTCGGCGGGCTGGAGGCGGCGGTGTGGATCGGCGCCCTCGGCACGATCTTGTGCCTTCCCGCTCTCATGCGCCGCGGCATCCGCGCCGGCTGATCTGGGAGAGGTCAGCCCACGGCGTGGGCGCGGATGATCAGGTCGATGGACGGCGGCTCTTCCTGCACCGGTCGGGCACGGGAGCCCGGGCCCCGAGCAGGTTCAGCTTCGGCCGAGCATTTCGGCGGTGAGGATGTTGCCGCCGAGGCCCCAGCCGCCGTCGGGGACTTCCTCGAGGAGGACCAGGGTGGTCGCCCGGGCCCGCTCGCCGTACACGTCTGCGTAGGCGTCGGTGACGGCGTCGATGAGCTTCTTCTTGGATTCGGGGGTCAGGGTGCCGGCGGGCACCTTGAGGTTGGCGAACGGCATGGTGATTTCCCTTTCGTGTGATGTGGATTCAGAGTGATGACCCGCGGTGCGGCGACATCAGATGATGCCGCCGTTCGCACGCACGACCTGCCCGTTGACCCAGTGCCCCGCGCGGCCGGCCAGGAAGGCGACGACTTCGGCGATGTCCTCGGGGGTGCCGAGCCGCTCGAGCGGGGGCTGCTTGGCGAGCCGCTCGATCGTGGCCTCGTCCTTGCCCTCGAGGAACAGGTCGGTGGCGGTCGGCCCGGGCGCGACCGCGTTGACCGTGATGTCGCGTCCCCGTAGTTCGCGGGCCAGGACGAGCGTCATCGCCTCGACGGCGCCCTTGCTGGCGACGTACGCCCCGTAGTTCGGCACCTGCAGACCCACCACGGAGGTGGACAGGGTGACGATCGCGCCCCCGGCGCGCACGCGGCGCGCGGCCTCTCGCGCCATGACGAACGTGCCGCGGATGTTGGTACGGTGCAGCGCGTCCAGGTCGTCGAGGTCGAGGTCCGCGATCGGGGACAGCGACAGCCGTCCCGCCGAGTTGACGACGACGTCGACCCCGCCGAAGACCTTCTCCGCCTCGTCGAACATCGCCGCGACCGCGGCCTCGTCGGCCACGTCGGCCTGCACCGGGATCGCCTGGCCGCCGGCCGCCGTGATCGCCTGGACCACCTCGGCCGCAGCCGCGGCCGACCCTTGGTATCCCACGACGACCGCGGAGCCCTGCGCTGCCAGTGTCGTCGCGATCGCCCGGCCGATCCCACGGGAGCCGCCGCTGACTATGGCTACGTGCCGATTACTCATGGAAAGCCCTTTGCCTATCGTTGATACATATTTACCGTATCGTCGTTACGACATGACGGTAGCACAGGTCTCGTATCGATGCTAACGACAGGGCGTATCATTGCTTTCATGGCCGGAACAGACACACTTCGCGCGGCGATGATCGAAGCCGCCGAACATCAGCTAGCCACGTCCTCCGACAACGAGATCGCCACGCGCGCGGTCTGCGAGGCGGTCGGCGTGAGCCAGCCTGTGCTCTACCGGTTGTTCGGCGACAAACGAGGACTCCTCGACGCCGTCGCCGACCACGGCTACGAGCGCTACGCCACGCTCAAGGCCGCCCAGGAGCAGACCGCCGACCCGGTGGCCGACCTGCGCGCCGGCTGGGACGGCCACATGGCGTTCGCGAACGAAAACCCGGCCCTCTACCAGCTGATGTTCACTCCACGGCCGTGGTCCCACTCGACAGCTCGAGACCGCGTGTTCGACCTGCTGGTGGCGACGCTCGTACGGTGCGCGGCGACGGGTGCGTTGAAGGTCCAGCCACAGACCGCCGCCCAGCTGATCCTGTCGGCGAACATCGGGAACGCCCTCAACCACATCGCCAGACCGGCTCTGTTCGACGACCCCGCGCTGTCCCACCGCATGCGCGACGCCGTGTTCTCGCACGTGCTCACCGAAACGACGTCGCAGGAGGATGCCGACCCACTGCACACCGCCGCACTGCGCCTCCACGCGCAACTCGACCTCGTCGGCACCGACGCCCTCGAACCAGTCGAGACCGCCCTTCTCCTGCGATGGCTCGAACGCATCACGCAGCCCAGCCGAGCATGACGCTTCACGCGGAGATGATCAGTGGTGTGGCCGAGCGGACGGCGAGCACCGCGACGGACGCCGGGCTCGCGATCAGGAGTTGCCCTTCCGACGCCTGTCTTGTCCGCCGCAGTTGCCGTAGCTTTGCGCACCGCCGAAGGCCTGGATACCGGTATCCGTGGTGTCCTCGGGGACGCTGCTGATCCACCCTCGGAAGAGCACACATACGCCTTTGGCCTGCGCTTTCACCGGACCGGCGTAGTACCTGTAAGCTCCGGCGTCCTCGAACTTGTCGGGGCGGTTCGTACCGGCGACCTGGCGGTAGAGAACGGCCTTGGTCTGAGTGGGCTGCCCCACGAAACTCGACTTGATGGTGACGACGCAGTTCTCCCCGGTATGCGCGTTGTAAAGCAGGTGGACATGGCCCCGGACGATGCCATTGCGGTCGATCACCGAATGGGTGCCGCCCGTCACCTTCCCGAAACCGCTGCCGCACACCTGTTCAGGGGTGTACCCGCTCTTCGCGGCGGAGGCGGGGGCCGGTAGCGCTGCGAGGATCGCAAGCAGGGCCGCTGAGGCGAGTCGTGCCGTGACGCTACTGATCATGAATGTCCTCCCGTGTCGTGACAGCTGCGCATGGATCCACTTGAGCTCGAGATCTTCAGCCCCATGAGAACTGGATCCCGGCTCCCCCGCCGGCGGGAGGTGTACGTCCTGACCGAAGATCGCTCGCAGATCCTCCGCTGGTCCCGCGACACCGGCACCTGGCGCCGCATCGGCGGACCGGCTCAAACTCTGACGGTGGGCCCCAGCACGGGATGATTCCACCGTCGCCGCCCGTCCTGCCCACTTAAGCGATCAGGCCCCGCACGCCGCCCTCGTCCCGGTCGCCGCCCTCCGCACGTCCTGGCCTGCGGTCGTCACGCCCCGCCGACCCGGCTTGCCGGCCTGACCTCTTCGGTGTGGTGGTTCTTGCGCAGCTTGACCACGGTGAAGATGGCGAGAGCGGCCATGACGACGGCGGCTACGCCGCTGACCAGGTTGAGTCCGTCGGTGTAGGCGTCGCGGGCGTGGTCGAGCAGCGCGGCCCCCGCGTGCGCGGGAAGCTGCTCGGCCGCCTCGATCGCACCGGCGATGCTGTCCGCCGCACTCCCTGCGGTCCATGCGCCGGCCATCTGACTGCGGTAGAAGGCCTCCCCCAGCGATCCCAGGAGCGCCACGCCGAGTCCGACACCGAGCTCCGCGCTGGTCTCGGACATGGACGCCGCCGACCCCGCCTTCTCGGGCGGGGCGGAGCCGACGACGAGGTCGGTGCCGACGGCCAGGATCGGCCCGATGCTGATGTAGACGAGGATGAATCCGGCGACCAGGACTCCGAGCCCCGAGACGGCGTTCACCTGGGTGAGCGCCGCGTATCCGAGCGCCGCTATGACCAGGGCGACGGTGACGACGGTGCGGGGACCGTACCTGCTGGTCATGGCGGGGGCCACCAGAGAGGCGACGACCGACGCCAGCGCCGCCGGCAGCAGCCACAGCCCGGACTCCAGGGCCGAGAGGGCCTGGACCGACTGCAGATATTGCGTGATGAACATGTACACGCCGCCGAGCGCGACCGTACCGAGCAGCAGCACGCCGAGCGCCACACCGAACCCCGGGCTGGAGAACAGCCGGAGGTCGAGCAGCGGATTGGCGAGCCTGACCTGACGGCGGACGAAGAGGACGCCGAAACCAGCGCCGATCGCGATCGCCAGGATCGGGACCACGCCGAACCCCTCCTTGACGCCGTAGACGATGGGAAGGATGGCGGCCAGGGACAGGGCGACGCTGGCCAGGTCGAGCCGTCCGGCGCTCGCGTCACGGTATTCGGGAAGCAGTAGCGGCCCGGCCACCAGGAGCAGGACCATGACGGGCACGCCGATCAGGAACACCGACCCCCACCGGAAGGACTCCAGCAGCAGCCCGCCGACCAGCGGACCCGCGGCGATCCCGCCCGAGAACGAGCTCATCCAGACCGCGATGGCCGAGCCCCGCTGCCGCTCGTCCTGGAACATGTTGCTGATCAAAGCAAGCGTGGACGGCATGAGCGTCGCGCCGGCGATCCCGAGCAGGGCTCGGGCGGCGATCAACATCTCGGCGCTCGTCGCGAACGCCGCCAAGGCGGAAGCCGCCCCGAATGCCGTCGCGCCGATCAGCAGAAGCTTGCGACGGCCGATGCGATCACCCAGGGTCCCCATCGTGACAAGGAACCCAGCGATCATGAAGCCATAGATGTCCATGATCCACAAGGTCTGCGCGCCGCTCGGCTGAAGATCCGCGCTGAGGTGCGGCAAGGCGAGGAACAACACGGTGACATCGAGGGCCAGCAACACGGTCGGCAGGGTGAGGACGGCCAGCCCGGTCCATTGCCGCCATCCAGCCCTGGCGGGGGCGATCGTTGACATTACAGGCATCCCTTCGAGAAGCAGTGATGTGCTTCAGGCTGCCGACCGGGGCTTTCGGAGAACTCACGGCCCGCTTTTGGCGCGCCATAAGGTGACAAGCATGCGTTTCGGGGTGCTCGGTCCGCTCGAGGTGTGGACCGACGAGGGCAAGCCGGTCAAGGTCCCGGAGGCCAAGGTCCGCGCCCTGCTCGCGATACTGCTGGCGCACCGCGGAAGGGCGGTCTCCGCGGACCGGCTCGTGGACGACCTCTGGGGAGAGCACCTTCCCGTCAATCCCACCGGCACCCTGCAGACCAAGGCGTCTCAGCTGCGGCGGGCGTTGGCGGAGGCCGAAGCCGGCGGCCGTGCGCTGGTGGTGTCGCGCCGCCCCGGCTATCTGCTCGACGTCGATGACGATGCTGTGGACGCGGGCCGGTTCCAGGCCTTGCTCGCCCGTGCGCACGCGAGCGCCGTTCCCCAGGACCGCGCGGCCCTGCTGAACGACGCGCTCGCACTGTGGCGCGGGCCCGCGTTCGAGGACATGGAGTTCCTGCGGGCCGCGGCGGCCGGTCTCGAGGAGCAGCGGCTGGTGGCCCTCGAAGACCTGGCAGAGGTACGGCTGGCGCTGGGCGAGCACGGTCGGCTCGCCGCCGAGCTCGCGGACCTCGTGACCGAGCACCCGCTCCGCGAGCGGCTTCGCGCGGCGCACATGCGCGCGCTGTATCGGTCGGGACGGCAGGTGGAAGCGCTGGACAGCTATCGCGACCTGCGCGAACGCCTGGCCGACGAGCTCGGGCTCGATCCGGGTCCCGAGCTGGCCGACCTGCACCGGGCGATACTCAGCCAGGACGCCGACTCGGCGCGACCCCAGACGAACCTTCCCGCGCCGGTCAACGAGCTGATCGGCAGGTCGGAGGCGGTGGCGGAGGTACGGTCCCTGCTCACCTCCTCCCGGCTGGTCACGCTCACCGGCCCCGGCGGCGTCGGCAAGACCAGGCTGGCGATGGAGGTGGCGAGCGGGCTCTTCGACGGCTACGCGGACGGGGTGTGGCTGGTCGACCTCACGCCACTCAGGGAGCCGGCCATCGTCGACACGATCGCGGCGGTTCTGGGCATCCGTGACGACGGAACGTACGCGGACTCGGCTGATCGTCTCGCCTCCGGCATACGGGCTCGGCGGTTGCTGCTGGTGCTGGACAACTGCGAGCACCTGATCTCGGCCGTCGCCGCGCTGGCGGCGCGGCTCCTGCGGAGCGCACAGGACCTGCGCATCCTGGCGACCAGCCAGGAGCCGCTGGCGATCGCCGGTGAACGGCTGTGGGCGGTGCCGCCGCTCGAGCTGCCCGATCCTGATGCGGCGGATCCGCGGGCGTCCAGCGCGGTACGGCTGTTCGCCGAACGTGCGGCCCCCGGCTTCGTGCTCCATGACGACAACGCACACGTGGTCGCGGAGATCTGCCGGCGGCTCGACGGGATCCCGCTCGCTCTCGAACTGGCCGCGACCCGGGTCCGCGGGCTTGGCGTGCGGGAACTCGCCGACCGGCTCGGCGACCGGTTCCGGCTGCTGACCTCGGGCCGGCGCGATGCGCCGGCGCGGCAGCGGACGCTACGCGCCACGATCGACTGGAGTTGGGAACTGCTCAGCGAACCAGAGCGCACCGTGCTCCGCCGGCTCGCCGTCCACGCCGGCGGGTGCACGCTCGCAGCCGCGGAGGCGGTGTGCGCCGGTGCGGGCGTCCGGCACGGGGAGGTGCTCGACCTGCTGATGCGGCTGGTGGACCGGTCGCTGGTCGTCGTGGCGGACGGGCGGTATCGCCTGCTGGAGTCCGTCGCCGAGTATTGCCGCGAGCGCCTGGTCGAGGCGGGCGAGTTCGACGAGGTACGGCGGCGGCACGCGGTCTACTATGCCGAGCTCGCAGAACGGGCCGACCTGCGCGGCCACGACCAGCGCACCTGGCTGGAGCGCCTCGACGCGGAGAGCGGCAACCTGCGCGGCGCGCTGCTGCTGGGCGACGCCGTGCTCGCGCTGCGCCTGGTCAACGCGCTCGGCTGGTACTGGTACCTCCGCGGCAGGAAGGCCGAGGCCCTCAGATCCATCGGGACGGCCCTGTCCGCAGCTGGGGAGGCCGCCCCCGACCTTCGCGCGAAGGCGCGGATCTGGCAGGCGGCCATGTCCTCCGACGTGCCCGCGCCGGGCGCTGCCGTACTCGAGGACATCGCCGATCCCGGCGAGCGTGCCAGGGCGCGCTGGCTGCTCGCGTACGCCAGGTTCGGCATCGGCGATCTGGCCATCAGCGAGGACCTCATCGACCAGGCGATCCCCGTCTTCCGCGCGCTCGGCGACCGCTGGGGAATCGCCGCGGCGCTGAACACCCGAGCCATGCTGGCGACGTTCCGTGGCGACCTCGCGGCTCTGGAAAGCGCCGCCGAGCAGAGCATGGCGCTCTTCCGTGAGCTCGGTGACGAATGGGGGCGGCTGAAGTCGATCGAGGGCCTCGCTGACCTCGCCGAGATCACCGGGGATTACGAGCGAGCCACGTGCCTGCATCGGGATGCGCTCAGGATCGCGGAGAGTCTCGGCCTGTGGGGCGAGGTCTCCATGCACCTCTCCGGCCTCGGCCGGCTCGCCCTTCTGTCCGGAGACCACGCGCGGGCCGACGACCTCCACAGCCGAGCCGCGCGGCTCGCCGTCCAGCAGGCCGACACCATCGCGGAGGAGTTCGCCGATCTCGGACTCGCGCTCGGTGCCCGACGCCAGGGGAGACTCGACAACGCCGAGCAATATCTGCGGAAATGGCTGGATTGGTCACGGCGGCTCGACGCCGACGTAAGCGTCGCTCTGATCCTCACCGAGCTGGGCTTCGTGGCCGAGCTGCGCGGCGATGCGGAGGCCGCCCGGGAGCTGCATCTGGAAGGCCTGGCCGCCGCCCGCGCGACGAACGATCCGCGGGCCGCCGCGTTCGCGAAGGAGGGCCTGGCCGGGGCGGAGTCGCTCGCCGGTCGCCACGAGCCGGCCGCCCGGCTGCTCGGCGAGGCCGCCGCGGCCAGGGAAGCCGCCGGCGCTCCGCTGCCCGACGCCGAACGCGGCGACGTCGACCGGATCACCTCGAGGCTGCTGGCGGCGATGGGCGAGCCTGCCTTCACCGCCGCCTTCACCGCAACAGGCCGTCGCGACGCGCTGCGAAACCCCCCGCTCGGCGAGATCGTTCTGAAGGATGAGCGATCGAGGCAGTGATGCCCCAACCCCTCGGAAGCCGGGGTAAGGAGGTCGCGATTCCCGCGATGTCGCATGCCTAGCCGCTCAAACGTCGACGCAGCAGGCAGAACTCGTTGCCCTCCGGGTCGGCCAGTACGTGCCAGGATTCCTCGCCCGTCTGACCGACGTCGGCGGGTACGGCGCCGACAGCCAGCAGGCGCTCCAACTCGGCGTCCTGGTCGCGGTCGGTGGGACTGACGTCGATATGCAGCGGCAGCTTGCCGGCCTTCGGCTGGTCGGCCGGACTTAAGACGATCGTCGGCTGGAGGCCGCCGAAGCCCTCGGCCTCAGGACCGATCTCGACGCTGCCCTCGACCCGATCGAGAACGACGTAGCCCAGCACGTCGCACCAGAACGCGGCAAGACGTTCGGGATCTCGGCAGTCGATCACCAACTCACTGATGCGGCACGCCATGCGGTTGCCATTACCCCGTTCAACACCCGCCATGCGCTCGACCGGTGAGGCCGGCGACTTCCTCCTGGCCCAAGAGAGGAGTGACATCATCGAGATCATTTCCCCCTACGATCATTCCGGCGGCATCGACGCGTGCGGAATCCCTCTCGGCATGAGATCGAAAGAAGGTTGCGGAAATGCTCCGTACACGCCTGGCCATCCTGGCCACGGGAATCGTCGGCGCTTCCCTGCTGTCCGCGGTCACCCCACGACCGGCCGTGGCCGCCTCCGCCCTGAGCTGCTCGGCGGTCGTGCCGGTGTACGGCATCGACGGGGACGGCAAGCTGCGCTGGTACGGCCACCGCGCCGGCGCCTCCGGCGCAGATTCCTGGGCCACCGACAGCGGCAAGGAGATCGGCTACGGCTGGAACACGCTGGCCAAGGTGTTCTCCGGCGGCAACGGTGTGATCTACGCGGTCGACGCCGACGGGAACCTGAAGTGGTACCGCCACCTGGACCCGGCGACCGGCGAGCGCGGCTGGGCTCCCGGCGAGCGCACGGTCATCGGCCACGGCTGGGGCGACTTCGTGGACATCGTGTCGGCCGGCTCCGGGGTCATCTACGCCCTCGACAAAGCCGGAGACCTGCACTGGTACCGCCACCTTTCGCCGACGACCGGCGAGGCCCGGTGGGCGCCGGGAAGCGGCAAGGTCATCCGCTCGGGCTGGACAGCGATCACCACGCTGATGACCGGGCGCGACGGCACGCTGTACGGCGTGAACACCAAGGGACACGTCCGCTGGTACGACCACACCGACCCGGCCGCAGGCGGCACCGCCTTCGGTCCGGGCACGGGGCTGGTAACCGGCGAAGGCTGGGACGACTACCGCAGCCCGTCCGGCGCCGGAGCGGGTGTCGTCTTCGCGCTGGACGCAGCCGGCCGGATGTGGTGGCACCGCCACGCCGATCCCCTGGCCGGGGCACCCGTCTGGCAGGACCGCCGCCCGCTGAAAACAGGATTCGCCTCCTTCACCACCCTGTTCGCCGACGCCACCGCCTGCTCGCCGGACCAGTCCTTCACCGGCTACACCCCCGGCAAATCCGGACAGAGCCTCTACTACAGCCAGGGCCGGGTCGGCGCTGTCCTGACGGAAGGCGCCCGAACCGCCGTCACCTACGGCCGGCTACGCAAGTTCGCCGAGACGACGACCGAGGCGACCGTCTCGACCCGGGCCTGGGTCCGCGTGCTACCCGGGCCGTGGTCACCCTCGGCGCCATGGGCGCCCTCATGGCCGGCGGCCAACATCGCCAGGACCGACGAGGACCTGCTGGACATCGCCACGCAGTACCTCGCGGGCGCCCCCGCCAAGGTCCGCGATGGCCTGCTCTACGCGGGCGACGCCCACTACGGGCCCTTACTCCCGGACGGCACCCGGGAAGAGGGCGCGGACTTCAACGACTACCTCGGCCTCGCATGGACCTACGACGACCAGACCGACCCCCCGGAAGCTCGCCAGAAGGAATCGCTGGACTGTTCCGGTTTCGTCAGAATGGTCCTCGGCTACCGCGCCGGCTACCCCCTGGGCATCGGTGACACACTGAGCAAGTCCGCCTTTCCCCGCCGAGCCGTGCAAATGGCCGACGAGAACGCCCCGGGGATCACCGTGATCGACGGCGGTACGGCCAAACCCACGTCCTACGCGGACCTGCAGACGGGCGACCTGCTGTTCTGGGACGCCAGCACGGACGACGGCACAGCCCTCGACCACGTCGGCATTTATCTGGGAATCGACTCCACCGGCAAACACCGGTTCATCTCCAGCCGCAAATCGGTCGACGGCCCTACGCTGGGCGACGAAGGCGGCCCCTCGACCCTCGACAGCGCCACCCTCTACGACCGCTCCTGGCGAAAGGCCAAGCGCGCCTGACCTCCGCCCGACCGCCCCAACGCCCGCGGCCAAAAATCCCACACTTCCCTTCGGGAACAAGTTCGCTTACCTCAGCTTGTGAGCTGCGGCGATGTGGCTGGACGATGCAGGCGCTACCCGCCCAGCAGGAGACGACAAGTGCGGTCGTCCATGACGATCAGCTTTCTCTGGCTCCGGGCCCTCGCCGCTACGGCAGCGCGGGCCCTTCGGAGCGCAGCTTCACCCTCACCGGCGTAGGCGCGACTGGAGTTGATCGCGAGATGGCGTAGCGTGGCTCCATGGATCGGATGAGTGACGCCGAATGGCGTGAGTTCGTCATGACGGGGACACGCACCGGGAAACTGGCAGTGACCCAGGCCAACGGCCTGCCGCACGTCACGCCGGTCTGGTTCCTGCTCGACGGGGACGACGTGGTGTTCACCACCTCGGCGACCAGCCTCAAGGGCAAGGCCCTGAGCCATAACCCCCGGGCCGCGTTGTGCGTGGACGACCAGGAACCGCCGTACTCCTACGTCCTCATCAAGGGCAGCGCCACCCTCTCCCCCGACCTGGAAGAACTCCTGGTGTGGGCCACCGAGATCGGCAGGCGATACATGGGCGACCACCGCGCCCAGGAGTTCGGCACCCGCAACGCCGTCCCCGGAGAGTGCCTCGTACGACTGCACATCGACAACGTGGTCGCCCACCGAGCCGTCGCCGACTAGCGAGCGGAGATGTCCCAGCTCCCATGACCGAAACGTGAGGCCGGCGGCGACCTCGCCTACGCCCCTCACGCAGAGCTCGGATCACGGCGAGCACCTGGCGACATGAGAGCACCCGAGACAGGTCAGCCGATGCAGGAGCGACAGAAGCCGACCGGGCCGTAGGAGCGGCTCACCGATCCGGCGTGCGCGAGCCGTACGCCGGGCCGAACACCACCAGCAGTGCCAGGTCCTCGGTCACCTCGTCGAACCGGTGCTCCTCGCCCGCCGGCACGAAGATGACCGAACCGGGGCCCACCTCGGCCGTACCGTCCGGCGTCACGATCTTGGCCCGCCCCGCAGTGACCACGTAGATCTCATCTTCGGTGTGCGGGCTCTGATCGTCGCGCCCGCCGGCCGGGATGCAGTACGTTCCCACCGACAGGTCCGGCACCCTCAGGTGCTCCACCCAGTCGTTGGCCGCTCCGGCGGCGAGCGGCGTCCACGCCCCCGCGCCTTCGATGATCTGCATGGCGGAAGCGTACCTACAGGTCGTTGGTGAGAGCCTCCGTTGAAGGGCATGGCCGCGTATTCGCCGAAGAGGTCTGGCACCTGGCCGCCTTCCTGGCCTCACCGGCCGCCGGCTGTATCGCCGGGGCGAACATGGTGGTCGACGGCGGCATGGCCATCACCTGAGCGACGTTCAGGTTGGGATTGGAATGGGTCGCCGACCTAGCGGTCGAGCCCGAAGAGCTCTCTCGTGGCTTGGACGGCGTCGGGGCTTCCTTGAACGTGGAGGCGGCCGGTGGAGACGGCGGTGAGTGACGCGGCGGGATCACGCCCGATCTCGGCGAGGGTCGCGGCATCGGCGCAGGTCAGGACGGCGTCGGGAGCGTCGGCGTGGCCGGGGCAGGTGTGCAGCGCGCCGTCGGCGATGCGGGCGTGCATGGCGTCGGCGCCCACTCTGAACTCGACGGTGAGGGATAGGGCCTGGGCCCGCTCCGGCCGGAACATCGCCCGCAGCGACGGCGTGATCCAGTGGATCTGGAAGGCGTCGTCGTCACTCTGCTCCCCGAGCAGGCGCATGCCGAACCGGGCCAGCTCGGTCACCGCCGGTTGCAGACTCCGGCCGAGCGGCGTCAGCTCGTACACCTTTGACGCGGCAGGGGCGGGGAGCGTGCGCCGACTGACGATCCCGGCTTCTTCCAGGGCCTTCAGGCGGGTGGCGAGCATGTCGGTGGAGATGCCCGCGAGCCCGCCGAGCAGATCGACGTAGCGTTTCGGCCCGTCGAGCAGCTCCCGGACGACCAGCAGAGCCCACCGCTCACCGACCACGTCGAGTGTCTTGGCCACCGCGCAGTAGTGGCCGTAGGTCCGCGATGCCATGACGAGAGCCTACCGCAGGTCTCTCAGAATCAAAGCGTCCGCTCTGATATTCAGATCGAGAACTTGACTTTTCCAAGTGATCGCCTGAAGGTGGTGCAGCGGCAGGCGCCCAACAAGGGCCGCCCTCACGAACGGCCCCGGAGGACGCCTCATGACCCTCGTCGACACCGACCCAGCCACCACCGCGGTCACGGTCGAGCACCTGTGCGACTTCGCCATCACGTTCCAGACCATGCAGACCTTCGCCACCCCACTGGGCACGCGCATGATCGCGGTCATCGACCGCGGGACCGTCGAGGGCCCGCGGCTGCGCGGCGAGTTCTTACCCGGCGGCGGCGACTGGATCATGGTCGGCTCCGACCGCGTCGCCCGCCTCGACGTCCGGGCGACGCTTCGCACCCATGACGACGAGTTGGTGTTCGTCACCGTCACCGGTCGCGCCTCGCTCCCGGACGAGGCGATCGGCCGGCTGTGGGCCGGCGAGACCATCGGATGGGACGAGATGCACGCGCGGTCCGCGCCGCTGTTCGAGACCGGCGCGGACCGCTACGCGTGGCTGAACTCCACCGTCGCCATCGCCGTCAACGAGCTGTCCCTCAACCACGTGAACTACCGCGTCTACAGCATCCAGTAATCCGGCCAGCGACAGGAGGTAGGGCACGCCATGCCCACCACCGCATCGCCCTCATCCAATGTCAGGGCACTCTGCCTCGACGTGGTGACGCTCGACGAGAACGGGCTGGTCGAACGCAAGGACACCTTCATTGACCTCCCCCAGGCGCAGAGCGCGATCTCCGCCGCAGCGGCGGCCGGGTCCAGGAGTCACTCATGACACCGGAAGTCGGAGTGTTCCTGCCCGCCCGAGAACCACTCCTCAAACGGCACCTCCATCGCCGGGTGCTCGACTTCGCAAACCAGGCGGAAAAGTCGCCCAGCTCATCGCGCTGATCTTCACGGTCAACACCTGGAACCGCATGAACGTGACCACGCGCAAGACCCCCGGCACCGAGTAGCCGCACGTCCGCTCCTGGTGATGCCGCTTACCACCTTCATGGGACCACTGCTTCGGCCGGACTACGCCGGCCGTACCTCACCGGTGGGCGTCGGGGACGAGGACGACCTTGCCTGTCGTCGCCCGCGACTCCAGGGCGGCGTGCGCCGCGGCGGCCTGCGACAGAGGGAAGGTCTGGAAGGCGGGCACCAGAATCCCGTCGGAGGCCGCTGCGAGTGCGCGAGCCTCGTCGGCGGCCGCGTCCTGACCCTCCAGCAGCAGCCCCAGTGCGTCGATGAAGCGCACGCCGCGCTCCTTCAGCTCCGTCTCCTCAGGGCGGAACCCCTCCCGCGAGGCCGCTCCGATGGTGACGTAGCGCCCTCCCTCGGCCAGCAGCCCGAAGGCGGCGCGCCCCTTGTCGCCCTCGACACCGTCCAGAACGACCGTGACGCCGCGCCCGCCCAAGGCGTCGCGGACGGTGCCCGCCCAGTCCGGCAGGTTGTAGTCGACAGCGAGGTCGGCTCCGAGCTCTCGTACGGCCGCCGTCTTCGCCGATCCACCCGCCGCGCCGATGACCGTGGCGCCGAGGCGGCGGGCGAACTGGACGACCAGACGGCCGATGCCACCGGCCGCGGAGGTGATCAGGACCACGTCGTCGGAGGTGAGATCGGCGATGTCGAGCAGGCCGACGGTGGTGGTGCCGGTGACGACCATGGTGACGGCGGCCTCGTACCCCAGTCCGGCCGGAATCCGGTGCAGGGACGAGACGTCGGCGACGGCGAGCTCGGCGTAGCCCCCCGGCCTGCCCTGCGCGGTCACCACCGCGGCGCCGATCCACGCCTCATCCACGTCCGGCCCGACCGACTCGACGACGCCGGCCACCTCTCCCCCGAAGATCGCCGGAAGTTCGGGGAGCGGCGGACCGATCGCCAGCCCTTCCCGCATCGCTGTCTCGATCTGGTGGACTCCCGCGGCCCTCACCGAGACGCGGACCTCGCCCGGCCCCGGTACGGGATCGGGCACGGTCTCATAGCGGAGGTTCTCAGCGGGCCCGAACACGTGCAGCACGACGGCGCGCATAACCGTTCCTTCCGGTGAATCGGCTGAAGAACACCCACTCTGCAACCTCTACTTAACTTGAGGTCAAATCTCGAACCGGACACCGCGCCCCATCTGCGGCAACTTCATCGCCGGCGCTCTGATCACCAAGCGTCTACGGCAGACCGTGTGGGGCATGTCCGTACTCCTCTGAATGCCGCAGGGTCGTCTCCGAAGGCGGCGCCACCGAGTATGTCCACCGGGTAGGTACGGACGTCGGTTGGTGCCGGGCCCGCTGGTGGCGGCTCAGGGCTTTGTCAGGTAACCGGCGAGAGTGCTGCGGTTACGTTGGAGGCCGTCGATGCGCTCGTCCATGGCCGCCAGTTCGCCGTTCATGATGTCCCACAGGTCTGCGCACCACTCGAATTCCGGGCGCTCGCCCCGCGCACACGGCAGCACGGAACGGATCACCTCGGTGGACAGCCCCGCCTTCAGCAAGGCACGCACCTGCCGCACGGTGACCACGGAATCTTCGCCGTAGGAGCGGTAGCCGTTCGTACCACGTCCGACGTCGAGCAATCCCTGCGCCTCGTAGTAACGCAGCAACCTCGGGCTCACCCCGGTACGCCGGGACAACTCCCCGATCAGCATGTGATCCGCCCCACCTCAGGTTGACCTTTCCATCGGTGTGAACCCCTAACGTCGTCTCATGAACGGACATTCCGGCGCAGATTGTCCGCGCGATCATCAATGATCCCTTCGATTTCGTTCTACCAGGAGTGACGCATGTCCACTTTTGTTGTTCACCGTAACGGCCAGGCGGCCAGTGCCGAGGAGCTGGCGCCACTCGCCTTCGCGGGCTACGCCCACTTCACCGCCATGCAGGTACGTGGAGGCCGGGTACGGGGTCTCGACCTGCACCTGGAGCGGTTGCGGTCCGCCTCCATGGAGTTGTTCGGTCAGGCATTGCCCGGCGATCGAGTGCGGACCCGGCTGCGGGCGGCACTCCAGGCCGGCCCGGCCGACCTCTCGCTGACGGCCACCGTGTACTCCCCGGCGGGCGAATTCACCGTGGCAGGAGCCGACGCGGAGCCCGAACTGCTGGTACGCACCGGACCGGCCGCATCAGGCCCGCAAGGACCGCTGGCGCTGGCGGCAATCGAGTACGAACGGATCCTCCCCACCGTGAAGCACGTCGGAGAGGTGGCCAAGACGTACTTCCTCCATCAGGCCGTCGGCCAAGGCTTCGATGACGCCGCCTTCGTCGACCGCCACGGCCGGCTCAGCGAGGGATCGATTTGGAACCTGGCCTTCTGGGACGGTGTTGCGGTCGTGTGGCCCGAGGCCGAGATGCTGGGCGGCACCACGATGGCCATCGTCCGCCGGCAACTGGATCGCCTCGGTGTGCCCCAGCGCGTCCAGGAGATCACGCTCGCCGACCTGCCGACGCTGACCGGGGCTGTGGTCATGAACTCATGGACGCCGGGTGTGGCCGTACATCGGATCGGCTCCGTGTCCTTGCCCGAAGCGCCGTCTTTCCTGCAGGTGCTGCACCGGGCCTACCAGGCCGAACCACTCACGGCGCCATAAGGGCGCAGGTCCTGCCGCACCCGCGGACTGCGGCCATGGTGGCCGGGGATGGGCAGGAATCGGCGGCAGGGCGGTCTGGGAAGTGAGCAGTCCTCCGGTGTCATCTGGACGAACGCCAGACGACCAAGGAGCTGTACGTGATGGAAGCCGACGCAAGGACCCTCACCCCGACCGAGCGGGCCAACCACCGCACCGTCGCCGAAATCTACTCGGCGCTGAACGCGGGCGACCTGCAGGCGTTCGCCGAGCGCCTTGCGCCGGACATCTCGTGGACGGTGGTCCCCGGTGCCCCGACCGGCGGCACCTACCACGGCCCGGGCGAGGTCCTCGAGAAGGCGATGGGGCCGATCGCCGTGGACTGGGCCGACTTCGGGCTCACCCCCTTCGAGCTCACTCCGGTGGGCGACAAGCTGTTCGTCGTGGGCGAGTACCGCGGCGTGCACCGGGTGAGCGGGAAGGCGACCGCCCTCAGGTTCGTCCATGTCTGGCACCTCCAGGATGGGAAGGCGCAGCGGTTCGAGACCGTCTTCGACACCCACACCCAGTGGCGGGCGACGCAGTAACCGGGACAGCCCATTCTCGACGACCTGCCGCCGCGCGAGATGCGGGAAACGACGCGCACGAGGGTGGGCAATTGGCGGGCAGCGTGCTGGGTAGCGGCGCGGAAGCCGTCGTCCGGACCGTTCGCGGTCCTTCGTCGTCCCCGACAGCCGTCTGGACCTGCTCAAGCTGTTGCGTGAGTTCACCGCCTTCTGGAAGCAGCACGGCGAGACGCTGGTCCGTGGCACCACCTACCACGAGGCCGCATGCCAGATCATCCTCATGGCCTACCTGCACCGAATCGTCAATGGTGGCGGCCTCCTCGACAGGGAATACGCGGCGGGCACCGGGCGGCTGGATGTCTACCTGCGCTGGCCGTACGGCGAGCGGCAGGTGCAGCGGGAGGCCATGGAGCTCAAGGTGTGGCGGCCCGGTCAGCGGGATCCGGTGGACGAGGGGCTCGCACAGCTCGACCGCTATCTGGACCGGCTTGATCTCGACACCGGTTACCTGGTGGTCTTCGATCGCCGTCCTGAAGCGTCGCCGCTGGAGGAGCGCGTCCGGTTCGATCACGACCGCACCCCGAGGGGACGGCAGGTCACCGTTCTGCGGGCGTGAAGGTGTCAGTCCTCGGCCAGACGGATTTGAGGCAAGGCGGGATCCGGCATATCGCCCTCGACACAAATGATCCACATTTTGTGCCATTCGCGTTGACAACGGCCTTATTCCGATCGATGCTTTCTTCGCTGCGCGCCCATCTTTTGACCATCGTGCCCATTATTTGGGCATCCCGGGAGAAGCTCACGCCGTGTTCGCGATGCATTGCCTGAAACCCGAGGCCGGACCTGCCGCCGCCTTAACAAGGCGCCCTGTGGAGGGCGGTGCAGGCACGGGAGCCATCAAGGAGAGGGGCGTCGCGCGGTGCCGTAATGGCACGCCGACCTGCCCTTTGCCGCCAATCGGAGCGAGCGCGCGGTGACCGCCGTCACCGACCTCACGAGCAGGCTGCTTTCCGGCTGGTGCGATCTGCCCTGCTCCCCGATCGCGTCATCGATCGCCCGCCGCTGGGTGTCGGCGATGCTCGCCTCCTGGGATCTGCCTCTCTGCGCCGCCAACGAGGCGACGATCGCCGAGCTGACCAGCGAGCTGGTCACGAACGCGGTCCAGCACGCCGCCCTGCCCGCTCGCGGATCCTGCGACATAAGGATCAACGTGCGGGTGGGGGACACCACGGTCTGGCTGGCGGTCTGCGACCCCGATCCGACCCTGCCCACGCAGCGAGCCCCTGACTTCCTCGCCGAAAGCGGGCGTGGGCTGTTCCTGGTGGATGCGCAGGCCGACCAGTGGGGCGCCGTCCAGCACGAAGCCGGCAAGTACGTCTGGTTCAGCCTGGAGTGCCTCGGCGGCGCCCGAGGGGCGGGCCAGGCGCCGCCTGCCAGGACATTCGCTGAGCGTTACCTATCCGGCGCCACGAACACGAAGGAGATTCCGCCATGTCCCCCGTCGTCCTTCCCCACGACGTCCGCGGCTCCGGGCCGCACCGCGTAATCGCCTTGCACGGCTGGTTCGGAGACCGCGACTCCTTCAGGAAGATCCAGCCCTACCTGGACGGCGACGCCTTCACCTACGCCTTCCCCGACTACCGGGGGTACGGCGAGGCCCGTGACCTCACCGGCGAGTACACCCTCGCCGAGATCGCCGCCGACGTGACAGCACTCGCCGACAAGCTGGGCTGGGAGAGCTTCTCCCTGGTCGGACACTCGATGGGCGGCACGGCGATGCAGCGGGTGATGCTGGACGCCCCCGGCCGGGTCCGCAAGCTCGTCGGCGTCTCTCCGGTGCCGGCCTCCGGCGTGCCGTTCGACGACGACGGGTGGGCGCTGTTCTCCGGCTCCGCCGAGGAGCCCGCCAACCGTCGTGCGATCATCGATCTCACCACCGGCAACCGGCTTCCGGGCACATGGCTCGACGAGATGGTGGACAACTCGCTGCGTAACTCCACGGTGGTCGCCTACCGGGCCTATCTGGATGCCTGGGCGCGTACCGACTTCCACACCGAGGTGGCCGGCGCCACCACGCCCGTGCTCGTCATCGCCGGTGAGCACGACCCCGCGCTTTCCGCCGACGTCATGCGGGGTACGTGGCTGCAGTGGTACCCGAACGCCGAGCTGCTGACATTCGCAGACGCCGGCCACTACGCGATGGATGAGACACCGCTGGCCCTGGTGTCCGCCATCGAACGTTTCCTGGCCGCCTGACAATCTCCAGAGGGGATGTCCATGATCGACACGAATGCGACGGTCAACGTGTTCGACCCGCGCATCTACACACGGGGCATCCCGCACGAAACGTACCGCTGGCTGCGCGACCACGACCCCGTGCACTGGCAGGAGGAGCACAAAGTCGGTGACTGGCCGGCGGGGCCCGGGTTCTGGGCGGTGACTCGCCACGCGGACGTCGTACGCGTGTTGCGCACGCCGACGGAGTACAGCTCCTGGCTCGGCGCCACCCAGATCCGTGACCCGGACCTCGCCGACCTGTCGTTCATCCGGCGCACGATGCTCAACCTCGATCCGCCGGACCACGGCCGGCTCCGGCGGATCGTCTCCGGCGCGTTCACCGCCAGGCGCATGGAACGCTTCACGACCGGCATCGCGGCACGGGCGCGTCTGCTCGTCGACGAGATCGCCGAGCGAGGCGAGTGCGACCTGCCGGTGCACGTGACCGACGACTACCCCATCCACAACCTCGCGGATCTCCTCGGCATCCCCTCCGCCGATCGCGGCCAGATCCTGGAGTGGACCAACCGCGTGATCGGCTACCAGGATCCCGACCACGCGACCGTCGTACACGGCCCGGACGGCAAGCCGGCCAATCCGCGGTCCCCGGCCATGCTCAGCGACATGTTCGAGTACGCTCACTCCCTCGCCGCCTACAAGCGCCGGAATCCGGCAGGCGACGTCATGACCGCGCTCGCCACGGCGGAGGTGGACGGGCAGCGTCTCACCGATCCCGAACTGTCGATGTTCTTCTTTCTCCTGGTCATCGCGGGCAACGACACCGTGCGTTCGGCCCTGCCCGGCGGGATGCTCGCCTTGTTCGACCATCCCGGCCAGCATCGCCGGCTGCTCGATCAGCCTGAGCTCCTCGACTCGGCCATCGAGGAGATGCTGCGCTGGCATCCCCCCGTCCTCAGCTTCCGGCGTACCGCTGTACGTGACACCGTCCTGGCCGGGCGGCGCATCGCCGCGGGCGACAAGGTCGTCGTCTTTCACGGTTCCGCCAACTTCGACGAGCGGCAGTTCCCTGACCCGATGCGTTTCGACATCGCACGCCGGCCCAATGACCACATCTCGTTCGGGGATGGCCCGCACGTGTGCCTCGGCTCCCGTTTCGCCCGGCTGCAACTCCGCACGTTCTACCGCGAACTGCTTTGGCGGCTGCCGGACGTCGAACTCGCCGGACCACCTGTCCGGCTGGTGTCGAACTTCATCGGCGGCATCAAGCACCTGCCCGTGCGCTACACCCCCGCGCCTCGCCTAGGCATCGAATGACCGCGGAGCAGCACGGCACGGCCGCCTCCATGGCGGGCTCGAAGACGATCGACACCGGACTGCGGCTCCTGGAGATCCTCAGGGACCATCCGGACGGGTTGACGATCACCGAACTCGCGCAGCTGGCCGGGATCCATCGCAACGCCGTCTCCCGCCATCTGGCCGCGCTCGGCAACCATCGGCTGGTCGCACGGGTCGGCACCCGCTTCACCCTCGGCCTCGGCATCGTCGAGCTCAACGCCGCCGTGCAGCACAGGCTCCGCAGCGCGGCCGCCTCCGCGCTCCAGGCGCTGGCCGACACCTGCAACGCCACCGCATTCATCACCGTGCTCGACATCGACGAGAGCCAGGCGGTCGTGCTCACCGTGGCCGAGCCACGCGTCTCGCAGTTCCACGTCAGCTATCGCACCGGCACCCGGCACCCCGCGAACCGCGGCGCCTCGGGGATCGCCATCCTGGCCGGCCGCCCGCCCTGCCCGGGGGAGCGCCCAGAGATAGCGCAGGCCCGCATCACCGGCTACTCGGTCACCACGGGCGAGCTGCAGCCCGGAGCGTGGGGTGTCGCCGCCCCGATCACCACACCAGGGCGCCCGGCCGACGCCAGCGTGGGCGTGGTCACCATCGGCGTGCGGGACGAGAACGCGATCGCCCCAGTGGTGCTCAGCGCCGCGACCGCGATCGCGCGGCTTCTCTAGCGCGCCAGGAGCCCGTACGAGCCAGCCCGTTACGTGCCCGATGGCCGACGGCCGTGGCGGTCAAACGGTACACCGGCTTGGTCAGCCTGGAGAGAGTACCGGGGTTCGACTGCGGTCGCATGCAAAGATCGTCACGAGCCGGCTTGGCCGCCCTGACGGGGCTCGACCCCTGCCTGACCCGGCACGCCGCCGTGTCACGGGGGCCGGAGAGAACCCCGTGGCAAGCTGTGGCTGCGCGGGTCGGCATGCCGTCAAGCGGCGTCGAGGGCTTCGGTGATCTTGCGGGCCATCTCGGTCATGGTGGGGCTGGGCTCGCCCTTCTGGGTCTGGGCGGCGGCTTCGATGGCGACGATGACGGTGTTGCGGAAGTTGTCGGCCTCTGCCGGAGCCTGCTGCTTGAGCAGGCTCATGGCTGCGGTCAGGGCAGGCAGCACGTGGTCGGCCAGTTCGGCCACCGACTTGCCGTACAGGTTGATGTCCTTGCTCTTTGCGGCGAGTACGTGCCCGACCAGGCCGGTCGCCGAAGCCAGGGCGATGGAGCCTTCGGTCGCGATCTTGTGGGGCGAGCCGGCGGCACCGGCAGCGGCCAGCAGTGAGACGGCGCCGTACGCGGCGGTGCGCAGGGTGGCCTTGTCCTGGTCGGTAAGGGTGATGGACATGCTGGTGTGCTCCTTCAAAGCTGTTACGTAATGCGATGGAACGGACGGATGGTGGAATGCGACCCCACTGGTGCCCGGTATCTGGATTGCTGAGGTCGGGTCGCCCGAGGGGGTCTCACCCTTGGGCGGCCCGGCCTTAGGCGGACAGGGTCAAGACCCAACTCCGGCGGAAATGTCGCCGGTTCGGCGGCCAGGGGGCTGGCCGTCGGGTGTCGTGGGTTGAGGGCGGGGGTACCGGGCGCGGGTTCGGTGTCAGTCGTCGATGGCCTGGTAGAGCGTGGTCCAGAAGTCGTGGATGAGCAGCGCCGAATTCGGGACGGACATCCCGACCTGGGTGAGCAGGATTCCGGTGAGCTGGTTGTCCGGGTCGGCGTAGGTCGAGGTGCCGCTTCCGCCGTCCCAGCCGAACTGGCCGATGGGCGCGTAGTCGCCGCGGTAGGTGCGCACCGCCATCCCCATCCCCCAGCCACCGTGCTGGCCTTGGCCGAAGGACAGATGGACGTTGTTGACGGCCATGGCGTGCCGGGCGGCTTGCTGCTCGGGCGTGAGGCGGTTGGTGGTCATCAGCTCCACAGCGGGCCGGGACAAGATCCGTTCGCTGCCGTGCATCCCGCCATTCAGCAGCATCCGGAAGTAGGCGTGGTAGTCGTCGGCGGTGGAGACCAGCCCGCCGCCGCTGCCCTGGAACGCCGGAGGGCTGCTCCAGCGTCCGCCCACGGCCTCGTCCCACACGTGGAACTCTCCGCTCTGCGGGTCGGGGGCATACAGGACCGGCAGCCGGTCGATCTTGTCGGCGGGCACGTGAAAGGCGGTGTCCTTCATACCCAGCGGATCGAAGATGCGCTCGCGCAGGAACGTCTCCAACGACTGGCCGGTGACCCTGGCCACCAGCACGCTGAGCACATCATGGCTGATCTGGTACTGCCAGCGCTCGCCGGGCTGGTACATCAGCGGAAGCGTGCCCAGGCGGCGCATCCACTCATCCGGCCCGGGCATCGGCTCCGGCAGATCAGGAGTGAGCCCCTGCTCGAAGACCGCGCCCATGATCGGCGTGCCCAGCGCCGTCATATCCATACCGAGCCCGAACGTGGAAGTCAGCAGGTCCCGCACGGTGATCGGCCGCCGCGCCGGCACGGTATCGTCCAGCGGGCCATCGATCCGCTTCAGCACCCGCCGGTCAGCCAGCTCCGGCAGCCACGGATCCACCAGATCATCCAGCCGCAGCCGGCACTCATCCAGCAACACCATCGCCGCCGCCATCGCCACCGGCTTGGACGTCGAGGCCATCCGGAAGATCGTGTCCCGGCGCATCGGCGCGCCACCGTCATGACGCATCGTCCCGATCGCTTCGACGTGCGTCTCACCACCCCGGCCGACCAGAGCCACAAGCCCGGGAATCCTCCCAGACTCGACATGCCGCGCCAGCACCTCACGCAACCTGTCCAGCCCCGTCTTGGAGAAGCCGCTACCGCTGTGTCCCATCATGAATCTCCTTGCGCACAGTGTTCGATTGGAACTCGATCACAGGACTCCCTCTGCGGCGCCACCGGCACCCACAACTGTTCGGGAATCTCTGAACGTCTGCGACAGTACATTGCATTCAGAAATCGGTCAACAGACAAAGATGGTGCATCTAGCCTGTTACCCTCAGCTCATCGAGCCAACATTGCAATGAGTCTGACGCTGAACGCAATGGGTGATCATGATTTGTATTGCAATGGGCTGCGGGTAAATGCATACTGTGCAGCGGAGTGTGCCGGGGCGCCGAGCTTCGCGCATGTCGACAGATAGGAGACGAGCACCGATGCCCGGAGGCAGACTCACCAATGAGGACCGCCAGCACATCGCCGCGTGGCTGGCCGAGGGGCTCGGATACGCAGAGATCGGCCGGCGCCTGGGGCGGCCCGCCTCGACCATCATGCGGGAGGTCACCCGCAATGGCGGACCCGACGACTACGGGGCGGACCGAGCGCAAGAGGCCACACGGCATCGTGCGCGCCGACGCAAGCAGACTCAGCCTCCCGCGCCACCGATCCCCGACACCGGCCATGGGCGGGACCCCCAAGCGGTGCAGGACTTCACGGAGTCCTTCACCGCTCTCCTCGTTCAGCAGGGGCTGCCCCGGATGGAGGCCAGGGTGCTGGCCTGCCTGTACATCACCGACTCCGGCACCCTCACCGCCGCCGACCTGGTCCAGCGGCTTCGCGTCAGCCCGGCGTCGGTCTCGCACGCCGTCGCCTTCCTCGAACAGCAGGGAATGCTCAGGCGGGAACGGGTTCCCGGCGCGCGGCGCGAGCGCTATGTCATCGACGATGAGATCTGGCTCCGGTCCATGCTTGCAGCTCTGCAGATGAACGAAGCCCTGGCGGCCGCATCGCAGCGCGGAGCCGAGATTCTCGGGGCCACAACCCCGGCGGGTGTCCGCTTCGAGTCCTCCGCCGAACTTCTTCTCCTCGTGAGCGAGGCCTTCCGGCAGGTCATGGAGCAGTGGCGGCAGAGCGTGGCCGCCCGGAGCGCCGGGCGATGGTAATGATCTCTCGGCTGACCCAACTCCTACGCCGGGGGGTGGAGGAGCGGATCTTCCCTGGAGCCGTGTGGGTCCTCAGCCTGCGGTCCCGCAGAACACCTTGATGGCGATGCCCATGACCTCTTGCGTGGACGGGTTGCGGGTGGACGGGTTGATCGACATGGTCAGCGACTTGCCCGAGTCCGAGCGGAAGGCGAACGTCTGGTATCCGATCAGCTCGCCGCTGTGACCCCACACCGTGCCGCACGGCAGCGTGTACGACTGCAGGCCGAGCCCATAGCCGAATCCGACCTTGGTGTCGACGGTCGTGCGCATGGCCTGCAGCGACTCGGTGCTGGTCAGCTTGCCGCTCAGCAGGGCGGACATGAACCGCTCCAGGTCCGCCGTGGTCGAGATCATCTCGCCCGCCGCCCAGTCGAGCGAGGGGTTCATCCGCGTGGCGTCCACGAGATCGGGCATCGGCTCGTACCCCTTGGCGTGCGGCGACGGCACCCCCGCCCGGTCGCCCGGTACGAGCGTGTGGCGCAGGTTCAGCGGGCGCAGGATGCGGCGCGCGACCTCCTCACCGTAGGGCCGGCCCGTCAGCTTCTCCACTAGCAGCCCGAGCACCACGTAGTTGGTGTTGGAGTAGTGCCACTTGCCGTCATCGGGCAGCTTCTTGGCGAAGGCCACCTTCAGCAGCTCACGCGGCTGGTAGGAGCGGAACCGCGCCTCGCCACGCCACCGGTTGGTCGAGTATCCCGGCTCACTCATGTAGTCGTACAGATGGCTGGTGTGGTTGAGGAACTGACGGACCGTTATGCGTTCCCCGCCCGGTACCAGGCCCGGCAAGTACTGATCGATGGGATCGTCGAGCCGCAGCTTGCCCTCGTCCACGAGCTGGAGCACCACGGTCGCGACGAACGTCTTGGTGACGCTGCCGATACGGAAGTACCCGCTGGGCGATGGCCGCCCGCCGCGATTGATGTCGCGCACTCCCACGGCGCCGGACCAGCTCCGGCTGTCGTCGGAGACCCGTGCCAGAGCGGCTGTCGCCCCGTTGCCCGCCACGATCTTCTCCAACTCGGGGCGTACCCCGGCGCCCTGGCCACCTGTCGCAACAGTTACCGCTACCAGCACGTTCATCATCGTCTGCATCATGGGCTCAACGCTATGGAAGGCCGACCCACGGCAGAATGGGGTGCGCCGCCTATTCCTCCTGCGGAAAACCACAGCAAGAGGCCAACAAGCGGCGACGCGGGAGCACCCGGGACAAGCCTGCCGATACGGCGCGGTCAGCCGGCCCACGGCGTACGCGTGCCCGTCGCGATGATCAGGATGTACGGCCACCAGCGCACGCCTGACGCATCGCGGACACCGGACGGGGAGTCGCCAAAACGTGATCATCCTGTCGGGTGTTCACCTGACAGACTGGGCATTCGGCTCTCCGTAGAGTCGCGACCAGCCATCTGCCGGTTGAAAGGTCGCGATGCCCACGCCGTACCCGCCGTCCAACGGGCCCGTTCATCCGCAGTGGCCGCAGGGCCAGCCGCTTGGGCAGCCTCAAGGACCCGGAGCGCAGGGCCGGCAGGCCGGTGGGTACGGGCCACCGCCACCTCAGCCGCCTCGCCGCGGCGGCGGGAAGGGGCTGCTGATCGGGCTGGTCATCGTGCTCGGCGTCCTCATGGTCGGCGGGCTGGCGACCGGCGGCTGGTTGCTCCTGCGCGCGTTCAGCGACGAACCTCACTCGGACGCGACCACCTCCGCCACCCGGCGGAAGGCCGTCGCGTCCGCGACACCGACGGTCGCGGCGGTGAAACTGCGGGCGCTCACCGGCAACCAGCTCTGCGCCGCCATCCCCGACGCGTACCGCAAAACTCTGGTCACCGACGGCAAGTACGGCGGGAACGACGCGTCCACCAGCGTGGCCACCGAGACCGAGAAGCAGGCCGCCTGCTCGTGGAACAACAACAAGATGGACGTGGGCTCCGGCGTCCTCGGCCACCGCTCGTTGAAGATCTCCGTGAAGGCCCGCAGCAGCAAATCCCAGAACGCGCTCGACTACGCCAAGGACCAGTTCGACCGCGACAAGAAATCGCATGAGCGCCGCGTCAACGTCCGCGACGGCAAACGGATCGACGGCAGAACCACCGGCTCCGCGTTCGGCCCGCTCAAGGAACTCACCCTCGGTGACGCGTCATACAGCCAGAGCTCGATCGGCCTCAGCGGCCTCTTCGCCACCGTGTACGTGCGGCAGGGCCCCTGGCTGATCGAGATCTCGTACGGCGGCGACAACCGGACCGGCGACAAATACCCCACCGGCGACTCGGTCCGCGAGGCCACGGGCAAGGTCGCCGAGCTCATCACCGCCGAGATGGCCAAGGACGCCGCCGCCGTGAAGCTCTCCGGCCCCTGCGCGATCCTCACCACCTCCACCATCAAGTCGGCCTTCTTCCCCACCGTCGAGGGCCCCTCCGTCGCCGGCAACTCCGGCAGGATCCAGCAGACCAGTTGCACCTGGAAGATCAGCGAGGCCGTCAAGCACGACCCCGGCCAGGGGTTCACCGCCCGTGGCGGCACGCTGCGCATCCACCTGACCGACTGGGGCAAGGACGGCTTCGGCTCGAAGTTCCAGTTCGACCGGGCCGCCAAGAAGTTCGACCGCTACAACGCCAAGGGCGGTATCGGCGACGCCAACATCCACACCGACTACAAGGCCCGCCAGAACATCTCCGGCCTCGGTGAGAAGGCGTTCGCCGTGGTGTCCTCCACGTACCGGCCGAAGCGCCCCGAGGAAGGCACCACCCACGAGGTCCTGGTCGAGGTCCTCCTCGGCGACCGCACCGTCGAATTCACCTACCGAGGTACGACAACCGGCGGCGGCATCATCGGTAGCCCCGGCTACCAGGCCCCAGCCTTCGATCCCGTCGTCGCGCAGTCAGCCGTCGTACGGTTGGCCAAGACCTTCGTCTCCGGCCTCAAGTAGCTGTGACACGAACTCCCCTCACCCTCCTGCTCGCGACCACACTGGCCGCCTGCACCGTCACTCCCCCGGCGGCCCCCATGGCCAGCGGTCCGACCTTGAGCACGGACCAGTGTTGGCGCTTCCACTTACGCAGAATCTCGCACGATTCCGCGACAGACCTTGTCAAGCCGTCCATCGCGGGGAGTACTCCACGTGGATGTCCTGCCCGCGGCCCGGATCCAGGTCGGGCCAGTAGAACAGCCGGCAGACGTGATAGTTGCAGGCGCCCGAGATGTACAGCGAGGTCGCGGCAGCGGGCGGCCCCTCCTTCGCCACCGCGAAAAAGTGGCGGGCAGGCTGCCGAAACGCCGCGGCGCTGCCCGTCAGAAACAGCGTCTCGGCGTGCACGTGCTGGTGGAGAGCGTCCTTGTTCTCCCGGTAGTTCAGGGCCCGGTAGTCGATCTCTTCGTCGGCGGGCAGGTCGGTGTCCGGCACCCCTGCTGTCCGTACCTCACGGGGAGAGCTTCCAGCACTGATCCGCTTTCGCACCTGCTTCCAGCGTGATGGCGGGAACTGCAACGAGTGGTGGACCAGCACGAGATCAAGCGGCCGGTCCGGGCACCTCTCCTCCTTGTCCCAGTTGGGGTTGATCCCTGGGGCGGGCGGTGTGGCGCGCATCGGCAGGTAAACCAAAGATCGTGGAGATCGTGCCGCAAGTAGCCACAGCGCGCCGATCCGTCGGCCGTCCATCCGATCCACATACATGTCGTACTGACTGCCGGTGTCGTAGAGTGCCCCATTGGCCAGGGGTTTGACGGGGCGGATCACCCGGAATTCCGCGGCTCCCAACCGCACTCGCTGGATGATGATCTTCACGTGCACGATCACTATCCAACCCGACCTCGTGTTGCCGGCGCCAGCAGCGACCATCAACTGTTTCATCCCGCTTCGCGGAGGTGAAGGACGAGGCTCACTTTGCTGAGTTGACCTGTCAGAAGAGGGCAGCAGCGGAGCTCGCGGAGAACGCGCCAGGTCTTCAACCGCGCGAGCGGCTTCCCCGTTGCCGAGAGGGCAACCCCCTGTCGGCGGGCTGCCCAATCCTGCTCAGTCCCACACGTATTCGAGGGCGGGATCGCGCTCGGCGGTCACCTCCAAACGGACCACGCCTTGGCGCGCACCGATGTGACTTTGTAGACGATCCAGTCGGCGCCGACCTGATCCGCCACCAGCGGCTTGATCTCGTACCCGCCATCATGGACGGAGACCAGGCTGAACTCTGCGGTCAAACCTCGCTTACTGACCTCGGCCAGCACGTCATCGACGGCACGGCCGCTCACCTTGGCTCGGGCCAGTTGCTCTCCGGCGCGAGTGGCTGGTGCGCAGCGGGAGCACCATCGTCCTCGTAGACGGCGAAGCCGAAGACATTGCTTCGATGCGGGTGCGGACCACGCGTGCCTGCAGGCGCTGACCGCGCGTCCCGATGAGATCCCGCTTGCCGAGTGGCATGAGCTGTCCGCTCTGACGGCCCTGTGAGCGCCGAGCGCGGTGTTAGGCGTACGGTGCTCGTCGGCAACCGCCTACCCGTTGCCGGTACCCGGGCCCGCCACCGTGACACCGCCCTGGCCGGCGGTGCGTGTGATCCGGTCGGCCTCGCCATGGTGGGCTCATGTCTCAAACGTCCCGCGCCGAGCAGCAGTCCGGCGGTACGGACGAGCGGTTCTCGCTGGTCATTGCGCCGTCTCGCCCACCTCTCCCCAAGATGGTCGCCGTAGCGATGTAGTGCCGTTCAACGCGAGGTTGAGGGCCTCCTCGGCGAGGTCGTCTCGGCCCAGCTCTCGGTGGCACGTGCGGCGTTGTTGGGAAGACGGGAACCGTCGAATCGCGGCCATCCACCTGGGCGGAGCCGAGGCAGACCCGGTGTCGGCTTTGATCCGCATCAGGTTTCCTCACCAGGTGACGGGGAGTTCGTCGACGCCGTAGATGATGGCGTCCGTTTTGAACGGCAGGTCTTCGACCGGTGCGGCGAGCCGCAGGGTGGGGATGCGGCGGAACAGCGTGTCGAAGACGATCTGCAGCTCCATCCGGGCCAGGTTCTGGCCCAGGCACTGGTGCGGGCCGAAGCCGAAGGCGAGGTGGTGGCGAGCCCCGCGCTCGACATCCAGTTCGGCCGGATTCTTGAACACCGCCGGGTCCCAGTTGGCCGACAGGCCCGAGACGATGACGCCCTCGCCGGCCTTGATGTTCGCCCCGCCGATCCGCGCGTCCTCGGTGGCCACCCGGGAGACGACCGTGTCGGTGATGGCGAAGTAGCGCAGCAGTTCCTCCACGGCCATGGGCGTCTTGCCCGGGTCGGCCTTGATCAGGGCCAGTTGCTCCGGATGGGAGAGCAGCCCGACCACGCCGAGCGAGATCATGTTCGCCGTGGTCTCGTGCCCGGCGGTCAGCAGCAGGAAGGCCAGGCTCACCAGGCCCGCGTGATCGAGGGTGCCCTCCTGGCGTTGCCGGGCGATCTGCCGGCCGAACAGGTCGTCGCCGGGTTCGGACTCCTTGCGGGTGATCAGCTCGTCGAGGTAGGCGCGCAGTTCGGCGAAGGCCCGCTGGCGGTCCTGTGACGAGGAGGTCCGGCGCACCGCCACGGCGGTGCGGCCTTGGAAGAAGTCGTGGTCGGTGTAGGGCGCGCCGAGCAGTTCGCAGATCACCAGGGACGGCACCGGCAGGGACAGCGCCTGCACCAGGTCGACCGGGCGCTGGTCGGTGGCGAGCATGTCATCGATGAAGTGGTCGACGATGTCCTGGATCCGTGGGCGCAGCGCGGCGAGCCGCTTCACGGTGAACTCGCCGATCACCGGACGCCGGGCAGCGGCGTGTTCCGCGCCGTCCATGCCGAGCATCAACGGCGGCTGGCTGCGCAGCTGCCGTAGGGTGGCGGCATCGACGTTGAAGAGCGGGAAGCCGTCCTTGCGCCGGTCGGAGGAGAAGCGGCCGTCGGCGAGGACGGCACGGCCTTCCTCATGCCCGGACACCCACCACGCCTCGCCGCCGCTGACCAGGCGGACCTTGCTGATCGGCGCCTGCTCGCGCAGTCGCTCGTACTCGGCGGGCGGGCTGAAAGGGCAGCCACGCTCGACCGGCAGCTCCAGGCTGGCGAGTTGGCCGTCAACGCTCTTCGTCATGAATGACCTCCAGTAATAGATCTGGCTGAGTGGTCCCGGTCGTTCAAGGTCGGCGTTGATACGCGCGCCGCGCCGACCGCCGCCTTCGTGGGGGACGAAGATGGCTGCGAGAGGTGTCGCCCCGGGCCTTTGCGGGGTAGCCGGCAAAGGCCCGAGGGTTGGTTGCACGTCGGTCACCAGGCGACGGGGCCAAGGCGATCGATGAAGATCCCGGTCGGTCCGTCGGCGTCGATCGTCGCGAGTTTGACGATCGGGTCGGTGCCCTCGGTGACGGTCAGCTGGCCGGTGTGATGGTTCATGTCGGTGGCGGCGAATTTCCGGTTGGCGACTTCTCCGGGAGTGATCATGTTGAATTTGATCTCCGGGAGTGCCTGGGCGTACCGGACTGTGATCATGTTCAGCGCCGTTTTCGACGAGCTGTAGGCGAGCTCGTGCATTTTCGAGGCGGGCTGGTCCGGATCGGTCACGACCGCGAAGGTACCGACGGCGCTGGACACCATCACCACCCGCGGATTGTCCGCCGCCTGCAGCAGGGGAAGGAACGCGTGCGTGACCCTGACCGGTCCGTACACGTTGGTGTCGTAGACGGAATGAATCTCCTCAGCCGTCGCGTCCGCGGGCGCAACGGCCCGCCCTGACGCGCCGGCGTTGTTGATCAACACATCCAGCCGGTCGGTGTGCTTGCGGACGAGCCGTACCGCGTCTGTCACCGACTCGTCCGAGGTCACGTCCAGCGGAACCATGACCACGTTCGCGCCGCCGTCGGTCAGCTTGTCGGCAGCCGCCCGTCCTCGCCCTTCGTCGCGCGAGCCGAGAAAGATCTTCCATCCGAGTTCCCCGAGCCTCCGGGCCGCTTCGAAACCGAGTCCTTTGTTGCCTCCAGTGATCAGCACCGAGGTCTGTTCCGAGTTCGTCATGCCCTCTAAGACGAGATGCCCCGATCGGCTGTGACACGGTGTGAGCGGCCTCACGGCCGAGAGCTTGTGACTGGTACCGGCGGGGTTGTGTCCATCGGTCAGCCCAGCTACCAGATCAGGAATCGCTGCGGTGGACACGACATGCGCTCTGCCGGGGATCCCCGACGAAGACAGTACGCACGCGAAGGTTCGGAGATGTCACTGGCGGGGTTGCTGTCTCGTCTAGGGGGTGCGGGCAATCCTCGATCAAGGAGTGGACGATGAACCTCGCGCTGTGGATCGCTGCCGGACTGCTGGCCGTGGTGGCCTTGAGCGGCGGCGTCACCAAGATGTTCGTACCCACAGAGAAACTGGCTGTGGCTCCTGGTGGTGGGTGGACCGGAAACGTCGGCGTGGGCTTCGTCAAGACCCTCGGTGTCCTGGAGTTCCTGGCCGCGGCGGGCCTGGTCCTGCCTGCCGCGCTCGGCATCGCGCCGGTTCTGGTGCCGGTTACCGCGGTCTGCTGGATCCTGCTGATGGCCGGCGCGATGATCACCCACGGTCGACGTGGCGAATCCGTGTTCGTGGTGCTGAACCTGAGCTATCTCGCGGTTGCGGCGTTCATCGCGTGGGGCCGCTTCGTCCTTGAGCCCTTCACCGGCTGACGGGCGGCGACACACAGTTCCCGATCATCTGGCCCGTCCTGCGGAGGGGCGGTGGTCGATCACGGAGAGTGATGATCATGCGGGTGTTCGTTGCAGGTGGGAGCGGGGTTCTGGGGCAGCGGCTGGTGTCGCAGCTCGTGGCGCGAGGTCACCAGGTGACGGCCACGACGACGAGTGAGGCCAAGTTGGGGCTGCTGGCGGAGTTGGGCGCAGAGGGGGTGGTGATGGACGGCCTGGATGCGATGTCGGTCGGTGAGGTGGTGGCCACGGCTCGGCCAGACGCGATCGTGCATCAGATGACCGCGATGTCGATGGCGCACGCGGGCAAGCCCGACATGAAGCACCTCGACCGGTGGTTCACCCAGACCAACCGGCTGCGCACGGAGGGGACGGACCACCTGCTGGCCGCCGCCGAGGCCACCGGGGTCTCCCACCTCGTCGCGCAGAGCAACGCCTCATGGAACGGCATCCGGCAGGGCGGATGGGTGAAGACCGAGGAGGACCCGCTGGACCTGGAGGAGGGTACGGTGGCTCACGCCGGGGCTGCGGCGATCCGCCATGTCGAGGAGGTGGTCGTCAAGGCCGGCGGTGCGGCCCTACGCTATGGCGGGCTGTACGGGCCTGGGGCCACCGACGACCAGGTGGAGTTCATCCGCAGCCAGCAGTACCCGCTGGTGGGGGGCGGTACCGGCTACTCTTCCTGGGTGCATCTGGACGATGCGGCGAGTGCCACGGTCCTGACGGTGGAGCAGAAGGCCAAAGGGGTGTTCAACATCGTGGACGACGAACCGGCCCCGGCCGGCGAATGGCTGCCGTATCTGGCGGAGTGCGCGGGAGCGAAGCGGCCGAAGCGGGTGCCCACTTGGCTGGCCCGGCTGCTGGCCGGACAGGTGGCGGTGACGATGATGACCGAGGGGCGCGGCTTCTCCAACGCCAAGGCCAAGCGGGAGCTCGGCTGGCAGCTGCGCTACCCCTCGTGGCGGCAGGGTTTCAAGGAGGAGCTGGCATGAGGGCCGAGGAGTTTCAGGAGCTGCGGCCGCTGTTGTTCTCGATCGCCTACCGGATTCTGGGCAGCGTGAGCGAGGCCGAGGACGCGGTCCAGGAGACCTGGCTGCGCTTCGAGGCCGCCCCGACCGAGCTCAGGTCGGCCAAGGCGTTCCTGTCGGCGGCGGTGACCCGGATCTCGATCGACGTGCTGCGCTCGGCCCGCGTCCGGCGGGAGGAGTACGTTGGGCCGTGGCTCCCCGAGCCGCTACTCGCCGACCCTTACCAGGACCCGGAGCGCTCGGCCGAGCTGGCCGACTCGTTGTCGATGGCGGCCTTGGTGCTGCTGGAGCGGCTGTCCCCGCTCGAGCGGGCGGTCTTCGTGCTGCGGGAGGTGTTCGACTTCGGCTTTCCCGAGGTCGCCTCGGCTGTGGAGCGCTCGGAGGCGGCATGCCGACAGCTGGCGGTGCGGGCGCGACGCCATATGGCCGCAGGCAGGCCCCGCTTCGAAGCGGACCGCAAAGAGCGAGAAGAACTGGCGTCACGGTTCTTCGACGCACTCCGCGAAGGCGACGTCGCCGGCCTGCAGAACCTGCTGGCTGCCGACGTATCGATGGTCGGCGACGGCGGCGGCAAGGCCCCGCAGCTGGCCAAGGCCGTCATCGGCGCCCGGAACGTGGCCCGGCTGCTCGCCTCTGTCTTCCCCCAGATGGCCCTGATCGGGGTGACGAGCGAGCCGCACGAGGTCAACGGCCAGCCCGGCGCGATCTTCCGCGACCGGGACGGCAAGGTGCTCCACACCCTGGCGCTCGATGTACTCGACGGGCAGATCCAGACGATCCGCGCGGTGATCAACCCCGACAAGCTCGGGCACGTGGGCCCAGTGGCAGACGCCTGGGCAATCGACCGCGAAGTAAGACAGGCACGCCGACCCACGGAATAGCCGCAACAGCCGACTGCACCACGAACCCCGCTCCAAGGGCTGTTCTCGAGTGGGCCTGAGCTGGAGGTGGGCGCCCACGAGTACGGATGAGCTGCCCGCGCCTCACCCGCGAAGTGCGCAACCTTCCCCGTCGGGACGCCCTCCAGCCAGGCCTCGGTCGGGCCTAGCGCGTCCAGGTCCTGTAAGAACGCCAGACGTCCCTTGAACTCGCCCAGCGACGCGGCTGTGCCACATCCTTCAACCCGTCGTACTCACTGCGCCGCGTGACCGGATCGACCACCAGCAACTTGGCCGACCTCGCCTGGGCGCTCACGTCGACCCTGCCCGCCACGAGGGCAAAGAACTCGCGGTTCACCTGGGTCCGGACGTCTCGGTCAGCTCGTCCAGCGTCGTGTGGCCGGGCAGCTCGCACCGCGCCCGTGAGCAGCAGCTGGCCAACATCCGCCGCATCTACGGCCCCGGGAAAGAGGCGCTCGGCGTGCCGGCCATCGAGATCGAGACCGCCGTCCCGTTACATGTCCGATGGCCGACGCCGTGGCTGTCGAACGGTACACCGATGTGGTCAGTCTGGAGTAGTACCGGGGTGCGACTGCGGTCGCAGGCAGAGATCGTCACGAGTGTGGACGAGGACGGCTGCCGGTGCCGCCAGGATGGAGATCGTTTCCACGACCTCCACCAAAGGAAAGACGTATGTTCCCAACCAGCGGTAAACGCGTGGCGGTCGCCGTGCTCGTCGCCGCCGCCCTGTTGTCGCCTGCCCCGGTCAGCGCGCAGGCGCAGTACGAAGAACCCGGCGGAATACGGGAGGCGCTCGAGGCCACCGTAGCCGCCGGCGCCCCAGGCGTCCTGGTCCGGATCGATGACGACCGTGGGACCTGGATCGGCAGCAGCGGGACCGCAGACCTGGACACCCGAAAGCCAGTGCCGCGCGAGGCCCGGTTCCGCGTCGCCAGCGTGACCAAGAGCATGGTCGCCGCAATCGTCTTGCAGTTGGTCCAGGAGGGCAGGCTGAGTCTGGACGAGCCGATCGGCAAGCGGCTACCCGGCCAGATCGACGGCGGCGACCAGATCACCGTGCGGGAGCTGCTGAACCACACCGGCGGCCTGGCTACTTACAACGCCGCCGCCGAGTTCGCCGATCCCGAGCAGTACGGCAAGCGGACCTATACCCCGCAGCAGCTCATCGACGAGGCCGAGCGGCTGCCTTCGCCCGAGCGGGGCCGCTTCGCCTACTCCAACACCGGCTACATCCTGCTCGGGCTGCTCGTGGAGAAGGTGACGGGCCGTGAGCTGGGCGCCGAGCTCGACCGGCGGATCTTCCGTCCGGCCGGGATGACGCGCTCCTACCTGCCTGAGACCTGGGACGGCATCCGCGGCCCACACGCCACCGGCTACCACCTGCCCACGGGCGCCGATCCCAGCCAGCCCGGTTCGCTGCGGCCCATCACCCGGCTGAACCCGTCCTTCGCCTGGGCAGCATACGGAGTGGTGTCCGACGCCCGCGACCTGAACCGCTTCTACCAGGCACTCTTCGGCGGCCGGCTCGTCAGCCAGAAACTGCTGACGCAGATGCGCACCGGCGTCACCACGCCCCAGGCCCCGGTTTTCCCTCGGTACGGGCTCGGGCTGGAGTCGGTAGGACTCACCTGTGGCGAGATGTGGGGCGCGACCGGCTCGATCCCCGGCTACCAGACCTTCAGTTTCGCCGACGCCACGGGCAAACGCCGGATGACGCTGTCGGTCAACGTGCAGCGCAACGACCGGGCGGTCGCGCACATGCTGCTGGCCGCCGTTGACGCATTCAACCGCTACTTCTGCGGTGAGCCGTACGAACTGCCGGGTGAGGCGTCGAAGTCGCGATAATCGATCCCGAGGTGCTCACGGGCGACCACACGCCACGAATCTCCGGCTCCGTATCGTCGGTGGATGGGAGCACGGCCATGAGCACAGCGCCAGCCACCGCGCCGGCAATCAGCGTGAGGAACCCCCCGCGCGCTCCACGACATCCCCAAACTGCGCCACGACACGATGGCGATCACCACTTGCAAAGGCCACCGAGCAATTGTCAAGACCTGTGGATGGGAGCCGCCCCGACCCAGCGGTGATAGGCGTCTACGTCGACGTTGCTGCCGCACACGATGGTGACTACGTGTCGGCCGGCGAAGCGGTCACGGTCTTCGAGGATCGCCGCGATGCCGAGCGCGGCCGACGGTTCGACGACGAGGCCGGCGTGCTCGAGGAGCATCCGCATACCGGCGATGATCGACGCCTCCTGGACCAGGACGGCGTCGTCAGCGACCAGGAGGAGGTCGTCCAGGACGGCCGGGATGGGACGCCGGCCGGCGACGCCGTCAGCGATGGTGTTGGTCGAGTCGGTGGTGACGACGCGCCGTTCGCGCCAGGACAGCGTCATCGCCGGTGCGCCCAGCGGCTGGACGCAGATCACCTCGACGTCGGGCGCCAAGGCCTTCACCACATGACCCACACCGGTGGCCAGCGCCCCGCCGCCGAGAGCAATCAGGACGGCGTCGAACGACGGCACGGTGTCCACCAGTTCCAGGCCGATGGTCGCCGCACCCTCGCAGGTCTCGATGTCCAGGCTGTCTTCGACCAGCCGGATGCCGTCGTACCGCGCGATGGCCGCCGCCCGCTCGCGAGCCATGTCGAAGTCGCCGTCCACTAACTCCAACCTGGCGCCCAATGCGCGGATGCGATCAAGCTTTGCCGCAGGCGCAAAGCGGGATGCCACGACGGTGACGTCGAGCCCCCGGCCGCGACCGGACAAAGCGAGGGCTTGGCCAAGGTTGCCCGCGCTGGCGCACACCACGGCTCGCGAGCCATTGTCGGCGAGCCGGCTCGCGACCACCTCGGTGCCGCGGGCCTTGAAGCTGCGGACCGGGTTCGCCGTTTCGAGCTTGATGCTCACCGTGCACCCGAGGTCGGGCTCCAGCGCCTCGCAGCGGTACAGCGGAGTGTCGAGAAAAATCGGATCGATCACCCGGCGAGCCGCCCGGATCCGAGCAGTGTCGAGGCGCGTCTCGTGCATGACACAGCAGCGTAGCGCCGCCGGCGCTGGTCCATTTGGGCGAACGCCCGGCGACCGGTGCCAGTGCTGAGAGGCAGCCGGGCAAGGCAAGCTCGCCCCGGTGCGGCTCGATCCCACGGCGCACCACCAGCAGGCCGCCATCCATAGACAGCAGCAGCACCGCGACCGAGAATCCCCGGCGTCGATCCGCGTGTCGCGACAGCCGAGCTACCCGACGAGAACCGCGTCTGGTGAGGCGAGGGCGTGAGTCAGCGGGACAGAGGGGGGCTGCCGTGACGGGTGAGCGGTGTAGCCGTGCAATGCGACTTCAAGTGGCATAATGAGGCCATGGCCTTGCCGCAGCCCACAGATCCGACGATCAAGAAATCGGTGACCCTTCGCCGCTCGCTCGCCGAGGAGATCGAGAGCCGGACCGGTCCCCGGGGTTTCTCGCGTTTCGTTGATCAGGCCGCCGAGTACGGTTTGGCGTTGTTGAAGGCCGAGGAGATCGTGGCCGACCACGAACGGAGGGTCGGCCCGCTGTCCGACGAGGCCATGAAGGAAGCCAGGCGGGCGTGGTCCGCAGAGTAAGGCGCGCGGACGTTCCGTTCCCCACGCCCATGCTCGTGCTCGACGCCCAGCCGTTCTCCCTGCTCGGTGAGGACGATCCCCGAATCGTTGCCCGGATAGCCATTGCAAGGGATGAAGGTTTCATCCCAGCGATCAGTGCCGTGACGCTGTCTGAGGTACGTCGTACCGGAGCGATCGGAAAACGTCTCATCTGGCAGCGCGCACACCTGACCGTGCTGCCCGTGACGGAAGGAGTCGCGGACCTGGCCGGCCTGTTGCTGGATGACGCCGGCTTGGACGGGCACGAGTGCGTGGTAGATGCCTTGGTAGTGGCCTCCGCCGCAAGGGGCAGCGGACCTGCGAAGGTGGTCTCAAGCGACGGTTCGCACGTTCCGAAGCTAGTCGCCGCTGCCCGCCTCAGACGTGACTCACCAATCGGTTGGGTGCCGGTCTAAGTCCTGCCTCCTGTCCGCCCGCTGACCTCCACCCCGACAACAACCGGTGGGCAACCGAGTTCACCATCGGCTGCGTGACCCAGTCCGCGCTCCCATGAAGCTCACCAGCTCAGCACCTTCGGACGCCCAGCGGGAACCGGCAGCCGGTCCCGCAGCATCCGCACGCCCAGCGGGACCAGGGCCACGCAGAACAGGGCGGTGACCAGCGCATCGGGGATCGAGGCGGCCTTGAGCACGCCCATCCACGTCCCTCCCGCCAGCAGCAGCATCGAGGCCCGGGCAGTGCCGAAGACGCCCGTACGCCAGGCGGCGACGGCCAGCAGGAGCGAGCCCGCGTACTGGCCGACCGAGGCCCAGACCGCTACCCGCCACGGGCCGTAGGAAATGTCCACGTACTCCTTCATGATCGCATCCGTCGCCTGGTCCAGCCCGATGACCTCGGTGAGCTGGAAGGCGGTCTGGTCGGCGCCGGCGAAGTACAGGCGGGAGAAAAGCCCGGCGACCAGCAGGGTGGCGCCCCAGAAGGCGAGGCCGCCACCGACCCGCTGGGCCAGAGCGACGAAAGCGGGGAAGAGCAGCACCGCCCCCAGTGCGAAGACCGCGTAGGAGAGGGTGAGCAGGGCGGGTTCCGAGGCGTAGGCGAGGAGCTGGCCGTAGGCGGCGAACGGCTGCGCCTCGGCCCACGCCTGCTGCTGTGGGGTGAGGGCGGTGATCGTGCTCAGGTAGCGCAGCAGGTATCCGGCGCACATGACGACCGGGCCCAGGATGAGCGTCGCGCCGCCGATCCACCGTCCGGGAAAGTACGTGTTCATGGCGGCGAGCCTGTCAAGGGCGAACCGGGTGGGTCATCCGCCGATCGTCAACCGGCACCCTTGCCGAAAGTCAGTACTTCTTGAGCACCTCGGTCAGGTCCGAGTGGCCGACGTAGCGGACCTCCGGGGCCATCATGCCGGTGACGGGGCGCGCCGACCTGACCCATACGCGGTGGCCGGGAGTGGAGCCGCTACGACCCGTCGGCCAGCGCCGCCTCAAGGCCTCGCCTGCCTTGCCGGCCACCATCGATCACCTCCCAGAGTGACAGATCATTGCAACTCTGTGTCCCGGGTAATGGACGCTCGCCATCACGCCGTGTCACAGTAAGCAGTCATTGCATTACTAGATGTGACACGGGGTGCTGATCTGCCAGGGCTCTGGGCCGCCTTGCAGGTCACCAGGCTGAACTGGCGCTCCTGTAGGCGCAAAGGGTGAGGGCGTCGGCTCCCGCCTGGAGTGAGCGGACGGCCTCCGCATGGCTGAAGGCCGGTCGTGTCGGTGTCCGCACCATCGGTGGCCCCCGGGACGGAGCCCGGGGCAGAGCGAAGGCGAGGGGGCGGGGATGCATCTGACTCCGCATGAGCAGGAACGTCTCATGATTCATGTGGCTGCGGACGTGGCCTGGAAGCGTAAACAGCGAGGGGTTCTGCTCAACTACCCGGAGGCGGTCGCGCTGCTGACCGCGCACGTTCTCGAAGGAGCCAGGGACGGCAAATCCGTCGACGAGCTCATGCGCCCCCCGGACCCGAAGGTGCTCAACCGCAATGACGTCATGGAGGGCGTCCCGGAGATGATCTCCGACATCCAGATCGAAGCCACCTTCCCCGATGGCACCAAGCTGGTCACCATCCGCGACCCCTTCCCGGAGGCGGGCAGGGATGCGCTGGTTCATCCCGGGAAGATCGACCATCCCGAGGACACCGAGCCCGTGGCCTTCAACGTCGGCCGTGACGTCACGACTCTGATCGTCACCAACACTGACGACCGTCCCATCCAGGTCGGCTCCCACTACCACTTCTACGAGGCCAACCCGCGTCTCGAATTCGAGCCCCGCGCCGACGCCTACGGCAAGCGGCTGAACATCGCCGCCGGCAGCTCCATCCGGTTCGAACCCCGGTGCCCGCGGGAAGTGGAGCTCGTGCCCATTGAGGGCAAGCGCATCGTCGCGGGCCTGCGCGGCGAGGTCGGAGGTCCCCTCGATGCCTAAGCCCCTGACCCGCGTCGAATACGCCGACAGGTTCGGCCCCACGACTGGTGACCGCATCCGCCTGGCGGACACCAACCTGCGGATCGAGGTCACCGAGGACTGGTCCGGCGGTCCTGGACGCAGCGGCAACGAGGTCGTCTTCGGCGGCGGCAAGGTGATCCGCGAATCGATGGGCCAGTCCTGCGCGCCGCGCGACTCCGCGGAGCCCGGCGCCCCGCAGCCCCCCGACACCGTCATCACCGGCGCCGTCATCCTGGACCACTGGGGTGTCGTCAAAGCCGACGTCGCCATCCGCGACGGCCGGATCATCGCGCTCGGCAAGGCCTACAACGACGAGACCATGGACCCGCTCCACGACGGCCACGGGAGGGCCACGGACTTCCTCATCGGTCCTGAGACCGAGGTCATCGCGGGCAACGGCAAGATTCTCACTGCGGGCGGAGTCGACACCCACGTCCACTTCATCTGCCCCGAGCAGATCCACGAGGCGCTCGCCGCCGGCGTCACCACCCTGATCGGTGGCGGTACGGGCCCCGCGGAGGGCAGCACCGCCACCACCGTCACGCCCGGTTCCTGGCACATCGCGAGGGCGTTCGAGGCGCTGGACGCTTTCCCGGTCAACGTCGGGCTGCTCGGCAAGGGCAGCACCATGTCCACAGAATCCCTCCGCAACCAGGTGAAGGCGGGCGTCCTCGGCTTCAAGATTCACGAGGACTGGGGGGCCACTCCCGCCGTGCTGCGCAAGTGCCTGGAGGTGTGCAAGGAGACCGGTGCCCAACTCGCCCTGCACGCCGACTCGCTGAACGAGGCCGGCGCGGTCGCCGACACCATCGAGGCCATCGGCGACCACCCGATCCACGTCTTCCACGTCGAGGGCGCCGGCGGCGGCCACGCCCCGGACATGATCACTATGGTGAGCCTGCGGAACGTGCTGCCCGCCTCCACCAACCCCACCCGGCCCTTCACCGTCAACACGGTCAAGGAGCACATCGACATGGTGATGGTCTGCCATCACCTGAACCCGGAGCTGCCGGAGGACAAGGCCTTCGCCGAGTCGCGGATCCGGCCTTCCACGATGGCCGCCGAGGACATCCTGCACGACCTCGGCGCCATCTCGATCATGTCGTCGGACGCCCAGGCCATGGGCCGCATCGGCGAGATGATCATGCGGACGTGGCAGACCGCGCACGTGATGAAGGCCCGGCGCGGCCCTCTGGACGGCGACGACGGGGCCGACAATCATCGTGCCCGCCGCTACGTCGCCAAATACACCATCAACCCGGCGATCGCACACGGCATCGACCACGAGGTCGGCTCGGTCGAGGTGGGCAAGCTCGCCGACCTGGTGCTGTGGGAGCCGAAGTTCTTCGGCGTCAAGACGCATCGGGTCATCAAGGGCGGCCAGATCGCCTACGCGCAGGTGGGCGACGCCAACGCCTCCATCACCACCCCGCAGCCGGTCCTGCCCCGCGCCGTGTTCGGCGCGACCGGCAAGGCACCTGCCGCCAACTCGGTCAACTTCGTCACCGCGGACGCCATCAAGGCCGGCCTGCTCGACGAGCTCAAGGTGAGCAAGGAGTTCAGGCCCATCCGCAACACCCGCAAGGTCTTCAAAGAGAACATGCGGGAGAACAACGCCCGCCCCGACATCCGCGTCGATCCCGACACGTTCGAGGTGGAGATCGGCGGAGCAGAGGCCAAGGACGTGAAGACGGAGATCGACGACCAACTCGTCGAGCGGGACTACGCCACCGAACTGCCCATGGCTCAGCGCTACTTCCTCTTCTGACCGCCGCACCGTGAACGACCGCACCGTGAACGAAAGGTGAGCCACGCACGATGCACCGTGCCGCACTGCTCGTCCTGGCCGACGGCCGTTTCCCCGCCGGAGGGCACGCCCACTCCGGCGGGGCCGAACCCGCTGTCACCGCGGGACGCGTCCGCGACGTCACGAGCCTGGAGGAGTTCTGCCGCGGCCGGCTGCACACCAGCGGGCTGGTCGCGGCGGGTCTCGCCGCCGCGGCCGCCGCTGGATACGACCCGCTCCTGCTGGACGAGGCCGCCGACGCCCGCACTCCCGCCCCCGCCCTGCGCCAGAGCGCGCGCAGGCTCGGACGGCAAATGCTGCGGGCCGCCCGAGCCGCCTGGCCCTCGGCCGAGCTCGACGCCCTGGCCGCGGCCCGGCCGCGGGGCGCTCACCAGCCCGTCGTCCTCGGCCTCACCGCCCGCTCCGCAGGCCTGACCCCGCTGGACGCCGCGTACGCGGCGGCGTACGAGAGCGTCAGCGGCCCGGCTACCGCGACCGTCCGCCTGCTCAGGCTGGACCCCTTCGACGCCATCGCCATCCTCGCCCGCCTCGCCGCCGACATCGATCACGTCGCCGCGCAGGCAGCCGGAGCCGCGCAGCGCGTCCACGCTGACGGCCTCGGCGCGCTGCCCGCCGTCTCGGCGCCGCTGCTCGACATCACCGCCGAACAGCACGCCGCCCGCCCGGCACGCCTGTTCGCCTCCTGACCCCGACCTCGCCTGTAACCCGAACGCCGCCTTCTGACCACCGCACCACTCGTTCGACAACCCGGAGCAGCCATGCACCTCCACCACAGCGACGCCTTTCCCGAGGGCCACACCCACGGCCCCGGCGGCTCCTCCCCCGAGCGCCCCGACGGCCGCCGCCGCGCCCTGCGCATCGGCCTGGGCGGGCCGGTCGGCACCGGCAAGACCGCCACCGTCGCCGCCCTGTGCCGTGCGTTGCGCGACGAGGTGTCCATCGCCGTCGTCACCAACGACATCTACACCCGTGAGGACGCCGAATTTCTGCTCCGGGAGGCCGTCCTTCCCGCCGAGCGCATCGCGGCGGTCGAGACCGGGGCTTGCCCGCACACCGCCATCCGCGACGACATCTCCGCCAACCTCGAAGCCGTCGAGGATCTGGAGGATCAGCTCGGCCCGCTCGACCTGATCCTCATCGAGTCAGGCGGCGACAACCTCACCGCGACCTTCTCCAAGGGCCTCGTCGACGCCCAGATCTTCGTCATCGACGTCGCGGGCGGCGACGACATCCCCCGCAAGGGCGGCCCCGGCATCACCACCGCCGACCTCCTCGTCATCAACAAGACCGACCTCGCCCCCCACGTCGGCGTCGACCTGGAAGGCATGGCCCGCGACGCCAAAGCCCAGCGCGGCGACCTGCCCGTCGCCTTCACCGCCCTGAAGACCGAAGGCGGCATCACACCCGTGTCGGACTGGGTCCGCGAGCGCCTCGCCGACTGGACCGCGAGCCCCGCATGACCCTCACCTCACCCCAGACCACCCCGGCCAGGCGCACCGCCCCGGGCGTGCACGCCACCGCCCGCATCAGGGCGACCAGCGCGGGAAACGCCACCGCCCTGCCCGTTCTGGCCGGCGACGGTCCTTTCGACCTGCGCCGCAACCGCCCGCACGGAAACCAGGCACGGGTGTGCATCCTCGGCGCCATGAGCGCCCCCCTCGGCGGCGACCGACTCCGCATCGAAGCCACCGCCGAACAAGACGCCCACCTGCACATCACCACAGTCGCCGCCACCATCGCCCTGCGCGGCCCCACCCCCGAGCACGCCACCTACGACGTTCACCTGACCGTGGCAGACCAGGCCAGCCTGCACTGGCTGCCCCAGCCACTGATCTCCGCCGCACGCAGCAACCTCCGCCAGACCTGCACCATCGACCTCGCCGCCGGCGCGCGACTCGTCCTGCGCGAGGAACAGGTCCTCGGCCGCGCCAACGAACCACCGGGCCGGCTGACCACCCGCCTCACCGTCCGGCACGACGGACACCCTCTCCTGGACCAGCAGACCAGCTACGGTCCCGACGCACCCGGCTGGGACGGCCCCGCCATCCTCGCCGGCCACCGCGCCATCGGCCAGATCCTCATCGTCGACCCCGCCTACGAGAAAGACCCGCCCGACGTCCGGCTGATCGGCGACGACCCCGCCCACGGGCAGGCCGTGCTGACCCCGCTCGCCGGTCCCGCCATTCTGGTCACCGCCCTGGCCACGGACACAATGCACCTGCGCCGCCTCCTCGACGCGGCTTATCCCATTGCGTAAACGCGTCCGGCGTCCGTGAGCACCGACCGGTGTTGGCGCTTCCAGTTACGCAGGATCTCGCATGATTCCGCGGCAGAGCTTGTCAAGCCGTCCATCGCGGGGAGTACTCCACGTGGATGTCCTGCCCGCGGCCCGGGTCCAGGTTGGGCCAGTAGAACAGCCGGCAGACGTGATAGTTGCAGGCGCCCGAGATGTACAGCGAGGTCGCGGCAGCGGGCGGCCCTTCCTTCGCCACGGCGAAGAAGTGGCGGGCAGGCTGCCGAAACGCCGCGGCGCTGCCGGTCAGAAACAGCGTCTCGGCGTGCACGCAAGGGGAAGAAGACGTCGTGGACCTGCGATCCCGCGTGCGCCTATGCCTCGTCACCCGCGGCGGCATGACGTACGTGCCGCTCGCCCGCCGCGCCGGAGGCCGCCACGCCCACAAACTCGTCATCGGCCTCAGTGCCGGCGAGCCCGCACTTAGCAGCGGACGAGGTTCTTCTCGCTGCGGTACGCCCAGAGCGTGCTGGGAGGTCATCCACGTGTCCCGCTGGGTGTACGGCATCTGCAGGCGGCTCACTCCTCTGTTCGTCGGCGGTTTCACGGACGCCCAGCGGCTACCGGCGGGTTCGCGACCCCAATCTCAGTGCCAACGGCTGCTCCTGTGCTCACCCCCGAGTCGGCAGCGCGCTGGGCGAGTGCCCGTCGCCGGCGGGTGCCACCTCGCTGCGGCGGGCCGCCGAGATGGCCAGGGCCGCCAGCAGCGCGGTCACGACAACCGCCATCGCGAGCGCGGTCCACGTGGCTGCGTCGGGGTGGAGCAGCGACTGACCGCGCAGCGCCTGCCATGCCGTGATGGCGAACAGCGCGGTGTACCCCAGGATGACGACCCCGATCAGCTGGGCGCGCACACGTTCGCCGCACAGCCAGCCGATTCGGGCCGCGAGGGCGGCGAGAACCAGCACCGCGAGCACGAAAACCTGGATGGAGTGCAGGCCGATGAAGTGCGGGACGCGCAGGTCGCCGCCTGTGGTGCTCCAGTTCGTGATCGGCATGCCACCGCCGTCCGGTACTCCGACTCCGTGTCCGCCCACCAGCGGGACCGGATTGCCGTAGGCGTCCTCGACGGTGCGGGGTCCGGCCGACGAGGTCCACCCGGTGATGAAGGACGCCAGCGCCATGCCGAGGACGGCCAGCCCGAGCCCGGCGCGCAGGGCCCAGGTGAGTGCCGTGTCACCGACGCGCTGGAACAGCAGCATGATGGCGATGATCAGGCTCGCCCCGAACAGCCCGAACACGCCGGTGGAGAAGATCTGCTGCCCGATCTGGCTGAACGGTTCGGTGCTGGCGTTGAAGTGGCTGTAGGTGCCGCGGGCGGCCTGCACCGCGATGAAGCCGACGTCGACCAGTCCGGCGATGGCGAAGACCGTTCCGATGGTCCACATCGTGCGCCGTGCCCGGCGCAGTTTCGGTATCAGCCAGGCGAGCGTTGCGCCGTACATGACGAACGACACCGCGAACTTCAACGGCTTGGCCCAGACCGACTGCTGCAAGAGCTCGCGACCGTCGGCGAGAAAACCGACGCTCGCGACGATGAGGAGCGCGGACATCGCCGCCACCATGATCATGAGCGGTCGATGCCACGACCGTACTTCGGCATACGAGATGGACAACTGGTCCCCCATCTGGTTCATGCGGCCTCCGATCCTGCGCCGTCCATGCTGGTGGAAGCCGTGCTGAGCCTCATGGGAGCGAACCAGCCTCGAGCCGGTGGAAAGAACCTCTGCACGAGCGGGCGGAACGCCAACTCGGCGGCGCCTGCCGCGGCGCCGGGGAGGAGCCCAGGTGCCAGCACGTTCGGGTCCGCGTCGGACGCGTCCGGATGCTGCTCATGGGGCGCCTGGCCGGCGGCCAACGTCTGCCATGCCGAGGCGCCCTCGCGACGGCCGGCCAGGTAGGTCTCGGCGGCGAGATGGGCGAGCAGCAGGCGGTAGTCCATCACCGCCTGCTGGTCTGCGCCGTCTGTCTGCCACACGTATGCGTACGGCGTATCAAATGTCATGCGCACATGGTATCTAGATCTCTGTTCCTCCTGAGTAGCTTGGGTATCTTCGGATGATGAAGTGAACTAGTACTGGACAGATTGAACTAGTACACTCTCTGCTGGCAATAACCTCACCGATGAATCGAGGGCCCTCATGGTGTCGTCAACGCGGCGACCGGAGCCGCCATACCGGCGGATCGTCGCGGAGTTCCGCGCCCGGATCCTGACCGGTGAGCTGCGGCCGGGCGATCGCATGCCCTCCATCCGGCAGATCGCCCAGCGACGGGGCGTCGCGGTCGCGACCGCGACCAAAGTGATGGCGGCTCTGCGCGACGAGGGGCTGGTCGAGGCGAAGGTCGGTTCCGGCACGGTGGTCAGCCCCCGCGCGGGCCACAAACAGCCGACCGGCCCGGCCGCGTCACCAAGACCGCGGCAGGCCGGCGTCGCCAAGCAGGCACTGAACCGCAAGCAAGTTCTCCACGCCGCCATCGCCATCGCCGACATCGAGGGACTCGTTGCCGTGTCCATGCGGCGACTAGCGGCCGAGCTCGATGTCGGTCCGATGTCGCTGTACCGGCACGTGGCCAATAAGGACGAACTGGTGACGCAGATGGTCGACGAAGCCTTCGGCGAACCAGAGCTCCCCATCCCCGGGCCGGAAGGGTGGCGAGCCAAGCTCGAACTGATCTCCCGACGGCAATGGGAACTGTGCCGGCGACACCTCTGGCTGCCCAGGGCCGTCTCGTTCACGCGCCCTTTCCTCGTGCCCAACATGATGGCCCACACCGAGTGGACCCTGCGTGCACTCGACGGGCTCGGGCTGCCCATGACGACACGAATTCGAGAGGCACTCACGCTGCACACCCTGGTCGTCACCGTTGCCCTGTCCATGGCCGACGAAGTCGAAGCCGAGCAGGAGACCGGCGTGACGCTCACCGGATGGTGGCTCGCCCAGCGGAAACGGGCCGACGAACTCCTCAACAGCGGACGATTCCCTCTGCTGGCCACGGTCCCCGAGGAAACGGTGTCGGACCTGGACGGACTGTTCGAGTACAGTCTTGCCCGCCATCTCGACGGCTTCGCCGCCATGCTGGAGGACCAAGCCCGAATGCGGCCATGAGGCGCCGGCCACCTAGACGGCCCTGGCCACGGACACAATGCACCTGCGCCGCCTCCTCGACGCGGCATGCTCTAGGTAACGGCGATGGCGGGAGCCACGCGCGCGGATCCGATGCCGCGATCGGGTTTGCCGAGACGGAACCGCGCCTTGCCCTTGAGTACGGTGCCGGACTCGGCATGGCCACCGGTGAGGCCTTCGCCGGGGAACAGCGTGAATGTCCATCTCTGGTTTGACTCGCAGTCAGGCAGGTGACGGCCGCCTTGCAAGACACGTGCCCCCCAGAGCTGGCGGATCATCAGCGTCCTGGTGTCCGTGCCGGCTACCGTGAATGCCTCTCCTGGCCCGGCCACGATCTGGTGGTGGCTGCCCAGAGACGGCCCATAAGCTCCGGTGACCGTGGCGACCATCGTCCACGGCGTGCCGGGCCGGATGCCAAGGACTCCCGCGGGGAGCCGCGCGTCGAACACGTCCTCGACGGGTGCGCCGAGCTGGTCTACTCGCACGGCTGGCGCCATCGGGCGTCGGGTGTCCAGCTTGCCGGGGTCGGGCACCAGCAAGATCCCGTACGTTGTCTCGTCCGCGAAGCGAGCCGAGGCGAAGTGGTCCCGGAGGACGAGCACCGTGCGCTCGGCGGCGTCCCACAGGTCGTCGGAGAAGGCGGTCGCCAAATAGGCGGGCGTCACTGCCGGGAGCCGCGCCTGCGCCACCGCTTCGGCGACCGATGCGCAGCGGGCCCATCCGGACTCGGCCAGTCTCTCGATCTGCTCGGCTTTGAACGACATCACTCACCCCGAACCGCATAGAGCGCTGTCATCGAACACCTCCTCATAGAGGCCTACCAGTTCGGTGGTGTGCACGATCTCAGCGAGCCGCTCCAGCGCGTCCGAGCGGGTCAGCGCCGCCTGCTTGTCCTCGAACTCGGCCGGGGACATGTCCAGCTCAAGGACCGTGATCACCTGGCGGTCGTCGGCGACATCGCGTGAGACGCTGACCTTCGCGGGGTAGCCGTCCATATCCTCTGGTACCCAAGCGTCCTTGAACTGCTCATACGTCACGCCCGCCTTCAATGTTCGGACGAACACAGCACGTAGCATCGCTACCCCTCGATAGACCAACCGACCGCCAAACGGGACCTCATGCTAACCACGGCCGCCGACAGACCCACCAAGATCTACGAAGCACGGCCTAGCGCGACAGGATCCCGTACGACCGCAGACCTCCTCTGCCCACACCCATTTCAGGGCGTCGGCGTCGAGCGCAGTGCCCCGAACGCGCGTACGTTCTCCTTCGCGTGTATGCCGACTTCCCGCAGGGTTTCACCATGGTCGCCCAGGACTTCGTCGGCGGGGTGCCCGCAGCAGCTCAACCGCGGATTCGAGGCGGACACCACGTGCAGGGTTGGATGTGCGCCGACACAGTCTGACCGAGAAGGGCATGACCCGTGGCCACGGTTCACCCGGATGCCGAGGGCGCCACCAACGTAAACCCCCGACAGCCCGCGTGAGCAGCAACTGGCCAACACCCGCCGCATCTACGGCCCTGAGAAAGAGGCGCTCGGCGTGCTGGCCATCGAGATCGAGCTGATCGAGCCAACCGTCGCGTGAGTTGAGCCGCAAGAAGGCAGTGCCTGTACTGCGACCATGCCGAGGTCGAAGACTGGATACACACGAACACCGCCTCGCCTGGCCACCACATACGCCCAGCTCAGCTAATGAATGGCGGCTGCCGTACGACCACGGGGTCGATCACACAACGATTAAAGGCGCAGACAAAGCGTGAACCCATCCTTTTGGCGCCACGGGGCATCCATCGGTCAAAGTGGGCATCCCAGTACATATATACCCAATTTCCACGTAAGCCAATAACTCCCACTATGGCCGGCTTTGCAGTACCCTTAAATCCCAAGGGCAAGGAAAGGATCACGTGTGACTGCCGGAGCAATCTACATAGCCATGAACGGTAACGAGGCGGAGCAGGAGGTTCGTTCTCTTTGCACTTGGCTGCAAGAGGACGACTATATACGGCGCAATGCACAGGTCACTTTTCAAGCAAGTCCGCCCAGCCAAGGCTCAATGGGCCCAGACTTCGAGACTATCGAACTACTGGTAAGTAGCGGATTCGAGCTGGCAAACCTTGCCTTGGCGTATCTTTCATGGCGTGCTTCGCGTATTGAAAGACCACCGGTCACTATCAGACGCGGAGATATAGAAGTAACTCTCAGCGAAAGCGACCCGGAGACCATAAGGAAGGTTTTTGACGCACTTGATTCAGGTGGCGAATGAGCCTTCCCGATACGCGCCTCTCGCGAGCTGTTCTTATCGGCACTAGCGAGTATCAATATGAGGCCATGCCCTCGTTGCCCGCTGTGGCAAACAATCTCGTCGGCTTGAAAGAGGCGCTTTGCGACCATGATATTCTGGGCCTGTCGCCTCAGCATTGCAAAGTCATCAATGATCCAACAGCACGGGCACACATTTTTACGCCTTTGCTAGAGGCGGCGAGCGAGGCCAAAGATACTTTGCTCGTGTATTACGCAGGGCATGGTCAAGTTGACCAAGATGGTGAACTACAACTAGCGCTGGTCGGAACGAACAGCGATCCAAGGCATCTTCCAGTCACAGCTGTGGCCTATAATCAGATCCGTCGCGCGGTCATCACTAGCTCAGCTCTAAGGCGAATCGTAATACTAGACTGTTGCTATAGCGGACGCGCGCTTGGCGGAATGAGTGGAGCACAAGATGCTATTTATAGCACTATCAATATAGAAGGAACGGTTGTCCTTACCGCATCCTCCAAAACGCAGACCGCTCTTGCTTACCCGGGCGAACCCTACACCGCATTCACGGCCGAATTACTGACCGTCTTTCGTGAAGGACTACCTGATCAGCCCAAGCTGCTAAGCATAAAGACTATATTTTCGCAAATCCATAGTACGTTGCGAGCCAAAGCACGCCCTCTTCCTCAGATACTCAATAGCAATACCGCGGAAGATCTCGCCCTCGTAAAGAATCGCGCTATAAAGCCTTCAAGACCTTCACTCGAAGGCTACGGCGCAATAGCAGGTGTCGAGCCGGGAACTCTATTTACTGATCGACGTGCGTTGAGCCGCGCCAAAGTGCACCGACCGTTTGAGGCCGGTATTTGCGGAAGGCGATCTAAGGGCGGCGCAGAGTCGATTGTCTTGTCCGGTGGCTACAAGGATGACGTGGATTACGGGGACGTCATCATTTATACCGGCCACGGAGGGCAGGATTCCAAGCGTGTTCATATCAAGGATCAGGATCCGAATGATTCAGGGAATGCCGCCCTAATTACCAGTCTACTCACTCAATTGCCTGTACGAGTAATCCGTGGCGCCGAGGCCAAGACCCCCTTTTCTCCGCCAGAAGGCTACAGCTATGACGGCCTTTTCCGGGTAGCCGATTACTGGTCCGAGTCCGGTGAAGACGGATTTAAAGTTCTACGATTCCGGCTTGAGTCGATTGAGCGACCAGATAGCACTACGAACGAGCCGCTCATCGCTCCTAACCGCTGGAGCCAAGTATCGCGCGGGGTGTTCCAGGACCGTCGACTTAGCGAGCGTATCAAGAAACTCTACAATAACGAATGTCAGGTCTGCGGGCTTGCCATTGAGACCATCGGCGGCATGAGGTACTCCGAAACTTTTCATTTTCGGAGTCTCAGCCTTCCTCACAAAGGACCAGACATCGCGGAAAACATGGTCTGCCTTTGCCCAAACCACCATCTCCTCTTTGAACTGGGCGCGATAATAGTCGACGATGGACTCCGAGTTATAGATAGAATAACAGGAGAGCCCATCGCCGATCTTAATATTCATTCCCGCCATCGAATCGGTCTGCAATATGTGCGATACCATCGCCGTTTGCACGAGCAGGGAAAACACCTCTGATTTAGAGGGTCACATGACCCCCATAGTCCATCGAGCCAAATCTCAGCGGTTTTCCTATCCTGCGGTCGCTTTGGCGTAATGGAATACATCGGGTGGGAGTGGATGGTCCAGGCGCCAGACGAAGCGAATCGGCCGCTCTCCCTCATGGCTGACGTAATGCATAGGACCAGCATACGTGTACGGTGGAGCGCCTAGCCCTTCGTCCCGCTTGGACTGGCGGATGAGCAGGTGAACGGTAGATTCACCAGTCAGATAGCGACGAGCAGTCGCAGTGGAAGTACGCAGGGTACTCTGCGATTCCCATTGGAAAAGCTCTTCGCTAATCGCCCGGTCATGGTAAAGCGTGGTGGGGGAATACTTGTCTTCGGATTTGTCTATAGTGACGAAGAACAGATCCGCCCGGTGCTCCTCGACGTATTTGACACCTTCACGCATGTGCGCGGGCCGATCGATACCGAAGGCCGCCAGGACCTCATTCTTGCTGTATCGGGCGTGGATGTGCAGCGGCACAACGGCATCCAGCGGCGGGGCAACATGACGAATCCCTGAACGCAGAACAGCCGCCAGTTCGCGAAGCTCCGCAACACGAGCACCAGTAAGCTGTGCGAACCTGGCTTCCATGCCGGAGACCGGCTCAGTACCACCCCACAACATTGCGTCGAGCATGGCGAGCAGACGCATTTCACGAGGTGACTGCAGCGTTCGGCCGTTCAGCACTTCGGTGAGGAAGGCGAGGCGCTCAACATCGTCGATGTGAAGCATCCGACCGAAAGCACGGCCGAGCTGCTGATCAGGAGCATCTAGCTCGAAACCAGCAGTGTGTCGCAGATGTGCCCATCCCTGCCGCCGCCGGTAGAGGTCTTCCACATCTAGTCCGGTCTCCTCCAAGAACTGGGTCAGTGTCACATCGCCGAGCTGGCGAAGTTCGTGTCCCAGCTCCTTCCAGTTCAGGTTGAGTGCTTGCCGCACGTTCTCAAGGACGAGATGGCGTACGTCACGGTCCAGATCGATAACGCAGCCGGCAGGGAGGGTAGGAAAACCCTGCTCGATCTCGCGAGCGATTCCAGTACGGCTGGCACCAGTGAGCGCTCGGTAGCGTCTGTCGAAGCGGAACTGCTTGTGTTGGTGGCCGACGAAGTCGAGCACAGTCAAGCACGGCTTGTCGTCGGACAGTCGCAGACCGCGACCTAGCTGTTGCAAGAAGACGGTGGCGCTGTCGGTGGGGCGCAGAAAGATCACGGTGTCAATCTCGGGAATGTCCACACCTTCGTTGAAGAGGTCCACGGTGAATACCGCTTTGACTTGTCGTTCCCTCAGGTCACGCAGAGCTTGAGATCGTTCATCTGACGAGCTGTGCGCGGTGACGGCGACCGAAGGAATCCCCGCTTGGGTGAAGCGATCGGCCATGAAGCGGGCATGGTCGATGCTCACGCAGAAGCCGATAGCTCGCATCTGTCCAACGTTGCCGACCTTGCGGCGCAGCGTCTCCAGCACGACGGCGACACGGCGATCGTTGCCTGTGTAGACGTTGGAGAGCTGGCCTATGTCATACCCCTGGCCCCGGCGCCAGCCAACGCCCCGAAGATCGGTGCCGTCATGGACGCCGAAGTACTGGAACGGAGCGAGCAGGCCCCGCTCCAACGCCTCCCACAGCCGCAGTTCGGCGGCGATCCGGCCGCCGAACCAGTGCTTGATGTCGCGACCATCAGTGCGTTCTGGGGTGGCCGTGAGCCCCAGCAGCACCTTCGGCCGTACCGTGGATAGCAAGCGATGGTAGGTCAAGGCTTCGGCGTGGTGGAACTCATCCACGATCACCATGTCGAAGGCGTCAGGCTCTGGCAGTGGGTTGGCGTGCAGCGACTGGATCGACGCAAATACGTGCCGCCATTGCTCAGGGCGGGAGCCGCCGACGTACAGCTCACCGAACGTCTCGTCTCGCAGCACCTGGCGAAAGGTGAGCAGGCTCTGCCGCAGGATGGGCCTTCCCCCACGGAAGTGGACACGCGGTGGGGTGTGTCATGCGGCCAGTGTCAGGCTACTCGATCTTTGCTGGT